>NZ_FQTQ01000051.1 GCF_900128525.1 methanotrophic endosymbiont of Bathymodiolus puteoserpentis (Logatchev)
TTCTCGCATCTGCGCTTCAATTTCTTTTGAGTAAGGTTTTATCTTGGGTCGATTTTAAATAAAGTTTATGAGTTGCATCATTATAATTCTTAAATTGAACTTGCCTAAATTAATTTGTGCTCATTCCTAAGTTAAATTTTTATGAATAAAAATTTAAGGTTGAAAACAACAACGATGACTTTTTTACCTCACTATAATGCAAGCCCTGAATACAGCGCGGAAGTCTTAAGGAAAAGTATTCCTTTAATGATAAAAAATAATGTTCCACCGCATCCGATTAATTACGCCGTTTGGTATGTGTATGCAGCAGGCTATAACGGGCTTTTAAATAAGGCTATTAATAAGGCTCTAACTAATAATGAGTTGTTTGATGAGCAATCTGGTTTGGCCTTGTATAAAAAATATATTTGTAATGAGTCGGAAGAGGCATTTGAGAAAATGCAATTACAACTGCAAACAGTAATTGATGAAACTGCAAGTACGGTGGAACAGTCTAATGCCCAAGTATTAAGTGTCAGTGGTAATCTTGAGGGCAGTGTTCTTCAGCTAGAGGAGTTGGATAATTTAAGTGATGCGGGTTCAGTGTTATCGGGTATTCTTGAAGAAACAAAACAATTTTCTGCAATAAGTCAAAATTTAAAAGTAAAGTTGAATGAAGCAAATGAAGAAATGCAGGAATTACGTAATGAATTAGTTAAAGCTAAGGAAATGGCGACAAGAGATGGTTTAACAGGACTATTAAATCGCCGTGCTTTTGATAGTGAAATTACGGATTTAGTAGATCATGCCCTAGATTCTAATCATTGCTTGTTAATGCTTGATTTGGATCATTTTAAACGTGTAAATGATACCTATGGTCATATTGTTGGCGATAAAGTAATTCGGTTTATGGCTGGGATTTTGAAAAAATATGTGGCTCAAGATCATTTGATCGCACGTTATGGTGGTGAGGAAATGGTTGTAATTATGCCTAATACTGAGGTTAATAGTGCATTAGAGGTAGCTGAAACTATTAGGGCTACACTGGCAAAAAGTGAGTTAAAGCAAAAAGATAATGGGCAATCTATTGGTAAAGTGACAGTGTCGATCGGAGTCACTGCATTGCAAACAACGGATGATGTTGAGAGTTTTGTGGCGCGAGCAGATAAAGCTTTGTATGCTGCTAAAACAGGCGGTCGTAATAAGGTCATGCAAGCATAGGGGGGCGATGTCTGATGTATTTTTGAACCATTACCTTAGTATTTGTATTGGGTCATCATTACTTGCGCAACGTAAGTAACGGATATTTAATTTGTTGGCGAGTTGTTGTAGCGTTATGCAATGTTGTTGAAATTTTTCATGATAGCTCAAAACACGTTGTTTATCACTGGTATCAACGACAATATCTTTATCATTATCCGTAAACCGATAGCGGCCTTTAGTGGGTAGGTGGCTTTCTAGCGGGTCATAAATCAAAATCATTATGACTTCACAGTGGCGTGCTAATTTAGCTAGGTATTGTTCCGTGGCTTTATTCAGGCCACGAAAGTCGCTAATAATATAAACTAAGCTCCCTGGTTTTACATGCTGGCTTAAGCGACGCATAATTTGTTCAAAATTTAGAGTTTTTTGCTTGGGCTGCGGTTGAGTTAGGGTGTTAAGAAAATGTAAAACGGCTTGTTTTCCATGTTGTGGTTTTAGCTCCTTACAGAAAAAGTCGGTAAAAATTTGTCCACCAATTCGGTCACTGTGATGTTGTGCGACCCAAGCAATTAAGCTGGCAAGCTTGGCAGCTTGTACAGACTTAAATACCCCGCGTGTTGCAAACTGCATAGAGGCTCGGTAATCCACTGAGATAAATACGGGGCGTTCGCGCTCTTCACGGAAGAGTTTGGTATGCGCTTTTCCTGTACGCGCAGTCACGCGCCAGTCTATGCTGCGTATATCATCACCAGGCTGGTAAGGTCTTACTTCATCAAATTCCATGCCTCGCCCTTTAATACGTGACACATGTCCGCCGCTCTGTAGGGCGCGAATACGTGAGCGGAATAACTGCAATGTCGCGGCTGGTTTGACGAGGTTAATCAGCATCTTTAAATTGACACTGGTGAGTTCATTGGTTTCACTCATGGCACAGCGATGCGGGCAATAAGTTGTGCAATAAAATAATCGCTAGTAATGCCTTCTGCTTCAGCCTCATAAGATAAAATAATGCGGTGACGTAAGACATCAAAAGCGAGCTCTTGTATGTCTTCTGGCCCG
Organism: methanotrophic endosymbiont of Bathymodiolus puteoserpentis (Logatchev); assembly: GCF_900128525.1. Classification (GTDB taxonomy): domain Bacteria; phylum Pseudomonadota; class Gammaproteobacteria; order Methylococcales; family Methylomonadaceae; genus Methyloprofundus. Next base: position 2,242 of record NZ_FQTQ01000051.1, read on the forward strand.
ACATACTCTTTGCCATTCAGCCATGCTTTAGCACGCGCACATCGATCTAGCGCAATACTTGCACGGGGGCTGGCACCGTACTGTATCCAGCTGGCTAAATCTTCACCATACGCCGCAGGGTTGCGTGAGGCGAGGATGATTTGCAATAAATAATCTTCCAAATTATCCGCCATAAAAATATTAAGTACTTCTTGGCGTGCGTTAAATAGACTTTCTTGACTGATACCTAGGGTAGGTTTTTGTTCAGGTTTTCCATTCTGTATTGCTTCGTTGCGTGCTAAGTGCAAAATATGTTTTTCATGTTCCGGTGCTGGGTAGTCAATTTTGACATGTAATAAAAAGCGGTCTAATTGAGCTTCGGGTAGAGGATAGGTGCCTTCTTGCTCAATTGGGTTTTGGGTGGCCATAACCAGAAATAATTGAGGTAATTTATAAGTTTCTCCACCGACAGTGATTTGGCGTTCAGCCATTGCTTCTAGTAATGCTGCTTGAACTTTTGCGGGGGAGCGGTTGATTTCATCGGCTAAAACTAGATTATGGAAGAGTGGGCCTTTTTGAAATTCAAAGCTGCCTTGCTCGGGGCGATAGATTTCGGTGCCGGTTAAATCCGCCGGTAGCAGGTCTGGGGTAAATTGCACGCGATGAAAATCGGCTTGTATCCCTTTGCTTAAGGCATTAATCGCACGAGTTTTTGCTAATCCTGGCGCGCCTTCTACTAATATGTGCCCGTCAGCCAGTAAAGCAATTAACATACGTTCGACCAATACGTCTTGGCCGATAATCTGCTTGCTGATTGTGCTTTTTAGTTGTTGAATGGCGATAAGGCTATCGCTAGTACTGACATCTGACATAGTCTTTGGTTAATCCTAGTGCGGTTTAATGAAGTTTATTGTAATGTACGGCCATTTATTAAATAGCTAGTTGTAAGGAAAGCTCGTGCGATTTTAAATCAAGGCAGTAAATAAATTCAATAGGTCTTTTAAAATAGGGCTTCAGGTGTTGCTTGTTCTTCGCCAGTAGTATTGTTGGTTATTTCAGGAGTAAAAGGTACATACTGCGTTGGCACAAATTTAGTACGAAAATACTCCCAGGTGCTGGTCGGTGATTCTTCTCTTGCTAGTAGGCCTTCTTCAGTATCAATAAGGACTTTGCTAATACCCTCGGGCATAACAAGTTTTTCTTCGGCTTTGTCCTTGAGCGCATAACGCATAAAATCAACCCATAAAGGCAAGGCTGCTTTGCCACCGGTTTCAAAGCGACCTAGACTTTGGGAGTTATCTCGGCCTACCCATGCGATACCTACTATATGGGGTGTAAATCCATTAAACCAAGCATCTTTTTGATCGTTAGTTGTGCCTGTTTTTCCTGCTAAATCAGTTCGTTGTAGGGATTTAGCTTTGGTGGCTGTGCCGCGCTGTACAACATCGCGTAAGAGTGTATTCATTATGAAGTTTATTTGCGGTGTAATAATTTGTGGTGCATTCTTTGCTACGCAGTTTGTGCAGGCTGTTAAAGGTTCGGCTTGGAATAGAATTTCTCCCGTACTGGATTCTATGCGTTCAATGAAAAAAGGGGTAATTAAAAATCCACCATTAGCAAAAACCGCATACATACGCGCCATCTGCAGTGGAGATGCGTAGCCACTGCCTAGGGCAAGGGATAGCTTTTGTGGTAGTTGTTCTTTGTTAAAGCCGAAGCGTAATGCGGTTTTTGTGACGGCAGGAATGCCAATCGACCTGAGTAAACGCACAGATATTAAGTTGCGCGATTTTCGTAAAGCAGTGCGAATGCTTGTTGGGCCATAAAATTTATGACTGTAGTTTTCGGGGCGCCATTCGCTTTCTTGTGTAGAGTTGTTGGTATCAAGGATAGGTGCGTCATTAATCATGCTGGCGGCAGTATAGCCATGCTCAAGTGCTGTAGTGTAAATAATAGGCTTAAATCCTGAGCCAGGCTGACGTTTTGCTTGGGTGGCGCGGTTATATTTATTGTTAAAGTAAGCATAACCACCAGAAAGTGCCAAAATAGCACCGCTGTTCGGGTCTAGTGCAATAAATGCACTTTCTGCTTGTGGGACTTGTGCTAAGCGCCATTTTCCTTTGACTTTTCTCAGGCGAATAGTGTCATTTAGTTGAATAATATCTAAAAAGGAACTTATTGACTGTGTTTTTTCGTTATGCGGGTCATATTTAGTGCTCCATGGGCTATCCTTCCAATACAGTGTGATTACTTCCTTTTCTTGAGTTTGTACTGTGAGTTGTTTTTTGTTAATTTCTAACACGGTAGCAGGAACGGTGTCGCCAATTTTATCACTCGCTTTGAGTGTCTGCTTTTGTGCCTTATTGACTTGATAGCTATGTCGCTCAGCATAATTATGCAAATTGTTACGTAAGGCGCTGACTGCGGTGTTTTGTAAGTCAGATTTAATGGTTGTATAAACCTTTAAACCGGCACTATAAGCTACCTTCTCGCCATAGCGGTGGATAATTTCATTACGCACCATTTCTGCAATATAAGGCGCATAAAGTTCTCTTTGAGTGGTGTAGGTGCTAGCTGTAATAGGGGCTTGGATAGCTGTGTCGTAGTCTTGTTGGTTAATATATTCTAAATCTAGCATGCGTTTTAATACGTAGTTACGGCGTAATAAGGCACGACTAGGATTAGATATGGGGTTGTAGCTTGATGGGGCTTTTGGTAAGCCGGCAATCATGCTGAGCTCCGCTAATGTTAATTCAGTAAGAGGCTGGTTGTAGTAGATTTCACCTGCAGCAGCAACTCCGTAAGCGCGTTGGCCTAGGTAAATTTTATTGAGATACAGTTCAAGAATTTCATCTTTGCTGAATTCTTGTTCAATTTGAAAGGCAAGGATGATTTCTTTTAATTTGCGTGTATAGGTTTTTTTGTTGTTGAGTAAAAAATTGCGCGCAACTTGCATGGTAATTGTGCTGCCGCCTTGTTTCTTTTTGCCGGTAAGAATGAGTTGTACGATAGCCCGAGATAGGCCTTTAAAATCGACTCCAGAGTGCGAGTAAAAACTACCATCTTCGGCCGCTATAAAGGCATTAACAAGGGCTGTAGGTATTTTGGTTATTTTGGTTGGTGTGCGTATTTTTTCGCCAAATTGTTCTATTAGTAAACCGTCTTGGCTGTAAATACTTAGTGGTTGCGTGTATTGAACGTTGCGTAATACGTTAATTTCAGGGAGATCGGTAATGAGGCGTTGGTAAACTAAATAGCTAATTAATATGCCTATGGCGACGCAGGAGATTAATATTGCGCCTGTCCATTTAATTATTTTTATTAAACGCATTGATTTTTTCACAATAATTTTCAAATATGAGACATTATACTAAGTCTGTTAGGTTTGTATTGTGATAACTTTACTTAGAAATATAAGTCGCACTATAACTTATTATATTTCGTGTGCTCATGGGCGAGGGATTTATAAGTTGCTGATTTTGTCAATAGTCAGGTGCTGCGAGGGGCATGGGTAGTTTGGGTGGCTTAAAGCCTAAGGCTAGGAAATATAAAGTGCGTAGTGCGCTTATAAGTTTTGAGGTAAGAAAAAATAAAATTAAGTATATTTTCAATATGTTATATTTATTACTTGTATTGAATTATTAAGTTTTTTGTAAAGATAGTTTCAAAATATAAAAAGGTGGCTATACTTCCTATTAGCTTGGAATGTTGTTGGTAAGTTAACTAGTCAATTCCGAAATATCATTGTCTAAAATAAAAGAGTTTCTACATGAAATGGTTAAATCGTAAGCATGATCATCTTCTTGGGATCGATATAAGTTCTGCTGCTATTAAATTACTGGAACTAAGCAAAACTGGCGGGAGGTATAAAGTTGAGAGCTATGCCGTGGCTCCTTTAGCTCCTGACGCGGTAATTGATAATAACATCTCTAATGCTGAGATGATTGCTGAGACTATCAAAGCTGCAATAAAGCACTCAGGAACACGCACGCGTCACGCGTGTGTTGCAATTTCTGGCTCTTCGGTTATGACTAAAATGATTACTATGTCCGCGCATTTATCGGAAGATGAAATGGAAGAGCAGATTATGGTTGAAGCTGATCAGTATATCCCCTACTCCTTAGATGAGGTTCGTTTAGATTTTGAAGTACAGAAAGTAAATGAAGCAAACCCTGAATTAGTGGATGTTTTGTTGGCCGCTTCCCGCCGCGAAAATGTTGATGAACGGGTTGATGTCTTGACCCAAGCAGGGTTGACGGCAAGTATCATCGATGTAGAGGCGTTTGCCATGGAAAATGCATTTGCTTTATTAAGTGACCAATTGCCTAATAGCGAGCATGAGCAAACGGTTGCTATTGCTGATATTGGAGCCACAATGACGACTCTAAATATTTTACATAAGGGGAGAGCTATTTATACTCGAGAGCAAGGTTTTGGGGGTAAGCAGTTGACAGAAGAAATTCAGCGGCGATATGGGCTTTCTTATGAAGAGGCTGGTTTAGCCAAGCGTCATGGAGGCTTGCCGGATAATTATAATAGCGATGTTTTGGGGCCTTTTAAGCGAGCTTTAGTACAACAGGTTGCTCGGTCATTACAGTTTTTTATTTCGTCTAGTGCCAATCGCAGTATAGACAGTGTCGTTCTGGCGGGTGGTTGCTCTTCAATTGCTGGAATTGATAAGTTGGTTGAACAAGAGCTGGGATTACCTGCTTTTGTCGCTAACCCTTTTATAAATATGGCGCTGTCCAATAAAATCAAACCACAAAGTTTAAGTAATGATGCTTCAGCAATGATGATTGCTTGTGGTTTAGCATTAAGGGGTTTTGACGCATGACTCGAATTAATTTATTGCCTTGGCGTGATGAGTTACGCAAGCAGAGGCAAGAGCAGTTTATTGTAGGTGTAGCTGCATCTGCCATGCTAGCGGTTGTTATTTTATTTGCTATACAAATGTATCTAGATGGGCGTATTGCTGAACAACAAGATAAAAAGCGTATTGTTATTGCGAAAACAGCAGAGCTCAAGTTAATCACTGCTAAAATTAAAGATATTCAAGCTAAAAATCTAATCTTACAAAATAAACGTGAAGCTATACAAGCTTTACAGAAAAGTCGGCCTGAAATTGTTCATTTTGTTGATGAGATTGCTAAGGTGACACCTGAAGGTGTGTTTCTTACGCAACTAAAGCAAACGGATAGTCAAGTAATATTGGAAGGTAAGACACAATCAAATGCACGAGTATCAGCATTTATGAGGAATGTTGAAGCATCTCATTGGTTGGTTGACCCAACGCTTAATATTATTAAAGGTACTAATAAAGATAGCCAATTAAGTAATTTTACTTTGTATGCTAAGCAGTGGACAAGTAAAACTGAAGATGAGGATATGTAATGAATCTTTCGGAAATTAATTGGGATATAAATGAAGCAGGAGCATGGCCAAAGCCTATTAAAATTGCTGCAGGCATCCTAGTTTTTGTACTAATCTTAGCGGGTGGATTTTATCAGTTTACGAGTGATAAATTAACGCAATTAGAAGCTGAAGAGAAAGGCGTGGCTGATGCGTTGAATAGCTACCAGTACACATGGAGAATGGCTTTAAATTTAGAGCTACACCAAAAGCAGTTTAAGCAAATAGAATCATCTCTAACTGAGATGATGAAGCTTATGCCGACTAAAGCAGAAGTTGCAAGTTTGTTGATAGATATTTCACAAACAGGTTTATCCAGCGGTTTAGAGTTTGAACTATTTAAGCCAGTAGGTGAAGTGAAGAAGGGGGATGTCATTGAATTACCTATTGATATCAAAGTGATAGGTGAATATAGTGAGTTAGGGCTTTTTATTAGTGGTCTGGCGACCTTGCCTAGAATTGTAACCATTAAAAATTTGCAAATTTCTCCCACTAAAAATGATTCACTTTTAGCTATGAATGCTGTGATTACCACCTACCGAGATGGTGGTGAAAAATTAGATAAAGAATCAAATGTAATGGATAACAGTGGCTTAGTTTGTCTTGATCGTGAAGGATTAACCGTACCTGGGTGTAAAAAACAAAGCACTGTGGTTATTCCATATCCAGAGCTTAATGAGCGCTTGAAAGAAAAAAGAAGTAATACTAAGCCAATAAATATTAAGCCTATTGAGCCTGTCCCACCGGTTAGTAATTTTTTATTTAATCCTGATGGATTGAGGGATCCTTTTAGACCAATTGAAAAAGCTATTGAGCATACTACTGAGAAGAGTGTAGCTAGAAACGGCATACAGCCCGACTTTAATCGGCATAAAGAAGAGCTTGAGGAATTTTCTTTAGATACATTGAGGATGGTTGGAACAGTGAAAATGAACGGTGTTTTGTGGGGATTGATAAAAGCCAATGATGGTACAATTCATCGCGTTAGAGATGGCAATTATTTGGGCAGAAATTACGGGCGTATATTACGTATTTTTCAGGATAAAATTGAAATAATGGAGATTGTTCCGGATCAACCTGGAGCATGGCGTGAAAATCAGGCAACAATAGCGCTATCTGAGTGAGCTGGGGATTAATATGAATATTAAGCAAGGTGGTTGTGTATGAGCTTTTTAAAGCAGTGGTCGTTATTACGTGTATTGTTGCTAAGTACTTTATTAGGACAAGTTTCCTTGGTTTCTGCTGAAGGTGTTGTACTTAGTGCCGTAGATTTTAATGCTTTGTCTGGTGATAATTTACAGTTGTCTTTTGAAATGACGGGTAAGGTGGCTAAGCCAAAAGTATTCCATACGGATAATCCAGCAAGAATTGTTTTGGATTTTGAGGGAGTGAAAAGTGGCCTAAAACAGAAAAGAAATGTGATTAATGCGGGGGGAATCAATAGTTTTTTTGCTGTCGAGTCTGGGGATAGACTAAGAGTTGTGATCAACTTATTAAAGCTTGTTGCTTATGATGTCAAGCTAAAAGATAACCGTGTTATTGTGACTTTGAATAGTTCTGGGAGAATGGCGCGAGACAGCCATAAAAAATTAACAGAAAAAACATTAACCCAGTTTGCTAGCTTAATTCCAGAGCAGTCCATTAATAAAATTGATTTTCGGCGCGGGGCAAAAGGTGAAGGGCGTTTATTAATTTATTTGTCTAATCCAAATACAGTTGTTAACACTCAAGAAAAATCTGGAAAAATCGTATTAAGCTTTTTAAATACGAGTTTACCCGCAATGTATGCTAAAAAGATGGATGTACTTGATTTTGCAACACCCGTTTCAATGATCGAAGCTAAAAAGCTTGGCTCTAGAGTTAAGGTTATTATTACACCAGCGAAAGCTGATTATGCTTATTCTTCATTTCAGGAGGATGGTGTGTTAATTCTTGAAGTTAGGCCTATAACGACAGCTGAGCAAGAAGAAAAACGTAAAAATAAATTTCCTTATACCGGCGAGCGATTATCTTTAAATTTCCAAGATATCGAAATTCGTTCAGTCTTACAAATTTTAGCGGATTTTACTGATCTTAATATTTTAGCTTCCGATTCTGTTGGCGGAAATCTGACTTTACGTTTAAATGATGTACCTTGGGATCAAGCTTTAGATTTTGTTATGAAATCTAAAGGCTTATCTAAGCGGCAAGCAGGAAATGTTATTTTAGTTGCGCCGACTGCGGAGATTCGCAAGTTAGAAGAGGAGGAGATTGAATCACAAAAGGTTGCTAAGCGATTAGAACCTTTGAAAACAGAATATATTCAAATTAATTATGCCAAAGCGAATAATTTTAGAAATATTATATTAGGCAACTCTTCTAGAAGCGCTAATGGCTGTACTGTGACGGCTGGTGGCTCTGGATCTAGGTCTGGATTAAATGGTGGTAGTGGAAGCAATAGTTTAGGAGCCAATAGCAGAGGTAATAATAACAGCAGCAGCGGCGGCGGCGGAAATAGTAATTCAAATGGCGGCGGGAATTATTCACTTTTATCGGATAGAGGAACTGCTATTGTTGATTCACGAACAAACACTTTAATTATTAAAGATACGGCTAAAAATATAGAAGAAATTAGCAAAATGATCCTAAAATTAGACAGGCAAGTCAGACAGGTACTAATTGAAGCGCGGATTGTGATTGCTCAAGAAGGTTTTGCGCAGGAACTGGGGGTTAAATTTGGTGCGGCTTATACGGGGGGAGATATTGGAGTGGGGGGAACAACAGGAGGCAATGATGGTGGAGTTGGAGATATAGTTGGGCCAGTTTTAACAAATTTAGCTGCATCAAACCCTTATGGTGCATTAGGAATGACCTTATCAGATGGTGCAAACTATATACTTAACTTGGAAGTCACGGCATTGCAAGATAAGAATAAAGCTGAATTTGTTTCTAATCCAAAAGTACTGACCTCTGATCGATGTAAAGCGATAATAAAACAAGGGACTCAAATTCCTTATAAAACAGTTAGTCAAAATGGTACTAGTGTTCAGTTTAAAGATGCTCAAATTATTTTGGAAGTAACACCACAGATCACACCGAGTGGTAGTGTTATTATGCAGTTAAAAATTAATAAAGATGCCCCTGGGAGTTTTCAAAATGATGGGCAGCTTTCTATTGATACGCGCTCAGTAGAGACGAGTGTGCGTATCGAAAATGGTGAAACAGTTGTACTAGGTGGAGTATTTGAGGGGGAGTCACGAAACTTAATAAGCACAGTGCCATGGTTTTCTGATTTGCCTCTGGTTGGCTGGATGTTTAGAAAGACGGTTGATTCTACTTCGAAAAAAGAATTATTAATCTTTATTACGCCAAAAATAGTTAAAGATTCGATGAGAATGCGTTAGTAAACTTCAATTATAAGGAAAAAAGGGGCTATAATGCCCCTTTTTTTATGAATAATAAAATGTTAATGAATAAAAAAAGTATATATTTAATTGGCTTAATGGGCGCAGGCAAAACGACGATTGGCCGTTTATTGGCAAAATCGTTAGGCCTGGCATTTTATGATAGTGATAAAGCTATTGAGGACTTAACTGGAGTTGATATTGCGACAATATTCGAATTTGAAGGTGAACATGGCTTTAGGGTTCGAGAGAGTAAGATGATTAAGGAGCTTGTGCAACTTGAAGATATAGTCTTGGCTACTGGTGGTGGGGTTATTTTAGATCAAGAAAATCGAGAATATTTAAAGGAAAATGGCTTTGTTGTCTATTTACAGTGCTCTGTTGATAGAATAGTAGATCGTACGTCACGTAATTCACAGCGGCCTTTATTGAATGTCGATAATCCAAAAGAAAAAATACAAACCCTACTTAATGAAAGAGAGGATTTGTATTTGTCTTGCGCTGATTTTGTTATTGATAGTGGGCAAATGCAAAGCAAGCTTGCCGTTAAGGAAATTCTTAAAGAATACTCAGAAAAATATAATTAATAATGAATACCATACAAGTTAACTTAGGTGATAGAAGTTATCCTATTTATATGGGTGAAGGTAATTTAAATAACCCAGAATTATTAGCTCAGCATATTAAGTCTAAGCAAGTAGTCGTAGTAACTAATGAGACTATTGCCCCCTTGTATTTACAGAATATTATAGTAAATTTGCAACAATACCAAGTTGAAACCGTTATTTTACCTGATGGCGAACAGTATAAAACTTTAGCAAGTTTAGATATTATTTTCGATGCTTTGTTGACTAAACAATTTAGCCGTAATGCCACTTTGATTGCTTTGGGTGGTGGTGTGATTGGCGATGTCGCTGGCTTTGCCGCAGCGTGTTATCAGCGGGGTATTCCTTTTATTCAGATCCCAACGACTTTATTAGCGCAAGTAGATTCATCAGTTGGTGGAAAAACAGGTGTAAATCATGCCTTAGGTAAAAATATGATAGGCGCGTTCTATCAACCGCAGTGTGTAATTATTGATATTAAGGTATTAGATACGCTAGATGACCGTCAGTTATCGGCTGGTATTGCTGAAGTCATTAAATATGGCTTAATCCGTGATGCGGAATTTTTTGCTTGGATAGAGGCTAATATTGAGAAAATATTGGCACGAGATAAGCAAGCATTAACTTATATTATTGAGCGATCTTGCCTGAGTAAAGCAGAAATTGTTGCAGCTGATGAAAGAGAGTCTGGTGTTCGTGCTATTTTAAATTTAGGCCATACTTTTGGGCATGCTATTGAAACAGGTGCTGGCTATGGAACCTATTTGCATGGTGAGGCTGTTGCCATTGGAACTTGTCAAGCTGCAGACTTATCACGACGTATGGGTTGGCTAAGCGATGTTGATGTCAAACGTATTCTTGGTCTTTTCAAGAAAGCGTTACTACCTATTGAGCCCCCAGTTAACTTATCAGCTGAAGAGTGTATTAGATTAATGGCCGTTGATAAGAAAAATGTTGATGGTGAAATTCGACTTATTTTATTAAAGTCTATAGGTGAGGCAAGTTTGCCTATTGGCGTTGACAAAAGCCAGCTGCTTAAAACTTTAAATGAATATGGGCGTAGCAATTGACTTTTCTAAGTATTTAGAGTCTATGCAAATTGATGGGCAGCAATATGTAAATCATAAGCAGATGGTTGATTTGCTAAGTATTGATCGTGCGCAAAAGTTAGACTTGTTAATGCATTTAATTATTAATTTGCAACAGCCTTTGATATTGCAAGGTGCGTTAGGCGTTGGTAAAACAACATTACTGTCTGCGCTTGAACTAAGAAAAGTAAGTTCTGTTGATATATTTTTATTAAATATTGAGCAGCAAGTGAGTTTTGAAGCGATTCAAGCGCAAATAATTGATTTTATAAAAAATGCTCGCCAATTAGATTATTGTTCGTTGGCTGATGCATTAGACGCTTATGCTCAGAAAGAATTGCAACTAGTATTAGTAATCGACGATGCAGATCAGTTGGTCCCTGGGTTAATGGGCGTGTTAATTGACTATGCTAGTAAATATCAAGCGTTACGGCTGGTGTTTGCATTAACATCGGAAGCGTATAAGGAAAAGAGCCAGCGGGAGAAAATACAAGCCAACTGTCATTTTGTTGAGTTGCCAGTCTTAAATATTCGACAATGTGGGGCTTTTATTCGTTCTTTGGTGGAAGAGGAGATAAGCGCCTACACAATTAAGGATATTGATAGTGCTTTTGTTAGTGAAGTGTACCAAAAAACAAAAGGAAACCCTGGAGAAATAAGTACCATTATAAGAACGGCAAATAAAAAGGGCTTTGCTAATGGCTCGGTATTGACTATTGCCATTGTTATTGTATTTATTTGCTCAGCTCTTGTCAGTGTATTTTTATGGCAGGAACCTAAGCAAGAGAATTCTAAGCTGGTGCCTGCACCTGATCAGCCGGCGGTTAAATTAATTAAATTACCGTCTGAAATGGTGGTGCGACAAAAATTAGAAGTTAAAGTTTCGCCTGAATTAAAAGAGCAAAAATTACCTTTTGAGCAAAAAATAATTGAAGCGCCAGTAGTTATTAGTGCGCCTTCGTTAGTTGGGGTGGTCGTCGAATCACGAATAGATAAGGAAGGCCAAGAGGCTATTATTGAGGGGCTAGAGAAAGTTGATGAATTGATAGTGAGTGCCCCTTTAGTTAAGCAAGTTAAGGGCGAAGTAATTAAGAAAAAGAAAGCTAAAGATTCTATTATGCCAATATTGAATATACAAGATGACAGGCAATGGGTTTTAGCGCAAAAAAAATGGCAATATACCTTGCAGTTAATGGTTTTGTCGGCAAAAGATAAATTACTTGCAGAGCAAAAAAAATATCTGCGTTTGGGAATTAAAACCTTTTACCTAGAAAAGCAAGTTAAGCAGTCAAAAACCTATGTATTATTTTATGGTGTTTTTTCCTCTATTGGTGAAGCAAAAAAGGAAATGCAAAAATTACCTAAAGCTTTGCAAGAATCATGGCCTAGAGCTTTTTCAGCAATTCAAAAAGATTTGTAAAATACAGAAGAGATATAACAATATAAGGAGTTAGGAAATGAATGAATTACAAAATGATAGATTTATTCGAGCTTTATTAAAGGAGCCTGTAGATAAAACGCCTGTATGGATGATGCGCCAAGCGGGGCGCTATTTACCAGAGTACCGGGAATTACGCGCACAAGCAGGCAGTTTTATGAATCTCTGTACTAATCCAGAGTTGGCATGTGAAGTAACTTTGCAGCCTTTGGAGCGATTTAATTTTGATGCGGCTATATTATTTTCGGATATTTTAACTATTCCTGATGCGATGGGACTGGGTTTGTATTTTGCCGAAGGAGAAGGGCCGAAATTTGAGCGACCAGTGCGCACAGCCGCGGATATTGATAAGTTGCCAATTCCAGACCCAGAAATGGAGTTGAAGTATGTGATGGACGCAGTGCGTTTAATTAGAAAAAATTTAAACGGTCGTGTACCTTTGATAGGTTTTTCCGGTAGCCCGTGGACGCTGGCCACATATATGGTTGAAGGCAGTAGCAGTAAGACTTTTTCTAAAGTAAAAGGGTTGATGTTTGAGCAGCCGCATTTGATGCATAAAATGCTGGATAAGTTGGCTCAGTCTGTTGCTTCTTATTTGAATGCACAAATTGCTGCAGGTGCTCAAACCGTAATGTTATTTGATACCTGGGGCGGATCTTTAGGTACGGAAGAATATATGGAATATTCTTTGCGTTATGCTCAACAAGTACAGTCTTTACTAAAGACTAATATTAATGGACAGAGAGTGCCAGCAGTCTTATTTACAAAAGGTGGAGGTCAGTGGCTAGAAGCAATGGCGGATACTGAATACGATGCTCTAGGTTTGGACTGGCAGACAGATATAAAGTTAGCGCGTGCTCGGGTAGGCAATCGAGTTGCATTACAGGGAAATATGGATCCGATTACACTTTATGCTAACCCTGATGTTATTAAGGCAAAAGTAGGTGCAATATTGGAAAAATATGGTGCAGGGTCAGGGCATGTATTTAATTTAGGGCATGGCATCTTACCGGATATTAATCCGGAGCATGTAAAAGTAATGGTAGATGCAGTGCATGATTTGAGCGTTAAATATCACAGGTAAAAGAATATGCTGAAGCAACTGATTTTTATTGCTCTATTATTAGTCTCGGGTATCAGTGCAAGTTATGCGCAAGATGAAAAGGCTGGGAGCTTGAGTAAGGGCAATACGGATATTGTCGTTTATAGAAGTCCAACTTGTGCTTGTTGTGGTAAGTGGTTGGCGCATTTAAAAGCAGATGGCTTTAATGTGACTGATAATATTGTGGCTAATGTGCAGGGAATAAAAGATCAATATGGCGTTACTTCGTCCTTAGCATCATGCCACACCGCTATTATTAATGGCTATATTGTCGAGGGGCATGTTCCTGCTGGAGATATAAAAACAATGCTAAAAAATAAAGATAATATCAAGGGGCTAGCAGTGCCTGGAATGATAGTAGGAACGCCTGGAATGGAGATGGGAGGTCAAAAGTCTCCTTTCAAAGTAATTGCTTTTGATGCAAATGGGCAATTAAGGGTTTATAAGGACCATAGTAAAGACTAAAGACCATCTGTTTGTGCTAGCAGCATTGATACTTTAAGTATCAATGCTGTTTTTAATTTTTATGACTAGGACAACTCTGTTTATAAATTATAAAAGAAGAAAGGTAAGGTTTATTTAAAGGCGTTTCCTTACTCAAAAGCTTTATAAGTTACAGACTGTATACAAGGATATGATTTAAAGTCCAGAAATTCCAGTTACTGACCAATTGTCAGGATCCATGACGCCTTCTAGGTCAGACTCTTCCTCGTACTGTATTTGACAGGCGTATTTTTTAAAAAAACCAGCACCTGATGGTGGTGTCATTTCAATTTCAGCATTAATTATGTACTTATAGTTTCCAAGTGACCATGATTGTAATGGTTGAGATGGAAATGTAATGTTAATTTCGCTGTCAATTTCGTTTCTGATTTCTTTATTGCATTGAATAAAAGCATAATTCGTCATAGAGGTTGCATTCGCATATCTACTCCCTTTATCATCAGAATCAACTAAAAAAAGATCGGAAGAAGCTACTTTTTTAGTAAAAGGCATAACGGCTTCTTTTTGAAACATTATTAACCCAATAAGTACGGCGAGAAACAGGGTAGGGGTAAGAAATTTTTTCATGGCTAGGTGGGTTTAAAAAGTTAACAGTTCGCTTATTTTAGCAGAAAAGAATAGAGAGTATATTTCATTGTATAAAAATAGAACACCAAGGGTGGTCGGCAGGTACGTGGCAAAAGAGATTATATATTTGAAGTAGCTCTACCTGTATCTAAGGTTTGTGAGTGGAGTGTCAGCTAAGGATAAGTGCAGGTCGGTCTTGTAATGGAAAGATAAAAAGGCTATAGCCTTTGTGTTTTACGAGTTGAAAGCTTCATATAAGGTTCGTAGCGAATTAATATTTCACTCTGAGTGAGATTAAAGTGCATGAGTATTTCCAGTAATTGAAAAACTTTAAGTGTGGTCATAGTGGGGCAGTAAAAGAGCAGAAAAATTATAGGCTAGAAAATAATATTTTAAGAAAATAATTTAATTATCAGAAGGATGGCGTAATTGTATCGGCTCGATGCTAATCTCAGTGTAGAATATCTTGACATGATGTTTAAAGTTGATAGAATTGAATACACCTAAATGGAATGGTGTCATCATTAATTGTGATGTTACAGGATGTAATCAATGCTTTCGACATTTGTTGAAAGGTTATATATTTACTTTTAGGAGGTAATAATGGCTGCTACTACTGATTCAGTGAAAGCTGATGCTTCAGAAGCTCCACTGCTAAACAAAGTTAACCTGTGGGCAGGTTTAATGCTTTATTTGGTATTTTATTCATTTATTCGTTGGTATGAAGGTGTGTACGGATGGTCTGCTGGTTTAGATTCATTTGCACCTGAGTTCGAAACATATTGGATGAATATGTTATATATCGAATTAGTGCTTGAAGTGGTAATCGCTTCTACGCTATGGGGATATATCTGGAAAACACGTGATCGTAAAGTAATGTCTATCACTCCTCGTGAAGAGCTAAGAAGACACTTTACTCACTGGACATGGTTGGTAATGTACGGTTGGGCTATCTACTGGGGAGCTTCATACTTCACAGAGCAAGATGGTACATGGCATCAAACTATTGTTCGTGATACTGACTTTACGCCAAGTCACATCATCGAGTTCTACTTGTCATACCCAATTTACATCATTACTGGTGTATCTGCTTTCTTATATGCAAAAACAAGATTACCTGCTTACCAAGAAGGTTTATCTCTAATGTATATGGTATCAGTAATTGGTCCTTTCATGATTCTACCTAATGTAGGTTTGAACGAATGGGGTCACACTTTCTGGTTTATGGAAGAGTTATTTGTTGCGCCTCTACACTACGGCTTCGTATTCTTCGGATGGGCTGCTTTAGCGATTATGGGTGTTGTAAATATCGAAGTTGCTGCATTAACTAAACTACTTAAGAAAGACCTAGCTTAATTTAAAGCTGGTTTAAAAATAAAAAGTAGTAAACTTGTTATCTCCTTGTCTCGCCATCTACGGGTGGCGAGATGGAAGAGAGATAATGATAATAAAAATAAATTTTTGGAGGTAAGCTAATGAGTGCATCTCAATCAGCTGTACGTTCACGCGCTGAAGCTGTACAAGTTTCACGTACGTTGGACTGGATGATTCTTTTTACACTATTCACTGCAGTACTGGGTGGATATCACATTCACTATATGTTAACTGGTGGTGACTGGGATTTCTGGTCAGATTGGAAAGATAGACGTCTATGGGTAACTGTAGCGCCAATCGTATCAATCACTTTCCCTGCTGCTGTGCAAGCTATGTTGTGGTATCGTTATCGTCTACCTTTTGGTGCGATAGTTTGTATTCTTGCTCTTATGTTAGGTGAGTGGATTAACAGATATTTGAACTTCTGGGGTTGGACTTATTTCCCAGTAAACTTCTGTTTCCCTTCTAACTTAATTCCTGGTGCTATCCTTCTTGATGTTGTACTAATGCTTTCTAGCAGCTTTGTACTTACAGCTGTTATTGGTGGTATGGCTTGGGGTTTAGTATTCTATCCAGGTAACTGGCCAATTATTGCTCCTTTACACGTACCTGTTGAATATAACGGTATGATGTTTACACTAGCTGATTTACAAGGTTACCATTATGTACGTACTGGTACTCCTGAGTACATCAGAATGGTTGAGAAAGGTACTTTAAGAACATTTGGTAAAGATGTTGCTCCAGTATCAGCGTTTTTCTCAGCTTTCGTTTCTATTATTATTTACTTCCTATGGCATTACTTCGGTCGTTGGTTTAACAAAACTGACTTCATATCTGGCGAAGGCATTTAATAATAATAATAATTATAATATTGGTAACAGAGCGATTGTTTACCAATATAACGAAAATTAATTTCTCTAGTTTGGAGGAGATATATGAAAACAATTAAAGACAAGGTAGCTAAACTATCGTTTGTCGCATTGCTAATGGCGCTAACATCAGCGATGTTCTACACGCCTACTGCATCTGCACACGGTGAAAAGTCTCAAGCAGCGTTTATGCGTATGCGTACTATTCACTGGTTTGATCTTGACTGGTCAAAAGATGAAGTTGCTGTTAATGACACTATGACAATTTCTGGTAAATTCCACGTTTTTGCTGGATGGCCTGAAACTGTTGATAAGCCTGAAGTATCTTTCTTGAACATCGGTATTCCTGGTCCTGTATTTATTCGTGCAGGTTCTTGGATTGGTGGTCAGTTAGTTCCACGTTCTGTTTCTTTAGAACTTGGCGATACTTATGAGTTCAAAGTACTATTAAAAGCACGTCGTCCAGGTGACTGGCACGTACATACTATGATGAACGTTGAAGGTGGTGGACCAATCATTGGACCAGGTAAATGGGTAACTATTACTGGTTCTATGAGTGAGTTTGTTAATCCATTGACTACATTGACTGGTCAAACAATTGACTTAGAAGATTATGCTCTAGATAACGTATATTTCTGGCATGCGCTTTGGTATTCAATTGGTCTTGCATGGTTGATCTTTTGGATCAAACGTCCAATGTTTATTCCTCGTCATATCGCAGTTACTTCTGGTAAAGCTGATACTTTAATTAGTGCTACTGATAAGAAAGTTGCAATTGGTTTTGCTGTTGGTACATTGGCTCTTCTAATGTATGGTATGGGATCAACTAACGAAAAGTATCCTATTACTACTCCACTGCAAGCTGGTTTAATGCGTGGTATCAAGCCTATTGAAATGCCTGAAACTTCGGTTGCAGTTAAAGTAGAAGATGCTACATACCGTGTTCCAGGTCGTGCTATGCAAATGACGTTGACTATTACTAACAATGGCGATTCAGCTATTCGTTTAGGTGAGTTCAACACTGCATCAGTTCGTTTCTTAGACGCTGACGTTCTTGAAGATGAGTCAGGTTACCCTGATGATCTTTTAGCTGAAGAAGGTTTAACTGTTTCTGATAACAGCCCTATAGCTCCAGGTGAGTCTAGAACTGTTGAAGTTACTGCTTCTGATGCTGCTTGGGAAGTTTACCGTTTAGCTGACTTGATCTATGATCCAGATAGTCGTTTTGCTGGTTTATTATTCTTCTTTGATGAAGATGGTAACCGTCAAATGGTTATGGTAGATGCTCCATTAATTCCATCTTTCATCTAATTGATTGAATACTTAGTTTACTAAGTAGGAATTAAATAAAGCGAAAACCCCTGTTACGTAAGTAGCAGGGGTTTTTTTATGCCTAAAATTTATCGCTATAATGGTTGAATATTAGGTTTTGGACGCATAAAGAGGTACTTTATATTGCTATAAAGAGATTAATGGTATGTTAGATAGTAAGTAAACAGGATATAATAAAAGTTTGATATAAAGTCTAATTAAGAATTTCACATTGGGAAAGAAGGATGCTGGGTAAGCTCGTTAAATTTGTTGTAGGCAGCCGTAATGATCGGTTAGTTAAGAAGAAAAGCAAAATAGTAAAGCTTGTTAATAAGTTGGCCGAAGAGTATGGGCAATTAACTGATGCAGCATTACAGGCAAAAACACAAGAGTTTAGAGAACGGTTAAAGCAAGGTGAAAAGCTTGAAAGCCTCATACCTGAAGCTTTTGCAACTGTACGTGAAGCG
This sequence comes from methanotrophic endosymbiont of Bathymodiolus puteoserpentis (Logatchev), assembly GCF_900128525.1. Taxonomy (GTDB): domain Bacteria; phylum Pseudomonadota; class Gammaproteobacteria; order Methylococcales; family Methylomonadaceae; genus Methyloprofundus. Next base: position 20,338 of record NZ_FQTQ01000051.1, read on the forward strand.
TCGTCGCGTGTTTTCAGTATGCGTCATTTTGATGTGCAATTGATTGGTGGCATGGTGTTAAACGACGGTCGAATTGCTGAGATGAAAACAGGAGAGGGTAAGACCTTAATGGCTACGTTAGCAGCCTATTTAAACGCCCTTCCTAGCAAAGGTGTGCATGTTGTTACGGTTAATGATTACTTAGCTGCGCGAGATGCCGAGTGGATGGGACAGTTATATAATTTTCTTGGTTTGACGACCGGGGTAATTATTAGTGACTTAGATCATAATGAGCGTAAGAAAGCTTATGCTGCAGATATTACTTATGGAACTAATAATGAATTTGGTTTCGATTATTTGCGCGATAATATGGCATTTAGTATTGAGCAAAAAGTGCAGCGAGGCTTACATTTTGCCATAGTGGATGAGGTTGATTCAATTTTAATTGATGAGGCAAGAACGCCTTTGATTATTTCTGGACCAACGGATGATAGTACCGAAATATATTTAAAAACTAATGAAATCGTTCCGCTACTGACTAAAGTAGAAAGAAAAGAGGGTGAAAAAGAAGGTGAAGAAACAGGGCCTGGTGACTTTACAGTAGATGAAAAATCTAAGCAGTTACATTTAACTGAATCTGGACATGAGCATATAGAGTCTTTGTTGGTCGAGCATGGCTTATTGGAGGAAGGCGCTAGTTTGTATGAGCCTGCTAATATAAGGTTGATGCACTACTTAAATGCTTCATTAAGAGCGCATGTTTTATTTCATCGGGATGTTGATTATATTGTACAAAATAATGAAGTCATTATTGTGGATGAGTTTACTGGCCGGATAATGCCTGGGCGCAGGTGGTCTGAGGGCTTGCATCAAGCAATGGAAGCTAAAGAAGGCACAAAAATACAAAGTGAAAATCAAACATTAGCATCCATCACTTTTCAGAATTATTTTCGTTTATATGAAAAATTGTCTGGAATGACGGGGACGGCTGACACTGAGTCATTTGAGTTAAATAAAATTTATGGACTTGAAGTGGTCGTTATTCCAACACATCGGCCTATGACTAGACTGGATAAAGGGGATTTAGTCTATTTAACGGCAAAAGAAAAATATTTGGCAATCACTGAAGATATCAAAGACTGTGTTAAACGAGGGCAACCTGTTTTAGTTGGTACAACGTCGGTGGAAAATTCTGAATTAATCTCGAGTATTTTAAATCAGTCTAAGATTAAGCATGAAGTCTTAAATGCGAAACAACATGAGCGTGAAGCTCATATTATTGAGCAAGCAGGCATGCCAGCGGCGGTTACTATAGCGACTAACATGGCAGGGCGTGGGACGGATATTGTGTTAGGCGGAAATATGGACGCGCAAATTGCTGCATTAGGCGACAGTCCATCTCAGGCAGAAATTGATAAAGTTAAAGGTAAGTGGCTTGATTTGCATGAGCGTGTGTTGCAGAGCGGAGGATTGCATGTTATTGGCTCAGAAAGGCATGAGTCTCGTCGAATTGATAATCAACTGCGCGGACGTTCAGGAAGGCAAGGAGATGTCGGCTCTACTCGGTTTTATTTATCGTTAGAAGATGATTTGATGCGAATTTTTGCTTCTGATCGAGTCGCTGGTTTAATGAAAAAATTAGGCATGGATGAAGGTGAGGCAATTGAGCATCCTTGGGTGACGCGCTCTATAGAAAATGCCCAGAAAAAAGTTGAGGGAAGAAACTTTGATATGCGTAAAGAGATTCTTGCGTATGATGATGTTGCTAATGATCAGCGTAAAGTTATCTATAAGCAGCGTGATGAATTAATGGCTTCTGATGATATCAGTGATATTATTGAAGCAATTCGAGTTGATGTAATTAGTGATGTTATTACTAAGTATATTCCTGCGAAAACTATGGAGGAGCAATGGAATATAAGTGGCTTAGAAGCACATTTACAAGATGAGTTTGATGTCACTATTCCAGTAGCTCAAATGCTTGAAGATGATGCAAGTTTGCATGAAGAATCATTGAGAGATGCAATTATAGAGCTTGTTGCGCAAGCTTATAAAGCTAAAGAAGAGATGGCCTCTCCTGACGTGATGCGCCATTTCGAAAAATCTGTCATGCTACAAGTATTAGATAATAGCTGGAAAGAGCATTTAGCCGCGATGGATAGTTTACGGCAAGGGATTCACTTTAGAGGTTATGCACAAAAAGATCCAAAACAAGAATATAAACGTGAAGCATTTGATATGTTTACGGCTCTATTAGATCAAATTAAACATGAAGTTATTGGTATTATTTCTAAAGTTAAAGTTACTGATCCTGAGGATGTTGAAGCGATTGATGAACAACGCCAAGAGCCGCAAGAAATGCATTTTGAACATCCAGATGCAGATAGTACTTTAGAACCTACTGACGAAACAATTCAGCCACCGCAGGATGATCCAAACTCAAATGAAAGAGAGGCGCCTTTTGTCCGTGAAGATAAAAAAGTGGGCCGTAACGAGCCATGCCCTTGTGGTTCAGGCTTGAAGTATAAGCAGTGTCATGGGAAGTTGTAAAGTAAGTTAAAGACTTAAGTGAGCCCTATGATACTAAATTAGCGTTTATGTAAGGGGCTAGGTTGGTATGGTAGCTTAGCTATAGAATATTAAACTATTATTTTCCTTGTTAAAGTAATATTTTTGATCGCATGAAGCCTAAAATTTAGGAGGTATAGTATGTTTGGAGAGTTGCACGATTTGCACCACGAATTTCCGGAATACAATGACAGAATTCATGAGTTAAAAATGAATGATAATTATTTTAAGCGTTTATTTGATGAATATGATGAATTAGTGCATGAGTTAGTTCGTATACAGCAGAATATTGAAACGCCGGCTAATGAAGTGGTCGAAGGCTTAAAGCTAAAACGACTAACCTTAAAAGATAAGTTGTATGCAATGCTGAAAAGAAAATAGTTAATTTGCTATACAAACTAGCTAAGGAATGCATATTTAATAAAACCCGAAACTTTAGATCATGAAGCACTGCAAGTCCTCCGAGGGCTAGCAGTGCTTTCGGGTATTATTGAATTTTGCTTCTCAAGCACCGAGGGCTAAGCTCCTTTAAGCAAGTCTAGCATTTCGGTGATTTGGTTTTTTAATTAGCTTAAAAGTTTACCTATCCATAAGATCTAAGCTGCTTGTTATAATAATCGTAAGCTATTCAGGTCTAAAATAATTATTAAATTTAACTCTGGAATATTATGCCACAGAATACTTTTACTAAAAGTAAGCCATGCGAGAGCATTACTGATCTACCCAGTTTAGGGCTAGAGAAAGAAGATTTTATTACTGATTTTAAACGTTATTACAGTTATCGATTAGGTCGTGATGAGCATTGTCGTTCCCCGCATTATGCTTATGAAGCTCTTTCCTTGGCAGTTAGTGATCGCTTAGTAGAGCGTTGGAAAAATACTTATAATACTTATAGGGAATCTGATTGTAAGAAAGCTTATTATTTGTCCATGGAGTTTTTAATGGGGCGAACTTTAAGTAATGCTATGCTTAATTTAGGTATAACAGGTGCAGTGGCTGAGGCAATGTATGACCTAGGGTTAGAGATTGAAGAATTAATTGAAAGTGAGCCAGATGCTGGGTTAGGCAATGGTGGCTTGGGCCGTTTGGCGGCCTGTTTTATTGATAGCTGTGCAACATTACAATTACCTGTGACTGGCTATGGCCTACGCTATGAGTATGGTATGTTTAGCCAAGTTATTGTCAATGGGGAGCAAGTTGAGCGTCCTGATCACTGGTTAAAAAATGGCAATGTATGGGAAATAGAGCGCCCTGAATATACCCACCGTATTAAATTTGGTGGTCGTGTTGAACAATCTGTGAACGAGCGGGGGGTTAAGCGCAGGTCTTGGGTTGATACTACCGATATTCTTGCAGTACCTTATGATACACCGATACCGGGTTATCAAAATGGTACGGTCAATACTCTGCGCCTATGGAAAGCAACTGCCACAGAAGAGTTTAATTTAGAAGAATTTAATGCGGGTGATTATGCTGAGTCAGTAGCGGCAAAAAATACCGCAGAAAACATCAGTATGGTGCTTTATCCTAATGATGCTAATGAAAATGGTAAGTCGTTACGTTTGCAGCAGCAGTATTTACTAGCATCAGCAAGTTTGCAGGATATTGTTGCTAACTGGGTTGGGCGGCATGGTAATAACTTTACTCATTTTGCAGAGAAAAATTGCTTTCAATTAAATGATACACACCCAAGTGTTGCTGTTGCCGAATTAATGCGTATTCTAATGGATACGCATGGATTAAAGTGGGCTAAAGCGTGGGAAATTACGCGTCAAACAATGGCTTATACGAATCATACTTTATTGCCTGAAGCGCTTGAGAAATGGTCGGTGAGTTTATTTGAGCGATTGTTGCCGCGCCTCATGGAAATTATTTATGAAATAAATGCGCATTTCCTTGCCGAAGTTGCTTTACATTGGCCAGGCGATAATGAGCGTTTGGCGCGTATGTCATTAATTGAAGAAGGTAGCGAGAAGAAAGTGAGAATGGCTTATCTTGCTATTGTTGGTAGCTTTTCAGTTAATGGTGTGGCTGAATTGCATTCAAAGCTATTGCAAGAGGGATTATTTAAAGACTTCTATGATTTATGGCCAGATAAATTTAATAATAAAACTAATGGTGTTACACCGCGAAGATGGCTTGCAGCATGTAACCCTGAATTAGCTAAATTTATTACTGAAATGATTGGTGATAAATGGATTACCGATTTATCAGAATTAAAAAAATTAGAAAACTTTGTTAATGATAAAAAGTTTTGTAAGAAATGGTATGAATTGCAACAAAATGCCAAACAACGATTGATTGATTACAAAAAAACAGAGTTTGATATAGACCTGAATGTAAATGCTTTATTTGATGTACAAGTTAAGCGTTTTCATGAGTATAAGCGTCAATTATTGAATGTCTTACATGTTATTCATTTGTATGACCGTATTAAGCGTGGTGATACTGAAAATTGGACAGATCGTTGTGTTTTAATTGGTGGTAAGGCAGCACCTGGCTACTATATGGCAAAGCGTATTATTAAATTGATTAATAATATTTCTGATGTCATTAATAATGACCCTGATGTAGGCGAGAAATTAAAGCTAGTTTTCATGCCTAATTATCGCGTTTCAGCAATGGAAAAAATTTGTCCTGGCGCTGATTTGTCAGAGCAAATTTCTACAGCGGGTAAAGAGGCATCAGGTACTGGTAATATGAAGTTTATGATGAACGGTGCTTTGACTATTGGTACTCTGGATGGGGCTAATATAGAAATTCGCGAAGAAGTCGGTGATGATAATTTTTTCTTGTTTGGTTTAACAGAGGATGAAGTTGAAGACTTACGGCATCATTATGATCCTGTCAATATGATTAACCAGGATGAGGATTTACAGAGAGTAATGAACTTACTTGAATGTGGTCATTTTAATCAGTTTGAGCCTGGCATCTTTGATGATGTTATTAACTCAATTAAAAGTTCAGGAGATCCATGGATGACGATTGCAGATTTCCGTAGCTTTGTTAATGCACAAAAGCGAGTTGAAGCGGCTTATCAAGATAAAGATCTCTGGACTCGTATGAGCATTATTAATACTGCAAACAGTGGCAAATTTTCTACTGACCGTACGATTAAAAATTATAGTGATGAAATCTGGAATTTAGAGCCAGTTGCCATTAGTAAATAAATAAGCAGCCTAACTGTGCGTCTTTAGATGTTAGGGGAGGGAGCCTGTTAGGCTTCCCCCTTTTTTCATGGCTAAATAAAATATGTTTAATATTGTACTTTTTGAACCTGAAATACCTGCAAATACAGGAAATATTATTCGTCTATGCGCGAATACCGGAGCTAGGTTACATTTAGTGCAGCCTTTAGGTTTTGAGCTGGATGATAAAAAGCTGCGTAGAGCAGGTTTAGACTACCATGAATGGGCTGAAATAAAAGTGCATGCAGGTATTAATGATTTTTTAGAGAATGAAAACTATCATAAGATTTATGCATTAACGACGAAAGGTAGGCGCTGTTATTCTGAAGTGCCATTTCAGGAGGGCGATGCTTTGTTGTTTGGCCCTGAAACAAGGGGCTTGCCCGATAGTATTTTGGCTAGTTTAGCGGACGAGCAGCGAGTTCGGTTGCCAATGTTACCAGCAAGTCGAAGTTTGAATTTATCTAATACGGTTGCTGTAACCTTATACGAAGCTTGGCGAAAAATTGGATTTACGGGTCAAAGTTAACTTAACGATTAATAGTGTGATGGCCGCCTTGCTCGTTATCAAGACTGGCTAAACTAATATCTTCATCAGAGTCAGAAAAGTCAGTAGGTGAGCCTAGCTTAATCATTAAGCGAACTTCATTTTTAGAGTCAGCAGAATTAATAGCATCATCATAGCTGATTTTTCCTTCGGAGTATAAATCAAATAAAGCTTGATCAAAGGTGTGCATGCCTAGTTCGCGCGAGCTTTGCATTAGTTCTTTGAGTTTATGTACATCGCCTTTACGAATTAAGTCAGAGACTAAAGGTGTGCCTAGTAAAATCTCCATTACTGGGTAGCGGCCTTTTCCATCGATTCTGGAAACTAATTGCTGAGCAATAATGCCTTTTAAATTAAGTGATAAATCCATAAAAACTTGTCGATGCATATCTTCTGGGAAGAAATGCAGGATACGGTCGATGGCTTGATTTGCATTATTAGCATGCAACGTTGCAAGGCATAAATGCCCAGTTTCAGCGAAAGCAAGGGCGTGCTGCATTGTTTCACGAGTGCGAATTTCGCCGATAAGAATAACATCGGGGGCTTGGCGTAAAGTGTTTTTTAGTGCGACTTCATAAGATTCGGTATCCATGCCGACTTCTCGTTGCGTAATAATACAGCCTAAATGTGGATGGACAAACTCAATAGGGTCTTCAATGGTAATAATATGCCCTGTGCTATGTTCGTTACGATATTTAATTAAAGAGGCAAGTGAGGTGGATTTACCTGTGCCTGTTGCACCAACAAATAAAACTAAGCCGCGCTTCTCCATGACCACTTCTTTAAGAATAGTGGGTAGGTGTAGGCTATCAGAATCGGGTATATTGGTTTCAATGCGCCTGAGAACCATCCCCGCCGCATCTCTTTGGGTAAAGGCGCTAACTCTGAAGCGTCCTAAGCCTTTGCGACTAATAGCGAAATTACATTCTTTAGTATTATCAAAGTCATCGCGCTGACGCTGGGTCATAATGCTTTTAACTACTTTTAAGGCTTGCTCCTCTGTTAATGCCGTTTTAGATACATCCGTCAGAGTTCCATTAATTTTTAAAGTAGGGGGGCGGCCAGCGGTAATGAATAAGTCTGATGCTTTTTCCTTACACATTAGTTCCAGTAGTTTGTCGAAATCCATGTGGCTCTCTTTGAGTTTAATTAACGGAAAAGGTCTTTACTAACCGCTTTACCTTGCGCAGCTTTAGATGTGATTTTTCTAGCATCTACTAGCTCTTTAAGGTTTTGGTCTAATGTTTGCATACCATCACGGCGGCCTGTCTGAATCGCAGAATACATTTGTGCCACTTTTGCTTCACGAATTAAGTTACGAATAGCAGGTGTCCCGACCATAATTTCATGAGCGGCAATACGTCCACCACCAACTTTCTTAAGTAAAGTTTGTGAAATGACCGCTTGCAAAGACTCAGAAAGCATAGAGCGAATCATATCTTTTTCGGCGGCTGGAAATACGTCAATAACACGGTCAATAGTTTTTGCAGCTGACGTAGTATGTAAGGTACCAAACACTAAATGCCCCGTCTCAGCTGCCGTTAAAGCAAGACGAATAGTTTCTAAATCACGCATCTCACCAACCATAATAATGTCTGGATCTTCTCGTAAAGCTGAGCGCAATGCATTGTTAAAGCTTTGTGTATCTCGATGAACTTCACGCTGGTTGATAAGAGACTTCTGGCTGTTGTGGACAAATTCTATCGGGTCTTCAACGGTTAGAATATGTTCGTAGCGGTTTTGGTTAATATGGTCGATCATTGCCGCAAGAGTGGTTGATTTACCAGAACCTGTTGGACCGGTCACGAGAACTAAGCCACGTGATTTTTCAGTTAGTTCAGAAAAAAATCTAGGGGCATTTAAGTCTTCGAGGGATAAAATATCGGAAGGAATAGTTCTGAAAACAGCCGCAGCGCCACGCTCTTGATTAAAAGCATTGACACGAAAACGAGCTAAACCAGGTAAGGCAAAAGAGAAATCAGTTTCAAAAAATTCTTCATAATCACGACGTTGCTTATCATTCATTATATCGTAAATTAAAGCATGTACTTCTTTGTGATCAAAGGCATCGATATTAACCCGACGAATATCACCATCGACACGAATCATAGGCGGTAGGCCAGCAGATAGATGTAAATCTGAGGCTTTGTTTTTAACAGAAAACGCGAGTAATTCAGAAATATCCATAAAGGCTCCTAGCGGGCAGGGGATAATATAAAGAAAAGAGATTACTTATACCATAGCTTATGTCTTTAATTTTTTAAAGGAGTAGTGTCTAATAATGCTAACTAATTTTATCGTAAATCATTAAGTAATGACCCTAATAGCTAAGAAATTATCTTCCATTCTTCATCAAATTCACTCGGCTGAACTGCAAGCGCAACGTAAAAGCGATTCAGTGGCGTTGTTAGCGGTTAGCAAAACTAAACCGTGTATCGACTTGATACGAGCTTATCAAGCAGGGCAACGTCATTTTGGTGAAAGTTATTTGCAAGAAGCATTACTAAAACAAAAAGAATTAGCTAACTATCAGATTACATGGCACTTTATTGGTCCGATTCAGTCGAATAAAACACGAGCTATTGCCGAACATTTTGCTTGGGTGCATAGTGTTGATCGCTTAAAAATTGCTCAACGTCTCAGTGAACAGCGCCCCGCTCGTATGTCTCCATTAAATATTTGTATCCAAGTTAATATTAGCAATGAAGTGACTAAATCGGGGTTTTCTTTGGCTGAGTTGCCTGAAGCTATTAAGAGAATTAGTTTTTTACCAAATATTAAATTACGTGGTGTAATGGCTATTCCTCAGCCAGAAACTGATTTTGCTCTACAAAGAATGCCTTACCGACAATTATACCAGGCAGTAAAGGCACTTAATAAACCAGAGTTAGACACTTTTTCTTTTGGTATGACGGGAGATTTAAACGCAGCAATAGTGGAAGGGGCAACTATCGTTAGAGTTGGTTCGGCGATTTTTGGTGCTAGGGTGTATAAATAATTTATTTAATGCTAAAAGGAGCTAATTATGTTTAGTTTAAAACGTATTTTTTTAATAAAAGCACATATGATTATTGCTGCTTTTATTTTGCCCGTTGCACTTATGTTTTTTATCACCGGAGCACTTTATACATGGGGAGTAAAAGGAGGGTATTCGAGTGATACTTATATTTTACAACTGCAGCAACCTATGCAGCGGAATAAAGAATGGCTGACCGAAAAAGTAATGAATGAGTTAGCACAGCGCTCTATTGCTCTGCCGTCAGGTCAGGCAAAATTAAAAACGGCTGGGAACTCTTTTTATTTTGAATGGACGGGATCTGAGGTTGATGTACTGTTAGAGCCGCGCGTACACTCGCTGGAGGCTAACTTAACGATAAAAAGGACGACGTTGCACCGTTTTTTTGTGCAATTACATAAAGCTAAGGGGGGGGGTAGCGTTTAAGGTTTATGCAGCTATATTATCGGTTTGCCTGTTATTTCTCTTTGTCGTTATGGCCTGGCAAATAGTTAAATATCGTCCTTTACTACTAAGCTCCTTTTGCATGGGACTGATATTGTTTATTGTTTTAGCCAGTATTAGTTAAATTGCCTGTCGTCATATTCCTGTCATAATCTTAACCTTACAATAGTCATTATATATTTAGAAATTTTATTTGGAGCTGTTATTGTGAAAAAAACCTCATTCGTCGTTGTTATGCTTTCTTTAGTGTTAGCTTCATGTGTAACTAAACAAGCTGTAGAAAAAACGGCGGTAGTGCCAGTTACTAAGCCAGCAGTCGCCTACAATGTAAATGATTATTATGTGGTGTATCAGGATGGGCGTATTTATGCCTTTGATGACTTTAAAGTGTACCAAGATTTTCTTGAGCTAGGTGAAACGACTTTTCGTTTTACGCGCATAGCAGCGGGTCCTAAAGGCGAAACAGTCGTTTTTGGTTTGCGTAAAGTAGATAAGAAAAAGCCAATGGAAAGCGGTGTAGTTAATTTATATGACGGCAAAGCTGAAGGTATACCCGTGGGCTTTTACGGTGAGGTTGTTAAAGATGGCCGTGTTTATATATTTAGCGAATGGGCGGATTTACAGTCATTTATAAAAGTAGGTGAAGCGACATTCCGTTATACAGATATTGGTGCTGGTCCAAAAGGTGAAACACTTGTTTATGTGTTAAATAAGAGTAATAAAAAGAAAAAACCAGTTGCATTAATGGCCATATACAAAGCTAAACATAGGTAATGTTTGGTGCGGTTCAATTAGAAAAAGGGGCTTTTAGCCCCTTTTTTTTGTGGTTTTTTAAATAGGTGGGTTTTGAACTTAATCTGCCTAGCTGCTTTTAGTTGCCTGGTAAATCAGCGATAATCTATATTTTAAGGTATAGACAGGCAAAATTATGAGTGTATATGTAACAAGTAAAAAGGTAAGGTATATTACATCGGTGATTTTTGTATTATTTATGGCCATTGTCGTGGGCGGTTCATATTTAGCTCAGCAAGAGAAAGGCACCTCTGAAAGTACTTCAGTTTCTTAATTATCTTACTTATGTCAAAAAAACTACTGTTAATTGATGGTTCGTCATTTTTATTTCGCGCTTATCACGCTGTTCCTCCCTTAAGTAATGCTGAAGGTATGCCAACTAACGCTATTTTTGGTGTGGCGAGTATGTTGCGCCGATTAATCAGCAATCATAAAACTGATTATTTCGCAGTTATATTTGATGCGCCTGGCGGTTCTTTTAGGAATGAGTTATATAGTGAATATAAATCTCATCGCCCCCCTATGCCCGATGATTTAAGAGTGCAGATTCAGCCTCTACATGACTTGATTCGGGCAATGGGATTACCTTTAATTATGGAAACAGGAGTAGAGGCAGATGATGTTATTGGTGCGCTCACTCACTTAGCTGTAGATGCAGGGTTTCAGGTGATTATTTCTACAGGTGATAAGGACATGGCACAACTGGTCAGTGACCAGGTAACGTTAGAAAATACCATGTCTAATACGGTTATGGATGTACAGGGGGTGATTGATAAATTTGGTGTCAGCCCAGAACAGATTATTGATTATTTGGCTTTAATGGGCGATAGTGCGGACAACATCCCCGGAGTAGCAAAAGTGGGCCCGAAAACAGCTGCAAAATGGTTGGCTCAGTATCAAACCTTAGAAAACCTCATAGCTAATGCCGGTGAGATTAAAGGTAAAGTGGGGGAGAATTTACGCGCCAGTCTTGATGAGCTAGCCTTATCGAAGCAATTAACAACGATTAAATGCGATTTGGATTTACCGTATCATATTGACGATCTACGTTGCATCCCAGAAGATAAGCAATTATTGCAAGAGCAGCTGGAGTTATTGGGTTTTAATACTTGGTCAAAAAGTTTGCAAAACACCTCTTTTGTATCACATACGCCTTTAACACGCACAATTATGGAAGAAGATACAGGCTCTAAGCCAAGTATTAAATATGAAATGATTGTTACCATGAAGGCCTTTAATGACTGGCTAGATAAGTTGAAATCTGCAGAATTATTTGCCTTTGACACGGAAACGACTAGTCTTGATTACACGGAGGCAGAGATTGTTGGCGTGTCGTTTGCCGTTACTGTGGGTGAGGCTGCGTATGTGCCTTTAGCACATGATTATCCTGGCGTTCCTGAGCAATTATCTCGGGATGAGATTTTACAGATACTCAAGCCTTTATTAGAAAGCCCTACGCATAAAAAGGTCGGTCAGAATTTAAAATATGATGCTAATGTTTTGGCTAATTATGCGATTGAATTATGTGGTATAGCACAAGATACCATGCTCGAGTCATACGTTGTGGATAGTACGCGCACTAAGCATAATATGGATGATTTAGCGAAAGTATACTTAAACCGTAGTACCATTCATTATGAAGATGTGGCTGGCAAAGGTGCGAAACAAATTGGTTTTGCTGAAGTGCCAATCGAACAGGCGACACAATATGCGGCAGAAGATGCAGATATTACGCTAGCGTTACACCAAGTTTTAGCGCCTAAATTAGCTAAGCATAAAAAGTTAGTATCTTTGTATGAAAATATAGAAATACCGATGTTAAGCGTACTCTCACGTATGGAGCGTACGGGTGTTTTAATTGATAGTAATATGTTGGCACAGCAAAGCATGGAATTGGCTAATCATATTATGGCGATAGAGCAACAAGCGCACGAGATAGCGGGGCAAAGCTTTAATATTGCTTCACCCAAACAAATTCAAGAAATCTTATATGATAAATTAAACCTGCCAGTTTTAAAGAAAACTCCCAAAGGCCAGCCTTCTACGGCAGAATCCGTTTTACAGGAGTTAGCGGAAGAGTATCCTTTACCAGAGCTAATTTTAAAACATCGTAGTATGAGCAAGCTAAAATCGACTTATACGGATAAATTACCGCTACAGGTCAGTCCTAAAACAGGGCGTGTGCATACCTCGTACCATCAGGCCATTGCTGCAACGGGGCGCTTATCATCATCGAATCCGAATTTACAAAATATTCCCGTGCGGAGCCCTGAAGGTCGCAAGATTCGTCAAGCGTTTATTGCCCCTATGGGCTATAAAATTGTTGCAGCTGATTACTCACAAATTGAATTGCGCATTATGGCACATTTATCGGGTGATGAAGGCTTGTTAGATGCGTTTGCTAAAGGGGAGGATATTCATAAAGCAACGGCTGCCGATGTTTTTGATATTAATCTTGAGCAAGTCACAACTGATCTGCGTCGTTCTGCTAAAGCTATTAATTTTGGTTTAATTTATGGCATGTCTTCTTTTGGTTTAGCAAAGCAATTAGGGGTGGGACGTAAACAAGCACAAGAATATATTGATTTATATTTTGCTCGTTACCCACGTGTTAAACAGTATATGGATGATACTCGTGAATTAGCGAAACAGCAGGGTTATGTTGAAACTTTATTAGGGCGGCGCTTATATTTACCGGAGATCCATTCTAAAAATGCAGCTAGACGACAATATGCCGAAAGAACAGCGATTAATGCACCGATGCAAGGCACGGCTGCAGATATTATTAAGCTGGCAATGATCGCAACCGATAAGTGGATACAAGATGACCAGCCTGACATTAAAATGATTATGCAAGTGCACGATGAATTAGTGTTTGAAATAGCGGAAGCGAAGGTTGATGAGTATAGCTCTAATATTAGGCAATTAATGAGTGAGGCAACAAACCTAGATGTACCTTTAGTGGTTGATATAGGGGTTGGTATAAATTGGGATGAAGCGCATTAAGTGTTGCTTACCTTAACTTTTTATAGGATAGAAGCACGCCAATGATAAATGATATAGAAGATAAATTTATTATGTATGTTGAGCGTATGCCGGCTTTTCCTAAAAGTGTACATAAAGGGTTCTGTCGCATTCCTGGGTAAATTCTGAGATAATTCCCCCTTATTTCCCAATGTACATAAAATAAAATCATGATCAGCTTTAAAGGGACACACTTTCCCAAAGACGTTATTCTTTATGCGGTTTTCTTTTATGTCAGGTATGGCGTTTCGTATCGCGACCTTGAAGAGATCATGGAAGAAAGAGGGGTTAATGTTGATCATGCTACGCTCAATCGTTGGGTTATCCGTTATGCGCCAGCCATTGCAGCAAAAGCTCACTCTCAGAAACGAAACACAAATAGATCTTGGCGCATGGATGAAACGTATATCAAAGTGAAGGGGAAGTGGGTCTATTTATACCGAGCCGTTGATAGTCAAGGTGATACGCTTGATTTCATGCTGTCTGAGCGCCGTGATGAAGACGCTGCAAC
>NZ_FQTQ01000052.1 GCF_900128525.1 methanotrophic endosymbiont of Bathymodiolus puteoserpentis (Logatchev)
TTTTGAGTAAGGTTTTATCTTGGGTCGATTTTAAATAAAGTTTATGAGTTGCATCATTATAATTCTTAAATTGAACTTGCCTAAATTAATTTGTGCTCATTCCTTACTTTTAAATTTTCATCAGCTTGTCCTGTCGCTGTTTGCGCCACGACCACACGCTTTTGTGTTTCCTGAATGGCTAACCAAGCTTGGCGAACCTGCAACTGAATAGCACTAATTAAATCATTACGCTGCGAATTTACAGCAAGTGCCTGGCTGTTTAAAGCATCACTACGGTGCGCTGTTGAACCATCATATATTTGCCATTGTACCGAGGCATTCGCCATCCACATGCCTTCGTAGGTTTGATACTTATTTTGCGTATACTGATAACCACCACTGACATTGACTTGCGGCCATAAACCCGCCTTAACACTTGCAGCTTGCTCCTCTAACGCATGCACTTGCGCGGTCAGCCCACTTAATTCTGTTCGTTTCAATAAGGCTTGCTGACTCAATGTTACGTAGTCACCTTGTGGCACCTCAGGAAACTGTTCAATAAGTTCAACATCTGCCATTAAATCACGATTCAATAATTGATTGTAATTAGCTTTAGCTATTTGTAAGCTATTTTCCTGCTGTAATACTAATTGCTTTGCATTGCTCAGCTCAACATCTGCAGCTAACAAGTCATTACGCGCGACCATACCTTGTTGATAGAGATTATGCACATCTTTAGCATGAGATTTTAGGCTGATAACATGACTCTGCGCAACTTGCAATGCTTTCTCAGCACGGAAAATAGCAATAAAGGCATGCGCAACTTGTAATTTTATATTTAATATCGTTGTTGTTTCGTCATGCTGACTTGCTAATGCAGCGGCTTCTGCAGCTTCAATACTATGACTAATACGACCACTAGTAAAAACAGGTAAGCTAATGATTGCCTGTGCATTGGCACTTCCTGCTGAGCTTATAGGGAACTGCACAGAGTTACCGTCTAAATGAGTTTCTGCCGAAGGTGTATCACTTAATTGCGTGTACCCACCACTCACATTAAACTGCGGCAGGCGCTGCCCTTGGGCTGCAAATATTTCCTGTTTGGCCGCCTGACTATTGGCTTTTGCTGCAAAAATACGCTGGTTTTTATTCACCGCTTCAGTAAAGGCTTGC
Organism: methanotrophic endosymbiont of Bathymodiolus puteoserpentis (Logatchev); assembly: GCF_900128525.1. Taxonomy (GTDB): domain Bacteria; phylum Pseudomonadota; class Gammaproteobacteria; order Methylococcales; family Methylomonadaceae; genus Methyloprofundus. Next base: position 1,153 of record NZ_FQTQ01000052.1, read on the forward strand.
TCTAATGTTTCCGCAGCAACCCCTGACTTAGTAAAGAATAAGGCAAGCAAACAAATACTTTTTCTATTTATGCGCATATAAAAATCCTTGCATATAAAATTTCACCACTTTATTAATATGTTCTGTTTTTTCTGCTTCTGATGGTGCTGCTTTAATCCCTAAAAGACACTGAAAATGTAAATCACCCTTTAGCATACTAAAAAATGCATCCGCAGCAACCGCTGTATCTGGAATATTCACCTGTTCATGCTGATTAATTTTTTCCAAATAATGCTCTAATAATACCAACGCTGCCTGCGGCCCACTGTTATAAACTAATAGTCCTAATTCAGGAAACGTATGGCATTCAGAAATCACCAGTCGATAAATAGCCAATGCGTCTTCAGCAAAGATTAAATCAACAAAACCAACAGCAATCTTGTTTAGATTATTTTCTACACTATCTGATTCTACTAACACACTATCTATGGTTTGTAATAAAACAGTACATAACTCCCTGATAACTGCTGCTAATAAATCACTCTTGCTGGCGAAATACTTATACAATGTCGCTTTAGAAACAGGGGCAGCCTGAGCAATTTTATCCATGCTAACGGCATTAAAACCCTGTTCAAGAAAGAGCGTTGTAGCACCTTTAAGAATGCTTTGTCGCTTTGAATGGCTAACGTTTAAAGTCATGCTTTTTATATGATATATTTATTCTATACTTTATAACCCAAGAAAATATAAACTAAACTGTTCAGTTTAGCAAGAGTTAGTTCTCTCCCGCTACTTTAACTTAGACACACACTTAACCCAGCCTTTGAAAATAGCGATCAAAAGCCAATACCACACAACCCAAAGCGACAAGCATTATTAAATGCACATTTCTAATGCTGCAAATCAAATGCGCCTAAACAACAGTTAATGCTAAAATATCCATTTTTTCACATCTTATTAAGTGAATCGTGCCTAAAACGTTCCCCCGCATAGCATTAACCCCTGGCGAACCCGCTGGAATTGGTCCTGATTTGTGCATACAACTTGCACAACAAGATCTAGCCTGCCAATTAGTCGTCATTGCCGACCCTAAATTACTAGATCAGCGCGCTAAACAGCTAAATTTACCTTTAAAAATTGAATTATTTGACTCCGAACAAGCTATATCAGCTCATATTGCCGGCACATTGACTGTGTTGCCTTGCTTGTTAAACACTCCAGCTGAATGCGGTATATTAAATAAAAACAACAGCGCTTATGTATTAAAAACCATTAAAATAGCAACCCAAGGCTGCGTTTCAGGTTTATTTTCTGCCATGCTAACCGGACCGGTACATAAAGGTATTATTAATGATGCAGGCATTGCATTTACCGGTCATACTGAATTTATTGCCAATATAACTGGCGGCCATCCAGTCATGATGTTAGCCACCGAAGGTTTACGCGTTGCTTTAGTAACCACGCACTTACCCTTAAAAGAAGTTAGCACGGCAATCACCTCAGAAACATTAAATACAGTGATTCAATTACTGGATAAGGATTTACGCCTACGCTTTGGCATAGAAAATCCACGCATTTTAGTGTGCGGATTAAATCCGCATGCAGGTGAAGGTGGACATTTAGGGCGTGAAGAAATTGATGTTATCGAGCCGGTATTGAATCAATGCCGTGCATCAGGTATTAACTTACAAGGCCCCTTGCCTGCTGACACTTTATTTACCGATAAATATCTAGTCAATGCCGATGCTGTATTAGCAATGTATCACGATCAAGGCCTACCCGTTTTAAAATACAAAGGCTTTGGCAAAGCAGTTAATATTACCTTAGGCTTACCTATTATTCGTACTTCAGTCGATCATGGCACAGCATTAGACTTAGCTGGAACAGGCAAAGCAGACGCAGGAAGTATCCTTTATGCTTTACAAACGGCCATGCAAATGTCCAGTCACTTAGATAAGTATTAATATGGCACATATAGCACGCAAACGTTTTGGTCAAAACTTTTTACATGACCATCATATTATCAGCAATATTCTTGGCTCACTTGCTTACAATAAAAACCAGCATTGGGTAGAAATTGGCCCCGGGCAAGGCGCACTAACCGAGTCCATCCTAAATGACGGCATACAACTGGATGTTGTTGAATTAGATCGTGATTTAGTACGCTTTTTAGATTTCAAATTTCGCAACTTTAGTAATCTAACTATCCACAGCTCTGATGCCTTAAAATTTGATTTCTCTGCCTTAGCCACCCAAGGCGAGAAACTGCATATCTTAGGCAATCTGCCCTACAATATTTCCACGCCGCTGATGTTTCATTTATTGGAAAATACACCGCTGATTGCGGATATGACCTTTATGCTGCAAAAAGAAGTGGTTGACAGAATTTGTGCAGCACCAGGCAATAAAAAATACGGTCGCTTGAGTGTTATGATGCAATATTATTGCGCGACTGAGCACTTATTTGATGTGCCACCAGAAAGCTTTAATCCAGCACCCAAAGTGATGTCTTCGATTGTGCGTTTAATACCATATGCACAACCGCCGGTCATTATCGACTCTATTAAATCACTAAATACTGTCGTCACTGCAGCTTTTTCACAACGGCGCAAAACATTACGTAACTCACTTAAAAAACTCATACTTGAGGCTAATATTATTGCGCTGGATATTGATCCAACAATACGTGCAGAATGTTTATCGCTAGAAGACTTTGCTAAAATCAGTCAATTTGTACACCAAAACCCTTTACCAGAGGAATAAGTGACTCGTCATTAATCAAGAACTAGGACAGACTAAAGTTCTGTCCCTCCCGCATTCTTTTTAAATTAATTGCCCTCAGGTACGAATGATGCTGCGCTTCACCGCTAATCTAAGCTTATTATTTACAGAAGTTCCTCTGATTAACCGCTTTGCAGTAGCAAAAGCTAGTGGCTTTAATGCAGTTGAAATTCAATTTCCTTATGAACTCAGCGCGCAAATAATAAAAACTGAGTTAGATGCGCAACAATTACAACTGGTCTTATTTAATGTCGCTGCCGATGATTTATTACAAGGCGGTGAAGGCCTAGCCGCAGTCCCAGAAAAACAGACACAATTTGAAACCGCTGTTGCACAAGCTGTCGAATATGCACAAATACTCAAGCCTGAAGCAATTAATATTTTACCCGGCTGCTGCTTTGATAATGAACACCTTGCAGCATATCAAGACACCTTTAAAAAAAATTTACACTACGCGTTGGCTGCATTTTCACCTTTAGGTATTAAAACTGTTTTCGAGGCTATTAATACACGGGATATGCCTCACTTTATCATACACAGCAGCGCACAAATGTTAGACATAATGACAGAAATCAAACACCCAGACTTATTAATGCAATATGATATTTACCATAGCTTAGTGATGAAAGAAAACCCGACTTCTTTTATTGCTCAATACAGCGATAAAATCGGCCATATTCAATTCGCCGATTACCCTGGCAGGCATGAACCTGGAACAGGCAATATTAACTTCCAGCAACTCTTCTCAGTCATTAAAACATCAGGCTATGCAGGCTGGATAGGTGCTGAATATAAACCTTTAAACTCAAGCACAAGTTCTTTAAGTTGGCTTAGAAACGCCTATTAAAGACTTTCTAACTCAGGCTGAAGAATCATATTAATGCACTTAAAGTACATAAAAACGGGTCTCAATGACCCGCTCAATTAATTCAATCTAACCGACAAAAAACTACACCCTAAATTGTCCCACTAGAGCCTCTAACTCCTCAGAAAGTCTCGCTAAATCACGGCTCGCAGTTAAAGTATTATTTGCTGTAGTCACGCTACTATCAGCAATTTCGCTAATCCCAATGATATTTCGATTAATCTCTTCAGTGACAGAGCTCTGCTCTGATGAAGCAGTAGCAATTTGCGCATTCATATCATTTATAGTTGAAATAGCTTGGGTAATAGCCGTCAGAGCAATACCTGAATCCGTTGCCCGTTCAACACTTTTACCCGCCATTTTTTGACTTGCCCCCATAGCAATAACAGCACTTTTTGCGCCCGCCTGTAATTTTTCAATCATCGTCTGAATTTCGTTCGTTGATGATTGCGTCCTGCTTGCCAAAGTACGCACCTCATCAGCAACAACCGCAAAACCTCGTCCATGCTCACCAGCTCGTGCCGCTTCAATAGCTGCATTTAATGCCAGTAAATTAGTTTGCTCAGAAACACTACGAATAACCTCTAAAATACTACCGATATCACCTACATCAGCTTCCAATTGCTGAATAACTGTCGTAGCCTGATCTATCTCACCAGCTAAAGAACCAATAGAGCTAACGGCCTCAGAGACAACACGCTTGCCCTCATTCGCCTGGTTATCAGCATCACCCGCTGCTACCGCCGCATTAGAAGCATTACGCGAAACCTCAACAACGGTTGCAGACATTTCTGTAATTGCTGAGGCAACTTGCTCTGTATTTTCTTTTTGCTGACGCACACCGCTTAAGTTTTGCTCTACCGTTGATGATAATTGTTCAGCGTGTTTTGCTAGACCACGCGAGTGCTGATTAACACTCGTCATAATATTTTGTAAATTGGCAGCTGCACGATCAAATTCAACAGCCATAACACCAATTTCATCGGTCGGACTAAAACGTGAACGCGCAGTTAAGTTACCTTTACCAAAAGAAACGGCAAAAGCACTTAAAGCTTTAAGTGATTGCACAATATTATTAGGAATAACAATAGCTAGGCCTACCCCTAATACAAGGCCAATTAATAAGGCTATCATAATAATAAATCCTGCCTGCTGAACTAAAGCCATAGTTTCTTGGGCAATAACAGCTACCTTTTCCCAGCCATCATTTTCTGCGTTTAGAGCAGATTGCCGTGCATCAAAGGCAATCTTATCCATATTATGAATAATTTTTTGCAAATTATCATCATTTGCAATCCATTTTTCTGCTGCTTTCGCGTAATTTTTAGTCGCAAGACGCGCCGTTTCAATACGCTTTAACTCTGAAGCATCTGGATTTTTTTCTTGTAAAGCGGTATATAAACCCATCAGCTTAGGCAATTCAACTTGCATCATCTGATAGTATTTACGATCTTTATATAATCGCTCTTGCTTTTCATGCTGAATGATTGCGTAAGCCAAAGACTTAATTTTATTAACTACAATATATTTTTGCACCTTAATATTAAGTGAATAAGGCGTTGTTCCTTGGCGCATTAACGCCGCATATTCTTGCTCTTGCTTGAGTGCAAACTGACCTGCCTCATTAATAACAGTTTTACCCATCTGACCCATGGTTGCAACTGCTTTTTGATTATCTAATAAAGCGCCTACCCCACGTTCATATAAATTCCTAAACTCCATAACATTGCGTTTAACAGCAGCTGACTGAGCTAATAAGCTTTGATCATTGAATTGATTAGCCAAAGCATCTACTGCAGCTAAATCTTTATCCATTTTGGCTAAAACATCTTTAGCTCGCTGATGTATTTCTGGCTTTTCATAAAGTAAATAACGTAATTGCTCAATAGTTGCATCATAAGCCCCCGCATGTACATCAACCGCTAAATGAACCGCTGGCACCTTCCACTGGGCTATTTCACTAACACTCTCCCCTAAGCTATAAATATATTTCCATGCTAATCCGCCAACAATCAATAAAATCAAAATTAAACCAGAAAAACTCAGTACCAACTTATTACGAATGGTCATAAAAATCCTTATAAAATTGCGCCAAAACTATTCCCCATACTTGCTAATATCTTATCGACCTAATAGCTAATTTCTTTAAACTTTTTTATCATTTATTCTCACTGTTGATTACATTATCCCTATTGCACAGGCACATTTCTATACTGATATTAAGAGGAGCATGGCATAAAGGTGAAAAGTGAGAGAAGGATTTTAGCTTAGCATGCGCCAAACCTGACTAAATAAAGTCACTACAGCGGCTAACTACGCTGCTTGCACTGGGATAGAATGACTCGTTCTAATCATCTCATTTTGGTCATTAAAATAGACTAATTTGGGCTTAAAATCTTGTAACTCTAGCTCATCTAATTGAGCATAAGTACAAATAATAATATAGTCCCCTGGACAAGCTCTGCGTGCTGCCGCACCATTAATAGAAAAAATACCTGAGCCGTCTTCGGCCCGAATAGCATAAGTGGTAAAACGTTCGCCATTATTGACATTATAAATCTGGATTTGTTCATATTCTCTTATGCCAGAATAATCCAGTATCTTGCCATCAATAGCGCAAGAGCCCTCATAGCCTAATTCAGCATGAGTTACCGTTGCTCTGTGTAATTTTGCTTTAAGCATTGTAATTTGCATATCAGTCTACGATCTCTAAAAATTTTGGAACCCAATATTATCACAAATTAATCTCATACATACAAGACGTTAGTTTTCAATATCTACTTGTATATTATCAATTAAACGTGTTTTACCTATCCTAGCCGCCACCAAAATCACAATTTCAGTGTCTTCCTTGTTAGCCGCAAGCAAATCTTTACGCTTACAAATCGAGAAATAATCTGGCTCAAACCCCTGCTCCGCTAAAAATTCAATTTGCTGTTTTTCTATATCACTATAAGCGAGTTTTTTATTCTGTATCAAGGCTGCAGCCACACATAATGACAAATACAGTTGTGCTGCTTGCTCTCGCTGTTCAGTCGTCAAATAAGCATTGCGCGAACTCATTGCCAAGCCATCTGACTCACGCACTGTTGGCACAGAAACAATGTCTACTGGCAAATTCAAATCAGCCACCATGGCATTTATCACCGTTAATTGCTGAAAATCTTTTTCACCAAAAAAAGCTTTATCTGGCTGCACAATATTCAATAATTTACAGACTACGGTAGCAACCCCATCAAAATGCCCCGGCCTTGCAGCACCACAATGATTTTCAGACACCTGACTAACGCTAACTTTGGTTAACTCGTTAACCGGGTACATCTCTTCAACACTCGGCATAAAAACGACATCCACACCTACACCCTGTAATTTTTCCTGATCAGCGTGCTCAGTTCGAGGGTATAGCGAGAAATCTTCACCCGCACCAAATTGTGTGGGATTGACAAAAATACTAACAACAACTCGGTCTGCTTGCCCTTTTGCTTTATTAACTAACTGTAAATGTCCTGCGTGCAAGTTACCCATAGTGGGTACAAAAGCAACACTTTCACCTGCCCTACGCCACTGTTTAAGCAATTCACGTAAAGCTTTAATATCAATAGTACACTTCATGCGCTTAAAAACTATGCTCTGCTAAGGGAAACTGGCATTCTTTTACTTCTTGCACATAAGCCTGAATTGCCTCAAAAATAGAGTCTACTTGCTGCATATAATTTTTTGTAAAACGCGGTATTTTTCCTAAACTAATACCTAACATGTCGTAAACCACGAGGACTTGACCATCACAATCCACACCTGCACCAATACCTATCACAGGAATACTTAATTGCGCGCTAATCTGTTGCGCTAAAGCAGCAGGAACACATTCCAAAATAAGCACCTGAGCACCTGCCTGCTCTACCTGTAATGCATCCGCTAAAATATTTTCCGCTGCATTGGCATCCTTGCCTTGTACAGCATATTTCCCTAACTGATAAATTGACTGCGGCAACAAACCTAAATGCGCACAAACTGGAATGCCTTGGCGCACCATAAACTCAATATTTTCTATGCGTGCACCTTCTAATTTAACCATTTTCGCACCGCCTTGCTGAATGAGTAAAGCCGCATTTTGAGCTGCCTGTATTGGTGTGGCATTACTCATAAAAGGTAAATCAGCAATAATAAATGCCTGCTGGCTACCACGACTCACTATTTGCGTATGGTAAAGCATATCTTGCATACTAACCGGTAAGGTGCTTGAGTGGCCTTGAACAACCATTCCTAAAGAGTCACCGACTAACAAAACATCAATACCCGCTCGATCTATCAGCGCGGCAAAAGTAGCATCATAAGCCGTTAAGCTGGTAATTTTTTGCCCCGATTGCTTCATTTTTTGTAAATCAATAATCGTTTTGGTTTTTACTTGCGTTACTGTTGTGTATTGACTCATTAAGCTAATCTCACCAATCCATCTAAAGGGCAATGTCGAACCAAAGTAGCTATATATCCAAGCTCAGGCACCTGCAAAGACGGCGCTATTTCTTGCAAAGGATAAAGTACAAAAGCACGCTCAGCCATCCCATAATGCGGCACAATCAAATCCGGCTGCTGAATGACTTGCTGACCATAAAGCAATATATCCAAATCTAGAGTTCTTGCACCCCAGCGCTCATCTTTACGTACGCGCCCATGATCTAACTCTATTTTTTGCAAACAATGCAAAAGCTCAAGAGCAGGCAAGCTCGTCTCAACTGCCATCACAGCATTAACATAATCCGGCTGATCTTGAGGCCCCATAGGCGGGCTGCGATAGAGACTAGAAAAAGCAGTCTCTTGAATGGCGCTTAAAGCATTTATTGCCTGCCTCGCTTCTTTTATTTGCACTTCAGGCGTTGCTAGGTTACTACCTAGCCCAATATAAACAATTACTTTAGTCATCTATCTGTGATTTTACTATGGGTTTGCGTCTACGCCTGCGTTTTTTAGGTCCGCTCCTTTTTAAATTAGCGACCATATTTTTTTGTTCACTTTCTGAGACATTTTGAAACTCAGTCCACCAATCTGCCAACGCTTTATCCGCACCACCTGTTTCCGCACGTAAAACCAGAAAATCATAAGCCGCCCTAAACTTAGGATGACTCAATAAACGAAAAGCTTTCGAACCTCCGCGCGCTATAAATCGTGGCTGCATAGCCCAGACATCACGCATTGCCATACCTATATACTTGGGAAAAGCAGTATGCTGCACTTGCTCTGCAATAACCTTGCTAGCCGCTTGCTGATAAGCGATTGACTCAGGTAATCCAGCAGTAATATTTGCCTCTGCCTGAGTACTAACTGCATCCCACAAAAAAGTAGAAAACAGAAAGTAAGGCGCAATACTTTTACCCTCAACAATACGCTGATCAGTATTTTCTAAGGCTTTAGCAATAAACATTTTTGGGAAACCGTTGTCTTCGCTACTTAAGCTTTTCTCCGCTGCTGGATATAAATACTGAAACAAACCATAATGTCTTAGCATTTCATAGGTTTGCACTGCATAGCCCGATAAGAATAACTTGAGCGCTTCATCTTGTAATCTTGCTGCTGGAATATTAGCTAACAACTCCGCCAATTCAAAAATAGGTTTTTCACAATCAGGGTTTACCGTAAAACCTAATTTCACAGCAAAACGTACTAATCTGATCATACGTACCGGATCTTCACGATAGCGCAACTCTGGCTCACCAATAAGGCGAATAACACCTGCTTTATGATCCTCCATACCGCCAACATAATCGACGATTGAAAAGTCTTTAATATTATAATATAGCGCATTCACGGTGAAATCACGACGTACCGCATCCTCTGCTAATGTGCCATAACTGTTATCGCGCAATAAGCGTCCCTCTTGATCTGCCTTAGGCGCACTTTTAGCATTATCTCCTGCCCCTCTAAAAGTAGCCACTTCAATCATGTCACGACCAAACACTACATGTGCCAAACGAAAGCGTCGCCCAACGATTCGACAATTACGAAAAGCCCGCTTAACCTGCTCAGGACTAGCATTAGTGGCAACATCAAAATCTTTCGGCTCACGCCCTAGTAACAAGTCTCGCACACAACCGCCCACTAAATAAGCGTCATAGCCTTCGCTTTTTAAACGATATAAAACCTTCAAAGCATTTTTATTGATTTGACTGCGTGAAATATTATGCTCTGGTCGCGTATAAATCTTAGGCCCACCTACTGCCGACTTATTTTCTTGGATTTCAGGTGCTGAAGCGACCTCAACCGAGTTAATACTGCTAGTTTTATTTATAATTTTTTTAAAAAAACTTAAAATTGTTCTCTTCCTTTTTTAACTTAATGATTCAAACCACCATTTAAACCTGACTTATAGATAACGCACAATAAACAAGCCCCTATATTGCGCAGAATTTTTGTTTGTCTTCAAAGCCTGCTCCACACTTGAGACGGGGATGTAAAAACGAGCAAGATGGCGACGTGTTGCGAACTACCTTATATTGTAACTTACCAAAGCTACATATAACACCTGTAAACTTTTTGCTTTTTTTTATATTTCGTGCGATTACGGATACACTGTTATAGCGAGTTTTTAGTCAAGAGAAGACGCTAAAACAGGCGCATAGCAACCCTGTAACTGTTTCAACAACGCAGCTACCAGCACAAATCAACCGTTAGAAATCCGGTAGTTGTGACTGAGCGGAGTATATTCATGCTAGATAGATAACATGTCTTTTATAGCAGGTCTACTGTCCTATATAGGGCAGAAGGTATAAAGTAACCACTACAAAAAACACGCAAATATTTAATGGATTTTCTTTTACAAAAAAGGTGATTATATAGTAGAATCACTTATCACTACGCACTTAAATCTTGAAATATACTATTATCACTCACTCTACAGTAGCTAAAGCTTTAAGTAAGTGAACTAAAAAATACACCGGAGGAACCAATGTTTAAAAAATTATTTGGCGCTTTTATAGATCACCCATTTCTAGCAAGTCTTTTTATATCTGACTTATTTATCTTGCTTTTCCACAAGCCACCTTTCTTATTTTCATTAGTTATGCTTAGTGGGTTAATGGCTTACTGCATGTTTATAGGGCAAAAACTGTCTTTATTCAAAGTTTAATCATTGACTAAACAAAAGCAGCAAAAACCTGGCACAGCAACCCCTGCAATGCCGGGTTTTTTTCGTTATTTCGCAGCTATTTTTTATGACCTGCTTTTGCTTATTGCTATTTTCTTTTTAGCAACGGCAATACTACTTCCCTTTAATGCAGGCGAAGCAATTAAATCTCCTCTCGTATTTCCTTTATATTTATATTCAATTGGTTTTTTATTTTATGGCTGGTTTTGGACGCACGGCGGTCAAACACTAGGCCTGCAAGCTTGGAAGTTACGTTTAGTCAGCAATAGCTCAGCTAGTATAAGCTGGCAACAAGCCTTTATACGCTACCTAAGTGCTTCACTGCTATTGGGGTTTGGTTTTTTATGGCGTATTTGGCAAAAAGACCGTAAAACATTACAAGATTTAAGCTCTCAGTCCTATATTATACGTACAGATACTAACGCAGACGACTAATCGCATACAACGCCCTTAGAAGCACCAAGCAACTTGGGAGCACAGCAACAAGTAACGGATTCAACCCATAAACCACTCCCATCTGCCCCACTGCATTATCGACAATATTAAAAGTCATTCCAATAAGAATGCCAAGCATCATCCTTGGACCTAACGCAACGCCTCTTCCCACCCCAACAACAAAAGGTACGGATACTAACAGCATTACTAAAGTAATAAACGGGTTAATAAGTCTTGCCCAAAAAGCTAATTCATATTTTTCGGCATCTTGTTTGTTTTCTTGTAAAAAATCAATATATTTAGACAAATCACTTAACGATAAATTTTCTGGGTCCATTACCACCACATCAAATACATCAGGGTCAACAGCCGAATACCAAGTCTCTTCATCAACATGTTGCGCACTGACTTTATCTGCCGAAACATACGATATTTGTACGCCTTTTAACTGCCATAGCCCTTTCTCTAAAAACCGGCCACGCTGCGCATAAAGCATTTTTTTCAAGCGCCGGTCATCACCCAGCTCATAGACAGAAATATTTGCCATATCACCAGCAGTATAAATATCCTTTACATTAATAAATTGTTTGCCATCACGCAACCATAAACCATTAGTCAGCCTAGTCACTGGCCTTTGTGTTTTAGCTACACTTCTTAACACTTTTGCCTTTTTTTCAGCCTCAGGTCCAACAAACTCCCCAATACCAAAAGAAAAAGCAACTAAAATCATACCAGCCATCATAACTGAGCGAATAATACCAAATACGGTAACACCCGATACTCGCATAGCCATTAACTCACGATGATTAGCCATTCCCCCCAAAACAAAAAGACTACCAAGCAAAGCCGAAGAAGGCATTAACTCATATAAATAATGAGGAATCATCAAACCCAAATACATTAAGATATGCTGTAAATCATAATCTCCCACACCTAAAGACTTGAGTTCATCCTTTAAAGAAAATATATTAAACAAAGCATAAAGGGCAAGCAAAGCAATCAACGTTCCTTTTAATACCTCCTTAATAATATAGCGATCCAAGACATTCATATCGTCTTGCCTCTTAATTTCATGAGGATCCAAGCGTAACCATATAATCTAATTAATAAAAATATAATAAAAACGCTGGCAAGTATATAAGCTCCCCAAAAGCCTAGCCACACGGGAACTTCCCCCTTCACCATCCACCTAGCATTTACCTTTTCAAAATTGGCAAAACTAAAATAAATCAAAAAAGCAGCGAACAAGTTACCATACACTCCCGCGCGCGGACTCACTTGCGCCAAAGGAACCGCCATGATAGTCAAAACAATAATACTTAAAGGTATTGATAAACGCCTGTATAACTCACGCACCCCCTCTAAATCCTGCATATTAAATAACACCTCAGTTTTCATGCCGTCATACTTGTTTTCTTTAACTCCCGCCCCACTTTCCAAGCGCATCGCATACTCACCAAAAGTCTCAAAAATAAAATCAACATCACCGGCTTTACCCTGAACACGCTCGCCATTCATAAATACTATATATAACGAGCTATTAATCATACGCACTTCCGCAGTCTCAGCAGTAATAATCCCTGCATTATTACCGCTTTTACTTTGTACAAAAATATCATGCATAACATCATCAGCACTAATGCTTTCCACATAAAAGATCAATTGGCCTTGGTTATATTCACTGAATTTACCTGCAGCAATAGCACGCACACCGATACTTTGCTTTTGCTCAAATATAACTTGTTCAACCTTATCAGCCGCCCAAGGCGAGGCATATAGCGCCATCCAAACAGATAGCAAGGCAATAGGGATTATCGCCTTAAAAACAGCTATATAAAGCCTCCCTACACCCGCACCGGCCGAAGATAACGCAGCCATTTCCTGATCCCTGTACATGCGCCCCAAAACCATTAGCACACCCACAAAAACAGCAGGCACTAAAAAGCTAGCACTGACTAAAATAATTTTTAAACCTAAAATACTGAAAATTGCTTCATTAGAAATGAGCCCATCAACAGCCATTTTCAGGATCTTGATAAAATTTCGGCTAACAATAATAACAACCAAAACAGCCAAGACCGAAAAAATTGTTTTCAGTAATTCACTTACCATCATTTTATCCATGACGGATAAAAATCGAATGTTATGCATTCATCCTCACTTGATCAGTTATAGAGTCTATACCTCACACAGCCACAGCTTTCTAGCGCCCGCATGTTATCAATAACTACGCTGCTGAAACAAAAATTAACTCATTATAAAATTCGCAATCTTTACCACGCGAAGCATATTGAACAAAACTTATGGTTTAAAAAAATAATATAACGCCTTACTCAGCGACAATTAAATTGCCGCCAAGGATGTTTATTAGAAGTATTACCCACCAACCTTATTGTATGCCAGTTCAATGTATTTTTTTATTTGCTCAAACTCTTCTGGTGTTGAGATAGTGAATTCAATTTCACCAGTACCATAATGACCAATTCTACTTACATCTCGATAACACTTTGGTGGCTCAAGAACCTCAGAAGGCTTTAGCTTTACAAATAACTTAATATTTTTGCTTTTTGCTTCCATACATACGATATTTTTAGATGACTTATACGCTATATAATACTTTTTTGGCACCTCATCTATCGCTGAATCAAGCCCTGTAACAAATTCACGAACTTCATGCATGAGTTCAATAATTTCTTTTGATCTACCTTTAAAATGCTCTTCAATTGTGTAGGTGGCTGTTGCTCTCACTTGCGCAGCTTTTTTTCCTGCTTCAACCATCACTGGGTTTTTATTAGATGCTTGAGAAATAACTGTTATTGATTTTGTATTGTGTAGTACTTCTTCCAAGTACAAGGATTTATTTGTAAATAAACGATACTTCCATAGTTCAATGTTTGCTCCCATGACCTGAACAGCATGAAGATCATATTTTTTGTAATTTGGAGCTATACAAATCACCCGTACATCTGTCCAATCAACCTTAACCCCATTTCCAAGTGTTTTTTGAACGGCAATTTCAAAATCTCCTTTATGATCTTGAATCCAGTGTAGGTAAAATAAACTTTGATTTATTAGTTCCGATGATTCAACCTTTTTGTATTCAATAATAACTGGATTATCATCTTCCGATAGTGCGAGGCTATCAATTCTTCCTGCATGTTGTGCCCCAGTTGAAAATTCGGTAGCCACAAAACGACAGTTGAAGACTTCTTCAAGGTTACATTCAATCAGAGATTGTAATTCTTTTTCGAGGGAAAAGTTTCTCTGCTCTACAGGAATAAGTTTATTTTCTAATATTTCAAATATTGGCACTTTTTATCCTTTGGCTTCTAACATTTTTAGTGTAGAGAACGATATAAACAACACAAACAAAAAGGCCGCACCCCACTAAACGTAAGATACGGCCTTTTTAATAAGAGCAGACTAGTACAGCAATCCTTAAATTTAAAACAAACAGCATAACTGTTTGTTTTAAATTATTGCTGCCCTTATACCAGCTTACATTTTTGCTAATACTTTAGCAATAGTCTCACCCATTGCCGAAGGCGTTGGCGCAATCATCACCCCCAAATCCTGAAGCATCTCTACTTTCTCTGCAGCACTCTCACCTACTGAAGAGATAATCGCCCCTGCATGCCCCATGCGACGGCCTTTAGGCGCTGTTAAGCCTGCAATATAAGCAACCAAAGGCTTGCTCATCTGCTTACTCGCATAAATACCCGCTTCAACTTCTTGTGGGCCACCAATTTCACCAATCATCAGTACAATTTTAGTCTCATCATCTTGCTCAAATTTTTCCAGAATATCACGATGAGAGCTACCGTTAATAGGGTCACCACCAATACCTACTGAAGTAGAAATACCAATGCCTAATTCTTTTAATTGGTCTGCGGCTTCATAACCTAAAGTACCTGAACGTCCAACAATACCCACCACACCTGATTGATAAATATGCCCTGGCATAATCCCTAGCATAGACTTTCCTGGGCTAATCGTCCCCGCACAGTTTGGTCCAGTCAAAATCATACGTTCTTCTTTAGGGAATTTACGCAGGTATTGTTTTACTTTCATCATATCTTGCGTTGGAATACCATCTGTAATTGCAACACAATATTTAATGCCTGCATCAGCGGCTTCCATAATAGAATCTGCTGCAAAAGCAGGTGGCACAAAAATAATACTGGCTTCAGCGCCTGCTTGTTCAACTGATTCTTTAACTGTATTAAATACGGGGCGTTCTAGGTGCGTTTGGCCACCTTTCCCAGGCGTAATGCCACCGACAACATTAGAGCCATAACGAATCATATCTTGCGCATGAAAACTACCGATTTTACCGGTAAAACCTTGCACAATCATACGCGTATCTTTATTAATTAAAATCGCCATTATGCTGCTCCTTCTTTTGCTACTTGCTCATTTCGTGCTAGAACTGCTTTTTCTGCGGCTTCTGCCAAAGTGGTTGCCGTGATAATAGGCAAACCACTATCCGCAATAATTTTACGTCCTTGCTCTACATTTGTACCTGACAAGCGCACAATCAAAGGAATCTTCATATCAATTTTGCGTACTGCATGAACCACACCTTCAGCAATCCAATCACAGCGATTAATCCCTGCAAAGATATTTACTAGCATGGCTTTAACACCTTCATCAGCCAGCACTAAACGAAATGCTTTTTCTGTACGCTCAGGTGAAGCACCGCCTCCCACATCCAAGAAATTAGCCGGTTCACCACCTGCTAGTTTAATCATATCCATAGTTGCCATCGCCAAACCAGCACCATTAATCATGCAACCAATATCACCATCCAAACCAACATAACTTAAACCGCGATCTGCCGCTGCCATTTCGCGCGAATCTTCTTGCGTTTTATCACGTAATTCAGCGATTTTCTGGCGCCGAAACAAGGCATTATCATCAAAGCCCATTTTTGCATCTAAAGTTACTAACTCACCGCCTTTAGTCACAACTAATGGGTTAATTTCTAACATATTCGCATCAAGATCGCGTACCGCGCGGTAACAGCCAGAAATTAACCGAACTGCATGACTAATTTGCGTCGCATCCAGCCCCAAAGCAAAAGCCATTTCACGCGCTTGAAAATCTAATAAACCGACTGCTGGATCAATATAGATTTTTTTGATCGCATCAGGGTTATTTTCAGCTAAATCTTCAATTTCCATCCCGCCTTGAGCAGAACCCACCATAACGATACGCTCATGAGAGCGATCTACTAAAAAACTGAAATATAATTCTTTCGCTATATCAGTGCCAGCTTCGACATACAAGCGCAAACATACTTTTCCTGCAGGACCTGTTTGATGTGTCACCATGCGCTTACCCAGCATAGCTTCAGCCGCAAGCTCAACTTCTTCCAAGGTAGAACAGATTTTAACCCCCCCTGCTTTACCACGAGCACCTGAGTGAATTTGCGCTTTAACCGCCCAAACATTACCGCCAATTTCTCTTGCCCGTAACACTGCATCTTCGGGGCTATATGCTAAGCCGCCTTCTGCAATTTTTACACCGTAACCGGCTAAGATTTCTTTCGCCTGATACTCATGAATATCCATAGCACTCTCTTAATAAATCACTAAAAATTCAACAAAAAAGGCCGCACAAAGCGACCTCTTATCTTTATCTTTGCTTGTTATGCTTTAGCAGCAATCGCTTCTGCAGTTTTTACTACATTATTTGCCATTTTCTCAGATGCTGCATCAATTAAACGCCCATCTAGTGCCGCAGCACCTTTGCCTTGCGCAGCCGCTTCTTTTAAAGCTTGTAAAATACGCTTAGCTTTTTCCACTTCTGTAACTGGCGGGGTAAATACTTCATTAGCCAAAGCAATTTGTGACGGATGAATAGCCCATTTCCCTTCGCAACCTAAAGCTGCGGCTCTTCTTGCTGCGTCTTTAAAACCTTCTGGATCTTTAATATCACCAAATGGCCCATCAATAGCACGCAGACCATAAGCACGACAAGCAACCGTCATACGACTAATCGCAAAATGCCATTGATCGCCTGGATAATCTGGATTTAAACCACCAATATTAGTCGTTCTTGCACGGTTGCTTGCTGCATAATCTGCAACACCAAAATGCAGGGCTTCTAAACGTCCGCCCAAAGCACCTTGTTTAGCAATATCTTCAACATTTGCCATACCTAATGCTGTTTCAATTAAGCATTCGATACCAATTTTTTTAGTCATCCCTTGTTGCATTTCTAGCTGATTAAGCATTGCTTCAACCATATAGACATCACTGTAAACACCGACTTTAGGTATTAAAATCGTGTCTATTTTATCACCACACTGCTCGACTAAATCAACGACATCACGCACCATATATTGCGTATCTAAACCATTGATGCGAATAGAAACAGTAATACCGTGTCCCGCCCAATCTAATTCATTAATTGCTTTAATGACATTTTTACGCGCTTGCAACTTGTCATCAGGGGCAACAGCGTCTTCAAGATCAAGAAAAATAACGTCCACGCCACTTTTTAATGCTTTTTCGAACATTTCTGGGCTTGACCCTGGAACAGCTAATTCACAACGATGAACACGCTGTGCATTGGCTTCATATAATGTATGACTCATTAATAGCTTCCTACTTAATAAAATTTTTTAAAGGTACTTATCACGCACTTGACTCGCCATCCATGCCAAAATCAAAATTAACCGTTCATTTTACTGCTAAGCCTAGCAATGTCAATGACTAGTTGAGTGGCTAAGGAATGTGCATGAAATAACTTAGGCAACTTATAAAGTTGTTGCGTCAGGAATGGCAGTATAATTCCATTGCCTCAGGTGCTCATCAAATACAATTCGCATTGACTCTTTAAAACCCTCTGCAACTTT
>NZ_FQTQ01000053.1 GCF_900128525.1 methanotrophic endosymbiont of Bathymodiolus puteoserpentis (Logatchev)
AACAGGACCATCGATTTATCAAAAAAATAACCAAACCAATGATGGGATTTAAAGCGTTTCACTCCGCTCAAGCAACCATTGCAGGAATTGAAACAGCACATATGATTCGAAAGGGACAGTTGTCCGAAGAAAATATTCCTGCTTATAAGCAATTTATAGCTTTAGCAGGATAGTTATGCCTGAAGACAAGGCGATCTTCGCTTTCACTAGTTCTTGCGACAGAACCTCTTACCCCAATGGTTGCACATTAGCGGAAGCGATTTTACTGGCTCAAACGTGGGATTCTGATTTTATCGGCAGAGCTGAACATTTCGCGCGTGATTCCGAGTTAAAGGTATATAAAGATATATTAAAGGCGTGTGTCCACGCCTTTAATCTTCTTCCGAATACCAGACTCGGTTTTCAGGGGTTTAACAATACTTATGCGTTAGCTTCAAAAATAGATTCGTTGCTTGATCATGAGAAAAAGAATATTTAAAATGTTTTTCATGGAAATATTTTGGGCGATCCCTACGGGCCGGGCTTTTCGTTCCAATGAAACAAACGGCTGAGTAAGTTCAGCTAACGGTCAAGCAAGTTCCGTCCCTCCACTTTCTTGGCCGAAGCTTCCCTAACTCATCCTTTCCTTTCATTTACTCTGCAATCCCTATCGCGGGGTTACGCGGCCAGCTCGCCTGGTGGTCCTCGGTGTCACCCTGCTAGTTCAAGCGGTTCATACTCGCTTAAATCCAGTTCTTTTTTGGCTTGATGCAGGTTGAAATTGTCCTGCATTTGCATCCAGCTTTCAGGGGAGCGTCCCAACACTTTTGACAATTTCAGGGCCATAGCGGGTGATACGTCCGTTTTTCCATTGATTAACCGGCTAACCAAGCCATCACTGACTTTAAGGTTTCTGGCAAGCTCATTTGAGCCGATATGACAGGGTATTAAATACACCCGTTTGATAAATTCCCCAGGGTGCATGGGGTTGTGTTGTTCAATCATAATTTTTAATGGTAATCTTCATAGTTAACAATATAGGCGTGGCCGTCTTTGAACTCAAAGACAATCCGCCAGTTACCACTGACATTAATTGACCATAGGCCGGTTTTATCGCCTTTTAAGGCATGTAACCGCCAGCCTGGTAGGTTCATATCCTCAATTGTATTTGCAGTGTGTAGAGCTTGTAAGCGTTCCTCTATGCGGGGAGCATGATTGCTTTGTATCCCTGCCGTGCTGCCCGAGGTGAAAAACTTTTGCAATCCCTTGTGTTTGAAGCTCTTTATCATGAGATGATTTTACATGCTAATTTAATGTTGTGCAATAGTAAATATTTGCACTGAAAAATTTATTGCTTTTTTTGTTATCGTTGTTTTTTCGTGTTAACTGGCGTAATATTAAAAATGCGGTACAGGCTGAGGAGCCGATGACCGCCAAGGGTGATACTTAACTGTATCCCAAAAGGGCAAGCTTCTTGTTTGCCCTTTTTTATTTCTATTTGTTAATGTTTCATTCGGGAAAGAAGGAAGTTGATATTATAACCCAAAGTATATAGTATTATATACTCCTATCAGGATAAGGGGTATATTGTGCGAGATAAGAAAAAAATGCCTATGAAAGAACCGCCCGAAGAATCAATTAAAAGTGTTCAATATGACCTGTTTACCCAGTTTTTAAGTAATAATAAAAACGATGTCTCTAATATGGTTGAGGTCTGGGAAAGCATTCCCAAGTATTTCTTTACCCCTCGACAAATTAGTCAATTAAGAACAGAAGGGGGCCTGGCAGAGCCTTATAAGTGGAATTTTTCATACAATGATTCTCCCTGTACGGTAAAAATACAACCTGCTTTAATTGAGCAGGAAAACGGTAAATACAAAGCCTTTTTCCCGAGTGTTACCGAAGAATTAGTTGAAGAAGCATTAAAAAAGATTTTTACAGATCAGCAATTCGGAATTCATAATCCCCAAAAAACGGAAAGTTGGGTACGGTTTA
>NZ_FQTQ01000054.1 GCF_900128525.1 methanotrophic endosymbiont of Bathymodiolus puteoserpentis (Logatchev)
TGTTTTAAGTACATTGATGAACTTAACCACCTCTGTCTCTAGATTTATTTCAAGGTCGTTATCATTCGTTGAGTGTGTAATTGACATCTGTTTGTCGATTAAAATAATGATATTTTATCGCATATGTCAATATATTTTTTTATGAGAAAGCCGTGCCCTACCCTATTGAGCCGCCTTTTTAGGCGGTTTTTTCGTAGCCCTTGCCCTACCCTTGGCAATCTCCACAAGTTCACTTTGTAGCTTGGCAAAATATGAGCATACTTTCATACTATCTTACTTTTATTGTTGCATTGATACTATATAGGTGTATAGTATGTAAATCATAAGGTATGAAAGTAAGATCATACTTTCATATAGTCATACTTTAAGGGTTTGTGTAATGAAAAAACCAGAATTAAAAGATTTAGGCGGGCTTGTGCCGGATGATGATTTTTCACAAACAGCACAGATTGAAAGCAACAAGGCGCAAAAGGTGCTTAAAAAAACATATTCGCTACAACAAAGGGACTTAGACTATATCAACGCGCAAGCCGTTATGATGTCACAGGAGGCGGGAAAGTCTGTTAGTGCAAGCGAGGCTCTAAGATACATCATCCAAAGAGACAGGAGCGCAAGAGTATGAAAGGTATAGCGGTTGTGGGAACAAGGGGCGGCGTGGGGAAAACGTCTATTTGTCATCTTCTGGCCTTGGGTGCAGCATGGAAGAATATCCCCGCTTATTTAATGCACACGGACAACAGAGAGCCTATAAGCGTCAATGGTAGAGCTTACACTTTTTATGATGCGCGAAAGCCTGAAACGCTATCTACTCTAATGGGTGCGGCAATGAACAATGATGGATTATGTATCGTTGACAGCGGCGGCAACCGCCCCAAATTCGATAAATGGATAGCGGAAAGTGTAGACCTTGTTTTAATGCCTATTACACCAGACCCAGAAAGCGTTGATATGGCATTATTGCACATGCAACAATTAGAGGAATACGGGGCTAAAAATGTAAGGTTTCTACTAAATATGGTATCAAGTAATAAAAATGAGCAAGCGCGGGATTTTAGGAAATATTTTTATAAGATTCCAGAGGATAAAATTATAGGTAAACTTAAAAAAGTTGCAGCCGTTAAGCGGTTGCGGGAAAGTGATACAGAACCATTTAAAACCCCGCCTAGCAATGTCAATAATCTTTCAAGGACGCTTTATTTTATGGTGAAATCAGCACTTGAAAATATTGAGGAAAGCGAAGAAAAAGAACAAAGTATGAAGGTGTGAACATACTTTCATACCCTCATACTTTTAACGGTTCAATTTGAACCATTGACCCGAAAACGGGCTAACTTAAAAGGGTTTAAAATATGGCAGAATTAAACAAGGGGCGGCGGTAGGTTCTGTCGCAAGAACTAGTGAAAGCGAAGAGCGCCTTGTCTGGTTCTGTCGCATTAATGGGTAAATTCTGAGATAATTCCCCCTTATTTCCCAATGTACATAAAATAAAATCATGA
>NZ_FQTQ01000055.1 GCF_900128525.1 methanotrophic endosymbiont of Bathymodiolus puteoserpentis (Logatchev)
CGGATTTCAGTATCCAATAATTTGGATAATTCCAATTGCGCCAATAACACATCCTGCTGTAAGCCTTCGCCTACTTCATACTTTGTACTGGCAATTTCAACGAATTGACGCAATAGGTTTTGGTTTAGAATGATAATTTCTAAAGCACGGTCTAAATAAAAATGTGCCCACCAAGCTTTTTTAACATCACGTACTAGACGTAGTTGTGCTTCAGCAACATCATAAGTTGCCGCTTCAGCTTGGTAGCTTGCCGCTTGTTCGCGTAAGGATAATTTCCCTGGAAAAGGAATATCCTGAGAAATGCCACCTTGCATTTGCGTCATATTTTCTTGCGCAAGATCAAAGCTGTTAACGGGTAAATTTAAAGCATTAAAGCTAATGACAGGGTCAGGCAGTGTGCCCACCTGAGAGGGTATCGCCGCTAACGCTTCCGAACGTGCTTGGATTTGTGCCAAGCTCGGATTATCTTGCACAGCTCTATCAATAGCGGCTTGCAAGCTCAGTAAATTAGCAGGTTTGGCATCAACGATGCAGGATAAAACCAGCAACACAAAATATGCGATGGTTTTGTTGAGTGAAATCATAAGATCCTCGTACACAAAAAATTAAATGCCGGGTATAAACCGGAATGTGCATAGAGAGGAATGTATTTATCTATGAAAAAAACGTAGGATGTTAAGGTGCGAAGCGCATCATTTTGATGTGCTTCCTGTCGTCAGCACATCCTACACAGATAATAGATAGAGTATTCCTCTGTTAGAGGATAAATATCGGGGGTCTTAATTCAGAAGATAAAACGGTACTATCGGGTGAAGTGTATTCAAAAATTGAATAATAGGAAGACGTGAGTGTATTAATTCTAGGCACCGTAGCGATAACACCTAGATCAGCACAGAAGTGAAAAGTACAGCTATCACTACTATGACAGTCCATATCGGCTTGGTAATTAGATGATCCAAGCATATTTAAAAGCATTGTATCATCCGCTGACAAGGAGACATGAGATAAATCACCAGACATACCCATCCCAGCACAATGGTCAAACGCCGATGCAATAGGCGTTATCAGCATCATCAAGATGAGTAAAATGGGTAGGCTCTTTGATTTCATTGTCTAGTCAGTTTAGAAAACTCTTTTTTTGGATTATGTTTTAAACAGTAATCATTGTCAATAAAAATAACTCTTTTGAAATAAAAAATAGTTCTTAGTAAAGATTTTTCATTCGCCTCACGGCTAATTTAGTTGACCTTTTATTGATTCTTGTTATCATCTAGCTTATGAAAAAAACGAGTATTTATTTTTTAGCATTTTTGACTTTCTGGATGTCTAGTTGGATGGTGACGGATATTCATGACTGGTCTATTGCTGATGCTAATCAACCTCATCCTGTTTTTTCTGTGCAACAATTTCACTCTGATTCTGACATTCAAACCGTTGCAGAGGATCATAATTCGCACTGCGGAGTTTGTAGTTATGACCATGGCGGACACATGGGGCAGACACTTGCAAGCAACGTATTTGTAACAAAAAATATTCTAGCACAAAATACTATCAACTCCCCTCTCCAAGCCGATCTCTGGCACTCTAGAAATACCTTACCTAAGTTACGCCCTCCTATTGCCTGAATGCTTAGGCGTTTGATGGATAAAGAATATTGATCTCGTCAATGTTAGGGTTTGAAAAATGAATAGCGGTGCGACAAGATTACCTGCTGCCCCCTTCCCTGCATGACTAAAATATAAATTTTATAGCTTGATCAAGTATAAAGTGTACTTTTATGCGATGTGCTTCATGCCTCAGCATATCCTACAAGTTGTAAGATTCCTGTCTCTTCCCCTTACCTAACGCCTTTTCTATTCCGTTTCTCAAGTTTTACTTGAGACCCTTTGTTTTCAGATTAGGAGGTTCAATGAACCCACTCGTAAAAAACAATCACATTTCGTGCAGAATACTTTCGCTAACGATTTTAGGGAGCTGTTTAGCTTTTCCTCCTGCGTATGCAGATAAAACGACACAGCCCACGGCTGCCTTATTAGCGGTTAAAGAACCAACAACTGAGTTGGTTTTATCGCAGGCACTTGCGCTGGCACTAACAGGCAGCCCTAAACTCGCGGCCTTTTCTCAAGAAATTCGTGCCCGTGAGGCAGCTACTTTACAGGCAAATCTATTACCTAACCCTACTTTTGGCGTGCAAGCTTCAAATTTTGCTAATAATAAATTAAAGGGGCCAGATGGTGATGCTATTACCTTAAATCTAAGTCAGTTGGTTGAGCTTGGGGGAAAACGCGCAGCCAGAACTGAGTTTGCTAGGTTAAATCAAAACCTTGCTCATTGGGATTATGAAACGCAGCGTATTAATGTTTTGACTCAGGTTACACAGGCTTATATTGCAGTACTTGTTACCCAGCAGCGGTTGTTGTTAGCAGAAAAATTACTGGATCTAGCCGTACAAGTCGTCAAAATTTCTGCCGCGAAAGTTCGTTCAGGGAGTGTGGCACCTCTTGAAGAAACAAAAGCCAAAGTGATGCAAGCCTCTTCACAGATTGAACAACAGCGTGCACAACAACAACTGGCTGCCAGCCGCCTACGTCTGGCAAATAGCTGGGGGAGTACCCAAGCACTATTCAAGTCTGTGCAGGGTAATTTAGAAGATATTCACCAACCACCTGAGTTGCACGCATTAATTCAGCGAATAACTGAAAACCCTGATCTAGCCCGGTGGGCAACAGAAATGAATCAGCGGCAGGCACGGATTGAGGTAGAAAAATCCAAAGCGATACCTGATATTACCTTTAATTTTGGGACTAACACCTATCTTGATGGTAACACTTATAACTTAAACGCTGGATTTTCTATTCCACTATCAATATTTGATCGTAATCAAGGCAATATTCTTGCCGCTGAACGACGCTTGCATAAAGCACAAGATGAACGTCGTGATGCCGAAGTCAATACGATGACAGCACTTAAGATGGTTTATCAACAACTGGCAGCCG
>NZ_FQTQ01000056.1 GCF_900128525.1 methanotrophic endosymbiont of Bathymodiolus puteoserpentis (Logatchev)
GCATCTGCGCTTCAATTTCTTTTGAGTAAGGTTTTATCTTGGGTCGATTTTAAATAAAGTTTATGAGTTGCATCATTATAATTCTTAAATTGAACTTGCCTAAATTAATTTGTGCTCATTCCTAAGCGTAATAAAAATACTTGTTGTTTGGCGATTGCTCTCCCGATTTCACCATCTAATAAGTTTTGTATTTCTTGTCGCCATATGGGGTTAACATAGTTTAAATCGTGTAATAAGCGTAATTCGTTTTCTAGTTGAGGCAGATAATACGCATTACAGATATTGACTAATTGTTGTATATCGCGCATTTGCGGAATGCTTTTCTCTGTCGAATCTAAAAAACGAATATCAAAACTCAGGCTTTTACTGCGATTGGCAGGCAGACATTCCATTTTTAAAGGTATACCCTGACTTTCCATTTTTTTACGCTGTTGTTTTTTACGATTGACAATAAAGCGTATTTCCAAACCATTTAACTCATCTGGGTGTTGATAGGGGGCATCACTTATTTTTAAAAGCCTAAAAGGATCATCAGTAATATTTTGATACTCGATTAGTTTTTTTTGTAGCTGTTCGCCCGCATGCCTTGGTGCGCTGCGATTTTCATCAAAATTATGGTCTTTATGATCATTTAACTGGTCGAGTAAGGCGGTACGAATGGCTCCCTTAATACCACTGCCTGCAATATAAGGCTGTTGCGTATAAGGATTATAGGCATGACGCTGTATTTCTAAAATATTCTGTATTTTGCGCCCTTGCTTTTCATGTTGAGCTACTTTACCTACACGACTTTGATAAAAATGCTCCATAGCTTCTGTCACAGGAACAGAATGTGTCGCTTGTTCAATTAAAGCATCACTGTTTGCATAAATACCTGCTTGCAAAGCTTTTAACCCATCCGCTCCTTTTTGCATGGCTTTAGTGGCTAAGGCGTTTCTTTCCGCGAGGCTTAATGCTTGTATCATGCCTTCGGCAGAGAAATGATGTAATGCCCCGTCTTTAATGACATAGTTGGTTGGATAATAATCCTCACCACATCCAATATGTATGGGCGTTAAACTGGAAATCGTGCAATGTGTCGTCTGTAGCATAGATGTCATTTTAGCCTCGATTAATCAAATGAATGGGAGCATAACCTTGCTGCACCGTGGCGGTGATAGCTTTAGATACACCACTCATACCTTGCCCACACCAGCCTTGTTGAGTATCCATTGTTTGTGGTGTTAAAACGGCATCACTGTCTGCCATTAATATGGGGTTTTTAAAGGGGTTGTTGCTGTGTACTGCAAGATCACCATGCCGACCAAAACGGGTGAAAATTTGGTAATAGCAGTCTTCATCATGCCAAGATAAGCCTTGTGGCGTACAAGGGGCTAGTGTTAAAAAAGCATTGGCTTGTGGAAGGTTGAGCCTTTCTTGTTGACTGACATTTTTTAGGGTAAATTTCCCTAAACCACAGCTCGCTTCTTTACCGTAACCTTGCATACCCATGAGACTAAATACTTCTTGTAATTGCTCAATAGAAAAACGGTGTTCATCAATTTCTACCTGAATATTTAATACTACTTCAGGGTGATACCAAGTAATATAACGCTGAAAAGGGGCAAAGCCCTCACTACTGCCTGTTGTCCCCGTTTTTCGATTTAAACTATTATGGTTTTGGCTATCTTGTTGCATTAATTCACCTATTATCCCCATCGTATCTAACATTTCATTGGCGGTTAATGCCACGTTATGCCATGTATTCAAAGGTTGAGATAAAACCGATTCAGGAAACCATTTTTTACCTTTTAATTGCTTACGTTGTTTAGAGTCAGTAACATCAAAACCCAAGAGTGATAATGGCACGGTTGGACGTTGCAAATAGCCTTTGGGTGTCGCATCGGATACCACCATAAATGGTTTTTGTGCCGTATATCCTTCTAGCAGATTGCTTAATTGTTCTTCACCATAACAATGTCGAATCAACCAGCACGCCTGCCCAAATAAGGTATCCCCTTTTAGCGGAGTGGCAAAAGCGGTTTCTGGTTGTATGCTGAGTGTATATCGTTGCATAACAGTTCCTATTTAAATGGCTCTATTGCTTGATATTTCGCTTGCAAATCTTCCTTGTTTAAACGTAAATTTTGCCAGCTAATTTTTCCATACCCCCGAGAACCTGAACCGCCAATACCATCCATTGCTAATAATTTTAAGCCGGTTAAAACCATCTCAAGCAACTCTTCTTCTGTTTCATCTAAGACTTTAAAGGCTAATTTAAAATCAAAGATAGCGCCTGCGGGGACTCGCTCTGTTTGGCGTGGATTATTGGCTGTACCACTGATACGATCAATCGTATTTTCACTTTTTGCTTCGGTATAGAGCCAATTATTTTTATCTACTTTTTCAGCCCATTCTTTATTTAATGCACAATCCCAAAAAGAAAGTCTCGTAGGGCCAATTTCTTCTGCTAATTCGCTGTTTTTGCTGTCTCCCGATGCGCCAAATAATTGCACAATAGCCATCGCTTGGTCTTTTTTATCACCTTTTAAATTTTCTATTAACTCAATAGAAACAGGTTTTCCTTTACTTTCCCCTACTAAGGAATGTGCATGAAATAACTTAGGCAACTTATAAAGTTGTTGCGTCAGGAATGGCAGTATAATTCCATTGCCTCAGGTGCTCATCAAATACAATTCGCATTGA
>NZ_FQTQ01000057.1 GCF_900128525.1 methanotrophic endosymbiont of Bathymodiolus puteoserpentis (Logatchev)
CCTCTGAGCGCCACTTTTTCGTGCAATTGAATTCCGTAAAAGTTGGTTTTTACACCTTAGGAAACTTATTATCACCCATAGATTTGATGTATGTCTACCATCTTATGTATTGTTGCGGACACCGTTAACTGCAAGGTGATCCAGATATACCACAATATCGAGATATAAGTGCGACTCACTCAACTGCGAATCATTATCGAACTTATGAGTTACAAGCTCATGAGCTGCAAAGTGATGTCGATTGGATCAATCATCATTTTGAATCTTTACACCTAGTCCCTAAATTTACTAAAGGTCAGCCTAACCATCCGTACCATCCTAAACGTTATATCCATGACTTGATTGATAAGGTAATTAGTAGCAAGCACAATGCCCCTGATCGACTTTGCACCATTAAAGTGAGTGTCGATTGTATTGATGATTACGATTTTGCCAATCATTTAGTTAATGCCAGCGAGCAGGGCGTGTTAGTTCAATGCCTTGTCGATTGGCGTAAAATGACAATGACCAATAGCCATAATTACGCGCGCCTAAAACGTGCAAAGATTGAACTTATTGGGGTTGTTTGCAGTCCTGATCACCCTTTAATTGAAGTGGAACCTGATATGCATACTAAATTTATCATTTTTAATGATGAAGACTGCATCTTAGGTTCGTTCAATATTACATTTGAGCGCTGGTGGGCTAATTGGGAGTCAGGTATGACTTTTCACTCTAAAGGGGTGTGTCGCTTACTGGATAATATTTTTCAAAGTCAACGCGGTGGCGTTATTCAACGCTACGGCATAGATCCATTCAGTCATTTCAATTTACTATATACCTTTGGTCGACATACCATGCAAAGTGGCGAAAATTATCTGCCCCATCATGCTATTTTGGCTGAAATTAATCGGGCTAAATATTCCATTAAAATTAGTTTATTTCTTATTGGTGAATTACTGGGTAATTATAATGATAGTGTTATTTGTGCCTTAATTAATGCCAAAAATAGAGGCGTGTATGTACATATACTCTTTAATGGCCATTTAGCCAGACAAGGAAAAATTGGCGTTGAGCGCAGTATGGAAGACGAGTTAAATCGACCGCTTTTACCTGTTATCGAACGATTGAGAAATTCGGGAGTGAATGTTGGTCTAGTTTATGGACAAGACGACCATCCCGTACCCTATTCGCCGATTCATTCTAAGTACTGCATCATTGATGACTATATTGTTATTGATGGCAGTTTTAATTGGTATAACACCTCGGTTTTTTCGCATGATTTAGTGGTTATCGCCGCTAATCATGAAGTGGCAAAACCTTATCTGCATGAGTTTGAGCAAATACAGCAATTATTCAGGGTTTATTAATATCTATTGGTAGGGAGGTACTGCAGATAAAGTAGCGGGGATTTAGTGTTATTAGCTGAATTTAGGTGAGGTAATACATGCTGTAATATAAAATTCATCTCTATCTGGTAATCTTTAAATTGTTTTGGTAGCCAATTTTGGCAATAAAAATTATTTTCTTGCAATACAATTTAAGAGTTTGATTATGAATAATACCTATCGAACCATCTGGATTTCAGATTTACATTTGGGCTCCACTCAATGTCAGGCGGATGTGCTACTCGACTTTCTAAAACACAACGAGAGTGAAGCGCTTTATTTAGTCGGCGATATTATTGATTTTTGGTCGCTTTCTAAGAAAATGTATTGGCCTACCGATCATAATACAGTCATTCAAAAACTGTTACGTAAGGCGCGACGTGGTACTAGAATCACTTATATTCCCGGAAATCATGATGAAAATGTTAGAGAATATGATAATTATGTGTTTGGTGACATTACAGTCAAAAAAACAGATGTGCATACAACAGCTGACGGGAAGAAATTTCTCATTGTCCATGGTGATGAATACGATACGATTGCACAATGCCATAAATGGATTGCGAAGATAGGTAATGATGGTTATGACTTTTTGCTTTGGGTTAATAGGGTACTTCGTTTAGTAAGGAAGGTATTGGGCATACAATCAAACTTCTCTCTCGCAGCTTATGTTAAGTTTAAAGTAAAAAATGCAGTGCAATTTATTTCTGATTATGAAGAAAGTATCGTCAGTACACTAAAAGATAAACATCTCGATGGTGTGATTTGCGGTCATATACATCATGCAGAAATAAAAAATATGGATAATTTTATATATATAAACACGGGAGATTTTGTGGAAAGTTGTAGTGCTGTTGTGGAGCATAATGATGGTGCTTTAGAGCTCATATATTGGACTGCAACGGAACCAGAACTTAAAGTTAATGAAACTATAAATAGTAATACACAAGCTAATTAAATTAATGATGGATTTTTGCCTTGTATGAACTCTGTCTATTAGTAACTTCTCATTATTCATAGGTATTTAAGATATTAACGCCATAGCGTAGGATGTGCTGACAATAGGAAGCGTATCGTTTATGTGATGCGCTTCGTTCCTCGGCACATCCTACAACACGCTTTAGCACCCGTTAAAAATGAGAAGTTACGTCTATTAATCATAAGTGATAGGAATTACAAAAAGTTGTGTCGGTTGGGGTGATGTTGTTTCAACCCAACCGGCCAATAAGCTTAAATTTCTGACGCTAATTTTTCCGCATAACCTGTGTAACTACGCGGAGATAATTCACGTAACACTTGTTTAGCTTCTTCAGGAATTTCTAAGTTATTGATAAAGGTTTGCATGTCTTCATTAGTAATACGTTGTCCACGAGTTAATTCTTTTAATTTCTCATAAGGCTTTTCGATACCGTAACGGCGCATCACTGTTTGTACAGGTTCAGCGAGAACTTCTAAGTTAGCCGCCAAATCTGCATCAATAATATCTGCATTAATTTCTAGTTTAGAAATACCTTTTAAAGTGGCTTGAATGGCAATACTGGTATGGGCAATACCTACACCGATATTACGTAAAACAGTTGAATCAGTTAAATCACGTTGCCAGCGAGAAACCGGTAATTTCTCTGCTAAATGATGGAATAGGGCATTGGCTAAACCAATATTACCTTCTGAATTTTCAAAATCAATCGGGTTGACTTTATGTGGCATGGTTGATGAACCAATTTCACCCGCAATGGTTTTTTGCTTAAAGAAACCTTGAGAAATATAGCCCCAAATATCACGGTCAAAGTCTAATAAAATAGTATTAAAACGCGATAAGGCATGGAAGTACTCAGCAATATAATCATGCGGTTCAATTTGAATGGTGTAAGCATTCCAAAATAACCCCAAAGACTGTACAAAGTTTTTAGAAAATTCTTGCCAATCTATTTCAGGATAAGCCACGGCATGCGCATTATAATTTCCTACCGCACCGTTGATTTTACCTAAAATTTCAACCGCTTCAAATTGGTCTTTTTGACGCAGCATACGGGCAACTACGTTCGCAAACTCTTTACCAGCTGTTGTAGGGCTGGCTGATTGACCGTGTGTACGTGACAGCATCGGCTGAGCTGCATTGTCATGCGCTAAGTTTCTTAGTGCCTCAATGCAGTCAGTAATTTGTGGCAGAATTGCTACACGGCCTTCTTTGAGCATTAAGGCATAAGAAAGATTGTTAATATCTTCTGAAGTACAAGCAAAATGAATAAATTCGCTTACTGCGTTTAATTCAGCGTTATGAGCAATTTTTTCCTTTAGAAAATATTCAACGGCTTTAACATCGTGATTAGTCGTGCTTTCAATATCTTTAACGCGTTGCGCATCGGCTTCAGAAAAGTCTGTCACAATGGCATTAAGTAGCTGATTCGCTGCTGTGCTAAAGGCAGGGACTTCAGTTATTTGTGTATGCTCTGCCAAAGCTTGTAACCAGCGAACTTCGACTTGAACCCTAAAACGAATTAATCCATATTCACTAAAAATAGGGCGTAAAGCTTTAACTTTGTTAGCATAGCGGCCATCGATAGGGGAAATTGCAGTAAGCGAGAAATTCGTCATAGGTTTATTCTTATGCGGTTGATGAATACATTTTAAGTTTAGTTATTTTAGCAAAAGATAGCACTGAGGGTGCGTAAAAATATAGAGTGTTTTTGATAATTATTTAAAGCGTCTCTTTTAATTTTTGACCGATCATTCTTAAATGAATTATGATGATTTATGGCAAGAATTAAAGCTTTTGATACAGAGGAGGTACTGGATAAAGCCGGGCAAGTGTTTTGGGAGAAAGGCTATGAAGCTGCTTCGATACAAGATTTAGTAGAAGCAATGAGGAAAGTGAGGAAGCCTTTATGCAGCCTTTGGCAGTAAACAACAGCCTCATAGCCTCATTCCTTAAGGTGGAATATTTTGACTTATTTTTTGAATAATTACTCTAGTGGAGTTAATACAAATGATTTACGCAGCACCCAATAAATTAGATAGTAAAGTTGATTTTAAAACGTGTTATGGAAATTTTATCGGGGGAGAGTGGGTTGCGCCTGTTAAAAATCAATATTTTGAGAATATAAGCCCTGTTAATGGGCAAGTCTTTTGCGAGGTCCCGCGTTCAACGGAAGAAGATATTGAATTAGCATTAGATGCAGCTCATGCAGCAAAGGATGCTTGGGGTAAAAAGTCAGTCACAGAACGATCAAATACTTTGTTAAAAGTTGCAGACCGTATGGAAGAAAACTTAGAAAAGCTCGCGGTTGCTGAAACTTGGGATAATGGTAAAGCGGTACGTGAAACCTTGGCGGCTGATGTGCCTTTAGCTATAGATCATTTTCGTTATTTTGCAGGTTGCTTACGTGCGCAAGAAGGGTCTATTGGTGAAATAGATGAAAATACCGTGGCTTATCACTTTCATGAACCATTAGGTGTTGTTGGACAAATTATTCCATGGAATTTTCCATTATTAATGGCGTGTTGGAAATTAGCTCCTGCCTTGGCAGCGGGTAATTGTGTGGTCATGAAACCAGCTGAGCAAACCCCTGCCTCTATTTTAGTTTTGATGGAAGTAATTGCTGATTTATTACCGGCGGGCGTCATCAATATTGTTAATGGTTTTGGTAAAGAAGCAGGGCAAGCGTTAGCGACTAGCACACGCATTGCTAAAATTGCCTTTACTGGTTCAACGCCTGTTGGTTCGCATATTATGAAATGTGCTGCTGAAAATATCATTCCCTCTACTGTAGAATTAGGCGGGAAATCACCTAATGTATTTTTTGCTGATGTCTTAGATCAAGAAGATGAATTTGTAAGTAAAGCAGTCGAGGGTGCTGTATTAGCCTTTTTTAATCAAGGTGAAGTCTGCTCTTGTCCATCACGTTTATTGGTGCAAGAATCGATCTATGATGCCTTTATTGCAAAAGTAATCGAGCGTGCGGGCAAAATTAAACGGGGTAATCCACTAGATACAGAAACTATGGTCGGTGCTCAGGCATCAAAACAGCAATTCGATAAAATTATGGCATATGTTGAGATTGGTAAGCAGGAAGGCGCTGAAGTTCTCATAGGCGGGCAAGCTGAATTATTAGAAGGTGAATATGGCAATGGCTATTATATTCAACCGACAATTATGAAAGGACATAATAAAATGCGAATTTTTCAAGAAGAAATTTTTGGACCTTTTGTATCTGTTACTACTTTTAAAGATGAAGCAGAAGCCTTAGAAATTGCTAATGATTCTGAGTTTGGTTTAGGTGCAGGTGTATGGACACGCGATATGAACCTTGCTTACCGTATGGGACGTGGCATTCAAGCGGGGCGTGTGTGGACGAATTGTTATCATCATTACCCGGCTCATGCTGCGTTTGGTGGTTATAAAAAATCTGGTGTAGGTCGTGAAACACATAAAATGATGCTAGATCATTACCAGCAAACTAAGAATATGTTAGTGAGTTATGATATAAATCCATTAGGTTTTTTCTAAATCCACAGGTATTTAAGATATTCACGCCATAGCGTAGGGTGTGCTGACGATAGGAAGCGCTTCGTTCCTCAGCGCATCCTACAATATATTCTAAGCGGGTAGAAACAAGGAAAACTATTTATGACAGAGCATCAAACCTACGAACATCAGATTCACCCAGTAAAAGATCATATTGCTAAAAACGCACATATTAATAATGAGCAATATTTAGCCTTATATCAACAATCAATAGAACAACCTGAAATTTTTTGGGCTGAGCAAGCTGATAAATTTTTAGACTGGCAAAAACCTTGGGATAAGGTGCTTGAATATGACTACCCTAAAGGTGAAATTAAATGGTTTGAAGGCGGGCAACTTAATGTTAGCGTGAATTGTCTCGACAGACATTTAGCAACACGAGGTGATCAAGTCGCATTGATTTGGGAGGGCGATGACCCAGCTAATGACAAAAAAATGACTTACTGCGAATTGCATCAAGAAGTGTGTCGATTTGCCAATGTCTTAAAAGTACATGGGGTGAAAAAAGGTGATCGGGTGTGTATTTATTTACCGATGATTATCGAATCTGCTGTCGTTATTTTAGCGTGTACCCGTATCGGGGCAGTGCATTCGATTGTCTTCGGTGGGTTTTCTGCGGAAGCTTTAAAGGATCGGGTGAATGATTCTGATTGTAAGTTAGTTGTCTGTGCGGATGAAGGCTATCGGGGTGGTAAAATCATTCCTATTAAAGCGACAGTAGATAAAGCCATTGCTTCTTGCCCTAGCATAGAAAGTGTTATTGTTATTAAGAATAGCGGTAATATAGTCGCATGGAATGATGCTTGTGATATTTGGTATCACCAAGCCATGTCTGAAGTTTCAGCAGAGTGCGAACCCGAATGGATGGATGCTGAAGATCCTTTGTTTATTTTATATACCTCAGGTTCTACAGGACAACCTAAGGGCTTATTGCATACAACGGGTGGCTATTTGCTCTATGCGGCAATGACACATAAATATATCTTTGATTACCAAGAAGGTGAAATCTATTGGTGTACCGCAGATATAGGTTGGATTACCGGCCATACTTACATGATTTACGGCCCTTTATGTAATGGCGCGACGACTTTATTGTTTGAAGGTGTACCAACTTATCCGGATGCGAGTCGATTTTGGCAGGTGGTGGATAAACATCAAGTGAATATTTTCTATACCGCACCAACGGCACTGAGAGCATTAATGGCGCAAGGTGATCAATATTTAGAAAATACCAGCCGCAGTAGTTTGCGCGTGTTGGGCTCGGTAGGAGAGCCAATTAACCCAGAAGCGTGGGAATGGTATTACGAATTGGTGGGTAAGGAAAATTGCCCCATTGTTGATACTTGGTGGCAAACTGAAACAGGTGGAATTTTAATTACCCCATTACCGGGCGCAACCGAATTAATACCGAGTTCAGCAACAAGACCTTTTTTTGGTGTTAAACCTGCTATTTTAAGTAATAAAGGTCAAGTAATAGAAGATGATACTGAAGGTGTATTAGTGATGGAGCGTCCTTGGCCAGGACAAGCACGTAGTATTTATGGTGATCACCAGCGTTTTATTGATACCTATTTTAAAAATTATCCTGGCTATTATTTTACCGGTGATGGTGCAAGGCGTGATGAACGAGGTTATTACTGGATTACAGGTCGTGTTGATGATGTGATTAATGTCTCAGGGCATCGCATGGGAACTGCTGAAGTAGAAAGTGCAATTGATGAGCATCCTTTAGTGGCTGAAACGGCAGTTGTTGGTTATCCACATGCTATCAAAGGGCAGGGAATTTATGCTTATGTCACGTTACATGTGGGAATTGAAGGGACTGAAGAGCTAAAAAAAGAACTGGTTAAATTGGTGCGTGCTGATATTGGCCCGATTGCGAGCCCTGATTTAATTCAGTGGTCAGCACAGTTACCTAAAACCCGTTCAGGTAAAATTATGCGCCGAATTTTGCGCAAAATTGCGGCCAATGAGGTTGATACTTTAGGTGATACTTCAACTTTAGCTGATCCTGACGTTGTGCAAAGTATTATTGATAACCGGCTGAATCGTTAAGGAGCACGCATAAAATAATTTGGCCATAATAGGGCTCAGTCATTAGTCTGTCGATAGGAAGCGCATCACATCGTTAGCACATCCTGCGCTATGACGTGAATGCCTCAAATATCTGTGGGTAATGAGAAGTTATCTGTTTCTTAGTTAACCAATTGCAAATGCTTTTCTTGAGTAGAAAACGTATGTACTTTAGCTTCTGGCTTTACAGATTCAGGCATGCGGCGATTAATAAAATAGCTATTACCGGGTAGTAACTTTGCTTGATGTTTAGCCTCGCTTGCTATATCTGCTATTTCTATATGCGAAGAGCAGCTGCTTGCGGCTTCTGGTGCTACGATGCCGATAGATAAGCTTAGTAAAGGAAAAAAACAAGCTTTACCTTGACGGTTATGGCCATGAATTCCTTTATTTATACGGTCTTTTTCTGTGTAATATTGCGGAGCTTGCTGTTCAAAGGCTTTTAGAATTGCTTGACACTTTTCCTGCCAATGATGATGTCGAGCGATAACAATAAAATCATCGCCGCCAATATGCCCGATAAAATCCATTTCACTATCCATATTTTCTTGTATAAGTCGGGATACTAATTTAATAGCCTCATCGCCTGCATTATAGCCATAGTGATCGTTAAAGGGTTTGAAATGGTCTAAATCAAAGTAGGCAATAGCAAATGGCTGTTTTTCATGTAAGAAAAAATTAATCTTTTCATTAATGGGGGTAATGCCAGGTAATAAAGTGAGAGGGTTGGCATGTTGCGCACTTTTTACTTGTTGCTTAGTTATTTCTTCAAGTAAGTCAATAACGGTTCCTGTACCTAAATAATTACCTTTATGCGTAATAATAAAAGTATGGTCATTACGTAAGTGATGTGTTAATTTTTGACTGACTTGTTCAATGGCGGTATTTTTATCAAAGGACTGTACAGGGTTAATTAAGAATAAGCTAATCGCCTGTTTTCCGTGTAGTTCAATACCAAATTGACTAGAAAATAGCTTAATTAAAAATTGATCTCTATAAATAATACCGCTACAAAAACCATCCTTAACAATAGGTAAAAATTCTAGCTGTGTTTCTTTTTGAAATAAATTAAGTACACTTTTAACCGTTGTTTCGGGTTTAGTCGGTGGGGTCGTTTTAATGATTTCTTCAATAAGTTTAGAGTGCTTACTGATAGGCTTAGCTTGATTTACCTTTGAATTGCTAAATAAATGCGGGGCAATTTCTGTTTCTGGTTGAGCACAAGGGCGTGCGAAATAATACCCCTGGCCAAAGGTAATGCCCAGAGCTTCAATAGTAAGATATTCTGCTTCTGTCTCTATACCTTCGGCAATGACTTGACAATTACTTGCCGTCGCCATGCTTTGTATGGAGCGCACAAAGTTAAGTTTTACCGAGTCTTGGTCAATATTTTCAATAAAATGCCTGTCTATTTTGACATAATCCGGCATTAATTCAGTCCAAACACGTAGACTAGAATAGCCAGCCCCTAAATCATCTAGCGCTATTTGAAAGCCCATATCACGATAATGATTGAGTGCTGTGCGCATAATATTGAAATCATCAATCGGCTGTTGTTCTGTGATTTCAATAACGACAGAATCGGGTGAAATATTATTATCTTTAAGGAAGCGT
Source organism: methanotrophic endosymbiont of Bathymodiolus puteoserpentis (Logatchev) (assembly GCF_900128525.1). GTDB lineage: Bacteria > Pseudomonadota > Gammaproteobacteria > Methylococcales > Methylomonadaceae > Methyloprofundus. The sequence goes on from NZ_FQTQ01000057.1 coordinate 9,580, forward strand.
AGCGTTTCGCCTTTTTTAAAATCTGGATGTAATAATACATTAGGACTGACATTTAAAAATAACTTATGCTTTAAGTTGAGCTGCGCGTATTGACGTATGCTGGCTTTGCGGCAGGCATGTTCTAATTCTATGGTGAGATCAAATTGTTCAGCGCAGCTGAATAAGCTAATCGGGTTGTGGAAAATACTATTAGATGGACCACGAATTAAGGCTTCAAAAGAGAAAACTTGTTGAGCAGCGAGAGAGACGATCGGTTGAAATAAAGAGGTTAATTGTTTTTCTTCGATGATTGTGACTAGTTGTTTTTTTAGCTCAGACATATTATTTGCTCGTATTTTCTTAATTTAAGAAAATACAATAGTTATATGACATCATGATGACAGAGATCAGAGAGGAAGAAACTCGTTATCTTACAACCAAAATTAACATAATAATGATCAGTAAAATAAAAGAAATGCTTTTCCAAAAAATAACGGGGTCTCGTTCCATTAATGGAGGGCGAGTTTTATTGATAAACTCTTTATTTGGATGGCGCAGATCATAAATAAATTCAGATATTTCCTGATAACGTTTATAAGGTTCAGGCAGTAGTGCTTTTCTGATTGCCTCATCAACCCAAAGTGGAATGCCGCTGCCCTCAGGAATAGCCGTATATTTTAATTTTTTTTGTTCTGCTTTCGTTGTGGTTTTTGCTACTTGAGTACCATAAGGCAGCTTGCCGGTCAGCATTTGATAGGTAATAACGCCTAAAGAAAACAGGTCTGAGCGTGAACTGCCCAATTCGCCAAGCATATACTCTGGCGCTGTGTATTGAGCTGTACCGAGTCGGTTGGCATGTTTAATTGGACTACTGATTTCTTCAATACCTGCTACTTTAGTGGCGCCAAAGTCAATTATTTTTACTGTGCCTGTGCTATCAATCATGATATTTTCAGGTCTGAGGTCTTGATGTACCATTTCTAAGCGGTGAAATGCACGTAAGCCTTTAGCAATTTGCTCAACAATATTACGTACGGTTTCTACTTTCGGTCTAGGATTGTCAATCATCCACTGGGTTAATGTCTGGCCTTCAATAAATTCGGTGACGATATATAAAAAGTTACGTTTACGTATTTGTAAGCAGGGTTTGAGCACGTGAGTGCTACTCATACGGCGTGCAATCCATTCCTCCAGCAGAAATCTTTCTAAATAGGCAGGGTCTCCTTGTAGGTCAACCGAGGGTGTTTTAAGAACAATCTGCCGGTTGGTATCAATATCAATAGCTAGGTAAATGTGGCTACGACTACTGGCATGTAATTTCCGGATAATTTTATAACCGTCAAACGCTGCTCTTGCTTCTAGTATAGGGGGGAAGGGCAGTTCGGTGAGCTGTTGATAAATTTCATCGGCATCTTGTGTCGGGAGTTCATCAATGCGGATAACCTGTACAGTCAGGTTATCATCACTTCCTTGTTGGTAAGCTTTTTCGACAATCATTTTAGCCGCATTATCTAGGTTATGGCTCTGCGCATGAATCGTATCAACCATAAAGTTTGTACTAACAAACTCGTAGATACCGTCGGTCGTCAACAGAAAAATATCACCTTTATCTATGGGTAGCGTTTTATAATCAAGTTCAAGGCGTTCATGCATACCCATAGCGCGACTGAGGTAGCTTTTATCTTCAGAAACCCACAGCCGATGGTCTTTGGTTAATTGTTCTAGGCTATGGTTGCGCAGGCGGTAAATGCGAGTATCACCTAAATGAAAAGTATGTGCCGTGTTCGATTTGATAATCATGGCGCTTAAGGTGCAAACATAGCCGCGATTTTTATTGAAGCGGTGTTGGCCTTGTTGGGTTTGTGAATGCAGCCAAGAATTGGTTGCACTTAATACTTGGTGTGCTGATTTTTTGACCGACCATGCTTCTGAGGTGCAGAAGTAGTCTTCTAAAAAACCGGTAACACTTGCTTGGCTGGCGACTTGCCCTACATCACTACTACTGATGCCATCTGCTAAAGCGATGGCAATACCTTTTGACGTTAATTGTGGTTCTTCGGGGATAGACACCCCATGAAAATCCTGATTGATCTTTTTACGGCCTTTGTCAGAATACTGTCCTATAGATATTTTTAATTGACTGGACATTTGCAAGTCATATGATGAGTACTTAAAAGTGGGTGAGAAAACAAAAAAGCCTCAGTTTTATAGAATTGAGGCTTTGATTGTTATAAATATATTATTTTAAATTACGTTCTGGGTTTGTACGTACATGAGTGTAATACAGAGGTAAACCAACGAATACAAAGCCGCCAATCATATTGCCTAATACAGTAGGCAGCTCATTCCAAATTAAATAGTCCATTATCGTAAAACCGCCGCCCATAATCATTGAAAAGGGGAATAAGAACATATTGACAATGGAATGCTCAAAACCCATAAAAAAGAACAGCATAATTGGCATCCACATGGCCAGCATTTTTCCGGTTGCGGAGGTAGAAATCATCGCGCCGACCACACCCATTGAGACCATCCAGTTACATAGCATGCCGCGAATAAAAATAGTTACCCATCCACCAATGCCATGAGCTTTATAACCTAAGGTTCTCGCTTCGCCAATTTTACCTACTTTTTCGGCGATTAGACCGCCGTCGGTGTTATACCCTACAGTCAAAATAAAAGACATCATAAAGGCAACAGTTAAGGCGCCGGCGAAGTTACCCAAGAACACTAAGCCCCAGTTGCGTAATATTTGGTTGACTGTGACACCCGGCCTTTTGTCTAGCCATGCAAGTGGAACGAGTGTAAAAACTCCAGTTAATAAGTCAAATTTCATCAGGTATAGCATAATGAACCCAACAGGAAAAAGTATGGCGCCTAATAAAGGTGAGCCTGTTTTTACGGCTACTGTAATAGCAAAGATAGCTGCAAGTGCTAAAGTAGCTCCCGCCATAAAAGCACGAATCAAAGTATCTTTAGTTGACATATAAACTTTTGCTTCACCAGCATCAACCATTTTTGTGACAAATTCAGTGGGTTCTAAATAAGACATTAGTATTTCTCTTTGAGTATGGGTTAAGGTAATTATATTTTATAAGGTTTAAGCAATAACCATACCAGTAATAATGTAGATACTGTAGGTGGCTGATATAATTATTTATTTTCCTATATTGGTGGAGCGTAGAGTCTTAGTTTAATAAAACAACTGTTTATGTTATGCAACTTTTAAGTGCGATTGTTAATGCTTTTGCACTATTTTGGGGCTTGAATTAAAAACAAGGGGGTGAGGATACAATATGATTTTAATTCAGCTTGTTTTTCAGAGCTGTGCTAGAAAGTAGTTGTGTAGCTTGTAGTTATATACCTACTGGCAGTGGTCGAATAAAGTTAATTATTAACGTGCAAGCTTTTGTTATACTTATCTGTGATATTCCCCTTACTTTTCGGCCTAGTAATTACTTAAGGATTTTGTAATTGAAAATGATTAGAAATGTGTTGATAGGCAATATACTGCTAGTTATTTGTTATTTTATTGCTGGGCAGCTTACACTTATGTTGTCCCTGCCACCTAGCGGTGTCACCCCTTTATGGGTACCAGCAGGCATAGCTTTAGGGGCAGTCTTGATTTGGGGCTATCGGTTATTGCCTGGGGTGTTTTTAGGTGACTTTCTTGTTGCCGTAGGTTTAATTGGTCTGGATAATCATGCGGCTATTTTGCTATGTGTCATTATTGGTGGGCAAGCAATGTTTCATGCTTGGCTAGGAAAATATCTATTAGTTAAATTTAAACTGTGGCCAACATTATTAATTCATGACCGAGATATTCTTAAATTTTTTCTGATAGCAGGGGTTGTTGCCTCCTTTTTTCCCGCTTTATTATCCGTTACCGCTGATTTATTGTTAGGTGTTCTGAGTGCAGATACTTGGTTAGATTCTTTACTTGTTTGGTGGGCCGGCGGTGGGTTAGGTGTTGTTATCTTTACCCCTATTACTCTGATTTTATTCGCTAAACCTAAATTAAATTGGCGTAACCGAGTGGGGACGGTTGTTGTGCCAATGACGGTGTTATTTCTAGTTTTGCTTTTTATTTTGCAATACACTCGAACAATTGAGCAGCAGCAGCTGTTAAACAGGTTTACGGCAAATGTTGAAATTACCCATACTTTGATTAAAGGCGAATTAGAAGTGCATGAAACCTTATTAAGGTCTATGCGGGCTTATTTTCAAAACCAGAAGCAGTTAAGTCAAAAAGATTTTGATCGTTACATTGCGGAGTTTCCGGATTATCAAGAGAATATTGATGCAGTGGCATGGATAGAATATTTGCCTGATAATAAACGCTTGGATTATGAGCAGCAGCATGGTGAGATTGTTGAGCTAGATAATCAAGGGAAAATTATACGCGCCGCGAATCGGGAGGGATATTTTGTGATTAAATATTCACAAGTTCCCAAGAGGTATGTCTCTGCTCTGAAGGAACAAGAGAATGTTAATAATTTCCATCTATGCTTTGGTGAGCGCGAAGCATTATGTGCCTATATGTTACGCACTAAAGCTTCGGTTATTATGCCGCCAATATTAGAGGCGCTGCAAGTGCACCCAGGCAGGCGCTTTGTTCGTGTCTTACCGCTTTTTTCAGGTGATAGTATCATCGCTTTAGCAGGACATATGTATACTTATAAGCATTTGTTTGGTCAGTTATTAAATTCCTTTGAACAGCATTTAGAGTTAGACATTACTGATATAACAGATAAACCTGCTAGAATTTTGTTTACTAGTGTTATCAACAAAGAGTCATTTGAGATTTTTGGTTATCAAGATTTAGTGGTTAATAAAATACTGCATATCAGCAGTCGGCAATGGCAATTTAGTTATCGTCCTACACAGGCGTTTACCTATCAATATTCCTCATGGTTACTTTATTGGTTGATGACGGCGAGCTTTTTTGCCTTAAGTTTGACCGGTGCCTTTTTACTAAATATTGCTGGGCGTGAGCAGCGTATTAGGCAAGAAGTGACAGATAAGACCGAAAAAATAAGTAAGCAAGCTCTTTCGTTAAAGGAGAGTGAACGTAAATTTCGGCGTTTAGTCGAGGGCATTAGAGATGACTATATTATGTATGCGCATGATATAAAAGGGGTATTTACTTATGTTGGGCCTTCTATTGAAAATATATTAGGCTATACCCCAGAAGAATTTTTAGTGCATTATTCGACGTACCTACCTGATACTGAGTTAAATCGTTTAGCTCAGAGTTATACTGAGCGCTCGATTCAAGGTGAAATCGTGCCTCCTTATGAGCTTGAGATAGTCCATAAAAACGGGGCTATACATACTTTACGTATTGTTGAGTCCCCCTTATTTGATACACAAGGAAAAGTAATAGCCGTTGAGGGGTTTGCACAGGATATTACGACGCTTAAAGTTGCTAGGTTAAAAATGGAAAAACTTTCTTTAGTAGTGACGCATAGCCCAAATGGCGTAGTGATGACAGATAAAAAAGGGATTGTTGAATATGTGAATCCAAAGTTTACTGAGATAACAGGGTATAGTGCGGATGAAGTGTTAGGGAAGAAGCTGAGTCTCGTCAGTTCTGGACATACTGCAGCAAGCGTTTATCAACATTTATGGGATACTTTGCTGGCGGGTAATGAGTGGCGTGGTGAATTGCAAAATCGTAAGAAAAATGGTGAGTTATTTTGGGCTAGCGAGCATATTTGTCCTATGTTTGATGAGTTGGGCAATATCACGAATTTTGTTGCCATTCAAGAAGATATAACTGAATCAAAACGCATACGTGAAGAGATTAATTATCAGGCTAGTCATGATTTATTAACGGGATTGGTTAATCGGCGTGAGTTTGAGGCGAGATTGAAGCGTGTGGTTGATTCGGCTAAGCGAGAAAGGGATTCGCATGCGCTTTGCTTTCTTGATTTGGATCAGTTTAAAGTGGTTAATGATACTTGTGGTCATGTGGCAGGCGATGAATTATTGCGCCAAGTGGGCAGTCTAATGCAAAAAAATATTCGTGCGCGTGATACTCTGGCGCGTTTGGGCGGTGATGAATTTGCTATTTTGATGGAGCATTGTGGTATTTTTCAAGCCAATCAAGCAGCTGAACATGTTATTCATGCATTAGAAGATTTTCGATTTCATTGGGAGGAGCATACTTTTACCATTGGCGTTAGCATCGGTTTAGCGATTATTGACCAACATACTAAAGATAGTCAGGAAATTTTAAGTCAAGTGGATAGTGCTTGCTATGCCGCTAAAGATGCAGGACGTAATCGCATTGAAGTGCATACGGAAAATAGTGAACGATTGAAACAGCGTAAAGGAGAGATAAAATGGAGTAGTGAAATTAGTGATGCGCTAGATAATAATCGATTTTTGCTTTATGTGCAGCCTATTGTGCCTATTCTAAATAAAGAACTTAAGATTGGCTATGAGGTATTATTACGCTTAAAAATGCAGGATGGGAAAATCGTCCCGCCGGGGGCTTTTTTACCGGCAGCTGAGCGTTATAATTCAGCGACCCGTATTGATCGTTGGGTGGTTCATCATACTTTACAATGGTTAAGTTGCCATGCCGATCAATTACATCATGTTGGTTCGATTGCCATTAACTTGTCTGGTCAATCGTTAGGTGATGAAACGGTGCTGGCTTATATTATTCATCAGTTTGAAAATAGTGATGTTTCTGCTGAGAAAATTAAGTTTGAAATTACTGAAACGGCAGCAATAGCAAATTTGCAGGATGCTACGATATTTATAGATACTTTATCTAAGTTTGGCTGCCAATTTTCTTTAGATGATTTTGGCAGTGGCCTTTCTTCGTTTGCTTATTTGAAAAATTTAAATGTAGATGTGTTAAAAATTGACGGTATGTTTGTCAAAGATATGTTGGATGACCCGATTGATTCTGAAATGGTCAAATCGATTAACCAGATTGGTCATGTTATGGGTTTGGAAACCATTGCAGAATTTGTGGAAAATGATCAGATTTTAGAAAAATTGCGTGACATTGGTGTTGATTATGCTCAAGGTTATCACCTTGGTAAGCCTATGCCGATTGCTAGTCTTTTAAATAGTAATAATACAAATTAATATGCATTACCACGGTCTTACTAAGAAAATTGTTGAACGTCCTATTTTAGCTAGGCAAACAGGTCTTGCTGAAATAAATCCTGTGCTTAAACGTATTTATTTGGCACGCGGTATTAAATCAGAGACTGAATTACAGTATGGTTTGGCACAACTCCCTTCGCCTTGGCTACTAACAGGGATGGAAGAAATGGTCACTTACCTGATTGCTGCGCTTGATTTGCAGAAGAAGGTCGTGATTGTTGCTGATTTTGATGCGGATGGTGCGACAAGTTGTGCTGTAGCTATGTTAGGGTTGCAATTATTAGGTTTTAAGCAGGTAGACTTTATTGTGCCTAATCGTTTTGAGTATGGCTATGGCTTAACGCCAGAAATTACCGAGCTCGTGATTGCTAAGCAAGCGGATGTGTTAATTACTGTGGATAACGGCATCTCTAGTCTTGCGGGAGTAGAGATGGCGAAAAAATCAGGTATGCAAGTGTTAGTGACCGATCATCATTTGCCGGGCGAGCAGTTGCCTGCGGCTGATGCCATTGTTAATCCTAATTTACCCGATGATGAATTTCCAAGTCGAGCTTTAGCAGGTGTAGGGGTGATGTTTTATGTGCTAATGGCATTACGTAGCCGGTTACGTGAGCAAGGTTGGTATATTAAGCATAAAATAACTGAACCTAACTTGGCGCAATTATTAGATCTAGTGGCTTTAGGGACGGTTGCGGATGTTGTGGCGTTAGACCAAGTGAATCGAATTTTAGTACATCAAGGTTTGTTGCGTATGCGTTCGGGTAAAGGGCACGCAGGCATTAAAGCGCTAGTGGAAATAGCGGGTCGTAATTTGCATAGTTTAGCGTCTTCGGATTTAGGTTTTGCCATTGGTCCGCGACTAAATGCAGCGGGACGTATGGATGATATGAGTGTTGGTATTCAATGTTTGATGTCTGATGATGCCGTGTTAGCCAAAAATTTAGCCATGAAAATGGATGAGTTGAATAGTGACCGACGCGAAGTTGAAGGGCAAATGAAGCAGGAAGCGATGTCTTTATTAGCAGAAATGAAAGCTTTTGATGCGCAGCATTTAGCCGCAGGTGTCTGTATTTATAATGAAGATTGGCATCAGGGGGTTATTGGGATTTTGGCATCACGTATTAAAGATCGCTTAAACCGCCCTGTGATTGCTTTTGCTAATGCAGATAACGGTGAAATTAAAGGTTCAGCACGATCTATTCTTGGAGTACATATTCGTGATGTGCTTAGTGATATTGCTGTTGCCCACCCGAAAGTGCTGACTAAGTTTGGTGGTCATGCTATGGCGGCAGGGTTAAGTATAAAATTACATGATTACCCTGTGTTTATGCTCGCTTTTGATAAAGCCGTTAAACAGCGTTTAGTGGATGTTGATTTGGATCAGAAAGTCTACAGCGATGGTGAATTAACGGAAGCAGAAATGACGCTTGGCTTTTGTGAATTATTAAAGAGTGCGGGACCGTGGGGGCAGGAATTTCCTGAGCCGTTATTTCATGGGGTATTTGATGTTGTGCAGTCGCGGATTGTTGGGCAGCAGCACTTGAAATTAGTATTGCGTCAACCCGAAAAAGAGTTACTGATTGATGGGATTGCTTTTTTTGTTGAGCGACCTGAGTATTGGTTAGGCTTACGCCAAGTAAAAATTGCTTATAAATTAGATATTAATGAATACAATGGTCAGCGCAGTATTCAGTTTATCATTGATTATATTGAGAAATTAGCTTAGTACAGGAGGCTAGTAACACTTTTAAAAAAATGTTTATACTATTTTTTTAGATTCCAAATTTAAGAGGTGCTGTACTAGAGAAGAGGAGGGGAAACGATGAGAGAGAGTATGTAAGCATAGCCCCCTGATGTGATTCTAGGGGCTATTGCTCGTTATTTTATTAAACTAGCGACGTCTTGATTTAGGCGATTCAAAGCCTACTCTTAAAGCGTTGCCATTAAAATTTTTGCCATCTAAGCCTGCAATCGCAGCACGAGATTCATGACCTTCCATGCCAATAAAGCCAAATCCTTTGCATTCATCGGTAAAAATATCAGTGATAAGTTCAGATGAGCGCACTGTGCCAAACTGGGCAAATAGGGCTTCAAATTCTTTTACAGTGGTGTTTGAGGGTAAGTTGCCAACAAATAGCCTTTTCAATAGTGTTCCTTTTCCAGCGGTGATAATTTTATTGTAGTTACAAAAAAAGAACCCCGCTTAAGCGAGGTTCCATGTATTCGGTAAACCGATTAGGTCGAACTTAAGATGCTACAACACTAGTTGCTTGAGGACCTTTAGGACCGTTTTCTACATCATAAGTAACTGCTTGACCTTCGTTCAAAGTCTTGAAGCCCGTTCCTTGAATCGCGCTGAAATGTACAAATACATCTGCACCGCCATCATCTTGAGAAATAAAACCAAAACCTTTGGACTCGTTAAACCATTTTATTGTGCCTGTAGCCATAGAACTTAATACCTAAAAATTAAAAAATAAAGTGTTGTATACAGCTGATGCAAGAGGAAAACTCAGAAAAATATGCGAGGGAATAAATTTTTTACTACCAATAACAAAATCTGTAACGACTCTCACTATAGGGGAATCCGCATAGTTTTTCCACAAATATAAAATATATTATTAGAAATAAGTCATAAAAGGGCATCTTGCATAAGCTATGTAAAGCATAAAACATTTTGAAAACACCTCTAAGAGACTATTTTGGCTCGTTTTTATAGGAATATTCTAGTTTTTAACAAAAAAGGTGCTTACCTATTGACGGGTAAAAATTAAAGGTTTTTAATTTTATATTAGGCATTTATTGACTTAAAAAGAGCATAGTATTTTTCTAGTAACCTGAATTCAAGCCATAAGTGCATGACCCCATAAATTTTTATATCTACTTCAATTAACTCTTCCTTAAAGGAATAACTTACTTATAAACTCGGTGGCTTCAGGAGATAAAAGGTACATATCGTAGATAAAAGCAATAAAAAATGTATAGGATAATAATTTACCCATCAAGCGTAATCCAAAGCCTAACCAGGCTGGAATAGGTCTTTTCTGGTTCGTATTTTGGGTTTCTAGTGTGGCTGCTTGCCAAGATAAACCTAAAGCAGAAAGCATTTCTTGCCTGATTTTCTCGGCATAGCTTTGTCCTTCTAAGTTATCTCCAATCTCTATATTCTTACCCTCACGGGTAAGAAGTTTTAGACAAAACCAAACTTTAGTTGTCTTTCCATATGTTGATGAACCATTCTTTTCCGAGATTATATCGACAATATCTTTAGCCGCTATTTTTTCTTCCAACAAAAAACCAAAGATGCGTTGTTGTTTGCTAACACCCATTAAATTGATTTTAGTAGTCAGGCTATTTGTTATTAAAAAGAGTCCTGCAAGAAAAAGAGCTAAGGCAATCAAGTAAACATAAATAGCCATTAAGCTTGTCGTTGTCGGTAAAAAATCCGAAAAACCAGAAAAGAAAAAGTAAGCAAATATAGCAAAAAAGGCACTGCAAAGCATTAAAGTAAAGGCCATTATTTTTGCACGACCGTAGCCGTAATAAAATTCAGTGCCTGTTGTGGTTTTTGTTATTTTTGGAATACTTCCTATTTGGGTATTTCGATGCTCAATAAGAGTCGATGTTTTTGCTTGAATACGGCTACTTCTAGCTATGGTGTATTGGTCGGCCGTTATTATTGGTAATTCAAAAACGCGGTCATAATTAATGCCAGGTAAAGCTATGTGTATATTTAATTTCTAATAAGTAACCCCCCAGCTTTGCTGGGGGACTCATAAAGTTTGACAATTACGGGAATCATCGTGAGTCTCCCTATCTGTGAACCGCCGAAAGTTCAAAAGATAAGGAAACAAACGATGAAT
>NZ_FQTQ01000058.1 GCF_900128525.1 methanotrophic endosymbiont of Bathymodiolus puteoserpentis (Logatchev)
ATATGATTCGAAAGGGACAGTTGTCCGAGGAAAATATGCCTGCTTATAAGCAATTTATGGCTTTAGCAGGATAGTTATGCCTGAAGACAAGGCGCTCTTCGCTTTCACTAGTTCTTGCGACAGAACCGATTATTCAATTTGGTGTCGAACATCAAACTGCTTAAAATATTATTTTAAAGCCACACAAGCCTAAGAATATCATAAAATATCATACTTCCCTTAATCTTGAGAGCCATTCTTTCCTCCTCTGACCCCGCGAACCAATCCTTATTATAAGTAATGGCTATCCTCTCTGTATTCTTATCTACTGTGACAAGCCCCGCTACCCTTCGATGATTCCTGCCTACCTTCAGTGAGTCTAACACCGCCTCCGCAGTACGACCATCATCCGTTCCACGCATAAGGAAAATACGCATAGCAGGGTCAATGGTATCTATGATTTCTTTTACCTGATCCACCTCAGACTCCAATGTTTTCTGGAGAGAAAACCCCCAAATTCTGGATAGACCCACAGAGAGGGTATTCAAAGGCAAAATGACCATGCCACAAGAATTAACCACCTTCTGGAGAGGCCACGCCATATCACCACTAGTCAAATCCTGAATCTCAGACCAATACGACAATCCGGAAATACCATCCAACACAATAAACACTTTCCTTATCTGGCTGTCATCGCAATCCTGAGTGTATCGATATCCCATGCTGTCATGGTTAACCCAGCCAGGGAAAATCTCATATACAGCATGAGGTATATAAGGCTCTATAGCTGCAATAAACTCAGTTATATACTTCAATGCCATCTTTGCCTGTGGTAAGTCGTATTTACGTAATGCATACAACTCATCAGTAGCCATTAAGTCATCTGCTCGGCTGCCATAATAAGCCTGTTTTCTAGACGATAGATTTGTATACATATCTACGTAACAAGATATTGCGTTTTCAACGGCTGTCAACCTACGTTTAGATCTGTCTAATTCCTTAGTGGGAGTTCTTTCCATACCAGCCTCGATTTTAGTAAGGTTTTTCTCCCTCCATGCTTTATTTTTACATGCAAAAATATCCAGCAATGCTTGGTTAGAGTACTTACGTACAAAATAATCAAGATCATACAGCCAATTACGATCATAAATTCGGTTCTGAGCCTCAAGTGATTTCTTTAAAGATGAGGCATACCGTTTTTCAGCTAATTCAGCAGCCATAACTGCATAATCCCATATCTTGTAGTGATTATAAACGTCTATATTGTCATTCTTAATGACTTCAAACTCAGAAATTTCATCACGTATATCTTGAATCCATTTTCCATTGTCAGCTCTTGCCATACTGGATGCTAGGGTGATAACTAGAATTATTAGAACTCTGTGCATTTTCTCTCTTAAATATTATGTGAAATACAGCAGTCGTTACAGACTCAGGGCGTACTGGGGCTTATCCAATTCGCTCCGTATGTGAATGAATAGTTGTCGACAGGAGTCCCAAGTATTTCATGAGGTAGGATACGCTCCTGTATTGCGGAATCCGGGTTCATGGGCCATTACGCTTTATATTATCCTCTGGTACACGCTCTGGTAAGAGCTACAGGATATTAAAAGCAATTATCATGCCTATAAAAAATAACTATATATAACATATAGTTACCTATATATTTCATGGTAAATATAACTTAACTATGTTATATAACTTAATTAAAAAGCGGGTAGTGCGGGGAGTCGCTATTTTTGCGAAAGCTTGTTTTGGGCATCCCTGCCCAAGCAAGCAGCAAAAACTTAACGCGACTGCTAATGCCTTCGGCGCCCCGATTCGTCCTCGTCACCTCGTCCCGACCCAA
>NZ_FQTQ01000059.1 GCF_900128525.1 methanotrophic endosymbiont of Bathymodiolus puteoserpentis (Logatchev)
TTCTCGCATCTGCGCTTCAATTTCTTTTGAGTAAGGTTTTATCTTGGGTCGATTTTAAATAAAGTTTATGAGTTGCATCATTATAATTCTTAAATTGAACTTGCCTAAATTAATTTGTGCTCATTCCTTAGCTTGCTGAGAAATCCAATAAGCAATACCAGCCAAACCTGAAGCAACGATAAGAAATACTAAATTAGGCATGCCAGGGATAACCCCCAAAATCACCATCACTCCTGCGGTAATATTCAAAGCTTTAGGGTTAGCAAATAACTGCATCGAAATCTGCGAACCAACGGTCTGATCACTACCACGCACACGACTGACCACCATAGCTGCTGCTGTAGATAAAAGTAAGGAAGGAATTTGCGCAACTAGCCCGTCGCCAATCGTCAACAGCACATAGACCCTACCCGCCTCAGCAAAACTCATGTCATGCTGACCCACCCCAATAATCAGACCACCAATAATATTAACCGCTAAAATAATCATCCCTGCAATCGCATCACCCCGAACAAACTTACTAGCACCATCCATTGAGCCATAAAAGTCTGATTCCGCCGCCACCTCAGCACGCCTATCACGTGCCTCATCTTGGCTAATAATTCCCGCATTCAAGTCAGCATCAATTGCCATTTGCTTACCCGGCATGGCATCCAAGGTAAACCTTGCCCCTACCTCAGCAATACGTCCCGCACCTTTAGTAACAACGACAAAATTAATCACCATTAAAATACCAAAAACAACGAGTCCAACAGCAAAATTTCCCCCAATAACAAACTCACCAAAGGCCTCAATGACTTTACCTGCCGCATCTCCGCCGTTATGCCCTTCAAGTAAAACAATTCGTGTCGAAGCAACATTTAAAGCCAAACGAAACAAAGTTGCAATCAAGATAACACTAGGAAAAGCAGCAAATTCCAAAGGCTTAGTGGTGTAAACCACAACGAGTAAGATAATAAGAGAAAACGCAATATTAAAAGTGAAAAATAAATCAAGCGCAAAAGCTGGTAAAGGAATAATAATTAATGCGAGCATCATAATAATGACCGCAGGAGCACCCAGCCTAGCTCCAGCAACAAAACCTAATATTTTTTTAAATTGAGTAAAATCCATACTCGTCAATCTACCTCAGCTAAACCTGCTTTAAGAAAATTCCCTCGCCTTAATAAAAGCCCAAAAAATTAAGGGTATGTAATACTGTTAGTCCTCATAAGGACTGGCAGTACTTGCGGATATTATTAAATGTTGCTTCCTTAACTCATATAGGGGTTAAGAGTTAACACGAAATCACTCCAGCAGAAAAACTGAGTACACTAGCCTTCATCCTACTTTATAGAAAGCTAACCTTATTTCTGCAGCCACTACAAAAAATAATGCTCCCTAACCCCTATTTACGCGTCTGCGTACGCCAAAGCCTAACAATTTCATCGATATCAAGATCGTCAGGTCCTTCCCGCCAGCTGGTAAAATAATCCACATCATTACTTTTAGGTTCAGGGTTAGGTTTGTAAATTTGCACTCGCGTAGGCATAGGTGCGGCCTCTCCTAAAACTAACGCTTCCCCCCGCCCTAAAGATGCCAAAATATCCGTCAAATCTCCTTCAGCCTCAGGCACTAAACCCTTAATATAAGCTTGGTCATCAGGGTTCGTTGTACGCAAACAAATAAATGAACTACATTGTGAAAGCATCGTTTCCGATAATTCCGTCGGTCGCTGACTAACAACACCGATAGATACCCCGTATTTACGGCCTTCCTTGGCAATGCGCTCCATCATACGTTTAGTACCTTCATATTGACCATGCTTTTCTCGCGGAATATAGGCATGTGCCTCTTCACAAATTAAAGTTATCGGAAATTCGCGCCGTCTAGGGTTCCAATAATTAAATTCATAAGCCAAACGTCCTACTTGTGCCGATACAGCAGGTCTAACATCGGTAGGAATGGAACTTAAATCAATCACTGTGACATTGGCCTTATGCGTACCTAAGCCAACAAATTCACGCAATAAATCCGCCATAGTTTCTGATTTATTACGCTTTTTAGGTTTAAGTAAAAAATCATAACGCACATCATTGAAGCGGCTTTGCATGCGCACTAAAAACTCATCAAACTGACCAAACAATGCGCCTTCTACCTTACCAAAATCTTTCCGCTCTTCATTGGCATTTTTAAACTGCCGATACAGTTCTACCAAAGAAAAATAAATCGGCGTATCTACGGAAACAACACCTAAGCCTAATTGTTTAGCTGACTCACGTTTTAATTGCTGTAGCACTTCACGCATAAAAGCCATTTGAATAGAAGCGCCCTTATCTGAACGATCAATAAACAAATCAACTAGCTCAGCATAAGTCATCATCCAATAAGGCATTTCTAACTTAGTTGCTTCGACATAATTAACGGCTTCGGAAGGAAAAGCAGATTGAATATTCCCTGTATCATCTTGCCAGCAATATTCGCCATGCAAATCCAGCAAAATCATATTGCTTTTCGGCATAGCTTTAATTGTCTGTTGAATTAAACTGGTAACAGCCCAAGATTTACCCGAACCTGACTGCCCGATAATGGCAAAGTGGCGACCAAACAAAGCACGAGGATCTAAACTTAGATGATAATCTTTGTGCGCTGATAACTGACCAATAAAAAAACCATATTCACGAAATTGAGAAAAAATCGCATTAATTTCAGCAAGACCAATAGCATAAACTTTAGCGCCTGGCGTTGGGTAGTGGCGCACACCACGAATAAAAGTCTTATCTTCTTTTAACTCACCCACAGGGATTAAAGAAAAAAATCGATCCGATAAGCGCTCTCCCTGCTCAAACCGATCTTCTTGCCACATTTTGAAGATTAGCGCGAGAACTGCAACACTCGCCTGGCGTATAACAACATAAGAGCCAATACTAGCCGCCAACATTTGCTCATTACCAATAGTCAGCAAAGGTGTATCCGTTGCGTATGCCTCAATAACACGCGCCTGCATACCGTCGCCTCTTACTTCTGTAAGCGTAGCAATTAAAATACTGGATTGTTGTTCGGCCATACCTAACTCCGTATATTCTATATATAGGGAGTTAGCTTAGCTCAGTTTACGGGATTCGTTAAGCTTTTTAAGTACTAAACGGCTTGCCATTCAAAATCGCTAATATTTTTTTCTACAGAAGAAAAATTGATACCCAGCAGATAAATTGTTTTACCTTGATTTAGGTATTTTTCTTGGTAATTTTTTGCTTTAATTTGTGCTAGCGCTTTTTCTGCTTGATCAACTTTAAATTCAATAATAAAAATTTTATCGGGAAAGTGCAATGTTAAATCAATGCGGCCTTTACTAGTAACATCTTCAGCTACCATCGGTAAACCTAATGATGCTAAATAGGTATAAACTACGGAGGCGTAATACCCCTCATAATTAGCAATGATTTTATTAGCATAATTATTATAAGGAATACTAGCAAACAAGGCACTAAGAGCGCTTTTCAAATCATCAAATTTAGCATCCACTAAACTCTGATAAAGCACCTGTTGATTAACCCTAAGTTGTGGACCTTGATGGGTTAAATATTCAATAAACAAGGTATTTAAAGATTGCTGGACTTCTTTATTTGGTACTTTAAGCCGATACTGCATGCCATTGAAACCCTCCCACTTATCGGCAAAGGTTAGATAACCCGTCTGCCAAAGTAAGGCAACCAAATCGATTTTATCGACATCAAAAGTATCCAAGACAATATCATCAGCAACAAAATTTTGTACATCAGGCAAATAATAATTTTGCTCTTTTAACTTATCAATTAGAAAGCTTGGGTTCCCCGTCCCCCACCAATAATTTTTATATTCTTTGTTATTAGCAATGAACAATAAAATATCGAAGGGGTTATAAATGGGGTCAGCAAAATAATTGTAGCCGTTATACCACTGCTGTAACTTATCCATATCCACACCCTGCAAGTGCTCAGCAAAGGTCTCTGCTACCTGCGCATGAGTGTAGCCGCAAAGCGTGCCATAATTCTGGTTAATAGAAATATCTTGTAAATTATTTAAGCCGCTGAATAAATTCATTTTGGCAAATTTGGACACGCCAGTAATCATGACAAACTTAATGCATTCGTCTAAGTCTTTGATAGTGGAATAAAAACCTTTTAAAATATCACGGTTAAAGCGAGCTAGATCAGGCTCAGTAATATGGTCTAAGATAGGCTTATCGTACTCATCAATTAAGATAACGACTTTTTCTTGGTACTGCTGAGAAGATTGCTTAATGAGATTAATAAAGCTCGAACGCATTGATAAACTAGCATCATAATGCAAATTTAGTTTTCCATAATTTGCTTTTAAGTTCTCAAAAATAGCATCATCAAGTAAAGCTTTAGTATTAAATTGACCACTCCCAAAACTAATTCGAATGACAGGATAACTTTTCTGCCAGTCCCATTTATCCTCAATATACAAACCCGAAAATAAGGCTTTATTAGCAGAAAATAACTCAGCTAAAGTGCTTAATAAAACACTTTTCCCAAAGCGCCGTGGACGACTTAGAAAATAATAGCTACCGCTATTGACTAACTCGCTAATAACATTTGTTTTATCAATATAAACATAATTTTCTTCAGGATCGCGTATTTTGGCGAATGTTTGAATACCAATGGGAAGCTTTTTCATAGTTTAATCAACTTGCCTTAATATTTGCAGCGAGTATATATTTATTTAGAATATCGCCTAGCTAAGGAGTCACTGTCATTAAGTTAAGAGCAATAGAATATGGGGCGCAGTGCTTTAGCCTGCTATTTTCAGCTATGAAAGCAGGCTAAAGCACTGCGCCCCAATGAACTAATTCCTTAACTTAATGGCAGTGAGCTAAGGAGTGCATATTCAATAAGCTCCGAAACTTTAGGTGTAACTGTTCACAGACCCTCATAAAAATATCGTCATTCCCGAAGTGTTTAATCGGGAATCTATTTGTTGATATAGATTCCTGCTAAAAGCATGCAGGAATGACGGGGTATTTTAATATTTTTTAGGGGGGAACCTTTCGGATATTATTGAATTCTGATTCCTAAGTGTTATCCAACCACTCATAAATCTCCGTCATGGCTGGATCACACTTACAGCAGCTCGTACCACAGCTTGCCCCCATATCGATACGTTTCACTTTACCTTTACTGACCCATTTGCTTAACATGCCGCGCAAAGCGTCAGCATTGGTATCAAAATGGTTCGCCATGTCCAATAATGACAAGCGATGTTGCTGTTTTAGGTAATCTCGTAATTCCGATAAAATCATACAAGCTCCTTTTTTAGCTGCACCCTAGCGGTTAGCCAGAAAGAAAAAATAACGGCGGCAAAAACACTTAATAAACCAACAACCCAAAAAACTGATGATTCTTTATGTTGATTAAAAGTCGCTAATTGATAAAAAATTGTTGCCGTCATATAAGCAATTCCGGTCGTCCATGCAACAACAAATATCGCCCACTTAGTCCCCGTTTCTCGTTGAATGGCCGCTGTTGCCGCAACACAAGGCGCATATAACAAAATAAATAATAAATAGGCAAAAGCGCCCGCCTTGCCATCAAAACGCGCTTGCATTTCACCAAACGTTCCTCGACTAACATCTTGTGCATCAGCCGCTGACTGACTGTTACTGACATCACCAATATTCAGTCCTAAAGGATCTAAGACATTATCCGCTACGGCCAATAAATTTTCCGGAATAGTCATCACGGCGCCCAATAACCTTTGCTGCAAATTAAACACCTCAGGTTCTTGCTCCACACCTTCTAATGCAAGTTGTGTATATAAGGCATCTAAAGTTCCAACGACTGCCTCTTTTGCTAGAATACCAGTAAAAATCCCTACCGTTGCCGGCCAGTTTTCTTCACGTATCCCCATAGGTTTGAACACAGGAACTAAAGTACGACCGATTTCACTTAATACTGATTTTTGCGTATTTTCCTTACCAAAACTCCCATCAATGCCTAGAGAATTTAAAAAATTCAGCACTAATACCATAGGTATAATAACCTTACCGGCATTCAATAAGAAAGTTTGTAAACGATCCCAAGTGCGAATGGCAATACTTTGTATGGTAGGCAAATGATAGTTAGGTAACTCCATAATAAATGGCATAGAGTCACCCTTAAATAAGGTATGGCGCATAATTAGGCCGGTCATAATAGCCACAGCAATACCAAGCACATATAAGAAAAACACAAGATTCTGCCCGCCCACTGGGAAAAATGCTGCGGCAAATAAAGCATAAACAGGCAAACGAGCGCCACAAGACATAAATGGATTCATAATATTAGTTAATATCCTGTCACGCCTGCTTTCCAACGTCCGCGTTGCCATAATGGCTGGCACATTACAGCCAAAGCCAACAATCATCGGCACAAAAGACTTACCCGGCAAACCAATCATGCGCATAAAACGATCAACCACAAATGCCGCACGCGCCATATAGCCGGAATCTTCTAATAGCGATAAAACTAGAAATAAAAAGCCGATAATCGGAATAAAGGTAGCCACGACCTGTACGCCACCACCAGCACCACTCGCTAACAAAACCACTAACCATTCTGGTAATGACATGGAAGTTAAAACGATACTGAAACCATCAACAAAAATTGCACCCACAGCTTGATCAAAAAAATCAACAAAAGCACTACCAATATTAATAGTAATCATAAACATCAAGTACATAACCAAGAGAAAAATTGGAATACCTAAATAGCGATTTAACACCCAATTATCGATTTTATTCGTCATATCTCGGCTAACTTCATGCTTTTTATTGACACAAAGATGGCTAATTTTATTAACCAAACCATAGCGCGCATCAGCAGCTAAAATATCGACTTCATCATCACTCGCTTGTTCAATAACCTGCTCTAATTCTTCAGCACGCTGAACTAATTCAGCCCCCGCAATTTTTCGCGCTAAAGTATCTCTTTCTAATAAACGAATCGCTAACCAACGTAAATCACATTGATACTCAAGCGATTTCTGCTCTAAAGCAACTGATAAATCAGTAATCGCTTGCTCAATTGCCGGATGATATTCAATATCTAAATGTGGAACAGGACTCTCTAATACTGCTTGATTAATCAGTGTTTTTAATTCATTTATCCCCTGTCGTGTCGATGCCGAGATAGCGACAACTGGGCACCCCAATAAATGTGATAACTGCTGCTGATCAATTTGTAAGCCACGTTGCGCGACAACATCTATCATATTGAGTACAACAATCATCGGCACCCGCATTTCAATTAACTGCGAAGTTAGATATAAATTACGCTCAATATTAGATGCATCCAGAATATTAATAATGAGATCACATTCTTTTGCAGCCACATAATCCCTTGCAACTTGCTCATCTAAAGAAATTTCATTATCCGCTTCTAAAGAATAAGTGCCGGGCAAATCAACCACCTCAACTTGCTTGCCTGCATGTGTATATTCACCTGTTTTCTTTTCGACCGTAACCCCCGGCCAATTTCCAACATGCTGCCGTGCTCCCGTTAAAGCATTAAATAAAGTTGTCTTGCCACAGTTAGGATTACCGACAACTGCAATAGTATAATTAGCCCGCATTAAACTTTCTCTATACTTAATATATCGGCTTCATCTTTACGTAAAGTCAAAGAAAAGCCTCTTAAAGTAATTTCTACAGGATCTCCTAAAGGTGCAAAACGCACAATAGAAAACTCCGTGCCTGGTGTTAGTCCCATCGCTAAAAGACGCTTTCGATACGCCCTTCCTTGCTTGTTAAATCCCGTAACACGGCCTTTGTCACCAATAGCTAAATCTTTTAAACCTTG
Organism: methanotrophic endosymbiont of Bathymodiolus puteoserpentis (Logatchev); assembly: GCF_900128525.1. GTDB lineage: Bacteria > Pseudomonadota > Gammaproteobacteria > Methylococcales > Methylomonadaceae > Methyloprofundus. The sequence continues at coordinate 7,821 of NZ_FQTQ01000059.1, forward strand.
TATTCTCATATCCATTTATCTACCTCTAAAGATCAATATCCATCTAATTAATAATAATTCTCATTAGTATGTGTAAATATAGCATATTCCCCAAAAAAAACATCTTTATTTTCGCCAATATTAAAATAAGCAATAATGGTCGACATAAAAGTTTCGTAAGGCAGGCTTTAGCCAACAGCCGCCCCGCAACATATCCCCCAGTAATACATAAACCTGCAATTTTAGATTATGCAGTACTGCCAGCTCCCAGAGGACTGACAGTGCTTTCAGGTGTGTAACCTCTCTAGCAGACTACAGCTCACTCTACCCCTTGCGTTTTTTTGCCGAACATTTACATATTCCATTACAATAATAACAATACTAAATCTATATCTTTAACTTATGCTAACACTTCTTGACCCCGACCGAGCAAACCAAACCTTTCCTCCTATATCAAAGGCCTTAAACGACCCAAATGGGCTGCTCGCCGTCGGTGGTTGCTTGTCAACACAGCGCATTATTAATGCATACCGACAAGGTATTTTTCCTTGGTACAGTGATGAAGATCCGATTTTATGGTGGTCCCCCAACCCTCGCTTAGTCATCTTTCCAGGTCAATTACATATATCAAAAAGCCTAAAAAAAACACAGCGCAAGCAAATATTCCAACTTAGCTTTGATACCGCCTTTGTAGATGTTATAAAAGCTTGTGCCATGCCTAGAAACCAAGAACCAGCTACTTGGCTGCTTCCAGAAATGCAAGAAGCTTATATTAGATTACATAAAGAAGGTCATGCGCATTCTCTGGAGGCTTGGTTTCAAGGTGAGCTAGTCGGCGGCTTATATGGCATTGCCATAGGCCAAGTTTTTTTCGGGGAATCCATGTTCCATACCAAAACCGATGCTTCAAAAATTGCCTTTGTTGCACTGGTACAATTATTAACTAAATGGGGCTACCAATTGATTGACTGTCAAGTGCATACCAAACATTTAACAAGTCTTGGTGCACAAGAAATACCACGCGCTGACTTTGCTGCATTATTAAACCGCTATCATCACTGCAAACCTCATGCTAACGCCTGGCAAAAATGATTTCTATTCCCTTATACCTTGATACTGAACACGACTGTAGCTACTTAACAGAGCATAAGTCGCAGTTTGCTTATATACATCCTGAATTTCAACTCACGACAAAAACCTACTCACAACTGATTGAACAAGGTTTCCGGCGCAGTGGCAGTCACGTGTATCAGCCCTATTGTAAAAATTGTCAAAAATGCGTTCCTGCGAGACTCGCTGTAAATGATTTTCAAGCATCAAGACAACAGCGCAGAACCAACAAAAAAAATACCGACTTACACGTTATTATTAAACCCGCACAATTTGAACAAGCTCATTTTGAACTCTACCAAACCTATCAACGCAACCGCCATGCTAGTGGCGCTATGGCAGATACCAATGCAAAAGACTATATCAGTTTTTTATCTAGTGACTGGTGCAATACCTTATTTGTCGAGTTTTCTTGTTCCGGTGAACTAGTGGGTATCGCGGTTGTTGATCTCTTAGACAATGCCTTATCGGCTGTTTATACCTTTTTTGATCCTAAATTTTCTCAACGCAGCCTAGGTGTTTATGCCGTACTATGGCAGATTGAACATGCTAAAACTCTGGGCTTAGAATGGCTTTATTTAGGCTATTGGATAGCGGACTGTCAGAAAATGTCCTATAAAATCAATTATCAACCGCTACAAGGTTTAATTGATCATCAGTGGCAAATGATTAAGAAATAATCCTATTTCGTTTGGCTATAAAAATCGTGGCATCCTTTATTATGGCTCTATGTGATTTGTAGTGGGTAATGCCAAAATATGTTTCGTAGGAGTAACTTTAGCCACAACAGTTCATACCACTATCGCAGCTAAAGCCACTCCCACTTAAAGTTTAAACTGAAGAATGAAAGAGACCAGTAACAAAAGTAATTTTGGATTACAAACGTCCTCCACCTAGTCAACTAACCCCAAAAAATCAGCAAAAGCCTCTTTATCTAAAGGCCTGCTTTTATAATAACCCTGATAGCTATCACAGCCTTTTTGCCGCAAAAAGTCTAATTGTTCAGCTGTTTCTACACCTTCTGCCAGCACTTTAAAATTTAAAGTTTGCCCTATGGCAATAATGGTTGAAGCTATCTCCATATCACTTATGTCAAATGGGATATCATCAATAAAACTCTTATCAATTTTAAGTACATCCAAAGGGAAGCGCTTTAGGTAAGCTAAAGAGGAATAGCCTGTACCAAAATCATCAATCGCAAGGCGCACGCCGAGCGCGCGTAATTTATTTAACATGTAAATATTCCCCTCTTGGTTTTCCATAAGACTGCCTTCCGTTAACTCTAATTCCAATAGTCCAGCCGGAAATTTCGTTTCTGCCAACACCTCTTCTACCAAAGAAATAAAATCTGAGCCTTGAAACACTGCTTAGGTGAAACATTAACAGCTAAAGTTATTTTAACTAAGCCCTGATCTAGCCACTGCTTACCTTGACGACATGTTTCCCGCAAAACCCACTCACCTAAAGGAATAATCAATCCCGAATCCTCAGCAATCGGAATAAATTGATCTGGCGAAATAAGCCCATTTTCTGGATCTTGCCAGCGCACTAATGCCTCTGCACCAACGATGTTTCCACTATTAATATCCACTTGAGGTTGATAAAACACGCGTAATTCTTGCTGTTTAATGGCATAACGTAATCGAGATTCAATCTTAAGCTTTTCACATGCTAACCGAGTTAGACTCTCCGTAAAAAAAGCAAAACAACCTCGTCCATTATCTTTTGCTTGGTATAACGCCATACCTACATGGTCCATTAATTTTTCAGCACTCTGTCCATCTTTGGGATACAAACAAATTCCAATACTCGCACCAATACGCACATCGTTGCTTTGTGCGAGTACAAACGGAACAGACAAGATGCTAACAATTTTCTCAGCTATACGCCCTATGTCTTCTATATGTTCAATATTGTCCAATAAAATCATGAATTCATCCCCACCCAAACGAGCGACCATATCAATTTCCCTTAGTGACTCAGAAATACGTCCAGCAACCTGTTTAAGCAGTTCATCACCCGCTAAATGCCCCAAAGTATCATTAACCGCTTTAAAGCGATCCAAATCTAACATCAATACTGCAAATTCCTTTGCCTCTCTCTTAGATCGGGCAATACTTTGCTCCATACGATCTTGTAAATAACGTCGATTAGGTAACTGGGTTAATGGATCATAATAAGCCAACCGCCTAATTATTTCCTCTGCCTCTTTCCGTTCCTTGATATTACGCCAAGCCGCGTAAACAATATCTTCACCTCTAATAATTATTGGCGTTAAACTGACCTCTACCAGAAAGGCCGTCCCTTCCACGTTAATATGCTCCCATTCAAACCGATGAAAGCCTTGCTCTTGCGCAATAGCAACCATTTGCGCCGCTTTTTCAATAGACTTATAACCATCAGGTTGAAATTCTGGAGAAATATCTGCGGGTGAAATATTAAGTAACTCTTTTTTTGAATGAAAGCCTAACTCATTTAGCGCAGCAATATTGCCATCATAAAAATAACCACTTTTAAGCAACAATACGGCATCTCCCGAATATTCAAATAACTTTCTTAAAGCGGACTCACTTTCACGTAGTGTATTTTCAATTTGTTTACGCTCATTAACCTCTTGATCTAAAGTTTTATTTTGTTCATTCAACTCAATTTCAGCTAAAAGACGGTTTTCATTTGTCAAAACTACCCACCAAGAAGCAGTACAGATCAATACTGCCATAACAAAGAATAAAGTATAAAGATGAGATTGCTGCTCAATAAAAATCGAGCGATGCGCATACTCTGGTGCTTCTAAGTAGACCAACCAAAAAGCAAGCCCAACAATACTCAACATACTGCCAGAAAGCAGGGTAAAGCTAGCTATTCTACGTGTAGCATTATCCGATAGATGCTGTTTAAACAAGCGTTTAAATAACTGATGAAATAAAGATTCTTGGGCAGGTTTGCATTGATCTCGACAACTAGACTCTAAAGTGCAACAAAGTGAACAAATAGGTACCTCATGAGATGGACAATGCGCCATATCTGTTTCTGCATAATGCTGTTCACAAACCTCACAAGCCACCAAAGTATCTGAGCTGATAAAATGTTTATTATCACGTGCAATATAATATTTACCTTTCGTTATAATCGCAATTAAAGGTGATAATATAAGGCTTAACAACATAGCAAATAACCATGAATAAGCTTGCGCATAATCACCAAATAAGCCACCAAATGCCAATATAGAAACAAACGCGGAAATTAACATGCTGACAAAGCCGACAGGGTTAAAGTCATATAAGTGTGCCCGCTTAAATTCGACGATCGGTGGGCTGAGCTTTAGCGGTTTATTAATGACTAAATCAGCAAAGACTGCAAAAACCCAGGCAACAGCAGCATTAGAATACAGTCCTAAAATGGCATGCAAAGCCTCAAAAACCCCCAACTCCATTAATAACAAAGCAATCGCAATATTAAAAACTAACCACACAACGCGCCCAGGGTGATTATGCGTAACGCGAGAGAAAAAATTAGACCAAGCTAATGAGCCGGCATAAGCATTAGTAACATTAATTTTAATTTGCGAGATAACAACAAAAATCGTCGTTACTAGCAATGCATTCGCTGAATTTTCAAAAACATACTGATAAGCAACTAAATACATCTGCACAGGCTCTTTAGCATCAGCCAATCCTAATCCTGTCATGACCACCAAAGAAGCCAACAAAGCACCGCCTAATTGCTTAAGACAGCCTAAGACAATCCACCCCGGTCCAGCAGCAACTAAAGATAGCCACCAGATAACACGATTGCTCTTATGCTTATCTGGCATAAAACGCAAATAATCCACCTGTTCACCAATTTGCGCAATTAAAGAAAAAGAAATGCCCGTTGCGATACCAAAATAATACCAATCAAACTGGTTCGAACCATTGAGGTCACCTTGATAGCTTACTAAAAATGCTAAAGCTTTGGGTTCTTGAGTAAAAACAAAATAGAAAGGCAGTATCATCAACAGCAACCAAATAGGCTGAGTCCAACGATGTAGCTGATTAATGGCAGTTACCCCATAAAACACGATAGGAATAATAATCAAGGAACAAAACAGATACCCCCAATGCAAGGGTAAATTAAAATATAGCTTGAGTGCTTGCGCCATAATAGCGGCTTCTAAGGCAAAGAAAATAAAACAGAAAGAGGCGTAAATCAGTGAGGTAACGGTAGAGCCCACATAACCAAAGCCAGCACTGCGTGTTAACAGATCAATATCAATGTTATAACGCGCAGCATAATAAGAAATCGGAGATCCTGCGATAAAAATAAGCACTGAGGCAAGCATAATCGCCCAAAAAGCATTACTAAAACCATAGTTTAATAATAAAACAGCACCAATTGCCTCTAACGCCAGAAATGAGATACCACCTAACGCAGTATTAGCTAGCTGTAATGGCGACCACTTGCGGAAACTAGAAGGCGAATAACGCAAAGCATAATCTTCTAATGTTTCATCTGCGACCCATTGATTATATTCTCTACGTGTTTTTTCAACTGTGTGCTTCATTAAGCTTGCCGTGAGAAAAATAAGCCATTGCTTTAGCCTATATTTTTTACCAGTTGCTCGATTATCAATGGAGAAATCATACTCACTTAAAGCAAGATTAAGCTAATAATTAAGCTGGTAATAAAAAGCCAAAAAAATTAATTGTAAAAAATTCAATAGCCAAAAAAATAAAACAAATAAAGCCCATTTTACTTGTTTAGATTTATCAGCATAATTTAATTTTATAAGTAGCCAACTAACAAACGTAGCAACAAACAAAATTACCGAAGCAACCAATGCATAATTCATTTTTTAATCTTCTTTAATCGGTGGCGGCGCTAATACCTGACGGCTTCCGCTGCCCTCTGCCGGTGATATAACGCCTGCCATTTCCATTGCTTCAATCATCGATGCGGCACGGTTATAGCCCACTTTAAACTTTCGTTGTACGCTAGAAATTGAAGCCTTACGTGACTCCGTAACAAAAGCAACAGCTTGATCATAAAGCTCATCCATTTCTGAATCAAGCGCGTCTTGCCCGGTCACAAAAGAGCCATCACCGGCATCTGAATACTCTTGGGTAATTTCTTCTAAATAATTAGCAGGTGCAGTTTTTTTCAAAAATTCAACAACATGGTGCACTTCATGGTCATCCACAAAAGCACCGTGTGCGCGTATAGGAATATTTGTTCCAGCGGGCATAAATAACATATCTCCATTACCCAGCAAAAATTCGGCACCGCCTTGATCTAATACTGTACGTGAATCAATACGCGATGATACTTGAAAAGAAAGCCGAGAAGGCACATTCGCTTTAATCAAGCCGGTTAAAACATCCACTGATGGGCGTTGGGTTGCTAAAATCAAATGAATACCCGCAGCACGCGCTTTTTGGGCTAAACGGGCAATCAACTCTTCTACTTTCTTACCAACAATCATCATCATGTCGGCTAATTCATCAATTACAATAACAATATGTGGCAAGGTACTCAGTGTTGGTACACTTGCCCCTTCTGCTAATTCAATTTCATAAGTATACATAGGATCCTTAATCGACTCACCACGCTTCTCTGCTTCGCGTACTGCATGATTTAATCCAGCTAAATTTCTAACGCCGACCTTAGACATTAGTTTATAGCGCCGCTCCATCTCAGCAACTGCCCAACGTAATGCATTAGCAGCATCTTTCATATCTGTGACTACAGGTGTCAATAAATGTGGAATTCCCTCGTAAACTGATAACTCCAGCATTTTAGGGTCAATCATAATCATTCTGACTTCATCAGGTGTCGCCTTATACAGCATACTCAAAATCATGGTATTAATCGCAACTGATTTACCCGAACCTGTTGTGCCCGCGACTAATAAGTGCGGCATTTTCGCTAAATCAGCAGTGACTGGTGAACCGGAAATATCCTTACCTAAAAGCATTGTTAAAGGTGACTTAGCTTTAGCAAACTTAGCCGACTCAATGCCTTCTCTAAACGAGACCATTTCCCGTTCTTGATTGGGGATTTCTAAACCAATCACTGATTTACCCGTAATAACTTCTACGATACGTACACTAGTCACCGATAGAGCACGCGCTAAATCTTTTGCTAAACCAGTAATTCGGCTAACCTTAACACCGGCAGCAGGTTGCATTTCAAAACGCGTAATCACCGGCCCAGGTAAAACAGCTGTCACTTCAACAACAACATTAAAATCGAGTAAAGCTTGCTCCACTAAACGCGACATATCTTCCAGCTCGTCTGCAGAATAACTGTTTACCTTATTAACGATAATATCCAATAACTCGGTACTGGGTAGTGTCCCTGCTTCGACTTCATCTTTAAACAGGTCTATTTGACCTTTTTTCTTGAGCACATTCGGTTGAGAAAAACTAGCTTCAACATTTTTCAGTACATTGATGCTCGGCGTTTTTTTTACCTTACTGGAAGTTGGCTTAACCGGATCTTTATCAGCAGAAATAGAGTTCTTAAGTTCTATTTTAGACATGCTGGGTGCTGACTTTATTGTATTTGAGTGAGTAACTATTGAGTTGCTTTTTCGCGTTGTTATTTGTGCCCAAGCTTGCAATGTTTTTTGGTAAGCTAAACGACTTAAGAATAAAGTATATCTCCCCACCACTTCCATGACACGAAACCATGAAATATTAGTGTATAAAGTTATTCCAGAGAAAAAAACAGCCAAAAGAAATAAAGTTGCGCCCGAATTACCAAAGGTGACCACTAAACTATCACCTAACTCTTGACCGACGATACCCCCACTATTCCTAGGTAATTCAATCCGGCAGCGTAATAAATGCAAATAACAAACAGTCGTCGCAGAAATAATAGCGAGCACAAGACCCAGCCACCGGACATAACTAAACCAGCCTGTAGCATGGATAGTTTTTTTAGTAAAAAACAAATAGCCTTGCCACAGAATAATCAACGGAAAACTAAACGCAATAACCCCAAAAAAACTAAAGGAAATATCAGCCAGCCAAGCTCCTACAATACCTCCCGCATTCGCAATACCATTATGAGACCCGCTATGCGACCAGCCTGCATCCTCATGACTAAATGAAACTAAAGAAATAAAATAAAAAAGAGCAATGACGACAAATCCTAATAAAGCAATTTCACGCAGACCTCGTACCGCCTTTTCTTCTATTACTGCTGCCATTAAAAATCCCAAATATCTTACTAAAACAAAACAATACAGCAATCATTACACAAAACACTTGAAATATAAAGAGACTACCCTGCAAGTTTCATAGTAACCAATATCGCACATCAGCCCAAATAAAAAGCCTATTAATTTTATCACTTATTTTTACTTGACTAGGGGCATCAAATGCAATTCAAATGTGATATTATTTAAAACCTTAAAAACTATAATAATCTGGAGGAAGGTATGCCAAAAATTCATTCTATTGTTTCTGCAATTACACTTGTAGGATCAATCTCAGTCGCCTCAGCATGGGAAGCTCTACCAACTACTGCTCCGGCACCTGCTAACAACCCGACTACTGCTGAAAAAGTTGAATTAGGTCGTATGTTGTATCATGACCCAAGATTATCATCGACAGGGACGGTTTCTTGTGCTTCTTGTCATAATACTATGCTGGGTGGCGAGGATAACCGCCCTAATTCTATGGGTGTTCATGGACAAACAGGTGGTCGTAGCGCTCCAACTGTCTGGAATTCAGCTTTTAATAAAGTACAATTCTGGGATGGCCGCGCCGCTAGCCTTGAAGAACAAGCGGCGGGGCCTGTGACTAACCCTATCGAAATGGGCATGAAAAATTGGGATGATGTTGTCGTACGCTTAAAATCAATTGCAGGTTACCAAGCCTACTTCGATAAAGCATTTGGCGAAAATTCAATCTCAAAAGATAACGCAACTAAAGCAATTGCCGCTTACGAAAGAACATTAATCACGCCTAACAGCGCTTATGATAAATATGCTAAAGGTGATAAAACAGCCCTAACAGCACAGCAAATACGTGGTTTAAAAACAATGGCAAAATTAGGCTGTACAACATGTCACAGCGGCCCTGCATTTAATGGCGATGGTTCTTTCCAAAAATTTCCTGTTATCAATAATGCCTATTTAGAAAAGAAATATCAATTTGCTAATGATAAAGGTCTTTTTGAAGTAACCGCTAAAAGTGGTGATGAACATTTCTTTAAAGTCCCTACACTACGTAATATTGCTTTAACAGCGCCTTATTTTCATAACGGCTCTGTTAAGACGCTAGAGAAAGCTGTTAAAGTTATGGCTAAAGTTCAATTAGGTAAGAAACTATCTAATGAAGAGACGGCTGATATTGTTGCTTTCTTAAATGCTTTAACAGGTGAGTTCCCTAAGCAAACTATGCCTACTCTACCAGCAACAAACGGCACTTCATTTAATTAATTTAATTTAATAAAAATTCCTTAACTTATATTTATATAGTTAAGGAATTTTTTCTTTTACCATTATATTATTTAGCCATTTTCATAAATCAGAAAACTTAGCTTTATAGGAAAACGTCTGGCATAGAACTAATGATTGCTCAATATGCTAACCCTGCTTTTGAATTTAAATACAAAGAATATCTAGTTTGATCACTATTTTCGAAGGCTGGACTAATAAATTTCTAGTTTATCGCAACAAATACTTTTCATTCTAATTAGCTGTCTTTTTTATCTTTAACTAACTTTTAGACTGATTATTTTATGAGAAAAAAACTCACCCTAGGTTTTACTTTAATTGAAATTATCATCGCTGTCTTCATACTGGGTATTTTGGCTGGTACCACTGTTTCACTGATAATGGATAGCTCAGATACTGAACACTTAACCAAGGTTAATCAAGACATTCGAATTATTAAATCAGCATTAAATGAGTATAAGTTAGATAAATTTAATTACCCAACCACTGAAGAAGGCCTAAAAAAGTTAGTCCCTAAATATATAAAGCATGTTCCCAAAGACCCTTGGGGCAATATTTACTTATACCTCAGCCCAGGCGAGCGCGGTGCTGTGGATATTTTCACTTATGGCGCAGATGCAAAAAAAGGCGGTGAAGACATCAATACCGACTTAGGTAATTGGGATGTCGATTAAATTTTGCTAGAATAACACTCCTTAATATTATTTTTACCCCCCCTTAAAACTCAGACTCCTCATGAAAGAGCTTCGTCAACACCCTCGCTTATTGCACCGAGCCAGCGTTAACCTTACTTTTACCTCGGGTCACACAATCTCAACTCATACTATTGATATGTCTCATGGCGGCTTGTTTATCGCTTGCACTGATCACCCAGAAGTACAAGAAGGCGATATATTGAACATTATCGTTAACGGGATACAAAATCCTGTCGCTCGCGATATTAAAATAATTCGAGTGGAGCCAGGAAAAGGCTTTGGTATTGAGTTTGTCGAATCCTAAAACTACATTAAAATATAGGAGAGGCTAATTTTAAGCGCTCCCATGTTTTCAAACTTATACGAGTTTATATTTTTCTAAATAAACTGTACGTACAAACTTAGTAAATAACAAAATAGCTAAACTATAAATCAAAGTTGAACTCATATAGTCAGGGTAATATTTTGCTACACGGCCTGTATATTCTATAAGAGACATTGCCGGAAATTTACCAGAAAGTAGATAAAAGCTACCGTTCGAAATAAGAAATGCAATCGAACCTGCCGCAAATAAATAAACAACCTGATGACTTAAATCACTCGCATTCAGTTCACTGTACTTTGCACTCCAACGCCCTGCAAAAAACATCACCGCATAAGTAGGAATTAAAAATATATAAGCCGGTGAGATACAATAATCACTGACCTGAAATTGACTAATCGCAACATAATCTAACAACGCCGCTTCTGTTAATAACACAGCAAAACTAGCGAGTCCTCCCGTAAAAATCCCCGCTAAATAAAATACTGCTAATGAAGCATCCGGCAATGTTATTGCACTACCAAAATGATCAGAACGTGTTAATGCCATTAACATGGCTAAGGCAAAAATTGTTAAATATTTAGCATTCTGTTGTACCCAATTCATATGAACCTCTTAGAGTGATGGTGCATAACGCAAATTAAAGAAAACAGTAACACCAGGCGTATTATAACCTGCTACTGTTTGATACTGAGTATTCAAGATATTTTTAACGGAACTTTGCAAAGTAAGGCTCTCGTAGAATGTGTATTCTGCTCTTAAATCCCATGTTACAAAACCGTCAATTCGATTAGTATTTTGCAAATCATCAAAACGTCGCCCTTCAATATTAAGACTACTACCAATGCTCGCTGCCCCTAATTGTCGATCTATATCCAAACGAAATGTGTGTTGTGCTCGCCTAGGCAAAACATTAGAAAAGCTTGCCGAATCCATGCTTTCAGGATTTAAGGCACTATAATTCATTTCTATATCAAACCCATACAACTGTCCACCAACAATAGCTTCGAGCCCCATGATACGTGCCTTACTGATATTATTAGGTGCAAAAATTGAGCTATCATAAGCAATCAAATTTTTGATATAGGTTAAATAACCATTGAGCGACCAGTGCCAAAAATCATGTTTACCTCGCACGCCAACTTCATAACTTTCAGACTTTTCTGGGTTTAAAGTGTCATTACCAAAACCAGGGAAATATAACTCATTAAAGGTTGGTGCTTTAAAAGCCGTACCATATGAAGCTGAGACCAAAATACCATTATCAAATGCATAACCCCACGCAGCATTCCAAGTGCTAAATTGACCAAACTGCTGATTAAAATCACTACGGTAGGCCAAAGTAATTTGATGATGTGCAAATTCACCTTGGTATTGCATAAATAAGGCATGATTATTACGCTTTGTTTTAGCAAAATCAGCATCACTTATCACCTTATCATTTTGAAAATCATAGCCTAAAGTAAGTAAATGATCAGGCGTTAATGTAAAATTATTCAGTGCTGAAAAAGAAACTCGATGTGTATTAAATAGGCCATTATTCTCCCCATTTAAATAGTTAGTCGATTCATCGCGGCTTTCTCCTCCCGTTAAGTCAATACGCCAAAAATCCAGTGTTTGTATGACTGCCTTACCGCCATAAACTAATTGCGTAAAATTATTCTTATAATGAGGTTCACCAGGCGTTGTAGGCGCGCCAAAAGCATCAAAATTACCATCATAGGCATTCTGCCCACCACTATACATAAGGTGACCTGATACAGTTAACCAGTCAGTAAACTGATAGCCAAGACGCGCTGCAGTTGCATAATTTTCATAACTATCGCGATCCGGCTCATATAAATCATTGCGTGCATTAAAGCCCTGACTTTCTTCTTGACTTGCGCTAATACTATACCAAGCTTTATCAAGCTTACCATTAACAGCAGCTGCTACTTTATAATGCCCATAAGTACCCACACCCACAGAAACTTCAGGGCTAATACTCGATGCAGAAGTTGATATATTTCGGGTACGAATATTAATCCCCCCGCCAATGGCTCCAGCGCCGTATAAACTGGATTTTGGTCCTTTAATAATTTCAATCGAATCAATTTCGCTAATCGGCAAATACTGCCAAGCTTCAGTTCCTAATGTTGCTGAGCCCACACGAACACCATCAATTAAGACTAAGACATGACTAGAATTCGTACCGCGTAAAAAAACTGATGTAGCCTTCCCTAAACCACCAGAATTAGTGATATTAACCCCTGCAATGCCACGCAAAGCCTGCTCAACACTATTGAATTGCTTGCGTTCAATATCTTGTCGAGTAATCACCGTACTTGAAACCAGCCGAGAATCTTGTTGACTGCGCGTTGCAGTAACCGTAATAGGAGTAAGAGCTAAAGTATCATCAGCATAAACTGATGCAGAAAGAGGAGCTAATAAAAGAGGACTAACAATAAAAAATCTTTTCATAATTTCCGCTGCGCCGCCCGCGCAAAAAAGTGTAAATACACAGGGAGGAAATAGAAAACGAACAAACAGCAATACAGGGCGATTCATTTCGTCAACAGCCCTCCGCTGCACCAAATAAATTTTCAGGCAGGTCTCCGGGCTTATAAGTATGGACTACTAAAATCATTACCTTCCCATGCTAGGCACAGTGGTTACCGTTGATTTTAAACTTATCTACCGTTGCGGGGGCAGCGTTGGCATTGGCATAGAGCCGCACCAAACTTCCCTTTTAACCATCAGGAGAGAGTGAACTTCCGTCAGGACCAGAAAATGAGCAGCTGATTCTACGTTAAAAATATTAAAAAGCAAATCATTATCACTACCAATAAGACAAACGCATTAAAATTAACTTTAACCTTATAATCAGTTAGTTAGGAAATGTTTTTTAAATACAAAAAACTTAACATTATAATTTATATATGTTTTTTTGTTTTAGTGCGTTTGCCCTGTCACTAACAACTAAATCAAAGAAAAATTAAGTAGAGCAAGCTATAATATAAATATGAAATGGCACATAAAAGTGCTATAAAAACTGATCATCCTAACTATATTACCTATAACTATGCACGCTGACTGGATCGCCTACTTAAACACGCAAAATCTATCTGACCAATTACCTGCCAATGATCAGGCGATTATCGCGTCACTGAGTCATTTAGCCGTGTTATCAATAAGCGGTAAAGATGCTGCCACTTTTTTACAAGGGCAAACGACTTGTGATATTAAGACTTTAGTTGATTCTGAGCCTAAATTAGGTGCCTATTGCAATGCAAAAGGTCGCACTATTAGCACTTTTATCATTATCAAATTACAAGACACTTATCAACTGATTTTAACCAGTGATTTATTAGAAGCTGTTAGAAAAAAACTACAGATGTATGTGCTACGCTCCGACGTGCAATTAACTGACTTAAGTGAGCAGTTATGTATTATTGGTACGCACAATATTGAACTGACTGCGCAAGCGAATTTATACCCTTATCTGCAACAAAGTCATCGTTATTTGTTTATTGCCGATCCAGCTCAAGCGCAAATATTCTGCACAGAATTACAGGAAAAACACACGGCTCACTTTATTAATGCAGATACTTGGCTAGGCTTGGATATTCAAGCCGGTATTCCTTGGTTATTTGCAGAAACAACTGAAAAATTTGTTCCACAAATGCTTAATTTAGATAAATTAGAGGCGATAAGCTTTACTAAAGGTTGTTATACCGGACAAGAAATTGTTGCTCGCACTCATTATTTAGGAAAAAACAAACGCGCTATGTACAGTGCGAGTTGCACCACTGAAGACATAATTCATAGAGGCTGTAGTATTTCAGACTCAGACAACCAAGAAGCCGATATAGGTACAGTCATCTTATCCGCCAAACAAGATGACAGAACTCAATTATTGCTTGTTTTAAAAGACCAAGCCATAACAGCAAAAAATCTACAGCTTAATAATCAAAATCACGATAAAATCAGCCTTAATTAATCAATGGCTGGATGGGTTCTTTATGCAAATTTTAAAAATCATTCAACACAGATACAAAAATCACTATGCAATTTAAAAGTGTTAAAGATTTCTTGGTTCATGTACAAACAGAAATAGATGCAAACCGCCTAATATTACCAACGTTGCCAGACATTGCTTTAAAAGTGCGTGATATTGTATCTAAAGGGGATGCTTCAGCATCAGAACTAGCGAATATGATTGTCACTGATGCTGCTCTGTCAGCGCGTTTAATACAAGTCGCTAACAGCCCTTTATACCGCGGCACAAAAGAAGTTAAAAATATACAAATGGCCGTTTCTAGGTTGGGTAACAACACTATTAAAACCTTAATTACCAGTCTTGTTATGCAACAAATGTTTACCCCGAGCTCTAAATTATTAGAATCGGAATTTAAGAAAAATTGGGAAGCAAGTGTTAATGTCTCTTCTATTTGTCGCGCCTTAGTGACATTTGTTCCCCACTTAAATCCCGATGAGGCAATGTTAGCAGGCTTAATTCATCAAATTGGAAAATTGCCTATTTTAATGCTGGTGGAAAATATCCCTGAGTTCAGAGACAGCCCTACTCGCTTAGATAAATTACTAGAAAAAGCCCACCCTCCGATTGGTAAGATTATTATGGATACGTGGTCTTTTCCTGAAGAGCTTAAAGGTGTTGCCTCAGAATATGTAAACTTTCAACGAGATTCTGGTCTTAAAGCCGACTATGTTGATGTTGTCCAAGTTGCTTTTTTGCAAAGTATTGTCGGCACGGATCACCCTGCTTGTCGTATTGACTGGTCTACAGTGAAGGCTTTTGATAAACTCGGTCTCGCTCCTAATGCAGATATTCTTGAAATTGAAGGAATATCTGAAGAAATTGAATTAGCACAATCTATAATATCATTCTAATGAATACTGAAACTGCACGGCATTTTAGACGTTTAGGTACGCTTACTATCTTTGCTGTTTACTTTGTCATTCTAGTAGGCGGCATTGTTCGTGCCTCTGGTGCTGGTATGGGTTGCCCTGATTGGCCTACTTGCTTTGGACAGCTTATTCCACCCACTAGCGAAGCTGAATTACCGGAAAACTATCATGAAAAATACGCCGTCGGCTATGCTAATACCGATTTCAATGTTGTTAAAACATGGACGGAATATCTTAACCGCTTAACCGGCGTCACCATCGGTTTTCTGATTTTTTTAACGCTTTGGGCTTCCCGAGCCTATTTAAAAACTGATAAAGCTGTTTTTTATTTATCCTTATCCGTATTTTTACTGGTTGGCTTTCAAGGTTGGTTGGGCTCGGTGGTCGTTAAAACACACTTGCATCCACTTATGATTACAGCCCACATGCTGTTAGCATTATTTATTGTCGCGCTCTTAATTTATGCCATTGCACGCTCTCAAAGTGACTCCTTACAGCAAATTGATATTAGCCAATTACCCAGTCGTTTTAAGACAGTTCTAATCGTTGCTATGGGGTTCACGTTACTCCAAGTAGCTATGGGCACTCAAGTTAGAGAAGCCGTGGATTTAATTGCTGTACATCATAATTATATTAACCGTGAATATTGGCGTGATAGTTTTCCTATTATCTTTTATGTACATCGCTCATTCTCAGCTGTTATTTTATTCACTAACTTATGGTTAGCTTGGAAAATTTATCAATCAGTCAATAAAAATAATCTATTGCGACGCCTAGCTTACGCCTTAGTTGGGCTTATTATTACTGCGATTTTGGCAGGCGTATCTTTAGATCGATTAGGAATGCCGCCGGTCGCTCAACCTATTCACTTACTAATGGCGAATTTAATTTTTGGCATACAGTTTTTCATCTTTATTTGTATCCGTTATGCAGCTAAAAAGCCTTCAGTCATAGCAACGCCTCAGACATAAAAAGTCATATTTTCTTATAAGCCTTCGATGTATTCACAAATCTAAATAGTCCCCGTGTATAAATAGCCCATTCAAATTTACCTTAGAGACAAGCTATGTTAAAAATAATTTTACGTTGGATACTGACTTTAATATTTAAAATAGAAGTAAAAGGTTTAGAAAATTATAAAAAAGCGGGGGATCGGGTACTTATTATTGCCAATCACAGTTCCTTTCTAGACCCTTTATTATTGGGTGTATTCTTACCCGGTAAAGTTACTTTCGCCATTAACACTCAAATTGCTAAACGCTGGTGGCTCAAGCCTCTTATTAATTTAACAGGGTTCTTTCCAATGGATCCAACCCACCCATTATCATTAAAAAACTTAATCCATCACCTACAAAAACCAAGTCATACTGTTCTTTTCCCTGAGGGTAGAATTACGGTTACCGGCTCTTTAATGAAGGTTTATGACGGCACCGGTATGGTCGCAGATAAATCAGGGGCAACTATTTTACCGGTACGTATTGAAGGTGCTCAGTTCACCCATTTTTCACGTTTACAAAACATTGTTCGCTTACGTTTCTTCCCTAAAATTACCCTACAAATACTACCTCCAACCAAAGTCATAGTCGCTAAAGAACTCAGAGGAAAAAAACGTCGCCATGCCTGTGGTTTAGTATTAACGGATATTATGACCGATATGATGTTTACCACCAGTCATTATCAACAAACACTTTTTTCTGCACTAATAGAAGCTAGAAGCATACATGGCGGAAAACATACCGTAGCCGAAGATTTGGATCGCCAACCTTTATCTTACAACACGCTTATTACACGTAGTATTGCGATTGGTAACGCACTAAGCAAGCTCACCCAAAAAAATGAGAATGTTGGTATATTTCTCCCTAATAGCACAAAAACACTTAATGTCGTCTTAGGTTTACAGCTCTATGATCGCGTACCTGCTATGTTGAATTATACCACTGGCGCTAGCGGCATGCTTTCGGCTTGCCACACGGCAAAAGTGAGCACTGTATTAACTTCACGACGTTTTATTGAACTCGGAAAATTTGCTCAAGATGCGGCGCAATTAGCCGACAACATAAACCTTGTTTATTTAGAAGATTTAGGCAAAAAAATCAGCAGTCTAGACAAGTTAAAAGCCCTTATACAAGCAAAAACAGCATACTTATGGTATCCACGCGCTCAGCATAACCCTGATAGCCCTGCAGTCGTCCTATTTACCTCAGGATCAGAAGGTGCTCCTAAAGGTGTTGTTTTATCGCATAGCAATATCCTTGCGAACCACAAACAAGTAGCTGCGCGTATCAATTTCAATGCCCAAGATACCGTACTCAATTTTTTACCCATGTTCCATTCTTTTGGCTTTACTGTCGGCACTATGCTGCCTATTATGAATGGCATGACCACCTTCTTTTACCCTTCGCCTCTGCACTACAGCATCATTCCAGAAATCGCTTACGATATTAATGCCACTATTATGTTTGGCACCAATACCTTCTTAGCGGCTTACGGTAAAAAAGCACATGTTTATGATTTTTATAATATCCGTTATGTCGTGGCAGGCGCAGAAAAGTTGCATGAAAACACGCGCCATCTTTGGGCTGAAAAATTTGGCATTCGGATTTTAGAAGGTTATGGAGCGACTGAAACAGGCCCCGTTGCTGCTGTTAATACTCCGATGTTTTATAAATCAGGCACTGTTGGTCGTTTACTACCCAATATGCAATATAAACTCGAACATATTCCTGGCATTGAAGGTGCGGGCAAACTCCACCTCTATGGTGAAAACATCATGCAAGGCTACCTGCTTGCAGATAATCCAGGTAAATTAATTCCCCCAAGTTCAATCTATGGCGCAGGATGGTATGACACTGGCGATATTGCCAGTGTTGATAAAGAAAAATATATCACCATTAAAGGGCGCAGTAAGCGCTTCGCAAAAATTAGTGGCGAAATGGTATCTTTAACTGCGACCGAACAATTGATTACAAATATTTGGCCTGACGCCCAACATATAGTCGTCAGTATTCCTGATGAGAAAAAAGGCGAACAGTTAGTCCTGATTACGACACAAGAAAATATCACTAGCAAAGAATTGATGCAAAAAGCACAAGGCGTTGCTAGCATTAGTTTACCTAAAAAATTCATTACTGTAGAAAAACTACCTGTACTAGCCACTGGGAAAGTCAATTATCCAACGGTAACCCAACTAGCACTGGATCATTTCAAAACTTAAAATAACCCATGAAAAAGATTACCCTCTTAATTTATATATTACCTTTATTAACCGCATGCGCAACTAGCCCACTAGGACGTAGTCAGCTAATCTTAATGCCTGACGATGAAATCAACACGATGGGCGTACAAGCTTTCACCCAAATAAAAGAAAAACAGCCTACTAGCAAAAATAAAACAGCCAATGATTTTGTTAACTGTGTTGCCAACGCCTTACTAAAAGAGGTAGGAGGTGACTGGGAGCTTGTTGTCTTTGAAGATAAGACTGCCAATGCCTTCGCCTTGCCTGGCAATAAAATTGGCGTACATACTGGGTTAATTGATTTAGTCGACAATGCTGACCAGTTAGCTGCCGTTATCGGCCATGAGATTGGCCACGTCTTAGCCCACCACGGTAATGAACGCATGTCTCAAGAAATGGCTGTGCAACAAAGCTTATCCATTACGCAAGCTATTTTTGCCCCGACATCCACACTCGGACAAACAGCAATGAGCGCTCTAGGTCTAGGGGCTCAATATGGTGTCGTATTACCCTTTAGTCGTTTACACGAAAGTGAAGCGGATATTATTGGCCTGAATTTAATGGCTCAAGCTGGATTTAACCCTCAAGAAAGTATTAATTTATGGGTAAAAATGGGGCAAGCAAGCGCAGGTCAAAATCCACCTGAATTCATGTCTACTCACCCCACAAGTAGCACCCGCATTAAAGATTTAAAGAAAAATATGCCTCAAGCACTACAAACTCAGAAAGCAGCCATAGCAGCTGGAAAAAGACCTCAGTGTGTAAAATAATAACTTTTAGCAGTCAGCGACTAGTGCAGTAGTCGCCACAAAACTATAAGGCTAGTTAATTTAAAAATAATTTTTAAAAGTAATGTTACACACTTTATTAGCAGTTTCCTCGTCTAAAAATATTTTGGCCCAAATTATTACAGCAAAATTTGACGCGTCTTTCTATGAAAAGCATGAATCTTCTGCTCTATTTTTACATCTATCATCTTATTCGGAGCACAGCCATTAGGGCAAGGTAAGCTTTTCGTCGTGCCAAAAAGACGACAAATTAAAGGGCGCTCTTCATAAACTTCACAACCATGCTCACCTAAATAAGGACAGCTCCACTTTGCTAATGCTTGCTCATGCTCGGCATCACTTTTAGCAGGCAATCTGGCCACTTCATTTGAAGATGCTGTTACGGGGCCACAGCAATCATGGCAACCTGGTGTACAAGCAAATGCTGGAATATTTTTACGAAAAAAGTGGATCTGTAAATCATTTTTAATCATCTATCTTCCTTATTTTCCTATATAAAGGATCTCTGATTGATCATCCACAAGCTTCAGCGACCTTGGAAATATTCTTAAAATTAAATAGCTTGCTTTTATAGGTCGTATATAGCTTACGCCCTATAAAAAGCAATTACTCCAGCCCTGTCTGTTTAAACCCTAAGCTCTACGCCGTCTCCATAACAGCCTACTGAAAAGCCTGAAAATCTACATAATCAGGAAACTACAGTAACATTCGCTCCAAAGGGCTATTTTCCGGCAGCTCAAATAAATTATCATTATCCTCTTGGCAGGCACTCATGATTTTTTCTGCTTGTTGCCGTAAATCCTCTTGAATCTGAGCATTTTGTTTAATCCGTTCAACTACCTCAAGCTCTATACTTTGTAGCGCACCTAGCAAGCCATTACGTAGACCTTTAAGCGCCGCTTTTTCTATTGAGGGTTTAAGCTTTTTCTTTAAGAAATAAGGAAATAACCAAGCTATGGCAATTAACATGGCACTATTAACCGCAAAGTTAACACCGACATAATGAGGTATTTCAGCTAAGCTCGCTTCATAAAACTCAATAAAGACTTGATAGCCCACCCAGCCCATTGCGGCTATTGGCAGAATAATTTCTGCGACAGACGCCACTTTAATAAGTGCGCGCTGAATAACATTACCTGGGTTTATTAGCGCCTTGCGCACCGATAATAAGGTTTTGTCAGCAATCATTTTTTGCGCATTTTCACGCACAGGCTGTATGGCTTGCTTTATGGGAGCAATGGGTAACTCCAACGAATCTGCTTGGATAATTAACGCATCTAAAGCATCTTCTAAACGTGCTTGCGCCCATTTATCCCATAATCCGTGATGTATCTTATGTGATGAGTGGTTATCTAATTCTTTAGCTGATAAGTCACTACTATGTAATGCATAATATTCCGCTAGTTGCTGTAGTGGCAAAGCCATTGCATCAATTAAAAGCCCCTCAAAATTTTGCCATTGTTTACGCCAAAAAGGAATTAACACTTGGCTACTTGCTGGCGAACCGAGTACATCAAGAGCAGAAGCTAAAACTTTACTGAGTTCTGCTTTACGTACTTGCCCACCTCTTAACTCTAATTGCCTAACCGTATTTTCAGTTGCTAATGTTTGCATAGCTGCTTCTAAAGCATTAAATTCGTCTATTTGTGCTAACGTCTTATCTGTAACACAACAAGTTTGATAAACGATAGGATTATTAAAGCCAGCTTTGTGCAATTGATTAATAAAATCCTGATATTGTTCGACCTCACCGCGATCAGATTGATTTAAAACAAATATCCACGCGTGCTTGCCACCTTCAGCAAGTAATAGCTGCCAAGCTTTATTATCACGGTAACGCTCAGGGCTAACAACATAAACAAGAACATCAATATGCGGTAACCATTCTAAAACTAATTGCTGATTGCTTTTCTCTGTACTATCAAAATCAGGCATATCTATCCAGATAATATGCTTTTTACTCGCATCTGAATGTTCCGCAACTTTAATTTTATCTATCGGTAAACGACTGGGTAATTGCGTGATTTTGACACTAGTATGATGAAACAGGGTGACTTCTTTAGACGTTGGTCGAACGACACCGGTACGCGCAATTTCTTGTCCCGCCAAGCGATTCAATAAAGTACTTTTTCCAACGCCGGTTCCACCTAAAAAAGCGATAATTAGAGGCCTGGAACTTGAGCCAGAAAATAATGATTCTGGGGTGCGTGCTTCATAATTCAAAAGATCATGTAACTTAGCTTCTGAAGCCCATGAACGAGTGATAACTTCGGTTGCCCAGCCCTTTGCTTCGGCAACTAAATCAGAGTATTCGTAAGCCATGTGGTTTTATTTTCAGTTGTGCCTCTGCTGTTGCTAATTGTTCAGCAGAAATATTAAAATGAGTAGTTTGAGCCATTTCTTCAGGCAATTTCTGTAATACCTGATGTATGACTTGAGTAAATAAAAGCTCTTTTACGGTATGTAATTGCCTCTGCTTTAATTCAGCCTCAGCTCTATGCAAATAACTACCTACTGCACTTTCTGCTAAATAAGAAGTGACCGATAGCATCGCGGGAGCAATTAATAAATCATGTAAGCCTATACCACCCGCCTGTACGGTTAATGCTAACATGGCAGCATCAGTTGTAACTCGAGTAGCACGTAAACTATTTAAAATAGCAGGGTGCTCTTCCAATTTGGTATACAAACCTTGTGCAGTTGCTTCAATATCTTGTTTAAAATTCTCATGGTAAAGCTCTGTCTTATGCGCAAAATCATCCAGAATAAGCGTCTTATCTTGGCGTAACTGACTATTAATCTGTTTCCACCATTTATTATTACCCTGCACTTGATCAATCTGATCTAAAACTTTGTCACTTACTTGTAGCAATACATGTTCAGCAATTTGTTGTAAAACTTCCGTTTCTTTCGTTTCCGGGTAAGTCGCTTTGCTTACTTTTCCACCGAATGAAAAAATCCTACGCAGCGGCCAAGTTAAAACTTTACGGCTTTGCATTAATACCTTTGCTATGCCCGGTACTTCGAGCAAAGTTAATAATTTAGCTAAAGCATTTTGAAAGGTATCGTAATGCTGCGGATGATCAAGATAATCGCGCTTATAAATGTCCAAAGCATCTTTTAAAGTTTGGCTAATGATTGATTGCCAGTGTGCTTGTGCTTCTATTTCTAATGTAATAGGTGCAACCCATTCCGCCCAGTTTTGGCGAATAAATGCATAGGCAGCTTGATCATAATTTTTCCGCTTTACTTGTTTTATGCTACTCTGTAATAAATCATTTAAACCCGCTTGCTGATTAATTAAATTATGATCTTTAGCAAATAAAATGGGGAATATAGGCGGTGGTGAATCACTTCTTACTTGCTGCCAGCGCTCAATAAATGAATCAATAATTAACTGTTCAGAATCAGCAACCAGTTTATTAATGACCACTAATAAAGATTGATTTAGCGGCTCTAATAAAGCCAAGATATCCCATACTGATTGGTCAGCATATTTTTCTTTACTAACGACTAAGACAAGTACATCAGCTAATGCCAAAGTTTTTAACACGCCCTCTTTATAACTTTGTGCATCGATTGAATCAAAATCAGGTGTATCCCAAAGCATACAACCCGATAACTGCGCTGAACTAATAGGCGTAAGTGAATAGCTATTGTATTTCTCTGGGCTTAAAGAAAATTGCTCGACTTTCTGAAATCCAGAAAAATGTTCAGCAACTTCAATGAGGGCATCATTAGATAAATCAGCCGAAAAAGCTTGCGGATGCACGGTAAACCCTGCTAATGGACTTACACCAGCAGCCTCTTGATTAAGTAGTAAATTAACCAAGGTACTTTTTCCAGATTGTGTAGGACCAATAACAGCAATATGTAAAGGATGCATTTTGTTATTAATTAAGTGCCCTTTATGTAAAAAAGCCTCGATTAATATTAACTGCTCAATACACTCCTGATAATGACTCCATTGTATACTTTGCTGCACTAAACCTAATTGAATAGTTTGATAACGCTGTTTTAAGGTACTAATAAATTCGAGCATGAATAGTTGCTTATGTATATAATTACTTAGTAATTTAGTCGGTTGAAATCATCTCATACAGAGACACTTCAGCTATTTATTATGATAACAATAAAAACACATAACGAGGATGTCTATATGCGTATACTTTCAATCATTATTATTTCAGTGAGTATTTTACTATCAACGGGCTGTAGTAAAGGCAGTCAAATTAATGGGCGTAGCTTTAAGACGGCTTTAAGATCCGTTAAAATGCTTAAAGATCGTTTACCACAAGAGCAAAGAGTCGCCTTTGAGCTTTCATTCTGGGCAATCCGTGATCAATACAAAAATAATATTTCTGAATTCCTTGATCAAGTCGATGGTAAAAGCCCTGAAGCACTGATTGAATCAGGAAAAGCCGTTTTTGAAAAACGCAAACAAGAAGGTTTTAAGGAGTATCAGCAATATGCAACTTGGGATGATATGATTAGAAAATACACCCAAGAGCGTATGGATCAATTATCTAAAAAACAAAAAAGAGATCCTAGAGATAAAGACAACAGCGTACTTTACGAATTATAACAACACATCAAGAAGCGCTCTCATTATAAATGAGAGCGCTCTTTTAATTTAAGTTTTATCCCACCCAAACTCGTGCATTTCTAAACATTCTTAACCATGCACCATCTTCCTTCCAATCACTTGGTTGCCATGAATTTTGTATCTTTCTAAAACAACGCTCAGGATGGGGCATCATAATCGTAAATCGACCATCTGCTGTCGTTAAGCCGGTAATTCCCTCGGGCGAACCATTTGGATTCATGGGGAAATCAGTCGTTTCTACACCATAATTATCAATATAGTTTAAAGCAACCAAAGCTTGCTGTTGATTGCTTTCTGTAAACTCAGCACGCCCCTCACCATGTGCAATCACTACTGGAATTTTCGATCCAGCCATACCTTTAAGTAAAATAGATGGCGAGTCTTGAACCTTAACCATCGCAACACGCGCTTCAAATTGCTCCGAAGTATTACGCATAAATTTTGGCCAATGTTCAGCGCCTGGAATCAATTCTTTTAACCCCGATAACATTTGACAACCGTTACATACGCCTAAACCAAAAGTATCAGCACGTTGGAAAAAGTCAGAGAATTCAGCGCGTGCACGCTTATTAAATAATATCGATTTAGCCCAGCCGCCGCCCGCGCCTAAAACATCACCATAAGAAAAGCCACCACAGGCGACTAAGCCAACGAAATCTTTTAAGCTCACACGGCCACTGATAATATCAGTCATATGTACATCAACACTGGCAAAACCTGCCTTATCGAAAGCCGCTGCCATTTCTACATGACCATTAACGCCCTGCTCTCTTAAAATCGCCACTCGTGGACGTACACTAGCAAAAGGCGCAACAATGTTTTCCTGTACATCAAAGCTTAAACTAGCCGTTAAACCAGGGTCTTTATTATCAGTAATGCGCTCAAATTGTTGTTTTGCACATTCTGGGTTATCACGTAAAGCCTGCATACGGTAACTGACTTCTGACCAAGTTTGCTGCATTTCTGTACGACTTGCGGAATACATCGTTTCGCCATCATAACTAACAGTCAACTGTTGTGCTTCTTCTGTTACCCAACCAATAATATGCGTACAAGCTTCTAATCCAGCAGCTTCTAAAACATCTAATACGGCATCGCAATCCTCTTGCTTAACCTGTATGACTGCGCCTAGCTCTTCATTAAATAAAGCTGCAAGCGGATCATTGCCTAAACGATCTAATTCAATTTCTGCTCCTTTACGACCTGCAAAAATCATTTCCGCAACAGTCGCTAATAAGCCGCCATCAGAACGATCATGATAAGCCAGTAATTTATCATCGCTGTTCAGAGCTTGAATACTATTGAATAAGGATTTTAATAGCGACGCATCATCCAAGTCAGGTACTTCATTGCCCATCTGCTGATACACTTGCGCTAATACCGAACCACCTAAACGATTTTTCCCCTGCCCTAAATCAATCAATATTAAGACACTGTCTTCATTCTTTAATTCAGGTGTTAACGTTCTAGTAATATCCGTTACTGGGGCAAAAGCAGTAATGATTAAGGATAAAGGAGAAGTCATTACTTTTTCTTTGCCCTCATCCTGCCAAACCGTTTTCATCGATAAAGAATCTTTACCGACCGGAATAGCAATACCTAATTCTGGACAGACTTCCATGCCGACTGTTTTTACTGTATCAAATAGCGCGGCATCTTCGCCCTCACTACCTGCGGCAGCCATCCAGTTAGCCGAAATTTTAATTTTATTGAGTGACTCTATACTAGCTGCCGCTAAATTAGTTAATGATTCTGCAATTGCCATACGGCCAGAAGCTGGCGCATTAACGACCGCTAACGGCGTACGTTCACCCATCGCCATTGCTTCGCCGGTTATTGACTGAAAGCCTGTTGCTGTAACAGCAACATCAGCTACCGGAACCTGCCAAGGGCCGACCATTTGATCTCTAACGACTAAACCAGTCACTGAACGATCACCGATATGAATTAAGAAACTTTTATCCGCGACAGCGGGAAAAGATAAAACACGTTTAACGGCTTCTTTTAAATCCAACCCGGAAAAATCCAAATCTTTTTGTTTGACCTTTACATGCTGTACATCACGATGTAATTTAGGCGAACTGCCAAATAAAACCGACATCGGAATATCAACAGGGCTATTGCCAAATAACTCATCTGTTAGCGTTAAATGCTCTTCATTTGTTGCTTCACCAATCACTGCATATAAGCAATGTTCGCGCTGACAAAAAGATTCAAATAGCTCTAAAGACTCAGGTTTAATAGCAACCACATAACGTTCTTGTGCTTCATTGCACCATATCTGCATCGGTGACATACCTTTATCGTCATTATTCACCTTACGCAATTCAAATCGACCGCCGCGCTCACAATCATGGATAATTTCAGGTACGGCATTAGATAAGCCACCTGCACCGATATCATGAATGGAAACAATAGGTGTTTCATTGCCCAAAGAATTACAGTGATTAATAACCTCTTGGCAACGACGCTCCATTTCTGGGTTTTCGCGCTGTACTGAAGCAAAATCTAATTCTGCAGCACTTTCCCCTGACGTTTGTGAAGAGGCAGCACTACCACCTAAACCAATTAACATCGCAGGACCACCGAGAATAATAATCAGTGAACCGGCTGGAATTGGGTGTTTATCGACCAACATGGGGCGAATATTGCCCATACCCCCAGCAATCATAATCGGTTTATGATAGCCGCTTAATTTTTCGCCTTGGCTACCTTCAACGAGCTGTTCAAAACTACGAAAATAACCCGCAATATTCGGGCGGCCAAATTCATTATTAAACGCCGCGCCACCTATCGGGCCATCAAGCATAATCTCTAAAGCAGAAGCAATACGTTCTGGCTTACCAAAATCTTGCTCCCAAGGCTGAATAAGACTAGGAATTTTTAAATGCGAAACCGTAAAACCAGTCAAACCTGCTTTAGTTGCAGAGCCACGTCCTGTTGCACCTTCATCACGAATTTCTCCCCCTGAGCCTGTTGCTGCCCCCGAATACGGAGCAATCGCAGTAGGATGATTATGTGTTTCCACTTTCATTAATAAATGGGCATCTTCTTGCGTATAGGCATATTCTCCCGTTTTAGCATTGCGCATAAATACTGCCGCATTGGATCCTTCAGCAACCGAGGCATTATCACTATAAGCTGACAAAATGCCTTCAGGATTTTTCTCTGCTGTATGACGAATCATACTAAATAAAGATTTTGCCTGATCTACACCATCAATTGTCCAGCTGGCATTAAAGATTTTATGACGGCAATGCTCAGAGTTTGCTTGAGCGAACATCATTAATTCCACATCACTAGGGTTACGCCCTAAAGCTTGAAAGCGGTCTGCTAAATAATCAATTTCATCAGTAGATAAAGCCAGACCTAAAGTGCTATTGGCTTGCACTAACGCGTCTTTTCCTTGTTCGATAACGGCAACTGTTTCTAAAGGTAGAGGCTCATGATGAGCAAATAATTCAACACTATCAATATCTGTCATAATCGATTGCGTCATACGATCATGTACTAATGCATAAATTTGTTTTAGTTTGTTAGCATCAATAGTAGCACTTGCATAGAGAGTATATTCGACACCGCGCTCTAAACGCTCAACACAAGTCAAGCCACAACGTCGGGCAATTTCTGTCGCTTTACTCGACCAAGGTGAAATAGTGCCTGAACGAGGCACAACCCAAAAAGTAACTATGCTAGATTTATCAATGCTACCAGCCTTCGATCCATAAGCTAATAATTGCTGCAAAATAGCATCTTGTTCAGCATTAATCTCAGCATCCATTTCAACAAAGTGCATATACAATGCAGAAATATCACTAATATTTGAGTCTATCGCTTGTACATCAGCTAATAATTTTTGAATTCTAAATGTTGATAATGCGGAAGTTCCGGAAATTCTAAGCATATAAAAGGTGTGTTTTATGAAGTATTCAAGTGATAGGTAAAGTGCGCCCCTCGACAATGAGGGGCGCTATCAGCAACATTCTACTTAGCGTGCAAAGTGTCACTTTACATTCTGATGCAGAGCAACAAAATGAGTTTAATCTGTTGCAAAATCCTTTTTTATCGTATCAAACAATAAATTTAACAAATGCAAACCATTGCCTTCTGATAAATTATTACCTTCTTCATCTCGGACAAAAATGCGGGTGCCTTGCTCGCTTTGCTGTAAAAAAACTTGATACGGTTTTTCTTGATTCGGGTCATCGCCAAAGAAAAAAACTAATTCATCCCAAAAAGATCCATCTTTAACATCCTGCACATTTTGGTCATATTGCACATAATAAGTTGCAGTAGAGCGAATTTTATCGGTGATTTCAATTGAACGCTCTGTTAAAGCCTTGCCAGTAACACGCCAAACATGAGCAAAAGAAGAATTAATCAGTAAATAGCTACCTTCGTTGTCTTGAATGAATTCAACCGTATTCGTTAAAGCGCTAGGTGTTGTGTCTATAGGTAATGGATCAGCACTTTGCTCTTCTGATAAATTGGGTGGCATTTCTAATGCAGCAATTTCTTTACTATAAATATAGTCTTTTTCTTTATCAGGAAAGAATGAACTACAGGCCGTCACTAAAGTGACCGAAAAAATAAGACTAATTTTACTGAGTTTCATGCCACTTATTAAAGAGAGATTAAAGGACATGCGCTTGCTTCATAGCCTTGCGCACTTTATCGACACAATCTTCAGTTAACCACGTTAACGGTAAACGTATCCCTTTACTGGTTAAGCCCATCTCAGCAACGGCCCATTTAACCGGAATGGGGTTGGATTGAATAAATAAGTATTTATGTAGGCCTTTCAGCAAGGCATCAACACTGGTTGCCGTTTCACGGTCGCCATTCATTGCCGCCGTAATCATTTCATGCACTAAACGGGGGGCAACATTACCAGAAACAGTAATCGTACCATTACCACCTAATAAGCAAAATTCACAACTACTGGCATCGTCGCCGGTATAAATAGCGAATTCATTCCCGCATAACTCACGAATAACCGTCACCCTTGATAAATCACCCGTTGCCTCCTTGACGCCTACAATATTTTTAATTTTTGCCAAGCGGCCAACAGTTTCAGGCAACATGTCACAAGCGGTACGCCCAGGCACATTATATAAAATTTGTGGAATATCGACTGCTTCAGCAATCGCTTTATAGTGCAGGTACAAACCTTCTTGAGTCGGCTTATTGTAATAAGGCGTAACCAATAAACAGGCATTGGCACCGACTTCTTTTGCAGCTTGTGTTAGTGCTATCGCTTCAGAGGTAGAATTAGCCCCCGTTCCAGCAATAACAGGAATACGCCCTGCTACATATTGGATAACTGACTTGACCACATCCATGTGTTCTTGTTCATTTAAGGTAGCAGATTCCCCCGTCGTTCCCATGGAAACGATAGCATCAGTTCCTTGCTCTATATGAAACTCTACCAATTTTTTTAGGCTATCCTTATCTATATCACCGTTATCAAACATGGGGGTGACTAACGCTACGATACTACCTTGAATCATGAAACACTCTCGAAATTGTAAGAACGATAACTAAAGACTATTATAGAACAATACTACTGGCATTTCCCTAGATAACGCCCTGTGATTTTTGTTTGTATAGCCATTGCACCTTGCGGTGCCCCTGACATAGTCATATCAAATGTACCGGAAAAACTAGTTTTCTGATACTGGATTTTCCCCAAGCCCTGCATTTTCATGCCTTCTTGCTCACAATTCATAGACCAACGTACTTGGTTATTTTGTATATCCAAGTCATGCATCTGACAATTATTCTGCTGCAAGATATTCTCAGGGCTCATACTCTGTTTAGTAAAACACTGCTGCATAGTCATTGCAGGTATTTTCATTGGCATTGCAGCCATACTCACCTGGGAGCTTACTTCCCACAAACCTTCCTTAATATCAGGTGTTTGTGAAAATGCAGGGGGTATATTTAAAGGTAATAACAACAATACTAAACTACATTTTTTAGTCTTCTTCATCGTCATATCCATTTTCTTCGGGTTGTGCATTTTCCACACTCCACAATTTTTCTAATTGATAAAACTCGCGTGACTGAGCCGTCATAACATGTAAAATCACATCACCTAAATCAACTAAAACCCATTCAGAATCTTGGCCGCCTTCAACCCCTAAAGGCATTACGCCCTGTTCCTTTAGTGCTAAAGTTACATATTCACATAAAGCTTTACTGTGGCGCGCTGAAGTTCCTGTGGCAATCACCATATAATCAGTAAAACTCGTTTTTCCAATTACATCAATTGTGACTATATTTTCAGCCTTACGCTCATCTAAGACTTTAGTCACAATCGCTAATAATTTTTCCGCTTGCATTCAATTTCCTTTATTCTGTTTTTCAGGCTTTATAGAGTTGTTTCGCCTGTATATATTCAATAACCGCTTCAGGCAATAAAAAACTCGGATTTCTGTGCATTGCAAAGGTTTGCCGAATAAATGTTGCTGAAATCTCTAGTTGCGTCACCTGTTGAAAATAGATTTTACCACTCGCACAGGATTTTAACGAATGCTTATCATTAACTAGCCTATCTGCATAGAATTTTACCAAACTTTTCGGCTTAAAGGCAGGGCGCGTTATGACCACAATATGCGCATAATCAAATAAAGCCTGCCACCGATGCCAACTTGATAAACCATTAAAAGCATCGGTCCCCATAAATAGAAATAACGGTCTATCAGACTTGATTTCAGCACGAATAGATGCCAACGTATCAACCATATAAGAGGGGCCAGCTCGCTCTAGTTCCCGCGTATCAATCTGTAGTTGTGGCACTGCCTGTATTGCTAACTGTAACATTTGTACACGCATAGAGGCACTCACTTCAGGCTTATTGCGATGTGCAGGCTGAGAGCATGGCACTAAACGCAACTCATCTAAAGCAAAAACCTCACTAACCTCTATCGCTGCACGTAAATGCCCATAATGTATCGGATTAAACGTCCCCCCATAAATACCTAACATTATTGACGGATATGGCCATCCCCTAAAACAACATATTTCAAGCTTGTTAAGCCTTCTAGACCCACTGGCCCGCGGGCATGTAATTTATCCGTACTAATACCAATTTCTGCACCTAAACCATACTCAAATCCATCAGCAAAGCGTGTAGATGCATTGATCATCACCGAACTCGAATCTACCTCACGCAAAAAACGACGCGCTAAAGTATAGTTTTCGGTCACGATAGACTCAGTATGCCCTGAGCTAAATTGATTAATATGCGCCATTGCTTCATCAATATCAGTAACCACTTTAATTGATAGCACGGGAGCTAAATATTCAGTTGCCCAGTCTTCTTCAGTCGCACGCACACAACCAGGAATGATAGAACAGGTCTTTAAACAACCGCGCAACTCCACACCTGATTTTTTATATAACACTGCTAATTTAGGTAATACTTGTGTAGCAACTGATTCAGCTACCAATAATGTCTCCATTGCATTACATACGCCATACCGATGCGTTTTGGCATTGACGGCAATATTAACTGCTTTTTCTATATCCGCCGCACCATCAATATAGACATGGCAAATACCATCTAAATGCTTAATAACCGCAATAGTAGCTTCTTTAGAAATGCGCTCAATCAAGCTTTTACCACCACGAGGCACGATGACATCAACATAGTCATTCATGCTAATTAATTCACCCACCGCTGCTCTATCAGTAGTTTCCACAACTTGTACGGCAGTCACAGGCAGACCTGCTTGCTCCAAGCCTTGAGCCACACATTGAGCAATGGCTTTATTAGAATGAATCGACTCTGAGCCACCGCGCAAAATGCAGGCATTACCTGATTTCAAACATAAGGCCGCCGCATCAACAGTCACATTAGGTCGTGACTCATAAATAATTCCAATCACCCCCAAAGGCACGCGCATTTGCCCCACTTGAATACCGCTAGGACGGTATTTCAAATCAGTCATAGCGCCCACGGGATCAGGCAAAGCCGCCACTTCATTTAAACCATCAATCATCGCTTGAATTCTAGCAGGCGTTAATTCTAATCGATCTAACAAAGCCGCATCTAAACCTTTTTCTTTACCCGCTTGTAAATCTTTAGCATTTTCCTCTGCTAATAAAGCCGTATTATTTTTTAATTGCTCTGCAATCGCCAATAAAGCTGCATTTTTTTGCCCTGACTCAGCGCGACTGACTTCCCGACCTGCCGTTTTTGCCTGTTGACCTAAAGAGGTCATGTATTCTTTTATATTCACTGTCTTTTCCAATTATCTATTAACTTTTTCAACATGAGCTAAAGTATTCCGCCCTATGGCAATCAACTCTGGTGCCGTCCTTAGCACATCTGAAAATACACTTTGCAAAGCCTCATCCAAATATTCATGCACAATTTCATTACGAATATCCTTGATCTGCCTAATCGATTCAATATCCTCAAATAGCCCGCGCTTATGCGCATGATTAACCACATCAATTAATGTGCCTTGGTTTTCAAATTCAACATCATCAAGGCAACGAAAGACTTTACGCACTAAAAAATCAATTGTACGCGCATAACGACTACATAGATTTGCAAACTGATTAAATTGCTCGATACTAAAATGTTCTGGCTTAGATAAGTCTTTCACTTGCTGATAAGAGTAATCTAGCCAAAAAAGTTGTTTTTCTAAAGCAACACTGAGCTCCTGTAAATAAGCACGACTCATAATTGAACCGCCGTAGGCTTTATCATATTAATAAACGTCTGATTTTCAATGCCTGTATCTAAAACCAAGTCCATTTTCTGTTCGCCAAAAACACCAAAAAATTGCCAGCGAATTTTACGTAAATCTTGTTTTGTTAAAATACTTGACTCAATTAATAAGTCAATATCACCGCCGCGTTTAGCATCATCGATTCGACTACCGAACAAATAGATACGCGCATCAGCATCAAGTGACAATACGCTGTTTTTTATCGTATCAATTTCTTTATGGGTTAAACGCATAATGAATTAAAGGTGGGCAAAAAAACTGCCCACTCTGCATTACTCTACTTCTACCGCATCCGCTTTATCTTGATAGCTTTTAATCTGATCAAAATTTAAATAACGATACGTATCTTCAGCTGTTTCATTAATCTTGTTCACGTAAGACATATACTCTTCATAAGTTGGAATTTTACCCAAAATAGAACACACTGCAGCTAACTCCGCAGAGCCTAAATAGACATTAGCATTATTACCTAAGCGGTTCGGAAAGTTACGTGTGGAAGTCGAAACCACGGTTGCATTATCTGCAACACGCGCTTGATTACCCATACATAAAGAACAACCTGGCATTTCCATACGTGCGCCTGATTTACCAAAGGTACTGTAATAACCTTCTTCAATTAACTGTTCTTGATCCATTTTAGTGGGTGGTGACACCCAAAGCTGCGTAGGCAAACGCCCTGCTTCTTTTTCTAATAATTTACCAGCGGCACGGAAATGCCCGATATTGGTCATACATGACCCCAAGAACACTTCGTCAATTTTAGTACCCGCAATATCTGCTAGTGTTTTCACATCATCAGGGTCATTCGGGCAAGCCATAATTGGCTCTTTGATTGTGTTCAAATCAATTTCGATAATTTCAAAATATTCTGCATCCGCATCGGGAGCCATTAATTCAGGTTTGGCAACCCATGCCTGCATTTCTTTAATTCGACGTTCAATGGTACGTGCATCACCATAGCCTTCAGCAATCATCCATTTCAATAGTGTGATATTAGAATTAATATATTCACGAATCGGCGCATCACCTAAGCGGATCGTACAACCTGCGGCAGAACGCTCTGCTGAAGCATCCGATAACTCAAACGCTTGCTCTACCTTTAAATCAGGTAAGCCTTCAATCTCTAAAATACGACCTGAGAAGACGTTTTTCTTGCCTTTTTTCTCAACCGTTAATAAACCTTTTTCAATCGCTGCTAAAGGAATTGCATTAACTAAATCACGTAAGGTAATGCCAGCTTGCATTTCTCCTGTAAAACGTACTAAAACCGATTCAGGCATATCTAAAGGCATGACACCTGTTGCCGCTGCAAACGCCACTAAACCAGAGCCTGCAGGAAAGGAAATGCCAATAGGGAAACGTGTATGTGAATCCCCCCCAGTACCCACAGTATCCGGTAATAACATGCGGTTTAACCAAGAGTGGATAATGCCGTCACCTGGACGTAAAGCCACACCGCCACGGTTCATAATAAAATCAGGCAAGCTGTGCTGCATCGCGACATCAATGGGTTTTGGATACGCTGCAGTATGACAAAAAGACTGTAGCACTAAATCGGCCGAAAAACCTAAACAGGCTAAATCCTTTAATTCATCACGCGTCATCGGCCCCGTCGTATCTTGAGAACCGACTGTGGTCATATGAGGCTCACAATAAGTATTTGGCCTTACGCCAGTCACACCGCAGGCTTTACCCACTATTTTTTGCGCTAAAGTAAAGCCTTTATTATTTTGTGCTTCATCCTTTGGTCTACGAAAAACACGAGAAGCATCCAAACCGAGTGCTTTACGCGCACGATCTGTTAAGCCACGTCCAATAATTAATGGAATACGCCCACCTGCACGCACTTCATCTAGTAAAATATCAGTTTTTAATGCAAACTCACAGATCACATTCCCCGTGTCATGATTTTTTACCACACCTTGGTAAGGGTAAATATCAATCACATCACCCATTGCCATGTTCTCAACATCGCATTCAAACGGTAAGGCACCTGAATCTTCCATGGTGTTAAAGAAAATCGGTGCAATTTTGCCACCAATACAGACACCGCCGGCGCGTTTATTTGGCACATAAGGAATATCGTCCCCAGTAAACCAAAGTACCGAGTTAGTTGCTGATTTACGTGAAGATCCCGTGCCAACGACATCACCTACATAAGCAACAGGAAAGCCTTTTTCTTTTAATTCATTAATTTGTTGCTCAGTATTAGTAATCCCTTCACGCGGTATTTTTAACATGGCTTGCGCATGCAGAGGAATATCAGGGCGCGACCACGCATCCGGTGCAGGTGATAAATCGTCCGTATTTGTTTCACCGGTCACTTTAAATACGGTTACTGTTAACTTTTCCGGCACTTCAGGCTTGCTCGTAAACCATTCTGCATCCGCCCAAGATTGTACGACCTGTTGAGCAAAGGTATTACCCGCTTGCGCTTTTTCTTGAACATCATGAAAGGCATCAAATACCAATAAAGTATGTGCTAAGGCATTAGCTGCAATAGGTGCTAGCGTATCATTATCTAATAGCTCGATCAGTGGAGTGATATTATACCCCCCCAGCATTGTCCCCAATAATTCAGTTGCTCGTGCTGCATCTAAAATAGGCGAGCTAACTTCACCTTTCGCCACAGCGGCTAAAAAGCCAGCCTTAACATAAGCGGCTTCATCCACACCCGCAGGCACACGGTTGGTTAATAAATCCAGCAGAAACTCTTCTTCACCTGCTGGCGGTTGTTTAATTAACTCAACAATGGCAGCAACTTGGTCTGCATTTAAAGGTTGCGGAACAACACCCATTTTTGCTCTTTCTGCTACATGCTCACGGTATTGTGCTAATACTTCAGTTGCTTTTATTGTATTTTCGGTCATTCAATCACACCCTTGTTAATTTTAAGAATTGTTTATCTATCCTGGACAGTGAGACATCAAGGTTATATATTTTAAGCCGCTTTAGAGTGCTCACTACTGGGCTTTAGCCCATAAGCATAACGGTATAAAGTCTTAGGCTCTATATCAACATACCCCTTATTAAACTCCAGACATCCCCATTCTAGGTTTATTGTGCGGTTTTTAATTCATTCAAAGCAACATATGTGCCGATCAGCGCCTTTAAATCGACACCTTTACTTTCACCGTTGGCAAAGAATAAGGTAAAACAATAATCTTGCTGATAAATAAATTTAACTAATTTCATCATTCACTCCATAACCGCTTCATATTCACCATACTTTATATGAATATGTCGTGGTGGGTGCTCTCGGTCAAGCAAATACATTCTGATAATGATCCCATAAAAACCGGCATATTTCAGGCACCTATTTATTCCTCAGTTTCCCTAATCAAAGCCATCATATCACTCACAGACATCTTACCACTGACTTCGCCCCCCTCTAATAAACTACTGGCTAAATCACGTTTATGCGCGTGTAAGTCAACAATTTTATCTTCAATAGTATCTTTAGCAACTAAACGATAAATAGTGACGGGGCGTGTTTGTCCCATACGATGCGCTCTGTCTGAAGCTTGGTCTTCTACCGCAGGATTCCACCACGGATCCATATGAATCACATAATCGGCAGCGGTTAAATTTAATCCTGAGCCGCCTGCTTTTAGACTGATTAAAAAAACATCACCCTCGCCACCTTGAAATGCAGTCACAGCTTTTTTGCGTTTAGCAATAGAAGTACTACCATCTAAATATTGGTAATTTATACCCTTTTTCTCCAATAAATCACGAATAATATGTAAATGCCCGACAAATTGACTAAAAACTAAAGCCTTATGGCGACCCGCAATTAATTCATCAACGAGTTCTTCAAAGGCTTGTAATTTGGCACTACTTAACGGGCTGTCTTCCATTACCAATTTAGGATGACAACAGGCACGGCGTAATTTCATGATTTCCGCTAAAATTTTCAAGTGCTGTTGTCCTGCTTGCTGTCCTTCTTTTAGCGCATCCTGCATGGCTTGCATTGCATTACGACGCATGGCTTCGTAAAAAGTACGCTCTTCTTTACTTAATTCAACATGCAAGGTAATTTCTGTTTTTGAGGGGAGCTCTTGCAATACATCACTTTTAAGGCGACGTAAAATAAACGGCCTGAGTAATTTTTTTAAATGTTGCTGCGTCGTATGATCCTTGCTATTTTCAATTGCTTGCGCATAACGTTCATTAAATTTTTTCAGTGAGCCTAGCAAACCTGGGTTAATAAAATGAAATAAATTCCATAATTCTCCCAAATGATTCTCTATCGGCGTACCTGTGGTAATGACTTTGAAGTCCGCTTGTAATGCCATTGCCGCTTGTGAACGCTTAGTTAAGCCATTTTTAATTGCCTGTGCTTCATCAGCAACAATAGTTTGCCACTGTTTAGCGATTAATAACTCAGATTCGGTTTGTAATAAACCATAACTACACACAACCAAGTCAAATGCCTCGGCCTGCTCAATAATTTTTTGTCGATCACCAGAACCAAAATGCAATACATTTAGAGTGGGGGCAAAACGTTGCGCCTCCTCCAGCCAATTCATACAAACCGAAGTCGGCGCAAGAATTAAAGTTGGACCATGCATGGCACGTGATAAAATCAAAGCAAGTGCTTGTATGGTTTTCCCAAGCCCCATATCATCCGCTAAACACGCGCCCGCTCCCCAGTGTGCTAAACGCGCCATCCATTGATAACCTTCCAATTGATAATCACGTAATTCACCTTGCAGGGTGGAAGGAACTTCTGGCTCTAAATCGCTCATCGATGCCAATTTTTGCAACTGGTCGCGCCATTGTTTACTGGCTTTGACCTCCATACCTTCTAACGCCTCATTTAAAGCAGGTGCGGCTAAAGCATGAAACTGCAATGCCTGGCCTTTTTGCTCCCCTAGGCCAGCAACATCATCTAAGCGTTGGCGTAATTCACTCGTGAGTGCAATAAACTGTCCATCTTCCAGCTTTAAAAAACGCCCTGAACTTGCTTTTAATAAGTTAATTAAGCGCTGCATATCATAGACTTGCTCTTCATCTACTTGTACTTCACCTTCAACGCTGAACCAATCTTTTTCTTTACGCACGGAAAAACGCGCCTGACCTAAACCTGCTTCACGGCTCACTTTAATTTTTTGGCCTTTAGGCCATTCTAAGACCACAAAATCACCCAAAGTTTGCAATTTCAACAATGCTTCTAAAGCCATTTCTGGATCATCTAGCAACCACCGTGCATCACTGCTTTGATATAATTCAGGGCATTGTTGTTGTAGCTTCTCTAAATGTGCATTCTCAACAGCAAAATCACGCGTCGTTTGTACTTGTTTGCCTTGCACTTCAGCCAGCACCGTCGTGCCACCCGTACCTGGTTTATAGATAGGCCCTGCATCCGTAAAAGGCTGTACAAAAGCCTCAACTTGTAAGCCCTCACCAACGGGCTGTAAGTGTATATGTAAGCGCGCATCTGCATCGACATTTTCTATATTAACGGCTAAGCCCTCAATATCAGACTGCACCGTTAAGGTAGAAGCAATGGCAGCAATAGAGTCGATGACTTGTTGTTTAGCTTTATGCGGAACAGAAAGCCCTTTATTCCCTAAAATACTGGCAACTTGTCGGTGCTGTTCGCTAATTTGATAAACCCGTATTTCATTATCTGCAGTACGCTCAAAAACGACTGATTCCGATTGAATAATGGGGTGTAAAGAAATACGTAAATCTTTCTTTTGCGTGGTCACTAATAATTGCGGTTCAGCTTTGCTTAGCGTAATGGGCGTTGTATATTCACTCGCGCTAGACCAATAGATATGCGGGTGACCCACTGCCGCTAAAACGGCCTCATTTTCTAAAACATAGACCTCTTTATAGCTATAACTATAATAATTATCTTCTAGCTCCTTGCTGATTTGCGCGCAAATACGCCGGTCCTGTAGGGTTAAATAATCAAAACTTGCCTGTTCTGAATATAATCTTTTCAAAGAAACTGCGCGCCCTTTAGTCCAACGCCCAGACTTACCCATCTTTTGCTCACGCGGTGCTAATTCAGCGTTATTACCGTCTAATGTTAATAACCATATCATGCGTGACTCAG
This sequence comes from methanotrophic endosymbiont of Bathymodiolus puteoserpentis (Logatchev), assembly GCF_900128525.1. Classification (GTDB taxonomy): domain Bacteria; phylum Pseudomonadota; class Gammaproteobacteria; order Methylococcales; family Methylomonadaceae; genus Methyloprofundus. Next base: position 46,724 of record NZ_FQTQ01000059.1, read on the forward strand.
CATGTAAGCTACCTGCAGATGGCTCCGCACTTAGCTGGGTCAAAGCAGTTAATGCCCGCTCCCATTTTTCTACGCGCGGTAGTAAATCAATAATATGTAAAGCATTAGAATCTTTATGCTTTTCAGCAATAGCTTTGATTGCTTTATCTTTTATGCCTAATTTTTGTAATAAATGCGAGCTAACGGCAGCATAATAATACGCGCCGCCCTGATCAGCTGAAATGCAATATTTTTTGAATACCGATAAAAAATCTTTATCCCAACTTGTGGTAATCGCAAGTGTGTCTAGCCAGTGCAATAATAAACAATGAAATAATCTATCATAAGGGAAGTTCAATGACCGGCGTAACTCATAAGCATCTTCCGCTTTAAGTTGTGTCTGATAAACTTCAAGCCCCTCCTTTAAGCGCCCATTCGTATTAAAAAAGTCATCACTATCTTTCCCTTTTTCAATAATTTTTAATTGTGCCTTCAGCAAGCTGATGTTTTCAGCTGTTTTCGTTTTGAATAAAGCTAAATGAAAAAAATAACCATGAATATGCGGTAAAAAAATATTACGCTTACGTGTTTCTTTTTTCATCAACTGCAGCGCCAGCTTATAAAGCTCTAAAGCCTCATCATTACGATTATCGATAAAACAAGCACTGCCTTTAATCATCAAGCTCCTAGCCGAAACATCATCTGTAAGTAATGCTTCTGCCCCCTGAGCATCATCCGCCATCAGCTTAAACTCAGCTAAATTTTGTAATAACTCAAGCGGAGGAGTGGCGTTCGAATCAACAGTCGCCTGTAATAATTGCACCGAAAAACTTACTTTTTCACTATTAAAAGTGAAATAATCCGCATATATTGATACAACAAAGTTTTTTATATCTTGATTTAACTGTTCAAACCAAGACTTATCAAAAGGCGTAAAAAACAATAAATTTAACAAAGGGCTTACTTGGTCAGGAAATTCATCCTCAAAACGAGTGAAATTTTTCTTAAATTTTTCAGCCTCACCAAGATAGAGATAAAAACGTAAATTTCTTACTGCACTAAGCACCTGCATTTCGTAAGAGTAATAATAAGCAGTGCTTTCACTCAATCCATATTCCACTAATTTTAAAAATAAATCCCTATGGTCAACAGACGCCTTTTTCATCAATACTTCGCTGATTTCCTTGGCACAACGCCAGCCATCTTTAGTAATGACAATCAATCCTTGCTGTTGCAACTTATCCTTTAAAGGTTTAGCCACTCGCTTATACACCCTATGATTAACTGCCTGCGTTTCACGTAGAATAGTGAGCAATTTTGTTTGACTAACAGGTATAAAAAGGATAGATAAAGCGGAAAGTATTAATTGTTCATCTTCAGTTAATAACTGGAATTTTCTTAATAAGATTTCTTGAGTGGACATAATTTCTTGATTGAGAAGGTAACGTCTTGGTAGGTTTTTTTAAAAATGTTTAGCTTGCTTTTTTTCTTCTTCATACAAAGATAAAAAGGGCTACTATTTTAACGCAAGACATATCTAAAACTGTAGGGCGTGGCTTTCACCCGCCTTTAGGCATTAGCAGGGTAAATATAGGTAACGTTATTTAAGATAATCTTGCTTCTATCTGCTGCAAAACCTTTTCTGTTAAAGGCTGATGATTTTCATCTAAAATATCCCCTTGAAGCAAAGCTGATAATTGCCCAGCTGTATTGATCAAATCATCAAATACAGATTTAACATCATCAAGCTCTCTTGGTTGCATAAAAAAAGAAATGCCTGGGCAATAATAAGACTCCCAGTTATCGCCTGGAAAAACACCCTGCTCAGTCATACTAGCAACGGCATAATCGACACGATTTTGTGCATCTAAACGCTCAAAAACTTTAACACTGCCATAGACTAGACCTACCCGCTCAAATGCTTGTACTAATTGCAAACCTTTAAAGCCCGCTGGATTTTTAGCGACTAAGTGTAACTGCAATAACACCGGCAATTGTTTGGTAGCAGGTTTAGAAGTAGGTTTATCCGTTTTATCCATCGCTGTCGCTAATATATCTGGCTCCGCCTCTGTACTTTCTTGCTCTTTTGTCTCTTGTATATAGGCTGCATTTAAGCGCGTCTTAACTTCCGGCTCTTGATATTCATCATTACTGCGTGCGTTGTTTAAAGGCACAATATCAAAATCATCATCAGCCGTATTAACAAACAAGCTGCTATCTATATTTTCCAGAGGGTCATGTTCCCCACCAAACATATTTTTACTTTTCGACTTGCCTTTAAGCACCCCCCAAAGGATCATGCCTAAAATGACAATCGCACCTACCGAAATGATGACTATTCTTAATAAATCTTTATCCACGTTAACTTTCCGCCATTGCTACTGCTTCTTGAATATCGACAGCTACCATACGAGAAACACCGGGTTCTTTCATGGTAACACCTGCTAATTGTCCCGCAATTTCCATCGTCACTTTATTATGTGAAATATATAAAAACTGCACATTGGCTGACATTTCCTCAACCATTGCTGAAAAACGTCGTACATTTGCCTCATCTAAAGGGGCATCCACTTCATCCAGCAAACAAAAAGGCGCTGGATTCAAATCAAAAATAGAAAAAACTAAAGCCACAGCGGTTAAAGCTTTTTCTCCGCCTGATAATAAATTAATAGAACTATTTCGCTTGCCAGGCGGTTGAGCAATAATATTAACACCACTTTCCAGTAAATCATCACCTGTTAATGATAAATAAGCTTTACCACCACCAAATAGCTTTGGAAACTTTTCTTGTAGGCCGACGTTTATTTTATCAAAGGTATCCTTAAATCGTTGCCTACTTTCATTATCAATCTTAGTAATGGCAGTTTCTAAAATTTGCAAAGCCTCTAATAAATCGCTATTTTGCTCATTAAGAAAATTCATACGCTCAGACTGCGCTTTAAACTCTTCTATTGCTGTTAAATTAATCGTCCCCAATCGCTCAATCTGACGACCTAAATCATCTACTTTAATTTTCCAGGCGGGTTCATCTGCATACCTAGGAATATCTTGCATAATCGTTTGCGCCTCCGCACCTAACTCTTGCAACTGCTCTGTCAACGTTTGTTGGCGTACTTGGCTTTCCTGCTGCTCAAAGCGAATGCTATCTAATAACTCTTTTTTCTTTTCTATATCTAGCTGTACAGAAGAAAACCGCTCTGCTGACTCGGCAATATCAGCTTCTAAAATAACTTGCTGTGCACGCAGCTGCTCTAAATTTTTTTCCAATTCATCTTTATTTTGTTGCAAAACCTCCAGATCGTAGCGCTCATCATCCATGGGCTGCAAGGTCTGATGCAATTTCTTATCCAACTCAGTAATGCGCTCTTGAGACTGCTGTTGCTGTAATTGCAAGCGCTCTATTTGTTTTGTCGTTAAGGCATCAGAGGCTTTTAAGCTGGATATTTTTGCTTGCAGGCTGTGCACCTGCTGACGCATGTCATTTACCTGCCTATCACTTTGTTCGCTTTGTGTTTGTAAACTATGACGATCTTGCTCTAATTGTAATTTCTTTTCAGTCAGCGCTGCCATCGCTTCTTCTGCTTGCTCCTTAACCATCAAAGCTTCTGCTCTCGTCTCACTACTTTCTAACAGTTCACTATTAATATCAGCCAGTTCATTACTTACTTGCACTAAGCGTTGTTGTTGCTGTTCCGCACGAGCCGAGTATGCACTGAATTCTGCATTTTTCAAGGACAACTCATTGCTTACTTGCTTATCTTTATTTTGCAACACTTCCCGCTGCTTTTCAGCTTCTTTTAAAAAGTCTTCTGTAGTGACTAATTGCTCCTCCATAATAACGACGCGCGCTTGTAGTTCTACCTGCTCTTCTTTTAATAAACGTAATTGCTTTTCTCTTTGTAAAACACCGCTTTTAGCATCATGCTCGCGCACAATCTTAACCCACCCATACCCCATCCAAGCACCTTGCGGGGTAATAATAGATTCATAGGATTTTAATTTGCTAGCTAACTCCCTAGCCTGTTCTGTATTATCGGCACAATAAATCCCCGATAACAAGCCTTGTAAATTCCACGGCGTTTTAATTTTATCCAATAATCGCGGTAAGCCTTTACTTAACTCTTCAGTGTATTCGTGTGCCGTCTCAAACAACGTGACTGATTCATTGCTTAAAGTCGCAAGCTCATTAATCAGTTGATCGGCATTATCAATACACACCGCCTCTAAATAAGTACCTAATACTGTTTCAACTGCACTCTCCCAGCCAGTATCAACGTCAATAAATTCAGCAAGACGCTGATTTTCAGCTAAAGCTACTCTATCCAGCCAATGCGTTAATTTTTGATTATCCTTACCCATTGCATGTTGCTGTAATAATTCCAGCGAAGTCACTTTACCTTTTACACTTTGTAATTCAGAGCGATTACCATGCAATATCTCGTGATATTGTTTAATAGACTGGCGTAACTCTTTAATCGATAAATGTACCGTATCTAAGTCAATTTGAACTTTCTCTCTTTGCTCCTCAATCAAATTAATCGCTTGATCCAAACTATCAATTTCAAGGTGCAAACCTTGCTCACTTAATTCCTCTTGTTCACCCTGTAATCGTTGTAAGCGACTTTGCAATTGAAAAGCCTGATTTTCCAATTGAGCCACCAGCATACGCTTAACTTCCGCTTGCTCGCGGTAATTGGCATATTGATTCTGATAAGCTTCCCACTCTTGTTGCCAAGCTAGGCGCTGCTCTTGAGCCGCCAGCTGAATTTCCAGCACGCCCTCCTCTTTATCTTGAGCAATTAACAAGGACTCTTCCGCTACCAACAAAGATTCTTTTAACTCATCTAACTGCAATAAATCATCATCTAAATTGACTCCAAGCTGCTCTGCTTGATCACGTAACCTCACTAGCTCTTGCTCAGTCTCCTCATGCGATTGTTCATTATGTTTAATCACTTGATCTAAACGACTCACCTCAGCAAGCAAACCATAATACTCCGCTTGCTGTTGATCTAAAGTCTGTTGCTGTACTTTATATCTTGTGCGTTTTTCCTCCAACGCTTGTTCTAGCGCCTTACGCTCCATAAATAACTTATTATGAGCGCTCGCAGCATCTTGTAGCTTACTATCCAGTTGTTGCGCCTTAACATGATACGTATTCCAACGCATCGCCAATAGCTGCAACCTTAATTCACGCTCCTGCGCTTTTAAAGTGGTATATTTTTCTGCTTTTTCTGCTTGTTTTTTTAAATGATTTAATTGCTTTTCAACTTCATCACGTACATCATCTAAGCGTTCTAAATTCTCACGCGTATGGCGCATACGCATTTCGGTTTCATTACGTCGTTCTTTATATTTAGAAACACCCGCCGCCTCTTCTATATGTATCCGTAACTCATCAGGTTTAGCTTCAACAACGCGTGAAATAGTGCCTTGCTCAATAATCGCATAACTGCGCGCCCCTAAGCCTGTGCCTAAAAATAAATCAGTAATATCTTTACGTCGGCATTTGGTACCATTAAATTGATAAATAGACTGACCGTCACGGCTCACTAGGCGCTTAATAGCAATCGTTGTGTATTGGGCATATTCGCCACCCGCTTTACCTTCACTATTATCGAAAACTAACTCAACTGATGCTTTGTTGACTGGCTTTCTGCTTGAAGAACCATTAAAAATAACATCAGTCATACTACCGCCGCGCAAATGCTTGGCTGAGCTTTCGCCCATCACCCAACGTACCGCATCAATAATATTAGATTTCCCACAGCCATTAGGACCCACGATACTGATTAAATTCCCTTTAATAGGAATCGTTGTCGCATCAACAAATGATTTAAATCCTGCAAGTTTAATTTTTTCCAGCTTCATAACTGGTAAAATATCCGGTTTAATAAAAAGTGACTATTATACTTTATGTATGCTTACTGTAGTTGACGAAATTTGCACGAAAAATGTATAAATTATACCGCCCCCAATCCTAAGCTAAAACATGCCTAAAACCTTTTACACCTCTGACTTAGCGGTCGCATTAAAATACGATGGTAAAAATGCGCCTAGAGTCACGGCCAAAGGTGAAGGGGTTACAGCAGAACAGATTTTAGCCATCGCCGAAAAACACGGCATTCCTTTACAAACCGAACCTGAACTGGCAAGAATTTTAGCGCAAGTTCCTTTAGGCGACGAAATCCCTAAAGAACTTTATACCGCCGTCGCTGAAGTCATCGCCTTTGCCTATTATTTAAGCGGAAAAACACCCGATCATGACCTTTAAAGAAAGCCTAACGACCCTGCCACAATACCTATTGCCACACCATCCTTTATCCAGACTGATGAGACAATTGACTCATAGTGAAAATAAAATATGGAAAAATTTTTTTATTAAACAAATTGTCAATCATTATGGCGTTAATATAGAGGAAGCGATTGATTCGGATATTAACGCTTATCCGAGCTTCAACCATTTTTTTACCCGCGCACTAAAACCCGGCGCTAGAACGGTGTCCAATAGTGCCGGCGATATTGCCTGCCCAGCCGATGGCGCAGTGAGTCAAGCCGGTAATATTACCGAAGGCAATATTATTCAAGCTAAAGGCAAAAGCTATACAGCAGTAGATTTATTAGGCGGCGACGAACAGCGTGCTGCACCTTTTAAAAATGGTAAATTCACGACCATTTACTTATCACCTAAAGATTATCATCGCTTACATATGCCTTTAGATGGCACATTAAGGGAAATGATTCATGTACCTGGGCGTTTATTCAGCGTTAATGCAGCAACAGCTAATTCAGTACCCCGTTTATTTGCCCGAAATGAACGGGTCATCGCTATTTTTGATACCGAAATTGGACCGATGGCTTTAGTTTTAGTCGGTGCAATTTTTGTCGCGAGCATTGAAACCGTTTGGCATGGCGAAGTCACGCCCCCAACGGCAAAAAGTATTCAAACTTGGCAGTATAAAGACAATGCGCCGCATCTAAAAAGGGGCGAAGAACTCGGCCGATTTAATATGGGCTCAACGATTATTGCTTTATTTGGCGAAAACGTAATGAACTGGGAAGATACTTTGGTTCCTGGCAAAAAAGTACAACTGGGCGAGAAAATAGGCAATACTTTATAATTTTACGTATTTTAATAATCCCTCGTCATTAAACATAAAGGCGCGCTTTTGCTGCTTAAATGGGCGCGCCACATCTACCTCATAAAATACCTGAGACTCCTATCACCAAATATTCATATATATACGGCGCAACTTAGCTAAGTTCCAATACGCCCTTCACTACGTAAAAAATCGCTATGTTTACCTAACGGATTGTCAAGATAACTTAACTAAACTAGTCTCACGTACTGCTACCGCAGTACACTTCAATTTGGCGACAGCCCTGTCGTCTATCGTGGACTAAAAATATTCGAATCATTATTTCCCTACTCTAAATAGCATAACTAACAAGGCTTTTAGAGCTTCTGCTCAGGCACTACTTGCATTCAAGTTTTTAACCATACTGTGAATTATCTCACAAACCATAAATACCAAGTAATCTAGTATGTTTTATGCTTCAATTTTATTCTTAACTGAAAATTTCGTTCACTACCGTGCACTTTTAAATGCCGGCATTACCAAACCCTGAAAATACGCAGATTAGTTGTTTAGGAGTGACCGATTGGGGTTGACTAAAAACAACCCAATGACTGCGACTAGGAGGATGACTGCCGAACAGAGGCTTAAGAGAAGACTCTGAACAGAACTCCTAACTCAAAAAGCAACAACTTTAACTTATATAGAGGGGATATTTAAAACTACAGGACCAACCTAAAAAATCATCTAAATGCGCTACATATAACAATAATAAGGAGAAAATAGTGAAAGAAATTTTACGTAAAATCCAAGATAAAAAAAGGCAAGTAAATAATTTACTGAGGAGTTTTACAACCTCAATACTAAACCAATATACTACTGTCTTGTTTATTCTTGCTATCAGTATAGGTATATCTTATCTTGTTGTAATATATGATTTAAAAAATCAAGAAGGAAATGCTACCCTCATTCAGTTAAGTACAGAACAAGGTCAACTTGTTCAAGCCATTAACTTTTATTCTACAGTATTACTTTCCTCTAATAATGAGTTAACGATTCGCAAAGCCAAAGGACATATATCCAAAAACGTTTCCCGCTTAAAAGAAATACATACATCCTTAAAAAGTGGTGACCGTTTTATTCGCGAGGGAACCCGAATAGTACAAGTCCGAGGCCTGTTAGATGATGATCTAAGCAAACTCTTCTTTCAGGGCGACCCTTCACTCGATGACAGAATGCGTAATTACACGGGATTATTACGTGATTTACAACATACCCCTCTTAATAAGCTAAAGAGCAAAAAGGCAGACTTCAAGAAACTTTATTATACAATGACACCTCCCTTACTAGATTCCTTAAGTAAGGTAAGTAGTTATTATAAAAGACAAACTGAGGCAATGCTATCTAACGCTAAAAGCAAGCAGAACTTTGTGTTTATGATAAACCTTAGCGTTTTAACATTACTAGGGATGGGATTATTACAACCCTTAGTTAAACGCCTACAGGATAGTATGCTTAAGGCCGAATCAGAAAAAAACTTTGCCGATAATGTAATTAATACAGCTCAAGCTTTTATTATCGGTCTTGATAGCTCAGCTAATGTCGTCTTATTTAACGAATATGCAGAAGAAAACACCGGCTGGGCTAAAGAAGAGGTGTTAGGAAATAATTTTTTTGAAACCTTTATTCCTAATAGCGAGCAAGCAGCATTAAAAACTTTATTCACTGATATGATGAGTGGAGCGGTAGAATTTTCTGATGAAATCGAAACGCAAGTTCAAGTCAGTACCGGTGAGATTATTAATGTTATTTGGCATACCACTACAATTTTAGATATCAAAACCAAGCAACCAGTGATGTTTTTAGCAACGGGTAGTGATATTACCGAACGTAAACAGGCAGAAGAAAATCTCCAGCGTGTCCATGCTGAAATGGAAGTTATTACCCACCGTTTACAAGGTGAAGTAAATCTAGCTGCGACTTTACAGCGTTCTATTTTGCCAGATCCTCATGTTGAATTACCTGGCATACAAGGGTTTGCAAACCTGCTAACCTCTAGTGAGGTCGGTGGGGACTATTATGATTACTATAAAGTTGCTGGGCATCAAAGTATTATCCTGATTGGTGATGTAAGTGGTCATGGTGTTGCGGCTGGAACCATGGTAAGTGCCGCGAAAGCTGGGGTTTATCCGCTGATTCACGAAGGAATCACTAATCCATCCGAAATTTTAAACCTATTAAACGAAACTCTGTTAATGACAGCGCAACAATCGCTGTTAATGACCATGAACTGTTTAACGCTAGATGCACGCACAGGAAAATTACAATTTGCTAATGCGGGTCATGTACTACCTTATTTATGGCGTAATCATGAACAACACTGGGAGATGTTAGAAGCCTCAGGTTTACCTCTCGGTAAAAATATTGACTCAAACTATGCGGAATCTGCAATAGAAATTGAAATGGAAGTCGGTGATAGGCTATTCTTATTTACCGATGGCCTGGTTGAAGAAGAATCTCCTTCAGGAGAAGCATTCGGTTATGACCGCCTAGAAGATATTTTAAGTCAGTGTGGCGATGTCGATGCAGAAACTATTAAAGACTATTTAATGGAAGCTTTAGCCATTCATTGTGAAACAGAAAGTTTTGGTGACGACGTAAGTATCATGGTACTCAACCATAGTGATCGTCTCACATCAGAGGCCAGCAATACAGAAGCTGATATCAGTGATATTATCCGCATTACTGAAAGTTTCTACCGTCAAGGTGACCACCCGATACCACGTATTTCCAGAGAGTATGTTGTCTTTATCGCAGAGCAACAATTTGCAGACCTACTAGACCGTTTAAGTAAAGATGGTATCTGTCGAATTCTCCCTAAATACAGTGATTTTTGTGAACAAATCGGTTGGAATCACTTATTAAGCCAACACCATGAGACACCTGATGATGATTTATTCGTCTTAATGCCACATTTACCTCAGCATAGACAATTTCAGCTATCTCATACTGACGATAAGCTGTATGTCATGGAAGAAATCGTTTCCTGGATTTCTGATCAAGGCACTGTTCCGCAAGAGCATATCGATGCACTTGTCGTTATTCTCGATGAAATGTCTGAGAACAGCCTTTATGCTGCGCCAAGAGATGGTAAAGGAATCGCTTACTATGCAAAAGGAGAGTCACGTGAATTATCCGAGCATGAAGAGGTACGTATTGATATTGCCTTGAGTGATGATCGATTGGGGCTAATGATTACTGATAACTGGGGAACATTACCTGCTTCTGTCTTTTTACAGAAAATGGCTCATGCCATGGATGAGGGAGTAGAAGCTGGTGTCGGTGGTGCTGGCCTATATATGATGTGGCGCTTATCACACTACTTCCAGATTCGCGTCCATCCGCAACATAGGACACAAGTTACCACTTTATGGGATTTAAAGCAGCCCGTAAATATGGATATTAATTCAGGATTTCAATTTATTCATCATAGTCAATATGAGCCATTAGCTCAAAATAGAGAGAGGGTTTAACTCATGGCAATTTCAGATATTCTTACCATAAAAAAACTTTCTGACAGCAACAACACTTACTGTTTTGATTGTGCCGGTTCTATTGACGTTAACGCTAAAATACCGTTGGAGACTTTGCTTATTGTTCCCGCAAAAGCGCGTGTTATTTTAGAATTTAAAAAAATAGAGCGAGTTAATTCGATGGGCTTATCGCTACTCCTAAAAATATTTGAGGAATGGGAAAAAAAGCAAATTATCATTGAAGTTAAAGATCTAAACCGCATGGTGAATATGCTATTTAAGATTACTGGACTAGGCCGCTTTATACAAGGCGGCAATGATATAACAAAAACAGGCGAGAAAAATACCATCAACCCACAAGCCCCCATCCATGCAAATGCAAACAAATCAGCTGAAGGCTTAAGTAAAAAATCACATATCAAAAAGAAATTGAATTTTGTTGCCAGCTTACAAACGGGGCAACAACTAACTGGCTGGTATTTATTTAATACTTATTTACAAAGGCGCATGCAAAAAGCCATACACTTTGATCAATCACAAGATGTATTGAACGAATCCAGTATTGATATTCTATTTGCCAAACCTTTTGAAGCCTGCTCCATGATTAAGCGGCGCGGTTTTGTCCCCATTATGCGCCCTATTGCAGAGGCCGATGAAGTTATTATTTTAACGCGTGCAGATGATGAGCGCGAACTGGCAGACTTTAAACAAGCCAACGTCGTTACTGCATCAGAAAATAGTTTTGTGTATATATTAGGGCGCTTCTTATGCGATGAAAGTGAGCTAGATTCATCTAAGTTTAATTTCACTTTCTCTGGTAATGAAATCAAATCCTTACAAGTGCTAATTAAAAAGAAAGCAGACTTATTGTTTATGCTAAAGAAAACCTATGAAGGTTTATCTTCTTTTAGCAAAAAGAATGTCCGTAAACTTGATGAGAGCGCAACTGATTTTGCATTTCATCTATTCTCCATCGCTCCAGACTTAGAACAAGAGGGTAAAGCCTTGCATACCATTCTTAAAGAAATGTCTGAAGATGATAAAGGCAAAGAAATTTTAAAAGATATAGAGTTTCAAGGCTGGTGCCCTGTTGAAGAGGGAGAGCTTAAAATGCTGACAATGGTTTTTGACCGTTATGTGAACGAGTAGTAAAAGAGAGCTAAAAACCAAGGGACTGTCGGTAATTAAGACACTACCATTTTTCGGAAGGTACAAACATGCACCCTTCTCATTCAATACAAGGCCTTCATAAACCAGTTAGTTCAATGGTCGACTAATGTCGACTTTAACATTGTTCATTAAGTATAATCAGCGGTGACTTTCTTTATGAAAGTCACCGTTTTTTAGTAAATCAATAACTATAAATCCCCATTTGTTACTTAATAATGCGGCGGCCTTTCATCAGCTGCTAACAATGCATTGCCTGATTGTGGTGCCGTATCAGATAAGTCTCTAACCCGCCCCAACAATTGTTGCGTAAGATTCTCTAAGGCATCTATCTGATTTTGTTGTTTACACACAATATCATTTAATTGTGCGATAGTATCTTCCTGGTAAGCAATTTTTATTTCTATACTAATAAGGCGATCTTCACTCATAGCGTTATTTTATATATGAACAGCAATAATCTGTTGGTGTTTTAATTTTAAGATCAAACTTTGAGTTCGCAGGCACTTCAAATGATTCACCTGCTTTAATTGCTAACCACTGTTCATTACCCGGCAACAAAACATCTAACTCGCCCGCCATAATTTCCATAATTTCTTTAGCTTCTGTAGCAAAGCTATACTCACCTGGCAACATTAAGCCCAGTGTTTTTGTAGTGCCATCAGCAAACTGTACCGTACGACTGCTCACTTGACCATCAAAATAAATATTTGCTTTTTTTACTACAGTCACATTGTTAAATGTTGTCATTATTTCCTATCTCTTTTTTTTATAGTATTGTTTTATAATTGTTTAAACGCAATTTTTGCTTCATTCCATAAAGCATCTAATTCTGATAATTCACATTTTCTAACTTCACGCCCTGATTGCTCTACTTTCTGCTCAATATACTGAAAACGCTTAGTGAATTTTTGTGTGCTTTTTTTCAAAGCTTGCTCTGGGTCTACATTCATATGTCGCGCTAAATTAACTGCGACTAATAATAAATCACCAATTTCTTCCTCTATATGACCTTGATCACCCGATTCCCACGCCTCTTTAACTTCATCTAATTCTTCTAGTACTTTGTCATAAACTGGCTCAACTTCTACCCAATCAAAGCCATGATTAGCCGCTCTATCTTGTATTTTCTTGCATTGAACTAGTGCCGGTAAGTTCTTAGCTACGCCCGATAAAATCGTATGATTTTCAGCTTCTTTTTCTGCTCGTTCCGCCGCTTTTAATATTTCCCAAGCTTGTTTTTGCTCGACTTCATTAGCATAAACCACATCAGAAAAAACATGTGGATGACGACGCGTTAATTTATCAGCAATACCACCAGCTACTTGCTCAAAATCAAACAAACCTTGCTCTTCAGCTAGCTGTGAGTGAAAGACTACCTGAAATAATAAATCGCCTAATTCACTTTGTAAATCCTGCATATCATCACGTTCAATAGCATCAACAACTTCATAGGCTTCTTCTAGTGTATAAGGAATAAGGCTGGTGAAATTCTGTTTTTTATCCCATGAACAACCAGATTCTGGATCTCTTAGTTGCTGCATAACGTACAGTAGTCGCTGAGTATTTTTCATGTTCATTACATATCAAAGGTATGCATTTTATCATCCAAACGCGGCCAAGCAGAAATGACTGCTTTAACTAGAGTAGCTAATGGAATTGCAAAAAATACCCCCCAAAAACCCCATAACCCGCCAAAAAATAAAATAGCAACAATAATAGCCGCTGGGTGCAAATTAACTGCTTCGGAAAAAAGTAAGGGCACTAAAAACACACCATCGATGGTTTGTATAATTGTATAAGCAATGGCAACATACATAAATTCATCACCACCAAAACCCCATTGAAAAAAGGCCACGCCTAATACTGGAAAAGTGACTAAGGTTGCACCAACATAAGGAATAATGACTTGCAGCCCCATAAAGACAGAAAGTAGTATTGCATAATTTAACCCTAATGCAGAAAAAGTCATATAACTGACAAAACCTAAAATGATTACTTCAACAAATTTACCACGAATATAATTACCTAACTGCATATCCACTTCTTCCCAAACATTAAGTGATAACATTCGGTCTCTCGGCAAAAACTGGGCAAACCAATTCAATAAAATAGATTTATCTTTTAAGCAGAAGAAAATCAAAACAGGCACTAGAATCAGGTAAACCAGCGCACTAATAATACCGACGACAGATGAAGCGGAAAGCGTCAATAAGTCCTGCCCATAGGTTAATGCTTCTTCTTGAATAGCAAACATTAAGTCTTTTAATTTTTCAGCAGAAATAAATTGTGGATACGCTTCAGGGAGCTTTAAAATTTCCATTTGTGAACGCCTAACAATTTCTGGCGTGTGTTGTAATAATTGCTTTAATTGCTGATAAACCATTGGCATTAAGCCAAATAGTAAATAACAAAATGCCCCCATAAAAGCAGAAAATACAATCAATACAGCAGGTAAACGTTTTAATTTACGTTCTAATTTCTTAACCAAACCTTCTAACAAATAGGCTAATACAATAGCAATAAAAACTGGCATTAATACATCAGCTAGAGAAGTAATCAATAAAAATCCAACAATTAAAATCAATGCCAAAGCAACGGCTTGCGAATTGGGCAAAATACGCGTGATACTATCTTTTAGAAACTGTAAGTTGGAAAAGCTATTACTCTGCATAGGTTTATTATTATTTTTAAGGTCGGTAAACCGCGTTAGTTTTAGGTGTTTCACTGACACTCACTGAGGCAACTTCTGGCCACATAGCTTTAGCATAATCATAAAGATATTTCGCGATCGCTTCTGCTGTAGTAAAACCATTTAAAACATCATTTAAATGACGGTGATCTAAAGTATCATCAATCACTTTTTTAAAAGCACTCAGTTCGTTGTAATCAACAACAAACCCCGTTTTATTTAATTCTTCTGCTGCCAAAGTTAGTTCAACTATATAATTATGGCCATGCAACCGACTACACGGATGCCCTTCGGGTAATCCCTCAATAATATGACTAGCACTGAAACTAAATTGTTTAGAAATTGTATACACACTTTTTTCCACTTATGCTAAATACAAAAAAATCCGGCTCGCAAAATCGAACCGGATTCAAATTTTTTCTATTTTAGCATGATTTATATGGAGCGGGAGCTTTAGCAGTAACCTGTATAAATTGTGACTAAAGCTCCCTGCTACAGTATATTATTTTTTAATATCAGTTAATTAATCCAAAGACTAAATTAAGAATTCTGATTTATCTCTACCTGATTCAATTAAGGCACGCATCCACTTAGGCGTAACACCACGCCCTGTCCAAGTAATATCGGGGTTATCAGGGTTACGATATTTGGGTGCTACTTTCCCTGTTTTTCGCACTTTTTTCTCTTTTGCATCAAAAATTTCAACGGTTGCGCCAACTGATGCAGCTAGAGCTCTAATTTGTGCATATATATCTTTACGCTCTCTATCTTGCTTTTCTTTTAGTGCAAGTTCTACATTTTTCATCATTTGCTGTAATTCAGTTACAGACAAATCATTTAACTCACTCATATCATTTAACCTTATACTTGTTACTTATTAACTGAAGTTTCCCCGTTTTCAAGGGAGGTATATCAGCGTAAATATTCAGACACCCCTTGAAAATTTCACCAATTTTTCATCCCCGAAACGAACTATCAATAGCTTGGAATAGTTTTTGGGCTGAAATCTCAATTTTTTGGTGGGGTCTCTGAATACTTACATATCAGCAGGTAGGGAATTTTTCTGTAACTTCTCATTTTAAGCGGGTATAAAAATGTCGTAGGATGTGCTGAGGAACGAAGCGCATCACATAAACGATGCGCTTCCTATCGTCAGCACACCCCACATGACCTTAATACCTCAAATACCTGTGAATAATGAGAAGTTACATTTTTCTTAAAATTTTCCCCTATTATACTTAACGCCAACGAATAATCGTACTGTCCTATGTATTGCTACAGTTATATTTCCAATTATTGGGAAACTTCAGCATATTACGCAGTATTTTTTTTAGTATTAAACACTGCGTAATAATTATAAAATTAAATCAAAAAAAATACTATTTATTTGTAAGCATTTAGATCTCTTTCATTCCCGCTCAAATTTTATTTACGGCATCGTGACTAGAAAAGTAATTTCATTAAGAACCTTGCCTTGCTGATCCAGTGTCCTTACTTGCCATTCGCCTACATGGTGATTATTAAATAGTTTACTGGTACTGATACGCCAGCGATTCCCACGTATTTTAATTTTTCGTTTATAAATAGATTTACCATTTTTTAACCACTCATGAAAGACAGTATTGCCTTTCATATTGTTTATTTCAGTAAAATAAAACAAACCTTTCGCCTGCTCACTATTTACTAAAAAAGGCAGCTCTACATCCTCATAGGGCTCTTTACCTTGCATACTTTTAGCTAATCTAGCGCGTGATATATTAGGGTGTAATTGTTCGAAAGAAGTTTTAATTGATGATTTTGTTATTTGTTTAATTGCCTGGGGGACTATCGCTTCTTTTTTTAGTTGAGTATCTTGCGGCTCTATTACCTCATCCTTTAGTGGCTTAATTACTGCCGCTATATCGGGCTTAATAGGTGGTACAGTTATTTCTGGAATTAAAGTAATCGTTTTAGTTTCTATATCTGATTGCTTAATATCTTTGAGCACAGGTTCTTCATTCAAACTGCTTAGGTAATAAGCGGGAATAATAACTAAAAGTAATATAACTAATAGGGCAATAAAAATTCGTTTTACATTCCATTCAGTAATGATTTCCACCTGAGGCTCTTCCATAATTCGCCGCTCAGTTTTTGATTTAATTTTAATGCTTATTTTTTTATTTGTTTTCATAAGTATTTATTTAGCACCAATAATCCTGAATTATTCGCTCTATTTTACCAAAATAACGTGCAATTTTATTCTTTTGATACTAGTGTAGTAACTCTTAAATTTGAAATTTTAAAAATGGGATAACTGTTTGCCTTTAAATTATTACTGGCTTCATAATTTATGGCTTATGCTAGGGCTGCTGTACTGGCTTACTATCATTTTAAGCTATATCTTTCCTGCCTGCGTCATTTCTTGGTAATATACCATCTACAACCAAATAAAATATAATTTCTACGCAAAACTGGACTTTTTTATGAGTAATTTGCTTAAATTGTTTCAAGATACCTCAGCATTTTATGGCAGCAATGCTGTTTATATAGAGGATCTATATGAACAGTTTTTAGAAAATCCAGAATCCGTTGAAACAAGTTGGCGCGATCACTTTATAGAGTTACAAAAGACACTGACTAAACGCGATATTCCGCATAGCCCTGTCGTAGAGCGCTTTGCTCAACTTGCTTCATCTAGCACATCGCGCATAGCAGAACTGCAAGGGTTTACCGAAGAAAGTGTAAAAAAACAATCAGCTGTTGCTCGCCTAATCAATCATTACCGTGCCCATGGTCACCAAATGGCGAGTAATAACCCACTCGGTACAATACAAAAAAAAATCCCTGACCTTGATCCTAATTATTATGGCCTATCTGAACTTGATTTAGACACTCTATTCGATACGGGAACACTCTATGGTGTTGATCGCTTACCTCTCAAAGATATTATTAGCACCTTAAAAGAGATTTACTGCGGCAATATTGGCACAGAATATATGCATATATTCGATACTGATATTAAGCGTTGGATTAAAAACCGCCTAGAAGGCTCAAAGCCCGGGGAAAATCTTGATACTCAAAAAAGAACTTGGCTATTACAACAGCTAACCGCTGCTGAAGGTATCGAGAAATATTTGCACCGAAATTTTGTCGGACAAAAACGCTTTTCATTGGAGGGCGGGGACTGCCTTATTCCTATTTTAGATGAATTAATACAGCGTTCAGGGAGATATAAAACCAAAGAAATTGTTATTGGTATGGCGCATCGTGGGCGTTTAAATGTTTTAATTAACATTTTAGGTAAAAGTCCAGCACAACTTTTCAGTGAATTTAAAGGCACAGCCGAAACCAGCCGCGGCGTTATTTCAGGCGATGTGAAATACCATATGGGATTTTCCTCTAACGTGGAAACCGAAGGCAGTGTTGCGCATATCACTCTAGCTTTCAATCCATCTCATTTAGAAATCATTAATCCCGTGGTCGAAGGCTCAGTTAAAGCGCGCCAAGACAGGTATGGCAAAAATAGTGCAAATACTGTTATCCCTATTCTAATCCATGGTGATGCTGCTTTTGCTGGGCAAGGCATCGTTATGGAGACCTTAAATATGGCACAGACTCGTGCTTTTGCAACAGGTGGTACGATACATGTTGTGATCAATAATCAAATAGGTTTTACGACTAGCAATCCATTTGATGCACGTTCTACGCTGTATTGCACCGATGTTGCTAATATGATTCAGGCGCCCGTCTTTCATGTCAATGGTAATGACCCTGAAGCAGTGCTTTTTGTTACACAAATGGCCTTAGACTACCGTTCTACATTTAATAAAGATGTAGTCATTGATTTAATTTGCTATCGCCGTCGTGGACATAATGAAGCTGATGAGCCAGCGACAACGCAACCCATGATGTATAAAAAAATCAACGCATTGCCTACAACACGCGTAACTTCTCATTATCCACAGGCAAATATTAAAAAATTGCTTTACAATATATTCTATGAACTCGCCTAAACCGAA
>NZ_FQTQ01000060.1 GCF_900128525.1 methanotrophic endosymbiont of Bathymodiolus puteoserpentis (Logatchev)
AAAGTTGCAGAGGGTTTTAAAGAGTCAATGCGAATTGTATTTGATGAGCACCTGAGGCAATGGAATTATACTGCCATTCCTGACGCAACAACTTTATAAGTTGCCTAAGTTATTTCATGCACATTCCTAAGAGCGTAAGAAAAGGGCTGGTAGGTCAATTAAAAAGTAATAAAAAACTACTGTTTTTGTTGGCTTTATTAATTAGCATCCCGTTGCTCATACCTATTTTTAACCATTGGGAGAGTTTTTTATTATATTATTTTGGTGCTGAGTCTGAATTAACTGACCCTGTTTATGGCAAAAATATTAGTTATTATTTATTTTCCTACCCTGTTTATGAATTGATTCAAGATGAATTACTAGTCGTTTTTAGCTTGCTGTTAGCATTAGTCAGTGCTTTATATTATATCTTTTATAAATCCCACTTAGGTGAGCTGGATAATTTTCCTTTTGCAGCAAAAGTTCACTTGTCGGCTTTAATGATGTTGTTAGTACTGGTTCAAGCATGGTCTATCGCTTTAGAGCGTATTGAATTACTGTATGAAAGTCGTCATTTACCGGTTTTTTATGGGCCAGGGTTTGTGGAAATGAATTATCAGCTACCACTGATTTGGTTCAGCTTTCTGTTGTTTTTGATCACTGCGATTGCTTGGGCTTATAGTCTGTACACGGGTAATAAGAAATATACGGTAATTGTTTTAGGTGTTAGTTATTTGCTGGTTTTAGGCGTGAAAGAAAGTGAGCTTATACCAAGTTTGATGCATAATTATTATGTGCAATCTAACCCTATCGATGCAGAATCTAAATATATTAAACAGCATATTAAAGCGACTCAAGATGCTTTTAATTTGGCTGATATAACTGAAATAAATTATCCATTAGAGTCTTCTTTATCGCCTTCAAGTAGCCAAGAAATTAGTCGTGAATTAGATAATATTCCACTTTGGGACAATGATTTATTACTACCAATTTATGATCAATTACAGAGTATTCGTCCGTTTTTTGGTTTTCAGCAAGTGGCTGTGGATCGTTACCAATTAGGAGGTAAAAATCAGCAGGTTAATATTGCAGTACGTGAGCTTGATTATCAAAGTCTTGCGCCTGAAGCACAGAATTGGCGCAATAAGCACTTGTTTTATACGCATGGGTATGGGCTTGTGATGTCCCCGTCTAAGCAACAAGCTAATCAGCCAATGCAGTGGCTGTTGAGTGACTTTGGCCAAGCAGTAGCGTTTGAAAAATTAAAGCTTGAACAGCCAGAAATTTATTATGGCATGGCAGATTATCCGTATGCGTTAGTGCCTAATGCTGAAGTTTTAAACAGCTCAGATAAAAGTGCGGGTGATATGAAAACGGATTATCAGGGGACTGGCGGCTTGGCATTAACTTCTTTGTTTATAAAAGCAATAGCCTCAGCGTATTTTAGCGATGAACGAATTTTTTTCTCGGTAAGTATTAATAACGAGACGCGCCTCTTAGTGAGACGTAATATTTTAAAGCGCATCCGTATAATAGCGCCTTTTTTAAGCTTGGATAGTGAACCTTACCCTGTGCTAGTAAAACATAAAATTTATTGGGTGGTTGATGCTTATACGACTTCAGGCTTATACCCTTTAGTTGAGCCAGTTACTTTGAATAAATCAGCTAAGCAGCCGTTCAATTATGCGCGGAATTCAGTCAAGATCGTGGTTGATGCCTATAATGGCTCAGTCGCCTTTTATGTGGTCGATGGTCAAGACCCATTAATTAAAACTTATCAACGACTTTATCCGGGTTTATTTAAAAATCTAGAGGATGCAGCACCGGAAATCATTAAACATTTTAGCTACCCTAAAGCTTGGTTTGCTTTGCAAATGCGTTTATATGCTCGTTTTCATCAAGCTGATCCTGATATTTTTTATCAACAAAGTGAGGCACTAGAGTTTGCACGTATGGATGAAAAGCCCATTGAGCCTTATTATTTAACCATTGATATAGATGAAGATGCGGATGAGCAACAAAAATTTATTTTAGTCAGTCCCTTATCACCCTTTGGGCGTGAGAACTTAGATTCCATAGCTATTGCAGGTTGCCTAACAGTGAAGCACTGTAATAATCATTACCAAGATGATATTTATCTTTATAAATTTCCGCAGAATATGCAAGTGGAAGGGCCGGCACAAATTAGTGCTTTAATGGATCAAAATCCAGACATCTCAGCGCAATTAACTTTGTGGGATCAACTAGGATCTAAAGTTATCCGTGGTCGAATGATTATTATTCCGGTAGAACATTCTTTATTATATATCCAGCCGGTGTATTTAGCGGCAACATCTAAACAAGGCTTTCCTAGTTTAGTGAAAGTGCTTGTTGCTATGAATCGACGTACTGCGTTAGCAGATTCCGTGCCTTTAGCGTTTGCCGCTTTACAAGAAAAACTGCAACCAAGGCATGTTGAGCGACAAGAGGATAAAGATCAAGAGTCATTTTAAGGTTATTAGATCTTTTTCATTTGCAATTATCATACGAATTCAGGACTGACATAATCGGGGGGTACGGTAGGCGCTTGATCAGGGTTAGACTGTAAATAAATTAGGGCGCATATATCTTCTTTAGTCTGCATTTTTAAATAGCCTAAAGTACTGCGCCCTGTGCCTTGTTTTATTTAATAAACATCTCTTACATAACGCTTATCTTTTTTCATTTGATTTACGTATTCTATTGCTTGTTCAGCTGACTTATTGCCATGGGTTGCAATAATATCATGCAAGGCTTTATCAACATCTTTAGCCATGCGATAAGCATCTCCACAAACAAAGAAATATCCGCCTTGTTCTAGTAGGGCAAAGAGTTCTGCGCCTTTTTCACGCATACGGTCTTGTACGTAGATTTTTTCTTCTTGGTCTCTGGAAAAGGCTAAATCTAACTTGGTGAGTAGCTTGCTGTTTTGCATAGCCTCAATTTCATCTTGATAGATATAATCGGTTGCGGCATTGCGGTCACCAAAAAATAGCCAGTTAATCCCTTTTGCTTGCCTAAATTCACGTTCTTGCAGGAAAGCTCGGAAGGGTGCGATACCTGTACCAGGCCCCACCATAATCATGGGTGAGTCGTTGTCTTCTGGAACGCGAAAGACTTTATTCGGGCTAAAGAAGCAACGGATGGGCGTATTTTCATCAGCCAAGTCAGCAAGGTAAGTTGAGCAGACTCCTTTATGCTCACGGCCAAAGCTGTGGTAACGCACGCTACTGATAGTTAAATGTACTGTTTCAGGGTAGGCTTTTCCGCTAGACGAAATAGAGTAAGCTCTATGTTGTAGGGGTTTTAGTAAAGCGAGGAATTCAGCTGCTGAAAATTGCATATCAGGGAAAGGCAGTAATAAATCTAAAGTATCACGCCCCCATAAGTATTTAGCTAGCTTATCTTTGTCATTTGAGGCTAGTACGCTATTAAGTTCTTGGTCGCCCGAACGTTTAGCAATTTCATCTAACAGTTCTTTGCTGGGTAATTTGATTTCATAATGTTCACGCAATGCTTCACTTAGTGGCATTAATTCGCCATGTACTGGCTCTTCTTCATCGCCCGTGCAGCCCATTGCTTTAATAATATCAGCAACGAGTTCAGGGCAGTTAGTCGGTACGACATTAAGTGCGTCGCCCGCTTCATAGCTTAACCCTGAGCCAGCAATAGAAATTTCATAATGACGAATTTCTTTAGATGAGTTAGGGCTGGTCAATAGGCGGTTAGCCACTAATTTACCTGGGAAAGGGTTTTTACGGCCGAATTTAACTGTACCTGTTGCACTAAAAGTATCGCTGGACCCTTCTTGTATAAATATTTTGCCTTGGGTAGTCGTGCCATTTGTCATCAGTGGAATAACATTGCTAATCCAGCTTTCAGCAGCTTCGTCAAAATCGACATCGCAATCAACGCGCTCAACCAGGCAAGTTGCACCTAGTTTAGTTAAACATTGATCCCAATCGATACCCGCTTGGCAGAATAAGTCATAACTGGTATCGCCTAAAGCCAGTACTGAGTATTTCATATTGGCTAAGCTAATGCTGTCGTCTGAGCTAATCGCTTCCCAAAGCATTTGTGCATTATCGGGCATATCACCTTCACCATAGGTGCTGGTAATAATGAGTAAATATTCTAGGTTAATAAAAGCATCACGCTCAATTTCATCCATGCCCAAAACTTTAGTATTTAAGCCATGAGCTTTAGCTACTTGAGCAGCATCATTGGCAACGGATTCGGAGTTACCTGTTTGTGAGCCGTATAAAATTGTGATGGTGCGTGCATTTGCTGCATCTCCAGAGCCGGCACTTTGTAAAATATGCGAGTGCATGCCGGCAAAAAAACCACTTAGCCAGGCTTGTTGTGCCTCATTGAAAGGTATACTTTGAGTATTGTTCGCTGTTGTCATGGGGCTACTCTTAAAAAGGTCTCTATTTAGTCGTATTAGAATTAAAGGCTATCAACTTAACACGGGATATATTAACAATTGTAGGGCGTGGCTTCAGCCTGCCTTTAAGTGTTTTGTCATTGGCGTGCTAAAGCCACCCCTACAAAGGGCAGTGTTCTGTTTAAATAGCGAGTCTAAGCATATTATTATGCAGCTTCTTGCGTTTTTATCATGTCTTGAATAACCGTTTGGCTGTTCAGCGCGGCTAAATATTCATCTATACTAGGAATATCAATAAGAGCCTGAGTATTAGCTGCTGTTTGTTCAATAATCCAGTTGCTTGAACCAAGTGAATAAGTGCTTTGTACATCACGTAAAATCAAGGCTTGCTTGTAGTCATTTAAACGTTTATTAGCTAATAAAATTGCCATTTGAGCATCGTCATAATTAGCATAAGCTTCGCGGGCTTCTTTTACTAAAGCATCTTGTAGCTTTCTTGCTTTAGTTGTAATTAAGCGTTGTGCAGCGGCTTCTGTTTCGGCTTCGTTTTGCACTTGTGCAGCAGCAATCTGAGTTGCTTTATTGAGTACGGCAAAGCTATTAATCAATTTAAAAGACAATAAGCTATCAGTTTCTCCATAGGAAGGGGTTAAGCCATCAAATAAAACAGAGTTTTGTAAGTAAGCTCGTTGTACCTGTTTAATTTGTTGCTGTGCTTGATCTACGGCTAGCTCTTCAATCATTGCCTTACGGTCGACTGATTTAGCTAGGTATTCTGCCGTTTGTGTTTTATATAGCCAAAGTGGTATGGCGAATTTAAAGTGTTTACGTTCTGTCGCCCAGTTATCTAGTAAGCGTTGTGCGACACTTGATTGTGCATATTCAGCATGTTGCTCTAGCATGTAGATGACAAATTGCTCATGTGCACGCGCAGTATCGCTATCTTCTGCTAAAGCTCTGATTTCCACTGAAGACGCATCGTAAAGATGTTCTAGTTTATTCTCTGGATCATACTGGTAAGCGTTACCACCTGACATACCATTACAGAAGCCTTTACCAAAAGTACCGATATTAAGTACTGCGCCGTTAGTCATATATTCGCAGGCAAAATCCCCCACGCCTTCGACAACGGCCATAGCACCGGAATTACGTACCGCAAACCGATCGCCCGCTTCACCATTAATAAAGGTTTTACCGCCAGTAGCACCAAATAATGTGAAGTTACCCACTAAGACGTTTTCGCCAGGCACTTTATGGCCGCCACCGGGAGACAATACAACAATCGTACCGCCAGAAGCCGTTTTACCGACGCCATCGTTACAAGTACCGGTATGCTCCATGCGCATGCCGTCGTTGTTAAATGCACCGTAGCTTTGTCCAGCTGAACCATAAGTACGTACAATAAGTGTATCGGCGGCTAAATAACGGCGCTTATGCTGGTTAGTATAAATATGTGGATGTTGCGCAATTTCTTGATCACTGAGCTGGTAAGCTAATAAACGCTCAATATCGATTGCCGCTTGACCGCCGACTGTTTTATTGCAGTTATTGAGTTTAAATTCTGCCCCTTCAATAATCACTTGTTGCTGTTTGCCATCAATAAAGCCCGCTTTAAACTGTTCGATGATTTTGTCATCTACAGAGAAATTGGCTTCTAAGTAAATAGGGTTGGCCACTTTAATTACGTCAACGTGACGTAATAATTTAGTGAAGTCGAGTTGACCAATCATGCATTCGTGATTAATTAAATGCAAAAGTTGTGTTTGTCCGCGGATCTCTGCAAGGCTTTGGTAGCCTAGTGTGGCTAAAATCTCACGTACTTCATGCGCTAAGTTCATAAAATATTGTGCTAAAACGCGAGGGTCGCCTTTAAACTCCTCATGAATGGTCGTTAAGCCTGCTGGACAGCGAACATTACAATTTTTTGCCATCACGCAACGTAACATCATTAATGCAGTGGTTCCGAACTCAAAAGAGTCACCGCCTAAGATGGCTGATTTAACCACATCAGAACCGTTTTGATGGGCTCCGCTACAGCGTAAAATAATTTTATCTCGCAAGCCATTTTCTGCCAGTGCCTGATGTACTTCGGCAATGCCAATTTCTGGTGAGCGACCGGTATTTTTCAAACTCGTGACTGCCGCTGCTCCCGTTCCGCCAGTATTTCCTGCAACATTAATAACGTCAGCCCCTGCTTTTGCTACGCCGACTGCAATTGTACCGATACCTTCAGAAGATACCAGCTTAACGACAACTCTTACCCGAGCTGCTTTAGCATCGTGAATTAACTGGCCTAAATCTTCAATTGAATAAGTATCATGATGTGGAGGAGGGCTGATTAACTCAACTTTGGGGGTGCCACCTCGTGCTGCTGCAATTTCTACGGAAACTTTAGCCGCTGGTAACTGGCCACCTTCACCTGGTTTCGCGCCCTGAGCAATTTTAATTTCGATTTCTTCGATATTTAAGTCGGCTAAATACCCCACCCAAACACCAAAGCGTCCTGAAGCAAATTGTTTGATTTTGCTTGATTTCAGGGTGTTGAATCGGCTGGAATGTTCGCCACCTTCACCAGAATTACTCATTGCGCCAGCGATATTCGTACCTTGTGCAACTGCTTCATGTGCTTCGGCTAATAATGCGCCATGACTCATTGCACCCGTGGCTAAAGTTGCAGTGATTTCATGTGCTGGCTGTACTTGCTTAAGAGAAATGACATTACGAGCACTAAGAATATTTTTAAAGTAGTGAGCGATAATACTATCAGAATCGTTAAAACTAACTTCAATCGTGTCATTTAATACTTTTAGCTTTATGCTATCTGTAAAGCGCGTCTTAAAATGTGCGCCTAAATTATCTAAACGCTGTTGAGAGCTGTCGTTAGTGAGCTTAATGATAACGCCATTATCTTTTTGCTGCGCACTGAGGCCGCGAATACTAAAATTGATATTGCCATAGAGATTTTGCTTGCCTAAAATGGCATCAAATTCAGCTGTTTCTTTAATGCGAGAAATATCCGCAGGGTAGCTCATAACATCACGCAAAGCGGCCGGACGACTATCGCGTTCTTCCATCAATATACGTGTGAAATGGCGATAGGCTGGTGTGATGCCAAAACCATCAATTTGTTCTGGAGTACGTTTTTCATACCCAAAATCAGTATAGGATTTGTCGCTAACTTGAGGTGATTTTTCCTGATTGATATATAGAATATCTTCATCAGTCATGTGAATATATTCACGCACCGAGGTATTGCCAAAGGTATGTCCGGCACCTTCATTACGTTCTTTAAATAAGCCGAGGAACGGAATGTCGCTTTCGCTGTTAACCGTTAAAGCTTTGTGATGCCACTCAGTTGCACTCGCGGCAATATCTGCAAAGCGTACACCACCGACAGAAGAATTAATATTGGGAAAATAAGCTTTTAATCGCGGTTCATCGGTATCAATATAGTTGGACTCAAAAAACTCACCACCTATATAACTTTCAGCTGTACATAAACCAAATTTCCCCATGGTTTTCATCAGTGATTTTTCTACCGCTTTTTGGTAGCTGTCCAATGCCTTTTGTTGATCACCTGTCGAGTATTGCGAGATAACACGGTTATGTACGCTTAATGGACAAATTGCTGAGGCGCCAAAACCTAAAGCCGTAGCAATATCGTGTGGACTCACTGCTTGCCCTGTTTCAGAGATGAGTGAGGAGTTAAAACGTAAGCCTTCTTTGACTAAGTGCTGATTGGCTGCAGAAATTAATAGTAGCGCTGGAATAGCAGCTTTCTCTTGGCTAATATTGATATCGCTCAGAATAATAATGCCAGTATTGGCTTTTGCAGCTTTACCCACTTGGTTGCAAACCTCAGTTAAGGCCTGAATCAAGTTTTTTTCATTTTGTGCGGCATTTTCTATATCTGGCGTATACAGTGCATCTAGTGTGGCTACGCTAACCGTGTTTTGCTGGCGTATTTGTTCTAGCTGTGTACGCTGTAAAACCGGAGAATTAATAACTAATTGCTTGCTTGTTGAGGCAGAAAAAGTTGGTTTAGCACCTAAAGCAACGCGTAAGGTCATGCCATCACTTTCCCGTAATGAATCTAACGGTGGGTTAGTTACTTGAGCAAAGCGTTGGCTAAAATAGCGTGACATACCACCTTCTGAACCAGATAAAGCGTTAGGTGTAATGCCGTAACCCATTGCAGAAATTTTTTCTAGTCCCGTGCTTAGCATAGGGTCAAGTAAAAATTTGAAGCTTTCTTGGTTAAGTGAGTAAGCCGTGTGTTGCTGATCAATATTGAACGGATGTTGATTATCTAGTGTAGAAAAATCAACAGGTTTTATATCATTTAGATGAATCGCACGCGCTTTTAATAAAGCATGGTAATCTGTTTCTTGCGCTAAGCGCTCCATGACTTCGTGGCTGTTGTAAGATCTTCCGGTTTCATGATCAAAATAGATCATTCCGCCTGCTTCAATGCGGCCGCGTTTGAGTACATCTTTAGAAGGGAAGTCGATTTGACCCGCCTCGGACATGACCGCTAGATATTCGGTTGTTTCAACTGAGCGTAAGGGACGTAGGCCTAAACGATCAAGACGGGCACCGACACGAATACCATCGTTAAAAATTAATGCAGCAGGGCCGTCATTCTTTTCTTCGTAGAGGCTGAAGTACTCCAGCATGGCTCTGACATCCGCCGAAAGCGTAGTGTCATTTTCCCAGGCAGGCGGCATCATCGCTAAAATCGCGGTAATAATATCCAACTTGTCTTCATGGATACGACGCGATAAAGTTTGATCTAAACGACTAGAGTCTGACTGTCCAACAGGGAAGACGAGGTGTTTACCGTGTTGCCTAGCAATCGCTTGTTCACTTAAACGATTTTTCTTGTCGGTGTTTAACTCACCATTATGTGCCATGTAACGGAATGGCTGGGCCATCATGGTTGCAGGAGCAGTATTAGTGGAAAAGCGGGTATGGAAAAACAGCGTGTTGATTTCGTGATCTTTGTCGTATAAATCGGTGAAGTAGGGGATAACTTCAAAGGAGTTTAAACGGCCTTTATAAACTTGCGTGCGCGAACTCATTGATAAAGGGTAAAAGCCGTTTAGTTCATGACGAGTAAATCCTTCTTCTTCAATGGTTAATAGTACATTTTGGATGTAATGCTCAAATTCAGCATGGCTGGCATCTTTTAAGGATGTTACTGGGCGGCCAAAAATAACCTGTTTAATAGGTAACTGGGCTTTAATCGAGGCGGTATTTAATACGCTGTTATCAACGGGAATGTCACGCCACTTGATAATAGGTAAGCCATACTCTTTAAAATGTTCTTCCACTAAATTAAGTGCGGCAGAGTCATAATGGCTATGGTCTTCGGGAAAGAAAAAGTTTGCAACACCAAATTGACCTAATTCAAGGTCGGCTTGTCCTGTGATTTTGCGAAAAAATTTAAGGGATAAGTCTATATTGACCCCTGCACCATCACCTATACCTTCGGCACTCATGCCGCCACGATGGGGAATAGTGCAAAGTGCTTCGTGTGATTTACTTAATAAATCATGCGTCTGTTTACTTTTCTTGTGGGTGATAAAGCCTACGCCACAGCTGTCTTGTGAAGATTCAGCGTTATAAAGCATTTGATTTGATTTATTTAATGGGAAGTTTTTGTTCATCCATCCAGCCCGTTTAAGCAACAATGATAGTTAGTTTTAACTGTTTAATTATTTGTAACAATTAAATCAGTAAAAGTAATTTAGGGTAATAACTGTGAGAAATTTATAGTCTACTTTTTTGTTTCAGGCCTTTATTTAAAGGCGCTGTTTTTGTAAAGTAGCTTTTTAAATTACGTTATTCATAATATTTTCATACAAAGAAACTTGTCAATGTTAGCATGAAAAAGTTATTTTGTCATTTTGTGGAGTGTGGGCTAGGAGCCATTGCAGGGGTGCTGTACTAAGGTTATTTTACTGTGTTATTTGAGTTGTATGGTTTTTCCTTGTTCTGCTGATTGTAGCGCGGCAGTGATAATTGTGCAGTTATCCTTTGCGTCTTGCAATGATAGCTTGGGGGCGATGTTTTTAAGTATGCAGTTCGAAAAATGTTCCACTTCAAGCTGAAAATGATTAGCGCAGTCTAGGTTTTCAGTATGCTGTTCGCCAGAATCAGTCCACCAAGAAATAATAGGTTCTTCAGTTTGTTTAGCCCATACGTTATGGCATTTTAATCCGCCTTTAGTACCTATAATTTCGTATTCAGCACGGCGTGCATGTTCGAAGCTAAAGCTGAATTGTGCGTATTTGCCATCACCAAAATCAATCATTCCACTACTGCTAACATCTGCGCCATTGGCGTTATATTTAGCCAGTAAAGTAACGGCTTGCGCTTGAGTATTGTCAAAATAAAGTCGTGCAGCGTGTATCGCATAGCAGCCGATGTCCCACATAGCACCACCACCTTGAGAAATATCTCGATCTATACGGTATAGGCGGGCTGGTTGCATGGGGTAGGCAAAGCAAGTGCGTACTAAGCGCACTGTGCCAATTGTGTCGGCATTGATGATTTCTTGAATGCGTTGGTGTTGAGGGTGAAAGCGATACATAAAGCCTTCCATAACGTAAACATTATGTTTTTTAGCAGCGACCTCTATCGCTTCAATATCAGCAACGCTAAGTGCCATAGGTTTTTCGCAGAGTACGTGCTTGCCCTGTTCGATAGCACGTAAAGTCCATTGTGCATGGTCTTGGCTTGCAAGCGGTATATAGACTATATCTATGTTGGGGTCTTTGAGTAATGCTGTGGGGTCATTGTAAATGTGTACTTGTTCGACTTGAGGGGCGTACTCTTTTAGAAGGGCTTCCGCTGCACCTGCTCTGCGACTAGAAATAGCGCTTAGTTTGCTATTTTTTGCGTTGGCTATCGCGGGCATTAGTTGCTGATTAATGCGGGCTGCACCAAGTATTCCCCAGTGTAATTTATTTGATGTAGGCATCATAATGAACTCTTGTGAATGAAGGGTTATGCAAGTATATACGGTGTTGTGGGAAATTTGTAGCGTGCTGGTGATATACTTCGCGCAGTCGTGATCGCGCGAAGTATAGGTTGAATTTTAGGCAAAAAAATACCAGATCAGCCAGGGAAGGAGGCTATCTGGTATTTTAATTAATCCGCTAAGGGCTTGTAAGAAATTAATAATACCCGAAAGGTGACTGGGGTATTATTGAATTCTTGCTTCTAAGCCATCGCGCGGATTTTTTTATTTAATCTGCTTTTATTTCTTGCCGCTTTATTCTTGTGAATAAGGCCTTTGTTGACTGCTGAATCGATAATTGGAACAACGGTAGTATAAGCTGCTGTTGCTTTTTCTACATCACCTGATTCTACTGCAGAAAGTACTCTTTTGATGAATGTACGTAGATTGCTGCGCTGTCCAGTGTTACGGATGCGACTTACTTCTGCTTGACGCGCACGTTTTTTTGCTTGAGCTGAATTAGCCATAATGCCTCGGTTATTACGTTAAATATTTTTAAGCTCTTCATTTTCCTGTTAAATGATATGATTGTCAAATCTTTAATTGCAGGGAATTAAGTCTTGAGTCGTAAACTTTTTAAATCAACCGCCATCGTTAGTAGTATGACGATGATTTCACGTATTTTAGGTTTTATTCGTGACATGATGTTTGCTCGCTTTTTCGGAGCTGATTCGGGGACAGATGCCTTTTTTGTGGCCTTCAAAATCCCTAATTTCTTACGACGTTTATTTGCCGAAGGGGCCTTTTCTCAAGCTTTTGTGCCTGTCTTATCGGATTATAAAGAGCAGGGAAGTAAACGGGCTTTACGTCATTTTATCGATCGTACTGCGGGTACGCTGGCTATCATTTTAATGCTGGTAACTATTGCTGGTATGCTAGCAGCACCTTATCTAATTATGTTGTTTGCACCAGGGTTTGCTTGGGAAGGTGAGCAGTATGATTTAGCGGTGCAGATGTTACGCATTACTTTTCCGTATTTGTTTTTTATTTCTTCGGTAGCTTTTGCAGGAGGAATTTTAAATTCCTTTGGTAAATTTGCTGTGCCTGCGTTTACCCCCGTGTTTCTTAATTTATGCTTAATTGCTGCGACAATTTGGCTCGTGCCGCTAATGGATAAACCCGTGGTTGCTTTGGCTTGGGGCGTTTTTTTTGCGGGAGCAGTGCAATTGGCCTTTCAATTTCCTGCTTTGCGCCGTTTAGGCTTGGTGCCGCGCTTACGTTTTGGTTTTAAAGACTCTGGCGTAAAGCATATTTTAAAATTGATGGTGCCGGCTTTGTTTGGTGTGTCGATTACGCAAATCAATTTATTATTAGATACCTTGATAGCTTCATTTTTAGCAACGGGTAGTGTTTCTTGGTTGTACTACTCAGATCGCTTAGTGGAGTTTCCTTTGGGACTTTTTGGTATTGCTTTGGCGACAGTTATTTTGCCTAGCTTATCTAAAAATCATGCGGCTGATGATATGCAATCTTTTTCTAGATCATTAGATTGGGGCTTAAAATTAGTACTTTTAATTGGTGCACCGGCTTCTTTAGGCCTAATGATGCTAGCTGAGCCTATGGTTGCAACTTTATTTCAATATAATGAATTTGGTGTGCATGACGTAACAATGGCTGGGCGCAGTTTAATGGCTTATTCATTGGGCTTGCTCGGCTTTATTTTAGTCAAAGTTTTGGTGCCAGGGTTTACTTCGCGTAAAGATATGAGAACGCCTGTGCGTTTTGGTGTTTATGCGATGATAGCTAATATGGTTTTAAATCTTATTTTGGTGTTTCCGTTAGCTCATGCGGGCTTGGCTTTGGCGACTTCATTGGGGGCTTTTTTTAATGCGAGTTTATTATTATTTACTTTGTTAAAGTCGAGAGTTTATTTACCATCTAGTGGTTGGCGTATCTATATACTACGTATTATTTTGGCGACCAGCGCTATGACAGCCTTGTTATATCATTTTGTTGATGCTAGCTTGTGGTTACACTGGGAATTGGCGGAGCGTGCACTTAATTTGGCTATGTGGGTTAGTTTGGGTGGCGCTATATATGTAGTTGTCTTGTTATTATCCGGTTTAAAATTTAGACATTTATCAGCTCAGGTATGAGTTGTTGGATATTGATGGGAAAGCTGAGAGCGGTCAAAGAGTGGCCGGTGGTGTGAGTTTTTTTCAGTATTCTCAGTTGACCTATAAAATGCTAAGCTATTTCTATTTAAAATTGAACTCAACAGGCTAAATAAATATGACAAATATAAAGCTAAGCGAGGAGCAATGGCGCGAAAAATTAACCCCAGAGCAATTTGAGGTGTGCCGTTGTAGTGCTACAGAGGCGCCTTTTACGGGAAAGTATGTTGATTGCAAAACGGATGGAGTATATCAGTGTCGTTGTTGTGGGCAAGGTTTATTTGATTCAGCCAGTAAATATAATTCAGGTACGGGCTGGCCTAGTTTTTCGGATATATTGTCTGAAAATACTGTTAAAGAAGTTATTGACAGTTCGCATGGGATGCGTCGTGTTGAAGTTGTGTGCAGTGCCTGCGATGCACATTTAGGGCATGTTTTTGAAGATGGACCAGAGCCAACAGGTCGGCGTTATTGTATTAATTCAGCCTCTTTGGATTTAAAAGAAAGATGAGTGATCAGCAACAAGTTCAGCAATTATTAGATTTTATTGATGCTAGTCCTAGTCCTTGGCATGCTGTGGCAACTATGGAACAGCAGTTATTAGCTGCATCATTTAGTCGGATCAATGAAACTGAGCAATGGGAATTAAAATCCGGTGGTCGATATTATGTGATTCGTGACGACTCTTCGATTATTGCTTTTGTTATTGGTAGTAAAGCACTACCTAAGCATGGCTATAAAATTATCGGTGCGCATACTGATTCACCTGGGTTAAGGATTAAGCCTTATGCCGTGCATAAAACAGGTGAATTATTGCGCATGGGGGTTGAGGTTTATGGCGGGCCAATTTTAGCGACCTTTACTGACAGAGATTTAAGCTTTGCTGGGCGGGTCAGTTATCGTGCGGAATCAGGTGTTATTGCTACCCGATTGGTCCGTTTTAAACAGCCTTTGTTGCGCCTGCCTAACTTGGCTATTCATATGAATAGAGCTGTTAATGAAGAGGGCTTAAAACTGGATAAACAAACGGAGTTACCTTTATTATTTGCTATGAGTAGCAAAGAGCAGCTACCTGATACCTTGTTTTCTGAATTAGTCGCTAAGCAATGCGACCTTGCTACTGAGCAAATTTTATCTTGGGAATTTAATGTTTACGATACGCAAAAAGGCGTGTTTTGGGGGGGAGACCAAGAATTTTATGCCGACAGTCAACTGGATAATTTAGCGTCTTGTCATGCGGGCTTATCTGCTTTACTAGATGAAGCCGCCTTACAATCAGGGCGCACTATAATCTGTGCTTTTTTTGATCATGAAGAAGTGGGTAGTGAAAGCACTAAAGGCGCGGATGGAAGCTTCTTGCCTGATGTTTTAGAGCGGATTGCCTTAGTTGGTGGCTTAAATACAGAAGATTATAAGCGTGCTTTGGCCAGTAGTTTTATGCTCAGTGTTGATATGGCACACGCTTATCAGCCTAATTTTCCGGCAGCTTATGAAACGGAACATCGTGTTTATGTGAATAAAGGGCCGGTGATAAAGCTCAATGCTAATCAGCGTTATAGTTCAGAAAGTGTCTCTGAAGCGATGTTTATAAATTGGTGTCAGCAAGCGAATGTACCTTTTCAAAAATATGCACATAGAACAGATATTCCTTGCGGTAGCACTATTGGCCCTATGACTTCAGCTAAATTAGGTGTTCGTACGGTTGATGTGGGCTGCGCAATGTGGGCGATGCACAGTATTAGGGAAAGTGCGGGAGTGCTTGATCATCGTTATATGATTGATGTTATGCGTTGCTTTTTTAAGACTTAAGGAATGAAAATTCAATAGCCCTGTTATACTTCGCGCAGCCACGGTTGCGGATTTCTAACGGCTGAGTTTTTGCCGATAGCTGTGTTGCTGAAACAGTTACATAGCCAGCTATGCGCCTGCTTCAGCGCCTTGCTCTCGACAAAAATCAGCGCATTATAAATTCCGCATCCGTAGCCGTGCGAAGTATATATCAGGTTAGCTTTGAGATAAAAAACTCTATGACGACACAGTACAAAATTACTTTCAGTTTTTCCGTTATGATTTTTCTTTTGGTTTTAGGCAGTGGGGTTGCTATTTTTAATGTGCTCAAGCTAGCAAACCTAGCAGAGGATATGTATAAACATCATTTGGTCGCTAGTAATATAGTTAGAGATATTAATATTAAGTTACTTACCATGCAACGAGATATGAAAAATGCGCTCTTATCGGCTAATGAAAGTGAATTACATGATGCGATAGACGCTGTTAATGCTACGGAAAATCAGGTATTAAGTGAATTAGATGGCATTTCGGTGCAGTTTCTTGGGGACAAAGCGCTAATACAGGCTGCATCTCAGGCCGTCCTAAAGTGGCGACCAATACGTGAAGAAGTGATTGCTTTAATGCTTTCCGGCAATCATGCTGAAGCGGTAGCCATTAATAAAAGTAAAGGGGCCGGCCAAGTTCAGCATATTAATGACACCACTCAAGCATTGATACACTTCGCCAACACACAGGCTGCTGCATTTCATGATAAAGCAGAGATAAATAAAAAAACGACCTTGTTTTTACTGTCAATATTGTTAATTTTTTCGATGTTGACTACTATTGTTATTTATTTTTATGTGCTTAGGATGTTTACTAAAGTTAATTTGGAATTAACCAGTTCTAAGCACCTTATCGATCAGAACATGATGATTAAAACCCTTAATTTAGAGGGTAAAACAACAGAGATTAGTAGTGCATTTTGCCGTTATACAGGGTATTTGCAAGAAGAACTTATAAGGCAGAAGAATAATTTTTTCTTAGCTGAAGATAATCAAGCCTTAGCGACTAGAATTTGGCGCTCTATACAAACAGGGCATGCATGGGAAGGTGAATATGTATTGCAGAGTGCGGTGGGTGAAAATAAATGGGTGAGTGCTGTTATCGAACCTATACTAGATGTTGATTATAATCCTATTGCGTACCGCAGTATTGTCCGAGATATTAGTGATAGAAAAGAAGTTGAGGCATTAACTATAACGGATAAATTAACGTCTTTATATAACCGGCAGTATTTTGAGATTGCTATTAAGCAACAGGCCAGCTTAGCACGTAGAAATAAGCAGTATTTAACTTTAGCTATTTTAGATATGGATTATTTCAAAAAATATAATGAAAAATATGGTTATGAAGCTGGAGATTCAGTGTTAGCTGAAGTGGCTATTTTTTTGCAGCAGACATTAAAGCGGCCTAGTGATTATGTGTTCAGAATGGGGGGCGCAGAATTTGGTATATTGATGTTGGATATGGATGAACAACAGTCATTCAATTTTTTAGAGGCCATTAGAGTCGGTGTAGAAACTTTAAATATTGCTCATGAATTAAGTTATATTAGTGATTTTGTTACAGTTTCTATCGGCTTTCAGGCTTATGCTGATATTCCTGCCGATGAACAGATATTTATTCAAGCTGACAAAGCGCTTTATAGTGCCAAAGAGCAACGTAACACGGTAAAAGGCAATAGCTGTGCAGAAGCGAGTGAAGAAAAAATTGACAGTGAGAGTAGTGAGAGTAGTGAGGTGTGAAAGTATGAATATTTACACTTGATTCAATTAGGTTTTTAATGTGTAAGTGATTGAAATATATCTATAAATAGATGATATGGCATCGCTTGGTATATTCTGATATGATTTTTGATTCTTACTTTTCAATTTATTACGAAGAATGTCTGGGTTAATAGGAAGGTTTAGGAATATAAATCTAAATGTAAATAAATGGAGGCACCTGATATGGAAGCGCAAGTTATTCCTTTTCATTCAGAATATGATGTTAGCACCGAACAAGCTAGAAAATTACTCGCATTGCAGCGAGAAATCTTAGAGAAAGTGGCGTTAAATGTGGAGTATCGAGAAATTTTAGATGCTTTATGTAAAGCAGCCGAGCAAATAGTGCCTAATGCACTTGCTTCTATTATGACTTACGATGAAGTCGGTACATCACTGACTGTATTAGCCGCGCCCTCGGTTCCCGCGGAGGCTATAGCGCAACTAAATGGTTTGGTGCCAGGCGAAAGAGCAGGCTCTTGCGGGACGGCGGTTTATCATAATGAAGCGCAGTATGTGGCGAATACAAGGAATGACCTTAGGTGGAGTGACTTACAAAACTTTGTGGATAATTTTTCTATTCGTGCCTGTTGGTCTAGCCCGATCAAAATAGAGAAAAACAAAGCGATAGGATCTTTTGCTTTATCAAGTTTTGAAGAAAGAATTCCCTCGGCATTTTATAAGCAATTATTAGAAACTTGTGCGCATATTGTAGGTATTTTGCTTCTAAGGCAAGAAAAAGAGCAGTCACTTTTACGCTTAGTACATTATGACCCTTTAACGGGGTTGATTAATCGTACTTTGTTTAAAGAAAAGCTTGGTGTAGCGATTGAGAGTGCATCTATTCAGAAGCAACAGTTAGCCGTACTAGTTTTAGATTTGGATGGGTTTAAAGATGTTAATGACTGGCAAGGCTATGATATTGGCGATAAAGTATTGCAACAAGTCGTTAAAAATATACGAGAAATTTTAGGTCATAGGCATACTTTCTCTCGTTTAGCGAGTGATGAGTTTGTTGTCTTGGCGGGTAATTCAGGTGAGCCGTTATCCGTTCAGTTGCTGATTGGGACAATCTTAGCGTTATTTAAGAAGAAATTAACGATTGAGCAGCATGAATTTACTTTATCTACGAGTATAGGCGTGAGCTTATTTCCTGAAGATGGAACGACTGCAAGTGATTTATTACGTAATGCCGATACCGCAATGCATGCAGCAAAAAAAGCGGGGCGAGCTTGTGCGCGATTCTATAATGAGGGTTTAACTAATTCTGTTAAATATAAAATGGATTTAATAACAGACATGCGTTCTGCATTGGCGCGAGGTGACTTTGTCTTGTATTACCAGCCTCAATATTGCCAAAAAACCAATAAACTAGTAGGCGCAGAAGCTTTAGTGCGCTGGCAACATCCAGAAAAAGGACTTATTCCACCAAATGACTTTATTCCCATTGCTGAAGAAAGTGGTTTTATTCAGGAGTTAGGCTTATGGGTGTTCGCAGAGGCTTGTCGGCAGTGTAAAGCGTGGTGGGATAGTGGTATTCCTGAATTTTCTTTAGCCGTTAATTTGTCTGTAAAACAATTGGATGCGGATAATATTGAAAAATTTAGGGAGATTTTATGCGCGCTAGAATTTCCTATTCATCATTTGGAACTTGAAGTCACAGAAAGTTTAATTATGCATCATGAAAGCCTTGCTGAGTTGCATAAATTAGATGCTTTAGGTATTCGTATTGCCATGGATGATTTTGGTACAGGGCATTCTTCTTTAGCGCAACTCAAGCACCTCCCTATTTCTAAATTGAAAATCGACCGATCTTTTATTAAGGATTTATCCGAAGATGAGAATGATCGAATTATTGCTAAAACCATTATCGCGATGGGACATAGTTTAGGCTTAATAGTCATTGCTGAAGGGGTAGAAACTGTTGAGCAGCAAGCGTTTTTAGCACAAGAAGGCTGTGATTTAATTCAAGGATATTTATTAAGCCGTCCATTGACGGTAGAGCAGTTTAGCGATTTATTTAAGGTGGTTTAATATATTTGAACAATAGGTACCGAGCGCGTAAGATCCATAATGTCTTTTCAAGATCAAGAGGAGTTATTATGAACTTATCTACAAAACTAATAAGTCGTATATTTTTAGGCTTACTGTTTTCCAGTACGGTACTTGCCGCGCCAGATATTAATGCGGGTAAAGAAAGTGCAAGCGTCTGCTTTAACTGTCATGGCGCTGAAGGAAACAGTACAAACTCAAACTTCCCAACACTCGCAGGACAAAAGCCAGCTTATTTAGCCAATCAGCTTCGTGCTTTTCGTGATGGGCAGCGTGATAATGCGATGATGAAAAATATAGCATCATCTCTATCCAATAAAGATATTAATAATTTCTAATAAGTAACCCCCCAGCTTTGCTGGGGGACTCATAAAGTTTGACAATTACGGGAATCATCGTGAGTCTCCCTATCTGTGAACCGCCGAAAGTTCAAAAGATAAGGAAACAAACGATGAAT
>NZ_FQTQ01000061.1 GCF_900128525.1 methanotrophic endosymbiont of Bathymodiolus puteoserpentis (Logatchev)
TCGCTGAAAATCAGGGAAACGGAGCGATAGCGAAGTGATGATTTTTAGTCCGCAGTAGGCGACAGGGAAATTCGCCAATCCGAAGTGCACTGCGGTAGCAGTGCGCGAGGGAGGCTAGAATTTAATCCCGACAGCCGTCAAGCCATTTGAGGTAGCTTTAACGTAGCGGCTTTTGTGCGAAGTTGAAGCGGACGCAGGGCGTACTGGGGCTTATCCAATTCGCTCCGTATGTGAATGAATATTTGGCGACAGGAGTCCCAAGTGTTTCATGAGGTAGGATGGCGCGCCTGTGTTGCTAACCAGCAATATCACTCTGCTTTATTATTGGGTTTTAATTTTCTTTCAGAAGTGCCAGTAGCTGAATTAATGCAGCTTGCCTACCAATTGCAGTGGTGGGAAACATTTGATTATTTTCTTGATCAATTAGCGCCTGAACAGCAAGCTTTTTGGCAAGGCTTGCGTTATCAATATCATAGGGATTTTCAGGGGGCTTTAAAGGCATGGAATACGGATAATAATAAGTTATGGCAAGACTATTTACAGCAAGGTTTAGCGTTAAGTGCATTATTATCCAGTGTGACTGAAAGTAATGAGTTGAACGATCTTTTACCGCGTTATCAAGCTTGGTCAAAGTGGCAACAGGAATACCCAGGTGAGAAAATTTGGCGTGATGTCGCATCCATTGTGCAGGAATATGCTGGCAGTGATACGTATTACAGTATAGAACGCGACCTTTATGGTACGGCTTTTAGAGCAACGGCTGAGCAGCCTGTACGGTTAAGCATTGTTGGCCCTACCAAACTACAGTTACACTTTAGAGTCTTGCATCCTGCAAGTCATAATGATTTGGTACTAGATGGCTGGATTGAAATCAACGATGAACAACAATATCTGGTTACGCCTTTTACAAATAATACGCCAGTGCAAGGGTTAAATTTAATTGGTGAATCGAGCTATCAATTAGGCCGCAAGTTAACGCTAGAGTATCAAGTTGGTGAAGGCGTACATAATATAGAATTATTTTCACGGCAAGCCCCTCTATCTATTCAAGTTAAACAGCAAAAACCAGCCTTTCCAATAATGGTATTACCTGAATTAACGTTAGATATTTTTAATGCTTTACATGACCCGTTAAATTCAGCTCAGCGACCAGACGATACCATTTTGGTTAAATCTCAAACCATCGTGTCGACTGCGGTGAGTAGTAGTCCAAAGAAAATTATACAACCGGAGTCATTCTCGATTCTACAGCCAGAACAATTACCATTAACGTTATCCAGTGCACAAGCTGTCCCTTTTGATTCGATTACTCTTAACTTAGTGCCTAACAGTTTGCAGCAGGCACAATTAGCAATGATAAGTTATGTATGGCAGATTGAATCATTGCCAGATTTACTTACAAATAAAGAAATTCTTGTCGCGGCAGAACAGTTAACTTTGCAATATCCAAATGATCCCAAGATTGGTACGCTGTGGCAACGTCTGTCGCGCCATACGCAATGGCAGAAATTAGGTAATATCATTAACCCTGCTGGTGTACAGTTTGTACCGATAAAAGGTTGGGCGCCTGAGAGTACGGCTTTAGAAGCGCGGAAAAATTTATTGGAGCCGGTGCAGCCTGATGAACATATATTATTCTCTGATAAAGTATTGGTGTTTTCTATGTACAACACTGCGCCAATTAGCTTGCATACCAGTGTACGTTTATTAGACGTACCTTTTTTACCGGAGCAAGATGCCGACCTTATCTATCAAGTTGATGATGGAGAATTGCATAAGGTGCATTTATCTCGGAATAATAATGGTAAACAGCTAACACTTAAAATTCCTGTGGGAGATCATCAGATTAGGCTCTATATTGCTGAATCTATAGGTAATCAATTTGTCGCCTTGCGCTTTAATGATCATGCTCATGATTTGTCACTACAGCAAGAGCGCGCTTATTTTTTGAGTACGGTGCAACAACCATTGCAGGTTTATGTACGAAGTCCTACGATGTTACGCATAGACGAATGGCGGCAAGGTGCAAGTTATAACTCTTATCAAGCGATCACTGAAGTTGGCTGGCAAACAGTAAGTTTTGCACCCACACAGGGCCAACAAGAAAGTCTATTGCGAGTGAAGCAGCGCATACTGACGACAGGCAGCAAAAAAATAACTAACCGAATAGTCGAGCGTGACCTTGTTTCCGTGCCTGAAAGTAAGCTGAGTCCTGAATTGACTCGAGCATTGGCAAGCATTACCTTAGTTGATGAATATAAATTAGGTGCACAAGAAGATGGCACTTGGAGCACTGGGTTAGATTTTCAAAGGCGAAATAATGTTCAAGAGGACAGCAGGTTGATCGCGCCTGAACAGTTTGTTCAGTTTAGAGTGGAGCATCGTTATTTTGATAAATCCTTACAAGGTTATTGGTTTTCGCAAGGTCTTGCTCGATATAGAGAGCGAGGAGGCCCAACTTTTGGCCTGAAGGGAGCCTTTGATTGGCAACCCAAAGCATGGCCAGTCAATACTAAATTTAAAGCGCATATATTTGTGCAAGCTTTAGAGGAGGGCACGGAGTGGCTAGGTCAGCTTAGTTTGGTGTTGGGTAAAAGTTTTCGCTTAATGCCCAAAACAACGATTAAACCTGAATTGTCTTTTTTTGCGCGTTATTTAAGTTTACAAAATGATAGTAGAGTTCAAAATATAAAGTTCCAGCAACAAATAGATCAAGATGTCTATACGCCCTATAAAGCAGACCATAGATATGGCATGAATGCTGCGTTAACTCTACGTCATAGACCATGGCTAGATACTTTATGGGAGGCAAAAGTAGCTACTGCATCTAACGAGGACTTTAATCTTTTTAGCCCAGATCATATTGCTTTGCAGGCTCAATGGAAACAGTATTTGGATGATTTTCAAGTAGATGCTGGATATAGAGTCAGCTTTTATCAGCAAGATGATAATCGCATTTTTGCGAGTACTCGTAGCTTAGCGAAATTTAAAGTAAGTTGGAATCATTGGTTTGTGAACCAAAATCGAATAGAGCTTACGCTAAAATATCTCTATGATATTGAACGTAGCGAGCATTTGCCGGGGCTATCATTTATATTTCATTTCGGTGAAGGACGCGGCTATCGTGACTTTAGTCCAAGTGAATTGGATTTTCTGCCTTTGATGCAACAACGTATACCGAATGAACAGAATAATCAAATCGAAAAACATTACAATTAGTCTAGCTGAAGTTAGTCAACTGATTAGCCATAATCGTCCACCATTTTGGTTGCAACTCAATGCTTCATTACTTAAGCGTATATTAGCTGGTTTTAAGGACTGGCCTTTGCTTCCGACGCTTGAATCAGAGCAACGACAATTAGTCGATGGACAGAAAACGCAGCGTATTGTAGAGTTTTTATTGCATGAAGCAACACAAACTCAAGCTCAATTAACTCGCTTAAGTGAGCGTTATAGCCTTTATAGTCAGCGCTATGTAAAGGCGGTCAATGAAGATGAAAAGCAAGCCTATATCTTAGAGTATGCACGCGAATTAGGCTCTACATCACGTGCTTTGCGCCAAGATAAAAGAGCCTTTAAGCGTTGGTTTGGACATGATGCTGTTAGCGATCGCTATAGACGGCAGCACTTAGAGAATGAACGCTATTTGAGCTTTATTTTGGACTGCCTAGGGAGGTTAGCAGCGCTCGTATTACATACTAATGGTGAGGCAGTGGGTTTTAATAAACTGTGGCAGCGCCTAGAGTTAGAGCGCGTATTGCAACCCTTGCTACAGTATCGTGGTGATGAGCGGGTTGTCATTTCTGCCTTTAAGGCGTTATCGCTGGCTATACAGGCATTGCCTACTGAGCTAAAAAACAGTAGTTTAAAAGAAGGTAGTTTACGCTTTATCTATCAAGCAGCATTAAAAAATACGCAGTCAGTTTGGATTCAGTGTGAGGCTTTATTGTTAGTGTTGCATGCTAAGCCGGAACAATTGTTAACCATTCTTAATAAGCGTTTTACCCAAGCGAAGAGCAATGATGATTTATTTGTACGTCGTAAAGCAGTGGAAATTATTGGCAAACAAATTATTCATGATAATGCGTTCATTCCTTTATTGGATTTAGCGAGCAAAGATATCAGTCCCGCTGTACGACAGAAGATCCCAGAAATCTTGCCTGAATTATCATTGGACTTAATTCAATTATATAGCCCAATTTTGTTAGCAGATGAATCTGAACCTGTGCGCGCTTCTGCCTTATTAGGTTTATTACCTTTATTAGCGCGCGTAGACTGTTTTAGTGTAGGCCTGAGCCTCCTAGCTGATTTTTTGGCAAAAGAGCAACAAAAATTCCCTTTACGTACTGCATTGTTGCTTTGTAGGCAGGGCTTAGATCAACTACTGGAACATCAGCAGCAAGATAAAATTGATGTTTATTTACACACCTTGTTGCCAGCTATAGAGCGGCTACATCAGCAAGCCGATTCTTTATCAGTTAGGCGTTGGGCCGCACAAACACGCGAATATTTATTATGTATTAGTCAAACAAAAACGCATGCCAGTTTTATTGCTTTAAGTCAATTCGTTAAAACCATTACACCTGGCAAAAGTAAGCGTTTACCCAAGCATTTAATCATTAAAGATGAAACTGAGTTAGGGCGTGTTTTGGCCCTGATTGCACAGCAAGACTTTGGTTTTGATATTGAGAAAAATGCCTTTGGTTATTTTCTCAGTCGAGGCCATTCTTTTGGTTTTCGCTGTTGGCGTTTTTTATATGAGTTTCGCCACCCATCGCCTGATAAACGCCAAGGATTTTCACATACTGTAGGTCGTTTGTTCTGGGGGCAGCTACATATTCCTTCTGCAATTTTATCCGAATTAGCTGAAACCAAAGTTCCGGGAGAGCCTTTATTTATCAGCACCGAGGATGGCTGGCGAGAATATTTACCGTTGCTAGATGAAGTGTTATCTGCGCTTAGCATTGGTGTTCAAGAAACCAGAATTTATCACAGCGAAGGGTTGACCCTTATTCAGCCGCCGAAACCTTGGTTTAAGCGCTGGCGTGCGCGCTGGCTGATTACCTTCCGTTTCTCTGAGTATGCGCATTTAAGAAATTGGCAGGAGCAGGACCAGCAAGCATCAACCAGTTATTTTCAAGCTTTGGCTAAACTAGGTATACAAGTGTCTTATCAGGGACATAACACAGAGCATTGGCAAGAAACCTCAGAAGACCCAGCTGTATTACGTTTTTTCCCAGCCTTTTTACCTTTAGAAGGCAGTCATTTATGGGATGAATTTAAAGATTATTTTATTTCTGTTTATGAAAACTCACTGTATGAATTAGCGGTTTATACAGGGCTCGCCTGTACTTATTTTGTGGGCCGACATCTTTATTTGTATCACAAGATAAAAGTTGCAAGAAATCGTCTACCTTTGGTGATTGGTGGCTGGGGAACACGGGGGAAATCGGGTACGGAACGTATTAAAGCAGCGGTGATTAATGCTTTAGGGCACAGTATCATTTCCAAAACCACAGGTTGTGAAGCGATGTTTATACATTCGCACCCCTTTGGTGAATTGCGGGAAATGTTTTTATTTCGTCCTTATGATAAAGCAACGATTTGGGAGCAACATAATCTAGTGTGTTTGGCAGATCAGTTTAAAACTGAAGTGTTTTTATGGGAATGCATGGGCTTAACACCATCTTATATTGAGATATTACAGCGGCAATGGATGCGTGATGATATTTCCACTATTACCAATACTTATCCAGATCATGAAGACCTACAAGGGCCTGCGGGAATTAATATTCCTCAGGTGATGGCTAAATTTATCCCTAAAAATTCAATTATATTAACCACTGAAGAGCAAATGCGGCCGATCTTAGAGCACGCTGCGCAAGAATGTGGCAGTAAGTTTCGTTCAGTGGATTGGTTGCAAGCCGGATTGTTGAGCGATGATGTTTTAGCGCGCTTTCCTTATGATGAGCATCCTTATAATATTGCTTTAGTGCTGGCCATGTCTGAAGAAATCGGTGTGGAGTATGATTTCGCTTTAAAGGAAATGGCGGATCGCGTGATCGCAGATATTGGCGTATTAAAAACTTACCCATGCGCGCTGTGGCGTAGTCGGCGTTTAGAATTTATTAATGGTATGTCAGCCAATGAGCGTTTTGGTTGTTTGGGTAACTGGCAGCGCATGGGCTTGGATAAATTAAGTATTGAAGAGCAGCCAGATACGTGGGTGGTTTCGGTAGTTAATAACCGTGCAGACCGCGTGGCGCGCTCTCGGGTATTTGCTAGTATTCTAGCGCAAGATATTAGTTTTGATCGCTGTGTTCTGATTGGTAATAATCTAGCTGGTATGCAAAGCTATATTAAAGAGGCGTGGGCGGAATGGATTGCAGGCATTGATTTGTTTAACGATAAAGAAGCGCCAGATGCTATTTTATTA
The DNA here is from genome assembly GCF_900128525.1 of methanotrophic endosymbiont of Bathymodiolus puteoserpentis (Logatchev). Lineage (GTDB taxonomy): Bacteria > Pseudomonadota > Gammaproteobacteria > Methylococcales > Methylomonadaceae > Methyloprofundus. The sequence continues at coordinate 6,437 of NZ_FQTQ01000061.1, forward strand.
AGGGTGGCACGTTGGTTTCGTATTCCTTATAACGAAGATTTAGTAAAAATGCGTTTGCAATATATGTTGGCTGGGCAAACGACAGACATTGATTTGCAAATGTTTCTTCAATTACTGAACCAACCGGAAGCATTGGCTTTGGAGTTAGCTAAACAAAAAATTTTAAATGATAAAGACATTGTTAGCTTTTTAGCTGCAGATTTACAATTGCTCGCTAGTTATCAAGTTTTTGCACAGTCTTTATCTAGTAAGACGCATAAAGAATTGCAGTCTGATTTTAAGGTTTTGCTGTGGCAGTGGTTTAGCCAAAAAATAGTAGTGGTTGAAGATTACCATGCCACTGGAAATCAAGTGATTGAGACCATTGGTACTGTAACGCCGCCAGGGTTTTATGCGCGTATTATCGGTATGCAAAATATTAAAGGGACGGGGTTGGATTTTGTATATCGCTGGCAGGCTTGGGAAATTTGCTATAAAGCTTGTCAGCAATTAGCGAGCCCCATTGTAGCCGAATCTAATAAGGGACTATCTACCTTAGCCGCTTTTCAGGAATACGGTATTGTTGCTGAGGAAACTGTACGCTCCACTGTTGCCACAGTTAAAGAGTCGATGATTGCGCAAAACGAACACTATCAAGCCGAATTAGCCTTGATTATAGCTAATTTAGACTATGCACTAGGTGCATTAAAAAAACAAAATATTGGGCAAGTCTCAGGTAATAGTTGGTTGAATTATATTATTAGCAGTTTAGAAGCGTTTCTTGATGCTGGTGATGCAGTAAAGCGTAGGAAATTAGCGAATGTCATTTACCAAGATTTAATTGTCGAACGTGTCAGTCACGAGCGTGCTGCATTAGAGTTACAAAAAATTAATAAACGTCAAAAAGGTGGCTGGTTAAATTTGTCAAAATAAACTCCTGCATATTTTGATTCATTTATCATTGTTCAGGCCAAGAGAGATGCGCTTAAAAGTGTGGAGATTTGCTAGAATAGTATTACTCCAGTTGGCATGCCCCACCTCCACTTCCCCTTGGGTTTCCCCACACTTTAGAGTGGCTATACAGGTTAGCCAATGCTACAATTTACCGCAACTTTAAATTAAAATATGGACTGAGTAAATGACTCAAAATGCAGAAAATCTTATCTGGATTGACTTGGAAATGACGGGCCTGGACCCCGATAATGATTTAATTATTGAAATAGCAACAGTAGTAACTGATAAATACTTGAATGTGTTAGCCACTGGTCCAGTACTGGCTGTGCATCAAAGCGATACAGCGCTGGCAGCTATGGATGATTGGAATCAAGAGCATCATAGTAAATCTGGGCTAATTGAACGCGTTAAAGCTTCGCCGGTTAATGATGCGCAGGCTGAGCAACAAACTATTGAATTTTTAAAGCAATGGGTGCCTGCTGCTACGTCGCCTATGTGCGGGAATAGTATTGGTCAAGATCGCCGGTTTTTATATCGCCGTATGCGTAAATTAGAAGAATTTTTTCATTATCGAAATTTAGATGTATCCACGCTTAAAGAGTTAGCGGCACGTTGGGCACCTGAAGTAAAAGAGTCATTCAAGAAAAAAGAGACGCATGAGGCATTACAGGATGTTATTGAGTCAATTGAAGAATTAAAGCACTACCGTGAGCATTTTATTAAAATTTAATTGGGTTTAGTATGAATTCATTAATTGCTGTTGCTTTTGGTGGTGCAGCGGGTGCAGTTCTACGTTTTCTTGTTTCAACGGGTGTTTATCAGTGGTTGGGCCGAGGGTTTCCTTACGGCACATTGGCAGTCAATATTATCGGTTCTTTTTTTATCGGTCTATTAACTGAAGCTTTGATTTTACAGCGTATTGCCATTAGCATGGAATATCGAGCGGCTATTTTGATTGGTTTTCTAGGTGCATTCACGACGTTTTCTACTTTCTCATTAGAAACTATTTATTTGCTTGAACAAGGCAATATATCTAAGGCGTTGTTAAATATATTAATCAGTATTTGTGCATGTTTATTTGCTGTCTGGATTGGTTTGCTAGTGGCTAGAACCTTACTGATGTATTCCGGTGGCGTTGCGCATGGAGTTGGCTGGACATTGCCTTACGCTCTGATGGCAGTTAATGCGATAGGTATTTTTTTGATCGGTCTTGTTGCAACTATTCTTATGCAGAAAGTTGATATGATTGAAGAGTACAAAGTGGCTATTGCTGTCGTTTTAGTCGGTGTTTTTATTGCCTTATCGGGTTTGTATTTGATTTTGTATCTGATTGAAGGAGGGTTTTCGATAAAAACACATTTAAATGTGATGCTAGGTGTTTTTTTAATCAATACCTTAGTCTGTATATTTTCTTTATGGGGTAGTTTATTAGTCGGGAGACAATTGTGAGTCAAAGACAAATTATCATTGCACGCGTGTATACCCTAGAAGGGCATGAGCATTTGACACGAACGCTAGATATTCTACAGCAAGAAAAAGTGGCTGGAGTTACTGTGATTCGAGGTATTGAAGGGATTGGTGAGGCAGGGGAATTACATACCTCATCGCTATTGACCTTGTCATTGGAGCTGCCAGTCATTATTGAGTTTTATGATGAGTCAGTAAAGATAGATGAAATTATTACCCTATTGAAGAACAAGTTAGATCTAAAGCACATTGTCAGCTGGCCCGTTACAGCACATATTTAAGATATTTTTTAATCCCAACTATTAAAACTAAAAGGTAACAATTAACATGTTAGACCCGCAACTATTTAGGTCAGAGCTTGAATCTGTGCAAGTACAATTAAAAAGGCGTGCTGTTGATTTCAATGCTGATTTTTATACTGATTTGGAAAATAAACGTAAAGCGATACAAGTTAAAACACAAAAATTACAAAATGAGCGTAATTCCCGCTCGAAAGCGATTGGTCAAGCGAAAGCTAAAGGTGAAGATGTGCAACCTTTACTTGATCAAGTACAGGGACTTGGTGAGCAATTAAAACAAGCTGAAATTGAATTGGCTGATGTACAATTACAAATACAGGGCATGATGGAGGGATTGCCTAATATTCTTGATGCATCTGTGCCGGCAGGTAAAAGTGAAGAGGATAATATTGAAATAAGCCGTTGGGGTGAGCCGCCTAAGTTTGATTTTGCCGTAAGGGATCATGTTGATTTGGGCGCATTACATAAAGGTATGGACTTTGAAGTAGCAGCAAAAATTACTAGCGCTCGATTTGTGGCTTTAAAAGGTAATATTGCTCGTCTGCAAAGAGCATTGGTTCAGTTTATGCTTGATACGCATTCGACTGAACATGGTTATGAAGAAACTTATGTGCCTTATATTGTTAATGCAGATAGTCTGTACGGAACAGGGCAACTACCTAAGTTCGCTGATGATTTATTTAAAGTAAGCTCTAATCCAGATTTATATTTAATCCCAACTGCTGAAGTGCCAGTGACTAATATCGTGCGCAATGAGATTGTTGATAATGCGGATATGCCAATGAGAATGGTCGCGCATACGCCGTGTTTTCGTAGTGAAGCGGGAGCTTATGGTCGCGATGTGCGGGGCTTAATTCGTCAGCATCAATTTGAAAAAGTTGAATTAGTGCAGGTGGTTAGAGCGAGTGAGTCTGAACAAGCACATGAAGATTTAACCGCGCATGCAGAGACTATTTTGCAAAAGTTAAATTTACCGTACCGTAAGGTTTTATTGTGCGCAGGTGATACAGGTTTTTCTTCGGCTAAAACGTACGACTTAGAAGTTTGGTTGCCAGGCCAAGATACCTTTAGAGAAATTTCTTCCTGTAGTAACTTTAAAGACTTTCAAGCGCGCCGTTTAAAAGCACGTTGGCGTAATCCTGAGACGGGTAAGCCAGAGTTAGTTCATACTTTAAATGGTTCAGGTTTAGCAGCAGGGCGTACTTTAGTTGCTGTGATGGAAAATAATCAAACAGCGGAAGGAAATATAAATATTCCCGAGGTATTGCAGTCTTATATGGGGGGGATAACGGTGATTAATATAGGTAAATAAATGAGAGGGTATGTTTTAAGGGGGTATACAAGATAAAGATGTCGGCTGTTTTATTGGTTAGCCTTGCTTTGTTCGTGGTTGGCGTTAATGCAAAAGAGAGTAAAGAAGCTAAAGCCTTGGATTTTTCTTTGCATTGGACAGTGGAAAAGTATGCGCCTGTTATTATGAGGCATAGGAAGGATAATACATTAGATATTCAGGGGATTTTTGAGCCTAAAGAGGAAAGATTGAATCTGGAGCTAGATGCCCATTTTGAATCACCGCATAAGGAAAATAAAGAACGAGAACTTACGCCAGATGGCTTGGGTATTGGTATTAAGCTTGGAATTTAAGGCATAAAAAAGCCCCCGTTACTTTTTTAGTAGTAACGGGGGCTTTTTGTTGGAGCTATTGGTTTTTATCTACCAGTAATAGTAAAACCTACACGGCGGTTTTCTGCGCGTCCAGCAGCTGTATCATTGGTCGCAATAGGATTTGATTCACCAAAACCTTTGACAGTGATACGGTTCGCATCAATACCTTTGCTAACTAAAAGATCTTTAACGGCCTGTGCTCTGCGTACAGATAAAGCTTGGTTGTAGCTTGCAGGTCCTCGGCTATCGGTATGACCTTCAAGTTGCACAGTCATGCTTGGGTTTACTTTTAATATATGTACTGCATTGTCAAATAAATTAGAGTATTGGGCGGGAATTTTAGTGCTATCAAAGCCAAACTCAAGCTCATTAAATGACCAGCAACCTTGTGAATTAACACGTGCGCCTTTAGAGGTACCGGGGCATTTATCTCTGCTATTAATAACGCCATCACCATCAGTATCATTGTTAATAGTTGCAACGACAGGTGTCAGAACAGTTTTATTAAATAACATACCTTCAACAAATGAAGCGACTGCTGGGCTAGAGTTTAATTCCGTAGCTGTTATGCCAGTTCCGCAGCCAGAAATAGCCGATAAGCCTTGTAGTAGGGCTTTGCCATCTTGATCGCCTTGGTTGCCGACCCAAACAGAGTAGACACATAAACGATCGCCAAATTTATCTTCTAAAGCTTGTGTTGCAGTTAAGGCTCTTGAAGATATGTGATGGCCATCACTGATAACTAATAGGGCAATATTACCAGGCGCTTTGTCAAGGTCAGTTGCTGCTGCAGAGAGCGCATTTTCCATTGGCGAGCCACCACTAGCACACTGTGCTTGGTCAAGGCTAGCTTGGAGTGCGTTGACTGAATAATTGCTAATATCTTGCACAAGGCCATTTGAACAAGCGCCAAAACCAAAAGTACGTAAACCTGAAGAAAGTTTAATATTTTTTGGAATGGTTTTATTAATATTATGTAAAATTTGTTTTTCTACGTCAAATTTTGTATCACCAGAAGAATTGCCGTCATAAACTGCATTTGTAGAAGAAGATGCATCTAAGACAACAAATAAAGTATCGACTTTTTGTTTAAAGTCTGCCGTTGAGTTGTTTTGCCCGGCGGGAGTGGCAGTAAAGCTTGGGTATGAAGTTGCTTGTTGCGTCGCACAACCTGATAATAAAGCTAGACCTGTAATGGATACAGCAGGGATTATTATTTTCTTAAACATATATCTTCCTAGAAACGTTAGAATAAGTCTCGATTCTAACAGTTTTATTTTTTTTTGAAAGTAACATTAATAAAAGTATGTTAAGCATGAAATAATGACTTATAGATTAATTAGGGTAGGAGAAGAGTAATGAAGATTGTACAAATAATAATAGCTAGTAGTTTATTAGTTATCAGTATGAATAATTTTGCAGGTGTTTTTTCTGATGTAAAACAGCAAGCAGAGAGCGGCGATGCGTTGGCGCAAGCTAAAATAGGTGCCATGTACCAACTAGGTCGAAACGGTGTAGATAAAGACGCACAAGAGTCAGCGCGCTGGATGCGCAAAGCAGCTGACCAAAACATGGTGGAAGCTCAGGTGTTTATGGCAGCGCTCTATGATCGAGGTTTAGGTGTTAAACAAGATTATAATAAAGCAACCAAATGGTATGAAAAAGCAGCAAAACAAAAGCATGGGACGGCTTTGGCTATCTTAGGCAGGAATGAAGTGGCAAAGGGCAGTATAGCGTTTGATTATAAAAGTATGCGCCTAAGAGCTTCGAAACAAATTCCTGTAGAATATTCCAAACGATTTTTAAGACAGAAATAAATAGAAATATGAGTGTAAAAACACGATTTGCCCCTAGCCCAACGGGCTATTTGCACGTAGGCGGTGCACGTACGGCTTTATTTTCTTGGTTATATGCCAAAAAAAATAACGGGAGCTTTGTTTTGCGTATCGAAGATACTGATTTAGAACGTTCAACACAAGAGTCAGTTGATGCGATTTTAGAGGGTATGGCGTGGCTAGATTTAGGCTATGACGAAGGGCCTTTTTATCAAACGCAGCGCTTCGATCGCTATAAAGAGATTATTCAGCAACTATTAGATCAAGGTGATGCTTATTATTGCTATTGTTCTAAAGAAGAGTTAGAAGCTTTACGTGAACAACAAATGGCAGATAAAGAAAAGCCACGTTATAACGGTAAATGTCGTGAAAACCCTGAAGATAAGGCTGAATTAAATCGCGTTATTCGTTTTCGCAATCCTGAAGAAGGTAAGGTGGTTATTGATGACCTTGTTAAAGGTAAAATTATTGTTGCCAATAAAGAACTAGATGACTTAATTATTGCCCGTACGGATGGAACGCCAACTTATAACCTAACGGTAGTCGTTGATGATATGGATATGGGGATCACACATGTTGTGCGCGGCGATGATCATGTGAATAATACACCAAGACAAATAAATATTTTAAAAGCGCTAGGAGCCGAATTACCGCATTATGCACATTTACCAATGATCTTAGGTGATGATGGCGCTAGATTATCCAAGCGGCATGGTGCAGTGAGTGTGATGCAATATCGTGATGATGGCTATTTACCTGAAGCTTTATTAAATTATTTAGTCCGATTAGGTTGGTCGCACGGCGATCAAGAAATATTTAGTCGAGAAGAAATGATTGAGCTATTTGATCTAAGTCAGGTGAATGTTGCAGCCTCGACATTTAATACTGAAAAATTATTATGGCTTAATCACCAGTATATTATGAATAGTGATCCAGAATTAGTCGCTAAACACCTTGAATGGCATATGCAGCAGCGCGGTATAGATGTGGCAACGCAAGGACCTGCACTAGTAGATTTAGTTAAAGCACAGCGCGAGCGCAGTAAAACATTAGTCGAGATGTCTGATGCCAGCCTGTATTTTTATCAAGATTTTACTGAATATGATGAAAAAGCAGCTAAGAAAAACTTTAAGCTAGCTGCTATCGAGCCTTTGCAAGCCTTATTAGATGCATTTAATGGCGTTGACGAATGGCAAGGTGAAGCACTGCATGAAATAGTGTTACAAACAGCTGAAACTTTAGAGCTTAAACTAGGTAAAGTTGCTCAGCCTTTACGTGTTGCGGTATGTGGTACTGGAATGTCACCCTCTATTGATGTCACTTTATCTTTATTAGGCAGAGAAAAGACTTTAAAGCGTCTTGAGCGAGCAATAAATTATATAAAAGAAAAAAACAGCTAGACACGATTAATTATTGGTATATAATAATCGGACTCAACTAAGGGGCCATAGCTCAATTGGGAGAGCGCAACACTGGCAGTGTTGAGGTCGGCGGTTCGATCCCGCCTGGCTCCACCAAGTTTAATTAGTTTGAAAAAGTTCAAGGTCCCCATCGTCTAGAGGCCTAGGACACCGCCCTTTCACGGCGGTAACGGGGGTTCGAACCCCCCTGGGGACGCCAATTTAAAACTCATAGGAATTGAGTTTTTCAGCTTGAAGTTAACAAGCTGTTTTATGTTACTTTGGAAAGTGATAGTAATATCATTTACATTAATAGTCTTAGTCCCCATCGTCTAGAGGCCTAGGACACCGCCCTTTCACGGCGGTAACGGGGGTTCGAACCCCCCTGGGGACGCCATACAAAAGAAAGGGTTATCTATTTATTTAGATAGCCCTTTTTTGTTTCTGCTAAAAGTTAAAAACTTAAAGTGCCTAGATTAAAATTATAAGTGCATAATCCAATAAATTTTTAATATCTATCCCGTTAGCTCTTCAAAAACTCCATAAGGTGTTTTGTAGCCTAAGTATTTATAGTGACATCAATATAAGCTACATTACCTTTGGAAAATACTGTGGTAAGAGTCGTTTTTACCTCTTGCCTGCGAGCTTATGGCTTAGTAAAATAAGTGTCACAATCCAATGTTTCCGCGGACTATCAGCCCTGCTAGAGCTGACAGCGATAGAAAAATAAGAGAAAGGCAGTGCAAAAAAAGTTTTTAACATCAATGTATGCTAATCTAGCTTATTTTTATCGATAAAGGGTGTTTTGATGCAAGTGCGTGTTAAATGGGTTGATGGGATGATGTTTTTGGGTGAATCTGAAAGTGGTCATGCAGTAGTGATGGATGGTCCGCCTGAGTTAGGCGGTAATAATATGGGGGTACGACCTATGGAAATGTTGTTGCTGGGCATGGGGGGCTGCACTTCTATTGATGTGATGCAAATTTTGCAGAAAGGTCGCAATAATGTGACGGATTGTATTGCTGATATTACCGCTGAACGCGCGGATTCTATTCCAAAGGTATTTACTAAGATTCATGTGCATTTCATCGTGACAGGGAAAGGCTTAAAAGAGGCGACTGTAGAGCGTGCGATTAAGTTGTCAGCTGAGAAATATTGTTCTGCTTCTTTGATGCTGCAGAAAGCGGTAGAAATTACGCATGATTTTGAAATTTTAGCTGTTGATTAATGGCTTTCTAAATGGAATTTAGCAGTGCTTTAAGCTTACCTTCTTCAAATTGGTGTAAAATAAACGGTGTTTTATTACGCAAAGAAATACAAGTGGTGCGATCATTTCGATTTGTGAGCGGTAGTGAATTAAGAACGGCCAATCCTTTGGATATCTAGGTCCTGCAACTTAACGTTTTTTACAAAACTAAAATGGTCAAGTAAAGCAGGACACTTTCTTTGATCTATTTCTTATGGAACCTGCGCTCAAATTCTAGGGGTTATTTATAGCCCAATTTAGAGTGTGTCCGCTTACCATTATAAAAACTAGACATCAATAATGTCATTAATAGTCGCTTCTTTTGTGCTGACAGTTCGTAATTCAATTGCATGCTTTTGAGGCTACGAAAAATCGATCTGTCGGGTCTTGTTATCCCGGTTTGTACCTTTTCGGCTTATACTTTGCATAATATTTATAATACCTATGTGGTTACAATATTCTTTGCTTACATATTGTCTACCTCGAGCCGAATGATGCGCTGTATTCAGGTTTTGGCTTGTTGTACGAGAAAGCCAGTAACACAAAGTGAGGCACACTATGATTACTAATCACTTGCCGTGAAAACAAGTCAATTACAAGCACTAGAAGTGTTTTTCTTTATTAGGCCATTACAGCGAAACGACTATTCAGACATAAGGGGTTGTTATCCCCATGATCATTAAGTTATTTTATTCTTATTCTTTAAACCCTTTTAATAGATCTATTGGAAAGACGATAGTAGAAGATTTATCACCCGCAATATCAGTTAAGGTTTGCATATATCTCAGTTGAATTGCCCCCGGCTGCTCCGCTAATACTTTTGCTGCTTGCATCAGCTTTTCGGCAGCCTGTAATTCACCTTCGGCGTGAATGACTTTAGCGCGTCGAGTTCTCTCTGCTTCGGCTTGTTTGGCAATGGCTTTGACCATACGCTCATCTAAATCCACGTGTTTGATTTCAACGTTTGCTACCTTAATTCCCCAAGCATCAGTCTGCTCATCCAGACTGGTCTGAATATCAATATTCAGGCGCTCACGTTCTGCCAGCATTTCATCTAATTCATGCTGGCCTAATACTGAGCGTAAGGTTGTCTGTGCCAATTGGCTGGTGGCATCATAAAAATTTTCTACTTGTATAATAGCCTTTTCTGGGTCTATCACTCGAAAATAGACAACGGCATTAACTTTAATTGAAACATTATCTCGAGAAATAACATCCTGTGTCGGCACATCCATCACAATGGTACGTAAATCAACCCGTACCATTTGCTGAATCAAGGGAATAACAAGAATGAACCCAGGCCCTTTTACTTTGTAAAAACGTCCCAGCATAAAAATAACACCACGCTCATATTCTCGAAGAATTCTGAACGCACTAATCAGCAATAGCACTAAGTACTCATGAAAAATTAATTTAACTAAAAGTGTATAATAAGAATCCCATTATTTTAATGAGGTATAACTTGTAAAAGTAGACCTTCAATTGCGGTTACTATTACTTTTTCATTTTTATGCAAAGGTTGATCACATATGGCCTGCCAGTTTTCACCATGAATATGAATCATCCCTTTTCCGGTAAAATCATCCAGTACGACTCCGATGCTATCTAGCATTTGTTCTTTACCGCTAACAACTGGGTTATGCCTTGCTTTTAAAATTAAACCCAGTGCGATAATGAAAAAAACCGCACTGCTCAAAGCAAAACCGGCAATCAGCCCTAAATCTATACCAAACCCAGGCATATCTGTGTCCATTAAAATCACCGAGCCGATCACAAAGGCAATGACACCTCCAAGGCCAAGTATTCCGAAGGTCGGCATAAAGGCTTCAACTATCATCAGGGTAACGCCAAACAGAATAAGACCCATACCTGCATAATTTACCGGCAATAGCTGCAAGGCATATAAAGCCAATAAAAAGCAAATTCCACCGACTGTGCCGGGAACAACGCTACCTGGATGGGAGAACTCTAATACCAAGCCATAAATCCCTATCATTAATAAAATATAAGCCATGCTTGGATTGGTAATGACCGCTAAAAATTGACTGCGCCAGTCTGGCTTGATGCGTTGTAATTCAATATTTTCGGTATTTAATATCAGTTCCTTGCCGGAAACATTAATTTTTCTACCCTGTAATTGTTGAAATAAATTGTTTACATCAGTTGCCACAAGATCAATGACATTGAGTTTTAAAGCCTCAGTTGCAGAAAGGCTGGATGCATTGCGTACCGCCTGTTCAGCCCATTGTGCATTTCTGCCATGCATTTTTGCCAAGCCACGAATATAAGCAGAGGCATCATTAACCATTTTATGAGTCATAGGGTCGGAGACTGGTTTATTTTGTTTATCCTTAGTTTTATCGTTACCGAGTTTTCCGAAACCTCCCATTTGCACAGGAGTCGCTGCACCTAGGTTAGTGGCTGGGGCCATTGCTGCAATATGGCTAGCATAGAGTATATAAGTTCCCGCGCTCGCGGCCCGTGCACCACTGGGTGATACATAACTGATGACTGGGATAGGGGCGGCAATGATTTGTTGAATAATCTGGCGCATGGAAATATCTAGTCCTCCAGGCGTGTCTATGAGAATCAGGACAGCCATAGCCTGTTGGTCAATGGCTTTTTTCAGGTTGCGGACTATATAGTCTGCTGTTGCAGGACTTATAATACCGTTAATTTCTAGTTGTATTACTAACGATGGGTTGGGGGGCTTAACTTTGTCCTCTGCATAAGCCGCGCTTATAACCGTTAACAAAACCAGAAAAATAAACCGCATACTCTGTACTATAAACATAACGCTTTACCTATTGTTTTGTAGGTTTTTTCAGTTTACTCCTGAAGAAAGTAAGTAGCAATCAATAAGTAGCGAGGCATAATTAATTTACTAATAAGTAAACCTCTATCTGTGAGCCGCCGAAAGTTCAAAAGATAAGGAGACAAACGATGAATACAGAAAATAGCTTAAATTATACTGAATGGGAATGTACGTGTCATATAGTCTGGATACCCAAATATAGAAAGAAAAACCTGTATAAGGGTTCGGGGTAGTATCTGGGCGCTACTCTCAAGGGGCTAGCTTGTCAGAAAGAATATAAAATTGAAGAAGGGTATTTGATGTCGGATTATGTGCATATTCTAATCTCGCTCCCTCTAAAATACTCAGTAGCACAGGCTGTGGGGGTTTCTTAACGGAAAAAGCGCCATATCTATAGCTCGAACTGACGTAGAGCGAAGAAAGAATTGTATGGGGCAGAATTTTGAGCCAGAGGATATTATGCTTCAATAGTGGGTAGAGATGAGGAGATCGTGAGTTGTATATTAAGCGCTAAGAAGAGGAAGATAAGCGAAACTGGATGCTTATTTTAAAGCATCGCCATCTTTATAGGTGGTAAATAAATTAACCTGCTTCGAGTGGTTCACGTTTTACAAGCCTCCGGCTCTGCCGGAGGTAGTTGACTAACTTATGTTTATTTGCAATCAACATAATCAAATTTAATGCCCGCTTTTTTTAGGCGAGAAGCAGCTTTAGATTCAGCAACCGCCCCTTTACTGGCGTTAACTTTTTGTACTTCCCCTGTTGTTTTGCCATCAATATAAGCAGTACAGCTAAAAGCTTTAGCATATGAAACGGAAGTGATTAATGACAGTGCTAAACCCGCGATAATTTTCTTCATTATATAATCTCCATGCTCTACAAAATAAAATCATCTGCCACTCAGAGTATTCAATGACAGAGTAATAAACTGTTTAATTATAGCTTAAATTATTAGGTCTCGTTAATGTTTTGGGTAAGATATTTATCAGTGATCCCATTGCAAGAATAAGGGTCTAAATAGGGAGACCAGGTTATATCTGTATAGGTATAGAATAGCTCTGGGCAGATAAGCTTGATAACTTTAATCAAGAACACCTAAAACCTTGTAAGTATTCAGGTACCCCACCAAAAAATTGAGATTTCAGACCAAAAACTATTCCAAGCTATTGATAGTTCGTTTCGGGGATGAAAAATTGGTGAAATTTTCAAGGGGTGTCTGAATACTTACAAAACCTTTGCTCAACTCTCACTATCCTTGTTATTTTCCAGTGACCCTTACCGGAGGTAAGGGAAAAGAAAGAAAATAATATCACTATGATAAAATGATGACACTTTATGAAAAACTGAAATAATTGGATCGGAGTTAAGATTCGCTGAAAGGTATACTATAAAAGGTGATTATTTAAATAAATGAACAGAAAAATTCTGACTTTAGAGGTAGACTAAATGCTTTATTTAGACTTATTTATTTTTATTGACTGACTGGAAAATACTGCATGAGTGACGTAGAGGGCGATAGTCACTTAATGCTAGATCTAAGCATTGAGTGTTATAAAATTTTTTTATAAAAAAATAATGCCTTGAATTTTAAACAAATAAAAAGGACTCTATCTATGAAAAAATCTAATTTTAATATAAAAAATGAAGATCCAAAAATAGAAATAAATAAACCTGAAGAACATAATTCATGGCGAAAACAAGAGCTTAGCTTTTGGTTTTACCTTGCTTTTATGATGCTGTCACTTTATTTATGGCAAGGGTTCAAGCAATATCAACAGAAGGAAATCCCATATAGTGAGTTTCTGCAAAAAATGCAGGCAGGAGATATTGAAGAAGCAGTAGTTACCGATAAAGTTATTTCAGGAAAGTTCAGATCAACTAATGCCACTTTTGACGAAAAAAAAACGCAATACTTTATTACTGTTCCTTTATTCAATAACGAACTAGCGAACGAGCTAGCAAAAAATGGCGTGAAATATACAGTTCGTCATGGCGATAATTGGCTGAGTACATTTTTATTTAGCTGGGTACTGCCCTTTGGGCTGATATTTCTGTTGTGGAACTGGATGGCTCAACGTATGAGCGGAGGCGCACAAAGCTTTTTGAATATCGGAGGAAATCGAGCGCGTATCCATCCTGAAGGAAACAATAAAACCACCTTTAAAGATGTTGCAGGTGTTGAAGATGCTAAGCAGGAGTTAGGAGAATGTATTGACTTTCTTAAAGATCCTACATTGATTCAGCACCTCGGAGGTCATATGCCAAAAGGTATTTTATTAGTTGGTCCGCCAGGAACGGGTAAAACCTTACTAGCGCGTGCTGTTGCAGGTGAAGCTAGCGTACCATTTTTTAATATTAGTGGCTCAGAATTTATTGAAATGTTTGTCGGCGTGGGTGCTTCACGTGTCCGTGATATGTTTGATCAGGCACGGCAAAAATCACCGTGCATTATTTTTATTGACGAATTGGATGCTATCGGTGGCGCGCGCGGTATTGGAACGGTTATGGGCGGGCATGATGAACGAGAACAAACCTTAAATCAATTACTAACGGAAATGGATGGTTTTGACCCTTCGTCAGGGGTTATTGTTATGGCTGCCACTAATCGACCTGAAGTACTAGACAAAGCCTTGCTGCGTGCCGGCCGTTTTGATCGACAAATAGTTGTTGATAAACCCGACCTTGAGGCGCGTATAGCCATACTTACTCTACATACTCAAAATATGGAGATAGCTAAAGATGTTGATCTCAAAGTGGTCGCTCAACGTACTCCAGGTTTTGTGGGCGCAGATTTAGCCAATATTGCTAATGAAGCCGCTATACTTGCGGTACGTAACCGTCATGAAGAAATTAATATGCTAGATTTTGAAGCGGCTATTGATCGTGTTATTGCAGGCCCCAAAAGAAAAAGCCGTTTATTAGGCTCGGTAGAAAAGAATCGTGTCGCCTTCCATGAAGCAGGGCATACTTTAGTTGCAGAAACGGTTCCGACGGGTGAACCTGTTCATAAAGTGTCTATCATTCCTCGTGGTGTTGCTGCTCTGGGTTATACCTTGCAATTACCAACTCAGGAGAGATTTTTGTCTACTGAGCAAGAGCTGAAAGACCAGATTGCCATTTTGATGGGAGGGCGCGTGTCTGAAGAACTTGTTTTTACAGACGTTTCAAGCGGTGCTTCTAATGATCTGGAGCGCGCATCAGAAATTGCTCGCGGCATGGTGACACAATTGGGAATGAGTAAGAAGCTTGGAGCATTAACCTATGGTAAAAGGCAACAATTAACGTATTTGGGCACTCAGGGAATAGAAGAGAAAAATTACAGTGAAGAAACTTCTCGCCTTATTGATAGTGAAGTCAAAATACTCATTGATGAAGGATACCAACGTGCCACTCAGATCCTAACCGAGAAACGTAAATTGCTTAATAAATTGGCAGCAGCACTGGAGCAGAAAGAGGTATTGAGTGGAGAAGAAGTCGCTGCCCTTATCAAAAAAGACACCTAAAAAGGTTGGCTGTACTTGAGAATATTATCGATTTTTGACTTCCTAAATCACTTTAATGTCATCAAAATTTGATGACATTAACTATTTTAAATAGACTGCTTATTGCTATTTTTCATCATACAAATGCATTATTTTAGTATTAACGCCTTTTAATATTTTAATAAGCTTCTGGATTGTGGCTTGTTGTCTATCTTGAACTTCGGCTAAGGATTGTATTTTTTCTTCTGCTTCTGATAATTGTTGCGTAAGTGTCGTTATCTGCTGTTGTAATTGTTCGTTGTCTGCGCTAACTCGTTTGAGTTCGCTTTGAATATTGGCCTTTAAATGGTCAGATTTAATGACTAGCTTATCCATTTGCAGTTGAATTTCAGATTCAAGCTCAGAGACTTCACTTTCTAGTGCTTCAATAGACTCCAGTTGTGCTAACTCTTCAACTGGAGTATTTTGCTCTGTTGTTTCTGTTGAGGCACTGTTTAGATCAGTATCTTCTGGTTCTATGTTGTCACTTGGCTCTGAAAGTTGTGCTTCTTGAATATTAAGTTCTGCTTTTTCTAGTTCAGCGACATTAACTTGCTCTTCAGACTCTATCACGGTTTCAGTGCGTGGTTTAAGTGTTTCTTCTGTAGTAGTAATCGCTTCTACTAATATCTCTTTCTGTATATCAGGTTCGGCTTCTGGCTTTGGCTCAATATCTAGTATATCTGAAGAAGGCTTCTCCAAAAGATGCTCATCAGCAAGTTCTGGTTCAGGTGTTTCTTTTGTTTTTTCTGGAGCTGCAGAAGATTCCATTAATACCTCTTCGGCTGCGATATCAAGGCTTGAATTAACTAAGTCTTCAATACTTGTTGTGTTAATATTTTTTGCGTCATTCGGCATTTGGCTCTCCATTTAACTAAATTTGTTTACTTAACTTAGTACATCGTCCAATTTAAGTAAAACTTTATTATCAAGAAAGAATGAGCGATGGTGAGTATAAAAAAGACATGATCATAAATGTTTTTTTAATTTTGACGATATTTTGGGAATTAAAATCATGAGAATAGCTGATATAATTTAATTTTGTTAGAAATGAAATGCATATTCTTATTTTTTCACCTAAGCCTCTGTATAGGTACTATCTATCTAAAGCAAACATAAGAAAGATGTGCTTTGTTCCGTAGCGCAACCTATTTATTTTCTTAGTTATTATTTTAAAATGACATAATCAAAGAAATCTAACTGATAATTAATACTGATCACATAAATATGATTATTTTATGGACCGATGCACTGATATTTTTTTTAATTTTGGTGCTTATTCTCACCGTTTTTAGCTTGCGCAAAAAAGAACAATTTATTCGCCCGTGGAAAAAAGTGACTCATAGCCGTACGGCGATGGTTTCTTTGGTTATTCTACTGTGTTTTATGTTTATTGGCCTATTGGATTCCGTACATTTTAAACCGAGTGATAGCAAACAAAATGAAATTATTAGTATCTTAGATTATTGGGCGAACCCACTACGTTTAACTCAAGAGAAAAGTTATTCTGCGCCATTTTCTGCCTATTTATATAGTAAAGAATTAATTATAACCGAGAACCAAATACGTTCTTGGGGCTATCCAAGGTTAGAGTATGGAGCGAGTCATTTAAGTGATATTGAAGCCGAAAAGATGAGTGATATTCTGAGTAAAGCAATACTAGGGCTTTGCAAAGGTGCGGGTATTACACTACTTATTTTTTTCGCTTATCATTATTTAACAAAGCTAGTATTTTTTAGCAGTAAAGCCGTTAATACGGTTTTTGCGACGCTCTTTTTGATCAATACAATCAGCTATATGCTAGTCGATTTATCTTCTTATTACCATGTGCTAGGTACTGATAAGGTCGGAGAAGATGTTTTGTATCAGGCGATTAAAAGTATTCGTACAGGGCTGGTTATAGGCTCATTAACCACATTAATTATGTTGCCGATGGCGATTATCTTCGGTATTTTAGCGGGATTTTTTCGTGGCTGGGTAGATGATGTTATTCAGTATATTTATACGACCTTAAACTCTATTCCAGGAGTGTTGTTAATTGCGGCCTCTATTTTAATGGTACAAGTCTATATGGCTAATCATCAGGAGGAATTTACTAGTTTAGTGGCGCGTGCAGATATGCGCTTATTATTTCTTTGTTTGATTTTAGGGGTTACCAGTTGGACGGGCTTATGCCGGTTATTACGTGCGGAAACGTTGAAATTACGCGAAATGGAATATGTGCAAGCTGCTCAAGCTCTAGGTGTGCCCCGTTATCTTATTTTATATCGGCATATTTTGCCTAATGTCATGCATATTGTATTGATTTCTGTGGTGTTGGATTTTAGCTCCTTAGTATTGGCTGAAGCGGTACTTTCTTATGTGAATATTGGAGTAGATCCGACCACTTATAGTTGGGGTAATATGATTAATGGCGCGCGCTTAGAAATGGCTAGAGAGCCTATTGTTTGGTGGTCATTAGCGGCTTCCTTTGTGTTTATGTTTAGTTTGGTATTAGCCGCTAATTTGTTTGCAGATACGGTACGCGATGCTTTTGACCCTAGACGAGCTGAATCATGACTGAGACTTTATTAACGGTAGAAAATTTACATCTGAGTTTTGCCGGTCAGCCGGTTATTAACGGCATCAGTTTTCAAATTAATAAAGGTGAAACCTTTGCTTTAGTTGGCGAGTCAGGCTCAGGGAAATCTTTAGCGGCTTTATCAGTTTTACGCTTACATCCAACACAGGCTTATTTACAGGCTGATACGATACAGTTGGCTGATATTGATATTTTACGCACGCCAGAATCTGAACTGTGTCAGGTGCGCGGACAACGTGTTGCTATGATTTTTCAAGACCCCATGAGTTCCTTGAATCCGGTTATGACGATTGGTCAGCAAGTTGCAGAAACCATACAATTGCATTTTTCAATGGCTAAAAAACAACGTATTGAAAAAGTTTTAGTTTTATTGCAACAAGTTGGGATTCCTGATGCGCTGCGCCGTATGAATGAATATCCGCATCAATTATCGGGGGGGCAACGCCAACGAGTAATGATTGCTATTGCCTTAGCCGGTGAGCCGGATTTATTAATTGCCGATGAGCCAACTACAGCCTTAGATGTTACGATTCAAGCGCAAATACTAGACTTATTAAAAAACATACAACAACAAAATGGCATGGCTTTATGGCTTATTAGTCATGATTTGGCCTTGGTTTCTAATATAGCTGACCGAGTGGCTGTTATGCAGTCGGGAAATATAGTCGAAACAGCGGATAATAAGGCAATTTTCAGTCACCCGCAGCATATATACACGCAAAAATTATTACAAGCGTTACCAAATATAAACTACCGAGAAAAACAACAAAAGTCTGATTCTGTCGCTCTTTTAAAGCTAACTGATTTTAAGGTACATTACCCGATTAGAAAAGGGCTGCTTAAGCGTGTAGTGGATTATGTAAAAGCCGTTGATGGCGTCAGCTTTACTTTAGATGCAGGTAAAACACTGGCATTAGTAGGTGAATCTGGTTGTGGCAAAACAACATTGGGAAAGGGCTTGTTAAGTTTAATTCCTAATACTTCAGGACGCGTAGATTTTCACGGCGTTGACTTAGCTACATTATCACGAGAACAGTTACGAGTGCAGCGAGCTGCGATGCAGATTATCTTTCAAGACCCTTTTTCAGCAATGAATCCACGTATGTTTATTTTAGATATTGTTGCTGAAGGTATACGGACTTTGCATCCAACGACAAATAAGGAAGAGATAGTTAGACAGGTGACAAAAATATTAAATCAAGTAGGGCTAGATGCAACAGCTTTGTACCGTTTTCCGCATGAATTTTCAGGAGGTCAAAGACAGAGAATATGCATTGCTCGGGCTTTAGCCGTTAAGCCTAAATTAATTGTCTGTGATGAGCCAACTTCTGCGCTAGATGTCTCGGTACAAAAGCAAATTATTGAGTTATTAAAGTCTTTACAAAAAACACAAAATATCAGTTATTTGTTTATTACACATGATCTCGCGGTTGTCGCTGAAATAGCCGATGAGGTGGCTGTTATGTATCAGGGGAAAATTGTTGAGCAGGGCAGTGTAGAGCAAATATTAAGCCAGGCTCAACATCCGTATACACAAAAACTGTTAAGTGCTGTGCCCATTTTGGTGAAGTAGGTTTAAGTGGAAGTGCTATTATTAGAACTATACTTGACAATATGGCTAATTAATTATGAACTTCCCCCGACTTATTCCAGAGCATATTTTTTTCGCACTGCGTTTTTTTCTTGCTCCATTTTTAACTTTTATTTTGGCAAAAACTCTATTTGAATTGTTGGCCTTCAACTTTCTTGATTTAAGCCAAGTTGTTAATCAGTACATTTCTCAAGCCCGTGATATATCTAGTGCCGTTAAGATAAATGAAATTAAAGCACGTTTATTATGGGCTACCAGTGTCATGGTATATTTTTTTATTACGATAGGGTTTGGTGCCTTTATATGGGATTTATTAAGGAGTTCAGAAACAAAATTAACATTATTGTTTTTTACCGTCATAGCAATCGTCATTTCTGTTGTGGAAACAAGTTATTTACTTAGTGTGGAATCTACAGTAAGCCCCATAGCCAGTATTTTTAATTTTACTTTCGACACTTTATCAGGTTCAGGGTACTTTACTTTAAATCAGTTATTTATTGTACATACCACTTTAGATATTATTAATCTGATAAGCTTTTTAGTTGTACCATTTGGCTTAGTGGCAGGCTGCTGCATTATGCATAAAATTCCGTTAACCTTACATAAAGACGCAGAGTTTTTTTTAGGCCGTTCAGAACAGTTAAAGAAATTAATTACCGCTGGCTCTGCAGTTATGGTGATTGGTGTTATTCATATGCAGTTATGGCTAAATTGGCCACTCGCATTTCTTGATGGAACAGAAAAAATAACGCAGTTGAAATCTATCACAGTATTAATATGTCAATATTGGGGGGTAAGTTATTCCTTGATCATTGCGGCCTTATACATTCCTGCTGCTAGTTATTTAAGTAATCAAGCAAAATTGGCTCTTCAGCAAGGGGGGGATAGAGAGCAAAGACAAGACCCTGCTAAATGGCTTATTGAGAATCATATGATGTTTTCACCTATTGCTTCACTGCCACAAATCCTGACTGTAATAGCACCAATGTTAGTTGGTACATTTAGTTCTGCGTTATCGGATCTTGTGTTTTATTAATAATTGATATTACTAATCACTTCACTTTTAAAAAGAGCTAGCTAAAACATCAAAGGTAAGAATTTATTCCCTTCACGCAGGGAGAGGCCGTTAAAATAGATAGGGATCTGAACGCTTACCATACCAAAGATCATTTATCTAATTGCAAAATGGCTCACTATAAACGTAATATCTTATTTCTTGTTACATTCATTATTATCAAATCTAAATGGCAAAATTAATTATTCTTAATAAACCTTTTGATGTACTGACTCAGTTTACTGATGGCGCAGGAAGACAGACATTAAAAGACTATATCAATATAACAGGCATATATCCTGCTGGGCGTTTAGATCGTGATAGTGAAGGACTTGTTTTGCTGACTGATTCGGGGGCGTTGCAACATCAAATCAGTGACCCCAAATATAAACTTGAAAAGACTTATTGGGTTCAAGTTGAGAATATCCCCAGTGAAAAATCATTAAATTATTTGCGTAATGGCGTACAACTTAAAGACGGTCTTACGCGTCCTGCAAAAGCAAAGTTGATAGAAGCACCTAGCGTCTGGGAGCGTATTCCGCCCATACGTGAGCGTAAAACGATTCCAACTCAGTGGATTGAACTTAAAATAACAGAAGGTAAAAATAGGCAAGTTCGGCGCATGACTGCTGCCATTGGACACCCGACCTTACGTTTAATTCGTTATGCGATAGGTGCTTGGACACTAGATTCACTTGAATCTGGACAATGGCAAGAAGTGCTTGCACCGCCCGCAAAAGATCTGGTACATAAGCTAAGCCGTCCTAAGCATTGCAATAGAAAAATAGGGAAATATATGCCCGAGGGGAGAACAAAAAAGAAAAGACAGAGTGATGCTCAATCAACCAGTAGGACAGCTCGAGTTAGGCGAAAGTATGATTGAAGCGGTAACTTGCTGTGTAATATACTTATTTATCAATTTTTAAATAATTGCCTGTGGATATGAATTCAGGAGATATTATTTGTAATGAATTAAAATATAAGGATTAAAAATTAAGTTTGTAGCCATACAATTCGCTACTACATTTCATTAACAATCTTCACAACGGCTCTTATCAGCCGGTCAAGCTCTTGGTCGGTAATAATAAACGGTGGCATCAGGTAGATTAATTTGTTAAAGGGGCGTACCCAGACTCCTGCTGCCACAAATTTAGGCTGTAAACTTTTTAGGTTTATCACTTGATGTAATTCTATAACACCAATTGCACCCAACACTCTTACCTCTTTTACATGCTTATATTGCTGACAGGGGCTTAGGCCCTGTTGTAATAAGCTTGCTATGTTTTTTACTCGGCCTTGCCAAGGCGACTCTAGTAGTAGCTTGACACTGGCTAATGCTGTTGCACAAGCTAGTGGGTTAGCCATAAAGGTGGGTCCATGCATAAAAATCCCTGGCTCACCGTGGCGGATACTGTTGGCAATTTCATTGGTCGCTAAAGTTGCCGCTAAGGTCATATAGCCACCCGTTAATGCTTTGCCTAGGCACAGTATATCGGGTGCAATATTGGCGTGCTCACAGGCGAATAATTTACCTGTACGGCCAAACCCTGTTGCTATTTCATCTAAAATTAACAGAACATTGTATTTGTTGCATAATTCTCGTACTTGGTATAAATACATGGGTGAATAAAAGCGCATTCCTCCAGCGCCTTGGACAATCGGCTCTAAAATAATAGCGGCAATTTCTTGGTGATGGGTTTTTAGTTGGCTGGCTAAAGGTGCAATATCTTCTGCTGTACAGACCTCATAAAATCCGCAATTTGGAGCCTCAGCAAAGAGCTGTTTAATCAGTGTGTTATTAAATAAACTATGCATACCATTATCAGGGTCACTGACAGACATTGCGCCAAAAGTATCGCCATGATAACCATGGCGTATGGTAAGCAAACGTTTTTTTTGTGTTTGATTTTTTGTATGCCAGTATTGAATAGCCATTTTCATAGCAACTTCAACGGCTACTGAGCCTGAGTCGGAAAAGAATACGGTTTGCAAAGGCTCAGGGGTAATGTCGACTAGTTTTTGAGCTAATTCAATTGCAGGTTGATGGGTAAGGCCGCCAAACATAATATGCGCCATCTTATGTAATTGCTGTTCAATGGCTTGATTTAGTATTGGATGATTATAACCGTGTACTGCGCTCCACCACGAAGACATGCCATCAATAAGCGTAGTGCCATCCATTAGGGTAATAGTGACACCTTGAGCGGACTTAACGGGGTAAATGGAGGTATCTGACTGGGTAATGCTATAAGGGTGCCAGACGTGTTGTTTATCTTGCTCTAAGAGGGTGTTGATAGTTTGCACAGATTTACAAGTCACAGAGATAAAAGGTTAAATAATTCAACTGCGAAAATGAGTAGCCACAAAGGAGACAGTGAATTAACGAGTTTAATGTCGGTACTGTGCAGTCTTTGTGGCTTAAGCGTAGAGTTAACAATTAGCTCATTTGTTTTTCGCGAATTTCATCGAGTGTTTTACAATCGATACAAAGTTCTGCGGTAGGGCGTGCCTCTAAGCGACGAACACCAATCTCTATACCGCATGACTCACAGTAACCATAGTCATCTGTGTCGATAAGTGCGAGTGATTCACCAATTTTTTTAAGTAGCTTTCTTTCTCGGTCACGTGTTCTTAGTTCGAGGTTGAATTCAGACTCCTGCGATGCGCGATCGTTAGGGTCTGGGTAGTTTGCAGCATCGTCGCGCATATGAACAACAGTGCGATCCACTTCGCGCATTAAGTCATTTTTCCAATTCGTTAAAATACCTCTAAAATGTTCTTTTTGCGCTGGGTTCATATATTCTTCGCCTTTCTTTTCTTGATATGGCGTAAAATTGAAAGGGGTACTTTCAGCTGAAGTGCTGCTAGTCATCCATTAACTCCTGATTATTTTAAAAAACTGCGCATTTTTATCAGGATATTGACAATTAAGCAAGAGAAATTACTATTATTTGCAATTTTTTCTCACTTTATAAAGGGTAGTTTATGCAAGTAGCAAAGCGAATGGAGGCAATTACTCCTTTCTATGTCATGGAGTTACTGCGCCGTGCAAAACAGTTAGAAGCGCAGGGGCGTGACATTATTCATATGGAAATTGGCGAGCCTAATTTTGCCACGCCTGAATTAATTACTCAGGCGGGAATCGATTATTTAAAGAAGGGCTATGTTAACTATACGCCTGCTGCTGGACTGCCAGAGCTAAGGCAGAAAATTAGTGATTTTTATAAACAAAAATACCAAGTAACCGTGCCGATAGAGCGTATTTTTATTACGCCAGGCGCTTCGGGGGCTTTTTTGCTTGCTATGGGCGTAAGCATTAATCAAGGTGATGAGATTATCTTATCTGACCCATGCTATCCTTGTAATCAAAATTTTATTCGTTTATTTTCTGATCATGTAAAAAAAGTGCCCGTATATGCGGATACGGCTTATCAGTTATCAGTCGATTTGTTGCGGCAACATTGGCAAGCGCAAACGCGTGGTGTTTTAATTGCCTCGCCTTCAAATCCAACAGGTACTATTATTCAAGCGAATGAATTAGCTAAAGCCATTGAGTTTGTTAACGTTAAGCAAGGCTTGTTCTTTTCCGATGAAATTTACCATGGTCTAGTCTACGAGCAAGGTGTAGCGAGCGCCTTAAAATTTAGTGACCAAGTGTTTGTTATTAATAGTTTCTCTAAATACTTTGGCATGACTGGTTGGCGTATCGGTTGGCTTATTGTTCCTGAAAACTTTGTCCAAGCAACAGAAAAATTAGCGCAAAATATCTTTATTTCCACGTCAAGTCATGCGCAATATGCCGCTCTAGCGGCTTTTGAACCAGCCACTTTGCAAGAGCTAGAGTTAAGACGTGAGGGGTTTGCTAAAAAACGTGATTTTTTATATAAGCATTTACTTCGCTTAGGTTTTAAGATCCCTGTCAAACCGGCTGGCGCTTTTTATATTTATGCGGATGTTAGCCAGTTTACTGATAATAGTCAGGCATTTGCTGAGCAGTTACTTGAAGTTGCTGGCGTTGCCATTACGCCAGGTAAGGATTTTGGACAAAATGAAAGTCAGCATTATTTACGTTTTTCTTATACCGGTTCAATGGCTACAATAGCCGAAGGAATAGAGCGTTTAGAGCGTTTTATTAATCATTTATAGCTGGAGAGTTCGATTAACATGGCAATACAACAAATAACCCCGATTTTTTTACAATATGAATTATTAGAAAATCCAGAGGCATATTTTTTATTAGATGTGCGCGAGCCTTTTGAATACCAAATAGCGAGTTTGCAAAACAGTGTATTAATACCTATGAATCAAATATCTGAGCGTTTACAGGAGTTAGATAAAAACCAGCCTATAGTTGTTATCTGTCATCATGGGGTACGCAGTGAGCAAGTCGCTTATTATTTAGTACAGCAGGGGTTTGAAAGCATTTTTAATTTAAGCGGTGGTATTCATGCTTGGGCTAATGCTTGTGATAGAGAGATGGCATTATATTAATGGCTTAGGGGTAGTTTTGCGTAATATTAGGCTTATTCAAGTGTTTCGATAGGAATTGATTCAAAGTAATGTTCATCTATTTTTGTGATAGAAGTCGCACAATATATCATTTAATTTACAGTAGTTTTTTTGTTCACAGAAATGTTTAAAAAATTAGCTATACTTATTTGGAGTGTCGATGTGTTATTGAGTAGGCAGTAAGCCGGTAGTGTGCAATATATTTAGTCAAGAAAAAACGAGTACTAGAGTGGAGTTATATGAGTAGGAAAAATGATAGTGCATTTTATTAATAAAAATACAGCTCAAAA
Organism: methanotrophic endosymbiont of Bathymodiolus puteoserpentis (Logatchev); assembly: GCF_900128525.1. Taxonomy (GTDB): domain Bacteria; phylum Pseudomonadota; class Gammaproteobacteria; order Methylococcales; family Methylomonadaceae; genus Methyloprofundus. Next base: position 31,643 of record NZ_FQTQ01000061.1, read on the forward strand.
GCAGCAGCGCAAAAGTATGATTTTGCTTTGTATTGTTTTGTTACTAAATGCGGGGGTTCTGAATGCTGCAGAAGTGATTGTTAGTGCTAATGTAGTGGGACAGTTAAAAGATACTCATAAATTGCAGGCAATCTTTAGTCTGCGTACTTTATATTGGCCTAATGGTGAGAAAATTAAGGTTTTTGTTTTGCCTGATAATAGTGCAGTGCATAAAGAATTTGTTAAGGAAAAACTAGGGATGTTTCCTCATCAACTACGTAGAACATGGAATCGAATGACTTATACAGGGACAGGCCAACCGCCTATTACGGTTGATTCAGTAGCGGAAATGCTAGATAAAATTCAACATACGGATAATGCGATCGGTTATATAGACAGGAGGGTTGAGGATGAATCGATTCATTACTTTAATGCCCCGTAATATCTTGTATTTTGTATGTCTGCTTTCTGGTTCTGTTTGTGCCCAAGAAATAAACGCTGAATCAGTTATAGGCGCGCCTACTCAAGAAGGTAATAAACTTTGGGAGGGTGTTAAAAAGACTTGGAGAGATGATATACAGTTTCATGGCTTTTTAAGCCAAGGTTTATTTTCTTCGTCAGGTAATAATATCTATGGTCAAAGTAAAGACAGCGTGTCTGCTGACTCGACTGAAATAGGTTTAAATGTTTCTTATCAAGCGTTTAATAACTTAAGCTTTGCGGTACAAGGTTTGTATCGACGTGCAGGAGCTAATACTGGTGATGCTGGCGAGGTGACATTAGACTTTGGTTTTGTGGACTTGAATCTTTTAAATTTATCAGACGGCCGCATAGGGGTGCGTGGTGGACGAATTAAAAACCCTTGGGGTTTGTATAATGAAACCCGAGATGTTGCTTTTACCCATCCGACTATTTTGTTGCCGTTGGCCTATTTTGAACGCTCTAGAACCTTGTTTTTAGCTTTAGATGGTGGGCAGTTGTATGCCGATTACAATACCTCAATGGGAGATTTCTCATTCAAATTTAATTATGGCTGGGCAAATGCTGATGATAAGGAGTTGTTAACCGCTATTATCAATGATCCGACAGCATCGGGTTATTTAGAGTCTGACCCTAGCTTTGTCACGCAATTAAGTTATGAAATTTTGGGCGGAGAATATGTTTTCGCTTTGAGTTATGCTGAATTGAATATGAGGTACCAAGCTAAGAATATAGGGGATCCCTATGCGCAACTAGACGCAGATATTAAAAGTTTTATTATTTCAGCTCAGTATAATGGTGAAAAAATTAGTTTTACAGGCGAATATAGTTTGCAATGGAATGAATTTACAGATATTAGATTTGGAGTGCCTGATAACTCGCCTGTCAGTGAGCATTGGTATGTACAAGCAGGTTACCGGCTTTTAGATAATTTACAGGCTACGCTTCGTTATGATTCTACGGTGCAAGATAAAAATGATCGTTATGGAAAGGGCGTTGAAGCAGCCACAGGCGGAATGGTTCCTGGTCATTTGATGTATGCTCAGGATATTGTTTTTGGTTTACGTTGGGACATTACACCAGCTTGGATGATTCGAGCTGAATACCATCGTATGCATGGCGCGACTACTATTAGTTTATTGGAGAACCCTGACTTTTCAAAGATAGTAAAGAATTGGAATATCTATGCTTTACAGGTTGCCTTTAGGTTTTAATTATTTTTTACCTGTAAGTTTAAATGTGTTATCTATGTAGCCAAAAGAGTTAATCTATATAAATAGAATAAATGAGATTATTTTTTATTAATAGGTATATAAAACAAAAGCGATTGAAGTCACTTTTGCTCTGTATTTCTCTATGCTTAAATGCACAGGCTGTTGATGCTACAGAAGTGATTGTTAGTGCTAATGCAGTGGGACAGTTAAAAAATTCTCATAAACTACAGGCGATCTTTAGTCTGCGTACTTTATATTGGCCTAATGGTGAGAAAATTAAGGTTTTTGTTTTGCCTGATAATAATGCAGTGCATAAAAAATTTGTTAAGGAAAAACTAGGGATGTTTCCCCATCAACTGCGTAGAACATGGAACCGAATGACTTATACAGGGACAGGTCAACCGCCTATAACAGTGGATTCTATAGAGGAAATGCTAGACAAAATTCAACATACGAATAATGCCATTGGCTATATAGACAGGAGGGTTGAAGGTGAATCGATTCAATACTTTAATGCTCCGTAATATCTTATATTTTGTGTGTTTGCTTTCTTGTTCTGTTTGTGCCCAAGAAATAGACACTGAATCAGTTATAGGCGCGTCTACTCAAGAAGATAATAAACTTTGGGAAGGTGCTAAAAAAGCTTGGCGGGATGATATACAGTTTCATGGCTTTTTAAGCCAAGGTTTATTTTCTACTTCAGGTAATAATGTTTATGGTAAAAGTAAAAATAGCGTGTCAGCGGGTTTAACCGAAATAGGTCTTAATATTTCCTATCGAGCGCTTAAGAATTTAAGTTTTGCAGCGCAAGGTCTATATCGGCGAGCAGGGGCTACTACAGGTGATGCAGGCGAAGTGACATTAGACTTCGGTTTTGTGGATTTGAATCTTTTAAATTTACAAGAAGGTCGCATAGGGGTACGTGGGGGACGAATAAAAAATCCTTGGGGCTTATATAATGAAACTCGGGATGTTGCATTTACCCACCCAACTATTATTTTACCTCTGACTTATTTTGAACGCTCTAGAACATTAATGTTAGCTACCAATGGAGGGCAGTTGTATGCGGATTACAATACGTCATTGGGGAATTTATCCTTTAAATTTAATTATGGTTGGGTAAATGCAGATGATAAGAATATATTAACTGCTATTACTTATGACCCGACAGCATCGGGTCATTTAAAGTCGAAACCGAGTTTTGCTACACAATTAAATTATGAAATGATGGGGGGCACATATATTTTTGCATTGAGTTATGCCGACTTAAGTATGAGTTACCAAGCTAAGAATTCTGGTGACCCTTACGCGCAGATGAAAGCAAATATTGAAGCTTTTATGGTTTCGGGACAGTATAATGGTGAAACGTTTAGTTTTGTGGGTGAGTATAGTCTTAGGTGGAGTGAATTTACAGATATTAGACTAGGTGTGGCGGATACCTCTCCTGTCAGTGAGTATTGGTATGTACAAGCAGGTTATCGGTTTGTAGATGATTTTCAAGCGACACTTCGCTATGACTCTGCAGTACAAAATATTAATGATAAATCAGGTCAAGTATTTCATGAAAAAACGGGGTTACCGGCTCAATTGACGTTTACTCATGATATTACTTTTGGTTTACGCTGGGATATTACACCAGTTTGGATGATTCGAGCTGAATATCATCGTGTTCATGGTGCGACTACTATTAATTTATTGGATAATCCTGACTTTTCAAAGATAGTAAAAAATTGGAATATTTATGCCTTACAAGTTGCCTTTAGATTTTAATTATGCAGAAAAATAAGCACTTTTTAAGCTTAAAGTGGAAGTTTGCTTTTGGCTTAGGTGGCCTATTAATTACTCTTTATAGTGCATACGCTTACTATATTTATTATCAGGCAGTCGATAATTTTTCTAACAGTCGTGTTACAGCCCAAACTAACCAGATAAATATTGCCCAAGCTTTAACAGAAGAGTCTTTTTTTGTTTTAGATCGCTTTGTCGAGTCTATCCTATTGATACAGAGTGATGAGACAAAAACGGGGGCGCAATTGCAGCAGCTATTTGATGAGCATTGGCAGCATTGGCAAGTTATTTGGGGTTTAGAAAATGCAGCTTTTTATAACCGGCAGAGTATAGAGGTTAAACGCTGGGGGAAAGATATTCCGTCTGATTCCGAAATTATTTTACGTGCTTTTACGCAAGAAGTACCGCAACACCAACTTATTTGTGCTAAAGGGTGTTTTCAGCAAATATTGACTCCAGTTTTATTCAATTCAGAAGTGCTTGGCGTTTTAAGTGTATCGGTAGCACTTTCAGATACTTTGTTACAGTATCAGCAAACCATGCGAAATGATTTAGGTGTGCTTATCAGTGACAATAGTCAGGCGCTATCCGCTATTACTCATGCGAAGAAGAATATTCCCTTATGGCAGAAAGCAAGAGAAAATTATGTTTTAGAGGATTTTCTAGGGAAGGGGGTTGTTTTTATAAAAGATAGGCGGCGTTATGAATTGCGTGTTTTTCCGATTAGTAAAAATTCAAGCAGCGCCCCGTATTTCGTTATTATTAACGATATAACAGAAGATTATAAAAATCTACAAAATAAATTACTGCAATTAGGTATTATTGGTTTAGTTGGGCTTTTTCTGGTTATTTTTATCCTACTGATTAATATCCATTTTATTTTAGCAAGGGTGGCGCAATTGTCACAAGCCTTGCCTTTATTGGTACAGCATCAATATCAAAGCTTTAGGAAGAAATTAAAAAGTCAAAGCAGTACCATTTTTAATGATGAAGTGAGTCAATTAGCAGAAACTGCTGCTTATGTGGCTAAAGACTTGGAAATCTTAAGTGATGATATTGAAAAAAATACTGAGTTATTAGTCAAAAAAAGTCAGGAATTAGAAGAAGAACGGGATTTTGTTGCCCAATTAATTGATACAGCGCCTATTTTTATTATTACGCAAAATATGCAAGGTGACATACTTACGGTTAATAAAGAGGGCTTAATGGATATGAAACTGAAGGCTGCTGAAATCATCGGTATGCCTTTTGCCAAGCTTATTTCTGATAAAGATCATTTACAAAAACTTGAACACTTAAGGCTAAATAAAGAGTCTAAAGAAATAACTTTTGATGATCGGTTGGCATTGCTAACAGAAGAGCCTATGTATCTTTCATGGATACATACTATCTTGCGCGCTAAGAATAATAGTCAAGAACCTGTGGTTTTAAGCTTAGGTGTTGATGTTTCTGAGCGCCATGTCGCAGATGAGCAATTGATTTGGCTAGCGAGTCATGACCAATTGACTGGCTTAGGTAATCGACGCAATTTTCAGCATGAACTAGAGGCTAGGCTTGCTCTCGCGAAGCGATATAAAGAGCAACTCGCTCTGTTTTATTTAGATTTAGATCAGTTTAAAGTTATCAATGATACCCATGGGCATCAGGCTGGTGATGAATTATTGCAAGTTATTGCCAGTGTTCTTAAAAAAGAAATAAGAGACACTGATTTACTGTGCCGTATAGGTGGGGATGAGTTTACGCTAGTTATTTCTGCTACAACGCTGGAGGGTGTGGAAATATTAGCAAATAAGTTGTTATATGCATTAACGCAAATTAAATATATTATTAATGAGCAGATTCACCCTATTAGCTTTAGTATTGGTGTTGCTATTTATCCACAGCATGGGGAAACTCAACAAGAATTGTTGACAAACGCTGATTTGGCCATGTATCACGCTAAAAAATCAGGTCGCGCTCGCTATCATATTTTCTCTCCTGAGTTTGAATATCAAGCCGTATTAACTGAACAGTTGCGCTGGAAACATATTATTGAACATGCAATAAAACAGGATGAGTTTGTTTTGTATTACCAGCCTATACTAGATATTAAGCACAAGAAAATTAGTCACTATGAGTGTTTACTAAGAATTGTGCAGCAAGATGGCACCTTATTAATGCCTGGAGATTTTATCATTCAAGCTGAGCAAATTGGCATTATTGACCAAATTGATCATTTGGTTTTAAGAAAGGCAATAGAGCAGCATTTAGCTTTTCAAGCAATAGGTAATAATTCGCGTTTAGCAATTAATTTATCAGGGCGCTCAATGAATGATATGGATATTCTGCCTTATATTGAAAACTTATTAAGCCAATCCGGCGTTAAACCTGAACTCATTATTTTTGAAATTACCGAAACCTCAGCCGTTTCTAATTTTATGTCTGCTAAGTCAATGATTAAGCGTTTAAAAGCACTGGGTTGCCGATTTGCATTGGATGATTTTGGCGTGGGTTTTTCTTCTTTCTACTATTTGAAATCCTTACCGGTTGATTATGTAAAAATTGATGGTTCTTTTGTGAAGCAAATGGATGTCAGCGAAGAAGATAGAATTTTTGTTAAAGTACTAACGGAAGTTTCACAGGCTTTTGGTAAGCAAATTATTGCTGAATTTGTAGAGAATAAGGAAATTTTATCATTACTAGAGCAGCAAGGCGTTGATTATGCACAGGGCTATTATATTAGCAAACCCATTTCTGACCCTTTGGATTTAAGTCATGTTAAAGGCCTAGAATAGAAGGGCTTAATAACGCGTGATAGGTAAGATTGATACAGGCTGTTCTATGTAAATCCTATAATACAGCTGCTTTACTTAGTTGTCTGGGGAAGCCTCTCTACAACTTAATAATTAAAAAATTAAATTATGTTAATGCTTATTTCACCTGCTAAATCACTCGATATGCAGGCTTCAGTTCCTAAAATTACCCCTACAAAGCCAAGATTTTTAGACGATAGTCAGCAGTTGATTAATCAATTACAAGAGCTGAACCCAAAACAAATACAGCAACTAATGGGTATTAGTGAAAAGTTATCCGAATTAAATTACCAGCGTTTTCAAGCTTGGGTACAATCTGATGCAACTGCTCAATGTCCTGCTTTGTTTGCATTTCAGGGGGATGTTTATCAAGGCTTAGAGGCTAATTTATTAACTATGGATGAGCTTGAATTCGCACAGCGGCATTTACGAATTTTATCAGGTCTTTATGGTTTATTGCGTCCTTTGGATTTAATGCAAGCCTATCGCTTAGAAATGGGAACGAAATTTGTTAATAAGCGTGGCGCGAACTTATATACTTTCTGGGGTGATAAGATTTCAGCTTTAATTAAAGCGGATATGCCTCCTGATGAAGCACCAGAATTAGTCAATTTAGCCTCAAATGAGTACTTTAAAGCAGTAAAGCCTAAATTGATTGAGAATAAAGTGATTACTCCCGTTTTTAAAGATTTTAAAAATGGCCAATACAAAATTATTAGTTTTTATGCGAAAAAAGCACGCGGATTGATGGTTGCTTATGCATTAAGAAATAAAATTACCCAAGCAGAGCAATTAAAGGAATTTGATAGTGCAGGCTATCATTTTGCAGAAGAGTTATCTGATGATAAGCAGTGGCTTTTTATTCGAGATAATTAACGCTAGGGCGGATTGAAGTCCGCCCTATTTTTTACCTATAAATGAAAATGGAAATTTCCTAGTCCACAAGACCTCTCTAAAGTGGCAATAATCTTATTTGCATCGGCTGTAGATTCATTCGGCCCCCGAATATAAGAAGGCATTTTATCTTTACCATAACGGTAGCGAGACCAACAAAAACCAAGTTTTTCTTCACCAAAGATGTTTTTTAGAGCGTGATAACTTGAGGGGCTATGAAAACCTAAATCTTTGGCATACTGTGCCGCGCCATCAAGTAGTTTTTTCGCACAGGCGGGCTTGATTTTTGTAAAGGCATAGCCACCATGTGATTCGACAATACCTGGCTTAAAAACCTTTTCATATTCTGGAATCGGCATTGTTTTTAACCGGGCCTGCTTTACCCCTAGACAGTAAACATCAATAATAAACGAGCATACAGCCACTTCACCTTGAGGTGAAACTCTGCTTACGAGCATATTACCGATACCGGCTGCAAATAAATTATGGGGTATTAGGCATTCGTAAAAAGGATACTCAATATAGGGAGCTAGTTTTTCTTGTAATCGCTGTGATGAGTTTTCTGATGTAGCCGATTTTCGTTTCTGTTTTTTTTGTTGTGCTTTTTTTTGTTTTTGTTGTTCTGTTAAAGCCATTAGACATCCTTTAAATGCGAGTAGTCAGGGTAGGTGTCTATAATATGACGTATTATTTTATGAAGCGAGCAGAAAATAGTTATATTATGATCTAATCTGCTGCATCGCCTATCTATATAAAGCGATTGCATAAATTTTGGGAGTAAGAATATGGAATATAAAAATAATAAAGTTTTGTTGGATGCATTAGTACAATTGATTCGAGACAAAATGCCGGGTCAGTCAGTTGAACCTTTAATTTTGTTTGCTCGGCATTATTTTAGTGAGAATGCCTTTGATGATATTGCTGATAGAACTTTAGATGATTTATATGGTGCAGTTTTATCTCATTGGAACTTATTTTTAGTTGCGCCGACGCAAAAAGAACAAATTAATATTTATAACCCCACTGTTGAAGAGTTTGGTTGGCAAAGTACGCATACGGTCATTGAAATTGTATTGCCTGATAGACCTTTTATCTTAGAATCAGTCACGATGGAAATTAATCGTTATGGATTAGTTAACCAGCTGGTATTGCATCCTTTATATTGGGTCACTAGAGATAAACAGGGAAAATTATTAAATGTATCTATCACTGAGCAAGAAGGTGCACAATTAGAAAGTGTTGTGCATATCGAAATTAACCGGCAAAGTAATATTGAATTTATTACTCAACTAAAAAATAGCTTATTAGGTGTTTTACAGGATGTGCGTGTAGTCACTGAAGATTGGCATCCCTGTCTGGCTAAAGTGCAAGCTGAAATTAAGGTACTAAAAGAACAGAATAACCCTCAATTACAAGAGTCCATTGATTTTTTACAGTGGTTACAAAATAATCATTTTGTTTTCTTGGCCTATAGGGAGTATCGGCTTATTAAGCAAGATGAGAAAATAGGTTTTAGTGTAGTCGCTAACAGTGGACTGGGTGTTTTGCGTGATTCTATTGCTAAGATTCCTAAGCAGAATTTTATGCCCATTAGTAAAGATGCTTATCAGCTGTTAAATACCCCCGAACCTTTACTGATTACTAAGGCAACGAGCAAGGCAAGCGTGCACCGTCCTGTTTTTATGGATTATATAGGTATCAAACAGTATAACGAGACAGGGCAGGTAGTCGGTGAAAAAAGATTTTTAGGTTTATATGCTTCTTCTGCTTATACTTGCGAGCTTAAAAATATTCCTATTGTACGTAGTAAAGTCAGTGCTTTAGCCGAGCGCTTTAAAAAAGGTAATAGTACTCATAATACTCGGTCTTTACTCTATGTTATCAATTCATTACCAAGAGATGAGTTATTTCAGGCCGATGAAAATACACTTTATCATTGTGCTATTGGCGTATTACAAGTACAAGAACAGCAGCGTGTGCGTGTTTTTGTGCGTCATGAAGTTTACGGGCATTTTATTTCCTTATTAGTTTTTGTTCCTAGAGAGCGTTATAACACTCAGTCACGGAAAAAAATTGAAGCAATTTTAGTCGATGTGTTCAAAGGGAGTGATACAGACTTTGGGGTCAAATTAACAGAATCCATATTAGCTAGAGTACATTTTATTATTCATAGTAAGGCTGATTGTTGCATTCAGTATGATGTCAAAGACATTGAACAGCGAATTGTTGCAGCTTTATCGAATTGGCATGATGAGTTAGCAGAAGAACTCCATTTTTCTTACGGTGAAGCGGAAGCAAATGATTATTTACAAGCTTATCGTCATGGCTTTTCAGAGGCTTATAAAGAGTCTGTTTCAGCACGTAATGCTTTATTAGATTTAAAGCGTTTTGAGAAAATGATACAAGCTAAATTAGCTGTATTAGGTGTTGTGTATAGTCCGTTGACTGCTACTGAGCAAAAGCAATTATATTTTAAATTGTATTGTTGGGGGGAGCAGGCCTCATTATCACGTAGTTTGCCTATGTTAGAGAATATGGGGGTTAAAGTACTCAGTGAACATCCTTATGAAATCATCAAAAAAGGTCAAGATAAACATTTTTGGATTCACGATTTTGGCCTAGGTTATGAGAATGTTGCAGGTTTAGATTTAGAATCATTAAAGCCTCGTTTTCAAGAGGCTTTTGAAAAATGTTGGGCTGGACATGTGGAGAATGATGGTTTTAATGCCCTTGTGATTAATGCTGCTTTAAATTGGCGAGAAGTGAATATTTTAAGAGCCTTATATTTTTATTTAAGACAAATTGGCATTACCTTTAGCCAAAGCTATGTTGAAAAAACTTTGAGTCATAATGCCAATGTTGTGCAATTATTGGTGCAACTCTTTACTGTGCGCTTTAATTTTTCTGAAAATAAAACGGATACAGCCCCACTTTTAGCGGATATTTCGAGTTTGATTGAGCAAGTTCAGTCTTTAGATGAGGATCGTATACTCAGACGTTATTTGAATTTAATTTTAGCTGCTGAACGAACTAATTTTTTCAATCAAACGGTTGATGAGAAAGGGGCTCCTTATTTTTCTATTAAGTTTAACTCAGCAAAAATTGACGAAATTCCATCGCCCATTCCTTATTTTGAGATATTTGTTTATTCACCGCGAATGGAAGGGGTGCATTTGCGAGGTGGTGCTGTGGCGCGCGGAGGCTTGCGCTGGTCTGATCGGCGTGAAGATTTTAGGACCGAAGTACTGGGCTTAATGAAAGCACAGATGACTAAAAATGCAGTAATTGTACCGACGGGAGCTAAAGGCGGGTTTGTCGTTAAAACAGTTTGTGCTAAATCAGATTTTTTTGCCGAAGGTGTTGCTTGTTATCGTATTCTTATTCGAGGGCTATTAGATATAACGGATAATTATCTAGACAATCAAGTCATAAAGCCTAAACATGTGACTTGTTATGATGGCGATGATCCTTATTTAGTGGTTGCAGCGGATAAAGGGACGGCGAGCTTTTCGGACTATGCGAATGAATTATCTAAAAGCTATCGTTTTTGGTTAGATGATGCTTTTGCATCGGGGGGGTCTGCTGGTTATGACCATAAACAAATGGGGATTACTGCACGTGGAGCTTGGGTTTCTGTACAGCATCATTTTGATGGTTTAGGTATTGATATACAGAAAACCCCTTTTACTGTCGTTGGTATAGGCGACATGGCCGGGGATGTTTTTGGGAATGGTATGCTGTTATCTAATAAAATTAAATTACTGGCTGCTTTTAATCATGAATCTATTTTTATTGACCCAAACCCAAATACTGAGATTAGCTTTCAAGAGAGACAGCGCCTGTTTAACTTAGAAAAGTCAGGCTGGGGTGATTATGATACGAGTCTCATTTCTGAGGGGGGAGGCGTTTACTCGCGTCAAGATAAAGTCATCGCATTAAGTGATGGTGCAAGAAAGGTATTGGCCATCGAAGCATCCAAGCTATCACCAAATGAATTGATTAGAGCGATATTGATGGCTAAGGTAGATTTACTTTGGAATGGTGGTATAGGTACTTATGTTAAAGCCAGTTCTGAGGTTAATAGTAATGTTGGTGATAGAGCTAATGATGCTTTACGTATTAATGGTGAGCAATTGCGTTGCAAAGTTGTAGGTGAGGGAGGGAATTTAGGATTTACTCAGCTGGGGCGCATTGAATACGCATTAAATAAAGGGTGTATTAATACTGATTCAATAGACAATTCTGCAGGTGTAGATTGCTCAGACCATGAGGTAAATATAAAGATTTTGTTGAATGGCTTGTTACTGCAAGGTGATATGACCCATAAGCAACGGGATATATTGTTAGAAAGTATGACTGACCAAGTTGCTGAATTGGTATTACTCAATAATTATCAGCAAAATCATGCAATTACTATGATTCAGGATGAGTCAGTACAGCAGCTAGCAGGGGTAAAGCGTTTAATTAGGTGTTTAGAAACAAAAGCACACTTAAATTGTGAGCTGGAAAAAATACCTGATGATAAGGAAATGCAAACGCGTAAGATTTCTGGGAAAGGCTTGACACGTCCAGAAATTTCAGTGTTATTTTCTTATACGAAACTGCTTTTTAAAACAAAATTATTATCAGAGTCAGAGAATATCAATTTGGCATTGTACCAACATGAACTGCTCACTTATTTTCCAGAACCTTTACAGTCTACTTATGCTAATGAAATTCAAGAGCACCGATTGGGCAAAGAAATCGTTGTTAATCATTTAATTAATTATTTAATTAACCGCTTAGGAATCGTCTTTCCGCATCAATTTATGGAGGAATTAAGTTGCTCAGCTTCGGGGTTGGTTAATACTTATAGTTGGGTATGTCGTATTTTTGAAATCGATTTAATCTGGAAAATGCAAAGTGAACTAGATGGTTCAGTGAATAAATCAGTACTGGATAATATTAAGTTTCGGCTTAGAAAGTTAGTTGAAAGAGCTATGTATTGGTGTGTGCGTAATGAACCTCAAGGAGATATGGATGAGCATTATATACAGTGCATCGCAGAGTTAGCTGATAACTTACAAAGTCTGGTAACGGAGAAAGAGCAACATCATATTGATGAAACAGTAGATAACTTTATTAAAGAAGGTGTCAATGCGGAACTTGCCTTAAAAATTGCGCAACTAGATATTTTATTTTCTTGCTTAAATGCCGTAAAAGTACAAAAGAAAAGTCATTGCACTTTACAAGAAGTCACTAAAGGCTTGTTTTATTTGGATGAGGTTTTGAATCTTGCTTGGTTACGTAATCAAATTATCTTGCTGCCTCAAGAATCCAGCTGGGAGGCCCAATCAAGGCGAGCCATGATTGATGAATACCATCAAGTTTGCTGTGTATTGCTACAGAGTATATTAGCAGAGGAAGGTAAGGGGATTACACATAAATTAGAAACTTGGCGTGAGAAAAATACGATTGCATTTGAGCGCTATATTGCCATGATTAATTCGGCTGAAGCGGATGAAAATGTGCAATTAGAAAAAATTGTGGTGATTTTAGGGACTAGTTGGAATTTAACGGTTTATGGAAATTAATTTTTAGAGTCGCGCAATGAAAGTTTTATTGATTACTCCGCCGATGACTCAGTTAAATACACCGTATCCAGCTACCGCATATTTAACAGGGTTTTTAAAGCAGCAAGGCTATACGGTGACACAGCGTGATTTGGCGATTGACCTATTATTAGATATCTTCTCACGTCAAGGTTTAGAAAAATTATTGGATCAACTAGAAACTAATTTTGCAAGTATTGATGACGAAGATTTGCCAGACAGCGTGTATAACTTTTTAGCTAATTATGCGCAATATTATCAATGTATTGATGGGGTTATCCACTTTCTACAAGGTAAAGATCCAAGCTTAGCTTTGCGCATAGCGAAGCGCAGTTTTTTACCAGAAGGCCCGCAATTTGAATCTCTGGCGCAAATGGAAGAGATGAATATCGAAGTCTTGGAGCAAGCTTTTGGGCTGTTAGGTGTACAAGATAAAGCCAAATATTTAGCGACTTTATTTATTAATGATATTGCCACAGTCATCACTGAAGGCATAGATCCTAATTTTGAAGTGTCGCGTTATGCAGAGAGGCTTGCCGCCTCTAACCCTAGCTTTGATGATTTATATAATACATTACATGCGCCAGAACCTAGTTATACAGAACTCCTTATTGAACAATTATTACAACAATATATAGATCAGGAAGCACCGACAGTATTAGGTATTAGCGTACCTTTTCCAGGTAATATGTTGGGTGCATTACAAGCGGCTAAGTATTGTAAGCAATATGCTCCGGACATAAAAGTCGTCTTAGGGGGTGGTTTTATCAATACCGAGTTACGTGCACTAAAAGAGCCACGTATTTTTGAGACTATTGATTATATTTGCCTTGATGATGGTGAGCGGCCTTTATTAACCTTGTTAGAATATTTTAAAGGTGATCGGCAGCGTGAAGAGTTGCTTAGAACTTATTATTTACAAGCAGGACAAGTTGTTTTTAATGCTCAGTCAACTTTGCATGATATTGCCCAAAAAGAAGTAGGTACACCTAATTATGAAGGCCTACCTATCGGTAAGTACTTGTCTTTGTGCGAAGTGCTTAACCCTATGCATCGGATTTGGAGTGATGGGCGTTGGAATAAAATCACAATTGCCCATGGTTGTTATTGGGCGAAATGCAGCTTTTGTGATATTAGCTTAGACTATATTGGCAAATACGATGATGCAGGTGCGGATATTACCGTACAACGTATTCAAACTTTAATTGCCGAAACAGGGCAAACCGGTTTTCATTTTGTTGATGAAGCCGCACCGCCTAAAGCTTTATTTGCATTAGCGAAAAAACTAATCGAGCAAGATATAGTCATTACCTGGTGGGGCAATATTCGCTTTGAAAAAACCTTTACAGCAGAAAAATGTCAGTTACTAGCAGATTCAGGCTGTATTGCCGTGAGCGGCGGTTTAGAAGTTGCCTCAGATAGACTGCTTACCTTAATGCAAAAAGGTGTCAGCGTTGCTCAAGTGGCTAAAATCACCAAAGCATTTACTGATGCAGGGGTGTTAGTTCATGCGTATCTGATGTATGGTTTTCCCAGCCAAACTGAACAAGAAACGGTGGATGCTTTGGAGTATGTGCGCCAGCTAATGTTTAATGGCTGTATACATTCAGCTTATTGGCACCGCTTTGCTGCAACTATACATAGTCCGGTGGGTTTAAACCCTGAACAGTATGGAATAGAGCTTATTGCGAATAAAAATGTTTTATTTGCAGAAAATGATGTGGATTATATAGATTCTGTGCAAACGGATCATGATTTGCTTGGTATCGGATTAAAAAAAGCCTTATATAACTATATGCACAATATGGGCTTTGAATATCCCGTATCATTTTGGTTTGATGAGCAGGTAAGTGAAACCAGAATAGAGGAAGATTATATCGCTCGATGCTTGTATTGAAATTTCTAAATTAGATTTAATATTAGAGCATCCAGCATAAGAAATGGATGCAGAAATGATACCTAGGCAATGAATGCGAAGAAATAGGGGGGAAATTGAAGGTAGCTGAAATAAAAGATACGAGTTAACGTGTGGTTGCCAAACCTTTTTTGCTTATCTTATCAATTCACAGGCGATTTCGGTTAATACTCAATAAAATCAACTACATTAAGATGGCGTCCCCACCCGGACTCGAACCAGGAGCTATCCCTTAGGAGGGGACTGCATTATCCAGTTATGCAATAGGGACGTTGTTTTGAGCTGCTTATTATAGCAAATAAATGTACAGTGGTTATTTGAATTTTACTGTTTTAGATAATATAGTGGCAAGGGCGTTAGTAAAACCTAATAACCAAGCAATTTAAGTGCGGAACAGGTTAGTTTTGATTTGTCGGTTGGTGATATCAACGAAGACGGACAACAAGACTTTAACGTTATTTATCCGAGTGGAGACCAACAATCATTGATTTTATTTATTGCACCGTAAGTGAGGGTTGTATAAAGTGGACCCCATTGTCAAGACCATTTTCTCCCAACAATAAGGAGAAATATCTAACATTCTCATACAAAATGTACGGACTAAAAATCTTCACTTCGCTATCGCTCCGTTTCCCTGATTTTCAGCGATTGCTTCGGCTTCAACATTGATTCGCGGTTGAGTTCTATCATCAAGAGGTCTTTGTAAGCAACATGTGTCAAGATATATAAGCATGTAAACACTGTAAATTAATCATCCATTGAAAACTAGTATCAGTATACTCTCATTCTCCTCTAGCTGTATAAATGATGAATAGGCTCGTTGTTTAATTTCTTTTTTTCAAATATTTTTTCATTATTTTGTTAGATACGTTATCATGAATTTCCTTAGTACAATTGAGTGAGCCACTCGAAACGAAAAAAACAAATGTCGAATACATAATTATTTTTAATTTCAATGGGTTACAGCACTGGCATAACGGGGGTTCAATTCCCCCCGTCTCCACCAAATAACTTATTGATTTTAAAGGAATTTAAAATAATTTACTATAAAAATGGCTGTTAATTGGATGTTAATAAATTCAACTACAGCCATTTTTTTTCAATTTATGAACATAAATAATTGAACATAAACTCTATAGATCACCAATAAACTAGGCACGGCAACAATTTTCAGCTGCAAACCATCTAGTTTCAATTATTTTTTTATGCAAAAATACCGCAGGAGTTAGGCGCGCCATCCTATCTCATGAAATACTTAGGACTCCTGTCGCCAAATATTCATTCACATACGGAGCGAATTAGATAAGCCCCAGTACGCCCTGCGTCCGCTTCACAACGCGCAAAAGCCGCTACGTTAAAGCTACCTCAAATGGCTTGACGGCTGTCGGGATAACTACTAGCCTCCCTCGCGCACTGCTATCGCAGTGCACTTCGGATTGGCGACAACCCTGTCGCCTACTGTGGACTAAAAATCATCACTTCGCTATCGCTCCGTTTCCCTGATTTTTAGCGAGAGGAGAGTGCTTTTTGTGTGGGGTGGTTGGTTTTGTGCTGTCGCTTTAAACTTGTCATAGATTATGAAAGTTTTTTTAAATCAATGCTTGAAGATATTCATACCAGTTATGGTAGATTATTTGCTTTCTTTATACAGTCTCTTATTTTAGTTTTATTGATAACATTTTCTATTGAGACATTACCTGATAACAGTCATGACTACGAAGTCATTATTAAATATTTCTGAAGCAGTGTTGATTGGTATCTTTAGTGTTGAATACTTATTGAGACTTTACGTTGCTGATAAAAAAATTGGATTTGTTTTTAGTTTTTTCGGGTTGATTGATTTGTTGGCTATTCTGCCGTTTTATTTATCAGTTGGATTAGACTTACGTTCTATCAGAGTATTTAGGTTATTAAGATTATTTAGGTTGTTTAAATTGCTACGCTATAACCAAGCAATAAATAGATTTCATCAAGCACTGATGATTAATTGATTTTGTTTAGTTGTGTTGCCGCTACCATGCTTTACTTATCTGCTGTTGGGATTTATTATTTTGAGAGTGCGGCACAGCCTGATGCTTTTCAATTTATTTTTCATAGCCTGTGGTGGGCCATTGCTACTTTAACTACTGTTGGTTATGGTGAAGTGTATCCTATTACCATTGGTGGTAAGGTCTTTACATTTTTTGTATTAATGATTGGCCTTAATATTGTTGCTGTACCGACTGGGTTGGTTTCTAAAGTGGACCCCATTGTCAAGACCATTTTCTCCCAATAATAAGGAGAAATATCTAACATTCTCATACAAAATGTACTTCACGTGGTGTTTTATAACCCAAACTTTGATGCAGCCGTTCTTGGTTATAAAACTCAAAATAACGCTTTAATCCAGATCGTAATTCAGGCACTGTCTGATACTCATTCATATAAATATTCTCATATTTTACTGTTCGCCATAAGCGCTCTACAAAAATATTATCTAAAGCCCGGCCACGCCCATCCATACTGATCTTAATTTCCTTATCCAGCAAGACTTTTGTGAATGAAAGGCTAGTAAATTGAGCACCTTGATCTGTATTGAAAATTTCTGGGGTGCTTATATCAAGCGCTTTCTCTAACGCATCAATACAGAACGCTGTATCCACCGTGTTAGACAATTCCCACGACAAGACATAGCGGCTATGCCAATCAATCACTGCAACCAAATACATAAATCCCTTAGCCATTGGAATGTAAGTAATATCAGTGCTCCAGACCTGATTTACTTTATCAATTAACAGGCCACGCAACAAGTAGGGGTAAATCTTATTCTCTGGGTGCGGCTTACTGGTATCCGGCCCAGGTGCAACCCCACGGCTTTCTCATAAAAAAATATATTGACATATGCGATAAAATATCATTATTTTAATCGACAAACAGATGCCAATTACACACTCAACGAATGATAACGACCTTGAAATAAATCTAGAGACAGAGGTGGTTAAGTTCATCAATGTACTTAAAACACTACCTGATACACGTGACAACCGTGGCAAACGACATTCATTAGTGTTTTTAATTGTTACTGTTGTTTTTTCTATCTTGCTAGGTCGTTCAACAGTCTCCAGTATTCATCGTTATATGACGAATAAAATTGATTGGTTACGTGAAGTCACAGGACTTGAGGATGCTCCCGTTATTTCTCGTTCTCATTTGCCAAGAATGCTGGCTAAATTAGATTGGCAGGATTTGAATGAGGTGATTAATCAGTGTTTTAGCGATAAAACCGCACAAATTATTGAAGGTGAATGGATTGCAATTGATGGTAAAGTAATGAGAGGAACGCTTAATCCTGGGGATAAACAAGCAATTATTCATGCTGTTTCACATGAAAGCCGTAGGGATGTAGCGCAAGCTCAACAAGTTGGCGACAAATCCAGTGAAATCCCAGTCGTGCGTGGTTTACTAAAAGATACGGGCTTGGACGCGAAAAAAGTCAGCTTAGATGCTCATCATTGTAATCCTGAAACGATGACTCAAGTTGACCAAAAAGGCGGTTTTTATTTAATTCAGGTAAAAGAAAATCAACCTAAACTATTACAGAAATGCCGTGATTTAGTGAAATTAAAGCCACTTGCTGAAACCATAGGTACCGAGTTAGCTCACGGGCGAATCACTACGCGTCAAGCCGTATTATATGACTTCCCAGTATCGGAAATTGATAAACGATGGAATGAAAGTGGTTTAAAAACATTGATCGTAATAAGACGTACATCTTTTGAAAAATCAACTAAAAAAAGTAGCGATGAATTTTCTTTTTATTTGAGTAATTATCAAGAAAAGACTGAACAAAAGACTGTTGAGATCTTGGTTAATACCATTCGTAACCACTGGAGTGTAGAGTCTAATAACTGGCAGTTAGATGTTACGTTTAACGAAGATCGTGTTCGAGTTAAGCAGGGGAATCAGGCTCAAATAATGGGTAAACTACGCTGTTTTGCTATGAATTTATTACGGGAGTCCACGCCTAAAATACAAAACTTTCAATCCTGTATTGAAAGATTTATAGACTCTCCAGAGACCTTAATTTCTACACTTAGGCAAGTTAATTTTTTATGAGAAAGCCGTGCTATGCTGCGTAGATGGTTCATTATTTCCAGTGATACACTCAATGCTCTGGGCTGAGTATACGAAAGACCATCAAGCACTGAAGCTTCATTTGTGCTTCGAACTTAATCGCATGATTCCAGTGGATTTTCAGCTAGGTAATGGGAATTCCAGTGAGCGAGAGGCCTTATTAAAAATGGCTGCTGCCGGGGTGACCTATATTGCAGATCGAGGGTACATGTCCTTTCAGTTGTGCAGGGACTTAGTTGAGAAACACGCTTTTTTTGTTTTTCGTGTCAAAGAAAACCTGCTTTTTACAGTCACTGAAACGCTAGCGCTTTCAATGCCAGAATCAACAAATCGTTTCTTTGATAGTGTGAGTGATGAATTGATTCGCTATACCAATGATAAATCAAAGGCTATTTATCGTTTGGTGCGTTTTACTGTCAACCAGGAAAGTTTTTTTATTCTGACCAATCGACAAGACCTGACGGCATTTCAAGTTATCATGCTCTATGCCTACAGATGGCAAATTGAACTTTTTTTCGCTTCTTAAAGCGCACTATGGGCGGGATTCATTTAGTGCGTCATGACAGGGCAGGCACGACCATTCAGTTTTATGTCATGATGACATTAGCATTACTACAACTTCATTTAAAACAGAGTATTATGGAGAAAACTGAGGTAAATGAAAATGAAACATATCATGTTAAACCTGCTGAGAGCGGGAGCTGTCGCGACAAAAAGAATACGGTTCTGTCGCAAGCATAGATTAATTGTGGGGCTCCTGTCGCATTTATGCGTCAATTCTGAGATAATTAACCCTAAAGATTTTTCCGCGAACTTGGGCAATGAATGCCCAAAATGATATTTCGCAAAAGTGGGACTCCCCGCAACAATCTTTAATTATTGTGAGGGGGGTGTGTTATCTTTTGATTTCCACGTATCCCCGTTGCGTTCGTAACGAGTGAACTCGCCCGTATCACGATCCACGTAAATAATCCCTGCGATAGTCTCTATTTCCCCGGTCTTGCCCAGTTGTTGAACCACCTTTACAGAAAGTTCTCCCAGATCATTACCAATAACCAAATAAGTCGGTTTTTTAAGGGAACTTTTAGCCATCTTTAAAATCTTTATAGTCTGCTGTATTTCTTCTTTCTCATTCCTCACAGGGATCAAATTTCCATCTTCAACGCCCTCGGTCATCCACCACGTCCGCCATTTCTGAACCCCGTCGTGTTCTGTTGTAGACAAACCGCTTTTGGGTATGCCAATCGCAATACAAAATTCCTCCATACGATCAATGGCAATGCTTGCATCGCGACTATAAACGAGATTTCCGTCATCATCCTCTTCCAGCAAATCCATACGATTCGCCCCATGGGCAAAAATAGCGGAGTAAGGAGTATCTTTAGCCTTACAAGGCATCCTATAATTGACCGATTTCTGAGTAGTTACCCATCCATATGTGGATAGATCTTCTTCTTTGGGAATTGCGGCCAAAATTTTACGGGTATATTCTTTAGCTGATTTTATGGCTTCCTCCCTCATTTTTTTTCTGAGGTCATCTGAGAAATCTGCGTAGACGACAGAAGTCGAACACAGTGCTAATAATATTAATGCCCCTAATAATTTTTTCATTTCATTCACCTATTTATTATTGAAAACGAAGAACGTCTTGTCTCCAAGAATAACTTTTCTGCTAAAGCCATAAACGGCTTATAGGAAGAAATGTTTTTCTCGGACAACTGCCCCTTTTTAATTATATGTGCTGCTTAAATTCCCGCAATCGTTGCTTGATTGGAGCTCCATCCTACCTCATGAAACACTTGGGACTCCTGTCGCCAAATATTCATTCACATACGGAGCGAATTGGATAAGTCCCAGTACGCCCTGCGTCGGGATAAAATTCTAGCCTCCCTCGCGCACTGCACTTCGGATTGGCGAATTTCCCTGTCGCTCAGTTTCCCTGATTTTCAGTGTATGAAAATCAGGGAAACTGAATATC
The DNA here is from genome assembly GCF_900128525.1 of methanotrophic endosymbiont of Bathymodiolus puteoserpentis (Logatchev). Classification (GTDB taxonomy): domain Bacteria; phylum Pseudomonadota; class Gammaproteobacteria; order Methylococcales; family Methylomonadaceae; genus Methyloprofundus. The sequence continues at coordinate 52,387 of NZ_FQTQ01000061.1, forward strand.
AAATAAGCGTGTAGCGGCTGTCGTGCCATCTTTTCGTTTGATGCAATAATTATAGCTCACCGTTATGCCTTTAATCGTTTTTCGCTTATAAACCACGGCTATTATGATACATCTTCGATAAACAGCCGTTACGACCTTCGACCCGCTACGGTGAAACTGTCTCTCCATATTTTCTGCCCATGTAAGCCAACGTTCCATATCGATGACTGATAATTGACTGCTAAAAGGGTGAGATTCAATCTCTATATGATCCTGCTCGATAATGTTATTTAACATATTATAAATTATAATATCATATGTTGATTATAGTAGCAAATCCAAGCTTTCTCCAATACGGAATTAGTCTGAAAAGGGCCTCGCATTCTAATATAGAATGAGTCTAAACTGACAAAACCAGATAATCTGTTCATGATGAGGGAATGAAAGCCATCATGAATCTTAACGCACTAAAAAATACGGAAGAATTACAGTCGTTTTTGAATGGATCACAAGCGGTTGCCTTTAGCCTGCTAGGTAAAAAGGAGGAGCGCTATGCCTTTATTCAATTTAGCCTTTGTCAAATGCAATTAACCGCCCACTCTATAGGTGGTACTTGCTTGTAGTGAGTAAGTTTTTGTTTATACGTTACTTAACAACAGGCTGTTGCAAATCACTCTGCCATTGTGCTACTTTTATTTTTAAATCTTCTATATTAAGTGTCGTGAGTTGTTTATTTTTTAAACAATGTTTACCAGCCACCCAAACATCGCTGACTTGGTGACGTGATGCGGAATAAACTAGATGTGTAATGGCATTATAAATGGGTTGGGTTTCTATGTCGGATAAATCGATAGCGCAGATATCGGCAGCTTTGCCGATGGTCAGTGATCCTGTTATATGATCTATGCCTAGAGCTTTGGCGCCATTTAAAGTCGCCATGCGTAATGCCGTGGCCGCAGAAACGGCACTGGCATCTTTTGCTACGCCTTTGGCTAAGAGGGCGGCGGTACGCATTTCACCGAACATATCCAAATCATTATTACTCGCAGCACCATCTGTGCCTAATGCAACATTAATGCCTGCATCTAAACATTTTTGTACTGGACAAAAACCACTGGCGAGTTTTAAATTAGATTCAGGGCAATGCACAATATGTGCGCCTGCTTGCGCGAATTTTTTAATTTCTGCATCGGTTAATTGCGTCATATGCACGGCAATAAACGAGGGTGTGATTAAACCTAATTTATGTAAGCGCTGCAAGGGACGTTGGCCGTCTTGGGTTACTTCATGTTGAGTTTCATGCACGTGCATATGAATAGGTAGATTAAGCTCTTCTGCCAAAGCACTGATTTTTTTTAAAGGCTCATCTGAAACCGTATAAGGTGCATGCGGTGCAAAAGGGGTACGTACTAAAGGCTCATGGCGTAACTCTTCGTGTAGAGCGAGTCCTTTTTCTATATAGTGCTCTGGACCATCTGCCCAAGCAGTCGGGAAATCAATTAGAATTAATCCGACATTTGCGCGTATGCCATGGTGTATGGCTTGGTGTGCGGTAATTTCCGGAAAGAAATACATATCATTAAAGCAGGTTGTGCCGCCGCGTAACATTTCTGCTATCGCTAAATCTGTGCCATCGCGTACGAATGCTTCGTTAACCCATTTTTTTTCTAGCGGCCAGATATGATTTTCTAACCAATCCATTAAATGCAAATCTGCAGAAATGCCGCGAAATAAAGTCATGGCTAAATGCGTATGCGTATTAATTAAACCGGGGATCAAAGCATGGTCGGCTAAAATTTCCAATTGCTTAGCTTGGTATTTCTCATGGGCTTGTTGTACAGGTAAAATATCCAGAATACGGCCTTCATGTGTGATTAAGGCATGATCTTCAAGAATTACATTATGAGGTTCTACAGGTATAATCCAGCGTGCTTGAATAAGCGTATCAACTTGCATAATTAAAAGGTTTATTAAAATGAAACAGATTAGAGAGTATAGGTGTTAATGGAACAAAAATTCAATGTCCATGCGTTAGTATGGCAAGGTCAACAGTTAGCAGTGTTAGATCAAAGGCAACTTCCTGAGATTGTACACTATGAGCTGTATGTTACTGCGCCTGATGTTGCGCAAGCAATAAAAACTATGCAAGTGCGTGGTGCGCCTGCTATTGGTATTGCAGCAGCTTATGCAGTGGCGTTGTCTGTACAGCAACATTATCAGCCGGATAATAGTGTATGGCGACAACAAGTTGCAGCAGAAATCAAGTTATTAGCCGCTTCTCGACCTACGGCAGTGAATTTGTTTTGGGCTTTAGAGCTTATGCAAAAAAAATTGACACAAGTAGAAGGCTCGCCAGTTGAGGCGGTCATTCAATTAGCGCAAGACATTCATCAGCAAGATATAGCGGCCAACCTGAAAATGGGTGCATTGGGTGCGGATATTTTACGCGATGCACAAGGCTTGTTAACCCATTGTAATGCAGGGGCATTAGCGACGGGTGGTTATGGTACAGCATTGGGTGTGATTCGTAGTGCTTATCAACGCCAAGCGCGACATATTTATGCGGGTGAAACGCGGCCTTGGTTGCAAGGCGCGCGGTTAACGGTGTGGGAATTGGCAGAAGATGATATTCCATCAACTTTAATTGCGGATTCAGCGGCAGCTATGTTAATGAAAAGCGGGCAGGTGGATTGGATTATTGTCGGTGCGGATCGCATTGCTGCGAATGGCGATGTGGCTAATAAAATTGGCACATATTCTTTGGCGGTTTTGGCTAAATACCATGGTGTTAAATTGATGGTTGTCGCGCCGACCTCAACGATAGATTTTGCCATGCAATCAGGTGATGATATTGAAATAGAGCAACGTGCTGCTAATGAATTTTTGCCACAATGTTATGCCCAAGCTGATAGCTTAATTGATGCTTGGAACCCCGTATTTGATGTAACACCTGCGGAATTAGTTAGTGTTATTGTGACTGAGCGTGGTGCAGTATTTAATCCTATTGATAAGGGTGTTGGAGAACTAAATAATGAATAGTGAATTTGATAAAAAAGCAGGTTTAAATCCTTTATTAGCCGTACAAAGCTTATTACAAGGTATGTCTATGGTGATGCGTAAGGAATTAAGAAAATTTGTCTTAATTCCTATGCTGATTAATTTTCTGTTGTATTCGGCTATGCTGTATTTAGGCTATGTTTATATTGGTGCATTAATGTTGCAATTTATACCGGATTGGTTGCAGTGGTTAAGTTGGCTTATTTATCCGGTATTTTTTATCAGTTTTTTTGTTGCAGGTTTTTTTACTTTTACTTTATTGGCGAATTTAATTGCCTCGCCTTTTTATGGTGGGTTATCAGCGAAAACACAGCAAATTATACGTGGTGATACGGTGCCAATTCAGGAGCAAGCATTATCCAAGGTGTTATTTTCTGAGTTAAAACGCATCGTTTATTTATTAAGTCGTGCTATTCCTATTGCTATTATTTCGGTTATTCCCGGTTTGAACTTGATTGCGCCGATATTGTGGGGTTTGTTTGGCGCATGGGGTATGAGTATGGAGTATTTTGCTTATCCACTAGAAAATCAGGGTTTATTATTTAAAGAACAGCGCGAAGCATTAAAGACAGTACGTATTGGTGCGCTGAGTTTTGGTGGCATTGTTTTATTGGTTTTAACAATTCCTGTATTAAATATAGTGATGCCACCGATTGCAGTAATTAGTGCCACAATTTATAGAGATAAGTTAGCGGTGAAATAAGTGTGAGTACGTAAATATGTAAAGTTTCAAGAGAAAATAGAACTGGGCTTAGCGCTCTAAATTAAGGCTAGGTGGCAATGGACTAGCCGTCTAAAGGGGTTAGTTATTACACACTTTTAGGAGGCAATCAAAACCACTTTCTTAATGATAGGAGTAACACGTTTTAGGGCTAGCACTTTAAGATGGGATGTATTAAAAACTGTAGGGCATGGCTTTAGCCCGCTAATGCCATGCCCTACTCTAAAGGCGGGCTGAAGCCACGCCCTACAAGTATAACTAATATCCCGTCTTAAACTGGTAGCCGATTTTTACTTAACCATACCATTAACGGACCAATCATAATCAATATCCGCATTAATTTCATACTCTATTGGTAAATCAGTACGGTAAGATCGAATAAACAGGTCTACCCCGCCGGCTTTGTCAAAATCTTTCTTAAACCATTTAAATATTTTAGACACGGTAATTTCATTTTCAGTCATATATAAGCCTTTTTTATCATTACCTAAAAAAGCATTTGCCTGTTCATCTAACTGTTTATTCAATATTGCCGCTGTATAAGGCTCGCTTCTCAAATCAGGGCAACTGACAGAGGCGCAAACAATTGCGAGGTGTATGCGCGGCTCGCCCATTGGACGAATGATATGATTCTCAATATCATCCAAAGAAACCCTATTTCCGCCTATCGTTCCTGCCTCTTTACCCCAAACGGGCTTAAAGAAGCTCCCAACATCTTTAATACTTTCTAAAGGCCAATGATCTACCACTGTTTTTAAAGCCAAAATGTTATAGGTATTAATATAGAACGCTAAGGTTTCATTCTTACCTTTTAGTGATGCAATAGGGTAAGCTGAAATCTGCTGGTAGACCTTTTCTACTAGGCCATTGTGCTTTAAAGCCGCATAATCTACTAACGCAAGCGGCGTACCATTTTTTATACCGTATTTTACTGACTTCAATACTTCAGCATAATCTTTCCAATCGGGCTCTTGCGCTGCAACATTATTCGCTAACAATAATCCGGTAAGCACTTTTAATACTATCTGTTTCATACAACACCTATTTCGCTAAATTAAAAAATAATACTAACGATGAGTCGAAGGGGGTGCAGAAACCTTACAATGCAGCGCTAATGATTAGTTTCCAGCAAGCTTGCTACCCAGCTAGAAAGCTCTTTACTTGCCAAGTCAGTTAAATCAACAAAGCTCTCTATTGCTCCTATGGCATCAGGTGATTTTGTACTTTTTGAAAAGTTGAATACACGCTTGCTCAGCAAACTAGAACCGTCACCAGAAAAAACACTGACTTTAAATACCATAATAACCCGAGCATCATTTGTAGATTCGAATTGCTGTTCAAATTGCATCAGCTGTATCTTTATATTTACCGGTTGGCCTTGTGCAGGAATATTTAATCGGTGTTCTAACAGTGCTGGTACGGGTGCTTCCCAGCGATCCAAGTTATAATAAGCAATAGCTGTAGGGTTACTGTATAGCAAGCGATAGCGGATACGCTCGTCCCATAACCAACTCGGTGCATTCACATTTATTGTCGCATTATTTATGTTTGCCCCCGTCGCTACTCCTAAGTCGTGACGCACAGGAACCGATAGAGTAGGCTGCACAGTACATGCTGAAGCCATCATAAAAAAGGCGATAGCCAATAATTTCTTTGTTGTTGCTTGTTTCATTGCGCCTCCTTAAAACCTGGTTCGCCTGGAGCAGGTTTTAATAACTCAGTACCAAACAAAAACATTTGTGGGTCTGTTTCTAACATCGAGCCAACTCGATCAAATTTACGTGTCATTGCTTGTAGCTGCATAATAAGGGTCTCTGCTCTAGGTAAGGTGTTGTTGAGTAGTTGTTGACCCATTATATTTCCTGTTTGCATCAGTTTAGTTGACTGGTTGGATAATACTGTCATATCTTGACGTAATTGTTGACTTAATAACGTAAATTCATCCGCTAAATGATTCATTTTAACGAGTGATTGATGAACATCTGCAGTTAATATAGGTACTTGATCTAGTATTTTCTCCGCACTGCTTTCTAATTGGTTTAATTTATACGTTGCTGTATCTACATTGACTAAAATCTGTTCTATGTGTTGTCTATTATTATCATTTAATAAATCATTCAATCGACCCATCAGTTCACGTGCTTGTTTAACCGTTTCTTCTCCTGAATCTGATAGTCGCTCAATTAGAGAAGGTTTAAGGGGAATACGGTTTTCAGCGTTATGGCCCGGAATTAAGTGCGCAGGATTTGAACCATTATCCTGTAATGCTATCTGCGTTAACCCCGTTACACCCTTCATTTGTAATGTCGCAAAAACGCCTCGGGTAAAAACTATATCTTCATCAATTTCCATAACCACAAGGATCACATCACTATTATCAGGATCAAAACCAATAGAGATAACTTTTCCTGCTTCAATCCCTCGGTAATAAACCGTAGATCCTGATTTTAACCCAGTCACTGATTGGTGCGTCTGAGCGACATAAGTTTTTGTTTGATGTTGCACATCGCTGAGCCAATAAATTAGCATGACAGTACTCGCAATCAATACTGTCATAAATAATCCGGTTACTAAGGCAAAACTATCCTTCCCCATGCGCCGTCTCCTGTAAATTAAAAATCCGCTGAGCGCGGTGATTGTGAAAAAATTGTTCTATAAAAGGATGTTTATTATTCAGCACCTTATCCAAGGTATCAAAAGCAACCAACTGGTGTTCTGCAAGTACTCCCACTTTGCTACAAAGGTCTTTTAAAATATGTAGGTCATGGGTCACCATAAACACGGTAAAATTCAACTCTTGGTGTAGTTTCTGTAATAAAACCACAAAATCATCACTTGCAATAGGGTCTAGCCCAGAAGTCGGTTCATCGAGTAATAATAACTCAGGCTCTAAAATCAATGCTCTAGCCAGAGCAACTCGTTTGACCATGCCGCCTGATAATTCCGAAGGTTTACGCATAGCGTCATAAGAATTTAAGCCAACCATGCCCAACTTCATGCAGACCAGTTGTTTAACCAAAGGTTCATTATTGATACCTAATTCCCGTAATGGAAACGCAATATTTTCAAATACATTTAAAGCGCTAAACAGAGCACCATTTTGAAACAGTACTCCAGTATGGTTGCGCCGTTTCCGACACTCCATTGTACAAGCTTTCTGTACTTGTTCACTCAACACCTTTAAACTTCCTTGGCTCGGTGTTTCCAGACCAATTATTTCGCGTAATAATGTGGTTTTTCCACTTCCTGAGGCTCCCACTAAACCTAATATCTCGCCTTTTTCAAGGCACAAACTAATATCTTGGTGCACTAATTGTTCGCCAAAATAGGTCCAGATATGTTTTAGCTCTATTGCGTGTTGCTGACTCATGGAAACCCCACATTTTTAAATAAAATGGAAAAAATGGTATCCACCATGATGACGGCTGTAATACTAGCTACAACAGCATTGGTTGTTTCAGCACCTAAACTTTCTGTATTTGGCTTTATTAAAAAACCGAAATGACAAGCAATAAGCGCGATCATTACACCAAATACAGCGCCCTTAGCCAAACCAATGTAAATATTCACTACTGGTACAGATTTAGGTAACTGTTCAAGAAATTGCTGATAGTTAATGTCTAAAGTAAGATCGGCAGAGACCATTCCACCTATCATAGCAATAACATCAGTCCAAATAATCAGTAAAGGCATAATTAAAAATAATGCGACAACTTTAGGCAAAACCAGCCTCAGAGAGTGAGAGACACCTAAAGCAGATAAGGCATCTAGCTCTTGAGTCACACGCATAATACCAATTTCAGCGGTCATTGCAGACCCTGAACGTCCTGCAATAATAATTGCGGTCAGCATAGGGCCTAATTCGCGAATAATACTAAGACCAAGTAAGTCGATAATATAAATTTCTGCACCAAAGCGTTGTAGCTGCAATGAAGAGAGGTAGCTCATTGATACACCAACCAACAAACCCACCAAGGCTGTAATTCCCAAAGCACTTACCCCAGCCTTGTAAATAGTCAGTGAAATTTCCTTAAAAGGGATTGCTCGTGGATGGCCTAGTAAAAAGATCAGATCAAGTATTAATCGGCCAAATAGGGTCAACCAAGTACATATATGACGACCAATCCCTTGTAGCTGTAACAAGATATGTACAAATATTGCAGAAAAATTTATCTGTATAGGCTCTGCTATGGGAATGTTACGCCCTTGCCAGTGCTCAAATAAACGCATGTGCTCTGGGCGAATTATTAAGTCGGTAGGTAGCTTATTATGCCAAGCCTGCCACAGTAAGAAAGCAGCTGCGCTATCTAAGCGATCAATTTGGCTAATATCCCATTGCTTCCGTTTATCTCGACCCAGTTTTTTAATGGCCTTAAGCTCTGAAGACTCAGCGAGTGAACGTAAAGTCCACTGCCCCTTCAGAATAATTAAAGTATGACCATCATCTTCTTTAGAAAAGGTAATTTGAGGTTTACCTATACTCGATAGATTATCGTCCATAAAATACTCACTTAAATGTAATGCGCTAAATTGTCTACTATTAATACGATAACCTTACACTTAATTAAGACGAAGGTTAAGGCTATAAATTTATTTTCATTACATCTAATTTTTTTTGTAAGGAATGCTCCATTAAGCTGACTAATGGATAGATGAACAGTCACCTTAATAAATCAATAACGTATAATCTAATGATGAAATTCGCGACATCGATGTTAGCAGAGCAAACTATGGATATAGCAGCGATGTTAGGCAGTATGATGGATGGGGTTAAAGCGGTTATAGCTGTATTAATGGGGTCTTTAGTTTACGGCGGATTACTAGAGGTTATTACAGAGAAATCTGCTTGTTATTGTAATGCTAGCAAAAGCTTGGCTTAAAAACTCATTTAGGAGCAGAAAATGCCTAATTAGACTTTACCATTACAAATGGTAGTGACCTAGCCCAGTCTTTTAAGATAATGATCAAATCAGATATTATTTGTAATATATTGAAAGTTAAGGGTTAAAAATCATGCCAAAATAGGCCGTGTAGTTCCATAATATCCGTTTATACATACACTTCAATTGCTTACAAAGTTAAACTCGAAACCTAAGCTAGGGAGATGGAGTGTAAATTAAGCCTTAATTTAATATAGGCGAAACCAAAGAAAATAAAACAATCAACAAAGTAATGGAATCTCAAAACTAATGAAAAAACTAGGCATAATAACAGCATTACTCATCATCATAGTCTTCGCATGGTTTTTCTTACCCATGTCAGCGAACAATGCTAGCCCTAAAGGAAGCCTAGAAAAGCTTGTACTAACAGGCTCTAGCACCGTTGCACCTTTAGCGTCTGAAATTGGCAAACGTTTTGAGGCTTTACATCCTAATGTACGTGTTGATGTACAAACAGGAGGCTCTTCTCGTGGCGTTAACGATGCGCGCACTGGCTTGGCGAATATTGGTATGGCCTCGCGCGCACTAAAAGTAAAAGAAAGCGATCTACTCAGTTTCACTATCGCTTTAGATGGTATTAGCATTATTACTCATCAAGCAAATCCAGTCACCGCTTTAGACAGGCAACAAATCATTGCTATTTACACGGGTAAAATCCTTAATTGGAAAGACGTTGGCGGTAATGATGCACCGATTACTGTGGTTAATAAATCAGAGGGGCATTCGACACTGGAATTATTTTTACATCATTTCGGCTTAAAAAATACGGATGTTAAAGCGCACGTTGTTATCGGTGATAATCAGCAAGGCATTAAAACAGTAGCAGGCAATCCAAATGCTATTGGTTATGTCTCAATTGGTGCAGCAGAATATGCAGCTAGCCATGATATTGCGATTAAACTACTGCCACTTGGAGGCATCACAGCCTCGGTGGCTAATGTACTGAACCATAGCTTTCCTTTATCCAGGCCCTTAAATTTAGTCACGCGTGAAGCACCAACGGGTACAGCAAAAGCCTTTATTGACTTTGCCCGTTCAGTACAGGTTAATGATCTTATCGAGGCACAATATTTTGTCCCTGTCGCACACTGATCAAAATCTTAGCTTAATACTACAGCTCTGTGCGCTGATTGCAGCCGCTGTGGTATTGTTGATTTTAGTGTTTTTGCTGAGTGAATCTTGGCCTGTTTTACAGCATGTATCGGTATGGCGTTTTTTCAGTGATGATGCTTGGCATCCAGCACAAGATTTATATAACATCACGCCGATGCTTTCCGCCACCTTACTGTCTACGCTGGGTGCATTATTACTGTCTACGCCACTGGGTATTGCTTCTGCTTTGTTCACTCGCTATTATGCGCCGCCCGCGTTGGCGGCATGGTATCGGCGTTTAATTGAATTATTAGCTGGTATTCCTTCGGTGGTTTATGGGCTTTGGGGATTGACCACCTTAGCGCCGTTAGTCGGGCAATTACACCCACCTGGCGTAAGTTTATTAACGGCTATATTGGTTTTAGCGCTGATGATTTTACCAACAATTGCTTTAACCGTTGACTCTGCGCTACGCGCTGTCCCTGTTGCTTATCATCATAGTGCCGCTGCGCTGGGTCTATCACGTTGGGCAATCATTAAAAATATTATTTTACCAGCGGCACATTCAGGTATTACCTCTAGCGTTATGCTAGCCGCTGGTCGCGCGATAGGCGAAACCATGGCAGTATTGATGGTTGCAGGTAATGTGGTACAACACCCTCATAGCTTATTTGCTTCCGTGCGTACACTCACTGCCAATATTGCCTTGGAAATGTCCTATGCTATGGGCGATCATCGAGCCGCTTTATTTGTGGCTGGCTTAGCGTTAATGCTAATGGTATTGCTGCTAGTCAGTAGTGCTGAACTCTTTAAAAGACGCTCATTATGTCTACAAATACACTAGCGACTTGCTTAATTTGGTTAGCTGCTTTATTTGTAACAGCTGTCTTTGTCTGTTTATTAGCTGATATTATTAGCCAAGGTTTAACAGGGCTTTCATGGTCATATCTTATTGAACCACCACAAGATGCAGGACGTGCTGGTGGTATTGGCTCTATCATTGTTTCAACGGGGCTTATTTTATTGGTGGCTATTGCCACCTCTGCACCCTTAGGTTTAGCAACTGCGATATTACTGACTGAATTTAGCACACAAAAAAGCACCTTTGCACAATTTGTTGAACGCAGCTTAGATGTACTCTCAGGTATTCCATCTATTATATTTGGCTTATTTGGCAATGCGTTCTTTTGTATTTATTTAGGATTGGGATTTTCTATTTTATCGGGCGGACTTACCTTAGCTTGTATGGCTCTACCTATTTTAATTCGTACTGCGACCGAAGGTTTACGCGCTGTACCCAATGATTACCGACTTTCCGCTGCCGCTTTAAGCATGACTCGAACATCAGCCTTAATCCATTTGCTTGTACCTGCCGCTACCCCCGCACTTGTAGCAGGTTTAATGTTAGGTATTGGTCGTGCAGGTGCTGAAACTGCCGCACTTATTTTTACCAGTGGCTATGTTGACCGTATGCCTGATTCGGTCATGGATTCGGGACGGGCATTATCGGTGCATATTTACGATCTTTCTATGAATGTTGCGGGTGGGGATGCTAAGGCTAATTCAGCGGCTTTAGTGTTAATCATACTTTTATTTGTTATCAACAGTGTTTCCAGTTTTTTAGCTAATCACTGGATGCATAAGAGAATTATTCACTTATGAAGCCCTTATTTATAGACTCTAAAATGCGACTAGATCCAGCTGAACATAAAGTACCTAATGACAGCTATACTTTAGGGCCAATACAAGCAGGCGAGCCATGCTGCATTCCTAAAACTTTATTTAGCATCAAAAATTTATCATTACATTACGGCACTAAACCTGCCTTAAAAAATGTATCCTTAGATATTTATGAAGGTTGTATTACTGCACTGATTGGGCCATCAGGTTGCGGAAAAACCAGTTTTCTCTCTACTTTAAATCGCTTAACCGATATGCTCCCTGATTGTAAGGTAACAGGAGACATTCAATTTAATGGTAACGATTTACGTGACCCTAGTGTAGATGTCTTAGGTTTACGCCGCGATATAGGCATGATTTTTCAAAAACCTGTGCCTTTTCTTTTGTCTATTCGGCGCAATATTGAATTACCATTACGCGAGCATGGCATTACTAAACAAAGCGAGGTAGATAGTATTGTGCAACAAGTTTTACAGGATGTCGGTTTGTGGGAAGAAGTTAAAGACCGTTTAGAAAGCTCAGCATTGGCTTTATCTGGTGGGCAACAGCAACGCCTATGTATTGCCAGAGCCTTAGCATTAAAACCCAAAGTCTTATTAATGGATGAACCTTGCAGCGCGCTAGACCCTATATCGTCAGCGGTGGTAGAAGATTTAATTACAAGCTTACGCGGACGATATACGGTTATTATCGTTACCCATAACCTAGCGCAAGCAAAACGTATTGCTAATTATGCAGGGTTTTTTTGGGTCAGCGACCGCGCAGGCTGCTTAATTGAATTTGGTCAATGTAAACAGGTTTTTGAAGCACCAGTGCATGAATTAACGGCGGCGTATGTAGATGGTAGTCGTGGTTAAACCTGACAATTAAGGGCCTTTCTAAGTACAATAAATCGTTTCAATCAAGTGAAAACCGAACTTAGTTTTAACCGGTCCATGCATCAACCCCCCTGTGTCAGAATAGTTGTCGCCTCTAAAATAAACTTTAGAGGAAAGAAAAATGAGTCCAAAATATACCGAAGGATTTAAAATACAAGCGGTAGAAAAAGCCCTTAACCGATCACCTGAAATATCACTGACAGAGATGGCAAAAACATTGGGAATAAGTCGTTCAGCTTTGCAACGATGGATTACTCAATCCAAGAACCATCAATTGGAAAAAATTTCAGATAATACAGCCTCACTTGCACAGACAATGACAGAAAAAGAGAAAAGACCTCAGGACTGGAGTTTAGAAGAACGCCTTAAACTTATCATAAAAATGGATGGCTTGAGCGAAGAAGACTGTCATAAGCAGTGTCGAATCGATGGGGTTTTTCCTCATCATGTTAAAGAATGGAAACAGCAGTTCATCACTGGCTCCGTCATGTCATCAGAGAGCAAAAAACAAGTCACTGTCAGAAATTTAAGAAATGAAATCAAAGCGTTAAATAAAGATCTTAATCGTAAAAACAAAGCGCTAGCTGAAACAGCGGCTCTATTGGTTCTTAAAAAAAAAGTAGACGCGATCTGGGGAAACGACGAGGGCAACTTACCATGATAAAAGAGCGTAAAGAAATTAGCCTGTTAATTAAAGAGGCTCAAGAGGCAGGCGCCAGGCAGTCAAAAGCCTGTGAAATTGTCGGTATTAGTGAGAAAACCTTACAACGCTGGAATCAGGAAGATAATGAGCAAGACGGACGCTTAGACGCCAAACACACGCCTAAAAACAAGCTGACAGAGCAAGAGCGTGACCGTATGATTCAAATTGCAAACGAACCAGAATATG
>NZ_FQTQ01000062.1 GCF_900128525.1 methanotrophic endosymbiont of Bathymodiolus puteoserpentis (Logatchev)
AATTTCTTTTGAGTAAGGTTTTATCTTGGGTCGATTTTAAATAAAGTTTATGAGTTGCATCATTATAATTCTTAAATTGAACTTGCCTAAATTAATTTGTGCTCATTCCTAAGGGCAGTTGCTTCAGGTACTGCAAAGAAGAATAACCTGTACCAAAATCATCCAATTCAAAATGAATGCCAATAGCTTGTAATGCTCTCATTTTAATAATGATAATGTTAACATTATTAACCAACATGCTCTCAGTTAGCTCTAATTTAAGAAGTCCAGGGTTAATAGCATATTTTTGTATGGCGACTTGTACTTGACCGACAAAATCTGCTTGGTTGAACTGCTTGGCACTGACATTGATGGAAAGTGTAAGGTTCTGAGTTAGCCTATTTTGTTCCCATGCCTTGAGTTGTGCACAAGCTGTTTCTAACACCCATTGTCCAAGGAATAAAATCAGGTTAGTTTCCTCGGCCAAGGGAATAAATTGCAAAGGTGAAACAATACCGCGTTTGGGGTGTATCCAGCGAATTAATGCTTCTGCTCCCAGTGGCTGATGGGTGCTATCTACTTGCACTTGGTAGTAGAGTTGGAACTCTTCGTTCTTAAGAGCTGTGCGAATATCACGCTCCATGTCTGCACGCGTGTTAAGCTGTTCTTGCATAATTGGATTGAAAAAGCACACATTGTTTCGACCCTTATTTTTAGCTTGATACATAGCAATATCAGCCTGTTTAAGAAGGTCTTCAATTGGGCTCTTGCCTGCGCTGAATAAATTGATACCGATACTGGCACCACCATGATACTCAAGACTTTCAAGATAGTAGGCTTTGTTGAGAAGGGTTAAAATTTTATTAGCGACCACCTCTGCCTGGGTAGCGGCTTTTGTTATTTCGCTAGATAGTCCTTGTAATATAACCACAAATTCATCGCCACCTAGCCTTGCTACAGTGTCACCCTTACGTACGCAGAGCAACAGGCGCTGCGAGACTTCATATAAAAGTAAATCACCAATGTTATGCCCTTTAGTATCATTTAAGATTTTAAAGTTATCCAGATCAATGAATAATAAACCACCATAATGATGGTCACGTTCATTAGACGTTATCGCCTGTTGCAGACGATCATACAGTAGCCGTCGATTTGGCAGATTAGTAAGCGGGTCGAAATAGGCGAGCTGGTGTAGATCCTGTTGCAGTTTTTTATTAGGCCCCATATCTGAAAATACACCGACATAATTCACTACCTCATTATCTGAATTGTATATTGCATTAATATGTAGCCACTCTGGATAAATATCAGCATTCTTGCGGCGGTTCCATAACTCGCCTTCCCAGCTCCCTGTTTCTATCAAAGTTTTCCACATTAATTGATAAAAGCCGGCCTTTTGATACCCTGATTGCAGGATAGCGGGCGTTTTATCGAGGACATCCTCAAGCTCATAGCCAGTGGTCTTGGTGAAGCCATGATTAACATGAATGATATGTGCTTTGGCATCAGTGATCATTATGCCTTCAGAGGTATTTTCAAATACCAGTGTCGCCAATTTACGGTAGTTGAGTTCAACCTCCAATTTTTCTATCAATGCAGTGCGTTCATGCTGTAATGCTCTTTCCTGTGCAATCAGGGCAGTAACTAGACTTAAGTTAGAAATAACACCAATAAATTGACCATTATCAATCACGGTGAGAAATTCACATTTTTCCGCAGCAAAACGTGCTTGTACTTTATCCAGAGGCGTGTCTGATGATATTGGCTTTACTGCCTTGCGCACTATTAAATCAGAAAATACTCGTCCGGGAAAAAGTGCTGCTTGCCGTGCTTCTACAATATCTAAGAAGCGACCTTCTTCATCAAATACCGCAAAGACATTTGGCTTAATATCATCTTTGGTTACGATATCGTGGTATTTTTGTAATTCATCGACCTTGGCTATGCGCGGGCAAAGGCAATCCTTAACTTGCAAATGACTACGGGTCATGACTGTTTTATTTCCAATAGCACTTCAACTTTAAGGTCAAGGTGAATGATTTCTTCTGGACCCATTAAGGGTTTTATTTCCTGGAGCACAAAATTGATAAGTTGCTCTTTGGATGTTTTGCGTAAAACAGCAGTACGTATTAAAACATCACTAATCACGTCATCATCAAGCTGAAGATGTTCAAAAGCTGTTGTTGTAAGCAGACTTAATGCCTTGCCAACTGCCACGTGACCAATAGGGGAGCTATGACCTAGCACCAAGCCATCAGCAATAGGTGGCAAAGAAAACTCAGATAACTGAGCGTGAATGATATTGCTTCTTTTTTTGTTATGCATGACTCATTTTCAATATTTTAATACAAAGTTTTGTAGCGATGTAAAAGCACAGCCTCATCAAAGATGACCCTGTTGCATATCAGCATGAAGCACAAAAAATAGTAGCGCACGTTCAAATATGTTTAGCTAACTAACCCTACTTACACTCTGGTTATAAAGAACAAAGAGAGTACCATAATCTCTCTTGCTTTCCCATAGTTTCCTGCTATTTTAAAGGCCAATTAGTTCCCCCGAATTGTCTTTACAAAAATATATTGTCGATTAATTTTTTTAACCATTTTTTGATACAAAGTATGCCTAAGCAAGAAGATATGCAAAAATGACAATATACAGCCGCTCATCCACTAAGAGCAAGCTTGGTTAAACCCGTAACAACTACCTGAGCTGGAAATCTAGCCAGTTGTAGGAACTGCTTTAGTCATGACCTTTTTTGTGAAATAAATTATGACTAAAATCACGCCTAAAAATAGCTTTATTTGTCATTTTGGTGACAGTTATCGAATAACTTTATGAGTAGACTTATCATCAATTATAAACGTTAGAGGAGAATCAAAATGAGAACTGATAAATTAACCAGTAAATTTCAAATGGCCTTGCAAGAAGCACAATCGCTTGCCTTAGGTAAAGACCATCAAATCATTGAACCCGTACATTTAATGATTGCTTTATTAGATCAAGAAGGTGGGTCCACACGCGGCTTGTTAACTAATGCCAATGTCAATGTTAACCAATTACGCTCATCTTTAGGAGATGCGCTAGATCGTTTACCCACTGTTTCTGGAGGCGATGCGGGTGAAGTTAGTATCTCTAGCTCTTTAGGTAAATTATTTAATGTAACCGAAAAACTGGCACAAAAACGTAATGATCAATATATATCGTCAGAATTATTTTTACTCGCGGCAGTTGATAGCAATGATGAAACAGGGCGATTATTGAAGCAGGCAGGCGCCAGTAAAGAAATCATCGAACAAGCTATTGATCAAATGCGCGGTGGAGAAAGTGTTAATGACCCTAACGCCGAAGATCAGCGTGAGGCTCTAAAAAAATACACCATTGATCTGACCGAACGTGCCGAACAAGGAAAGCTCGATCCGATTATTGGCCGTGATGATGAAATTCGTCGTATGGCGCAGATATTACAACGCCGTACCAAAAATAACCCAGTTATGATTGGTGAACCCGGTGTAGGTAAAACGGCACTGGTAGAAGGTCTAGCACAGCGCATTGTTAATGGTGAAGTGCCTGAAAGTATGAAGTCTAAACGCTTATTATCGTTAGATTTAGCGGCATTATTGGCGGGGGCTAAATACCGAGGCGATTTTGAGGAACGTCTTAAAGCTGTGCTTAATGATGTTGCTAAAGCCAGTGGTAATATCATCTTGTTTATAGATGAGTTGCACACCATGGTGGGTGCAGGTAAAACGGATGGTGCAATGGATGCGGGAAACATGTTAAAACCTGCATTAGCACGAGGCGAATTACATTGTATAGGTGCGACTACGCTGGACGAATACCGTAAGTATATTGAAAAAGATGCAGCGTTAGAGCGTCGCTTTCAAAAAGTATTAGTCGATGAGCCGACAGTTGAAGATACCATTGGTATTTTACGGGGCTTGAAAGAGCGCTATGAAGTGCATCATGGAATAGATATTACCGATCCAGCCATTATTGCCGCAGCGACTTTATCGCAGCGTTATATCACTGATAGGCAATTACCTGACAAGGCGATTGATTTAATGGATGAGGCAGCATCACGTATCCGCATGGAGATTGATTCCAAGCCTGAAGTTATGGATAAACTGGAGCGCCGCTTGATTCAGTTAAAAATTGAACGCGAAGCTTTGAAAAAAGAATCAGATGAAGCATCAATAAAACGTCTAGATGAACTAGAAGGTAAAATCAGCGAACTAGAAAAAGAGTTTGCTGACTTGGATGAAATATGGAAAGCTGAGAAAGCCGCAGTACAAGGTTCAGCGCACATTAAAGAAACATTGGAACAAGTTAAAACCGAACTTGAAACTGCACGTAGAGCAGGAGACTTACAGCGTATGTCTGAATTGCAATACGGACGTATTCCAGAGCTGGAGAAACAGCTTGAACAAGCTTCTGTTGCGGAAACGACTGAATTCCAGTTACTGCGGAATAAAGTGGGGGAAGAGGAAATTGCCGAAGTAGTGGCGCACTGGACGGGGATTCCTGTTTCAAAAATGCTGGAAGGTGAACGGGATAAATTACTCCGCATGGAATCTGAATTATCGCAGCGAGTCATCGGCCAAAGTGAAGCTGTGACGGCAGTTTCTAATGCGATTAGGCGTTCTAGGGCCGGATTATCTGACCCCAATCGTCCCAATGGCTCCTTTTTGTTTCTTGGCCCAACTGGGGTAGGTAAAACTGAGTTATGCAAAGCATTAGCTAATTTTCTGTTTGATACCGAAGAGGCAATGGTACGTATTGATATGTCTGAGTTTATGGAAAAACATTCGGTTGCCCGTTTGATTGGGGCACCTCCAGGCTATGTCGGTTATGAAGAAGGTGGCTACTTAACCGAAGCCGTTAGACGTAAACCATATTCGGTTATTTTATTGGATGAGGTAGAAAAAGCCCACGCTGACGTGTTTAATGTGTTATTGCAAGTGCTGGATGATGGGCGCTTAACAGATGGTCAAGGGCGTACCGTTGATTTTCGTAATACAGTCATCATTATGACCTCAAACTTAGGCTCACATGTGATTCAGGAAATGGCAGCTGAGGGAGATTATGACAAAATGAAAGCAGCCGTCATGGAAATTGTTGGCTCACATTTTAGACCTGAATTTATTAACCGGATTGATGATGCGGTGGTATTCAGACCTCTAGATAAGGAAGCGATACATAAAGTGGCGGGTATCCAGCTACAAAACTTGCAAAACCGTTTAGCTGACAGAGAGATAGGTTTGCACGTGTCTGATGAAGCATTAGATTTATTGAGTGCAGCAGGGTTTGATCCAGTATTTGGCGCACGCCCCTTAAAACGTGCTATTCAGGTCAATATTGAAAACCCATTGGCTCAAGAAATGTTAAGTGGTAAGTTTGTACCTGGCGACACCATTGAAGTAACCGTTGAACAGGGAAAATTTATTTTCAAAAACTAGTGTTAGTTCTATTTTCCTTTGCTGGGTATTAGCACAGTAAGATGTAACGATAGGAAGCGCATCATTTACCTGATGCGCTTTGTTCCTCAGCACATCTTACAACAGTTTTTGTACATCCTTCATAGAGTGCCAAAAGTAGTTTACACTTTTAATGCTTATTTAATTAGGTTTCGTAGGAGGGGCTTTTAGCCGCGATTTCATATAAGTCGCGACTAAAAGCCCCTCCCACAAATAACCTCATGATTAATAGCAGTGAACTAAAACTTAAAGTGTAAACTGGATGCCAGTTTTTTGTACTTGTTAAATATGAATTCACTTCTTAACTTAATGGCATAAGGCTTTTAACAAGGGGCAATATAGGAGACAAAATGCAAAGACAACAAGACCCTCAAGTCACATTAAAAATTAGCGCTCGAACCAAAAAGCCAGAAGGCATCAAGGAATGTTGGCCTCTGATGACACTCTATGAACGCTTCGAGCAAATGGTACTGGTTATTCTTAGTTTTATTATTAGTCTAGTGGTACTTGTTGCGCTTTTGCAATTATTGGTTAATATATACTCCATCTTGGTCGCAGGTGTTTTAAACCCCATGGATTATAAAATCTTCCAAGTCATTTTTGGTATGATAATGACTTTATTGATTGCCATGGAATTTAAGCATTCAATCATTAAAGTGTTAGAGCGCCAATCACACATTGTTCAGGTGAAATCTATCATTCTACTGGCGCTGTTAGCCTTGGCGCGAAAATTTATTATTATTAATTTAGAGGCGGCGGAGCCTTTTAAGCTGATCGCATTATCAATATCTGTTTTAGTTTTGGGCGTTGTATACTGGTTATTAAGCCAGCGGGAAAACGCTGAGGGTTATTTAATCGAGAATAAGCTGGAAATATAATGTGTAGGGTGTGCTGAGGTATGAAGCGTATCCTACTTATGATACATTCATCTCAGAGGGAAAAATATGTCATCATCAATTGTTCATGTTCCACGTACTGCCAGCACTGCAGTGGTAAGGCAGTCCCCCTTGTTTGCATCCCTACCCGAGGTACTTATTCAAGAAATAGCACAGCATTTTCATTTAATCAAATGGGATAAGGGCAGTTATATCAATCCTAATAACCTAATGACACAGTTCTACTTTGTGCAAACAGGACAATTAGAGATAAAACGCAATAACCCTGATACAGGGAGAGAAGTAACACTAGATGTACTCTACCCTGGGGATAGTTTTGATATTACCACATTATTGGATGGCAAGCCTCATGATGTCATTCTTGAGCCAATAAGTTCTTCCATACAGCTTGTTTCTGTCCCTATAGCCATGATGCGCAAATGGATCTGGACATACCCGGAAATAAATCAGCAGTTTTTACCTTATCTTGCCCATAAAATACGTGAGCAAGAAGACCTTGCTACTAGCTTTGTTTTACATGATATTACGACCCGTTTAAGTCGTTTAATATTAAAGCATATCAAAAAAATTCAACGCAATACGGGGGGGGAAGAAGAAGCACATAAAACCCATTTAATCAATGGGTTCTCTGATGAAACACTGGCACGTATGGTGGGTTCGGTTCGTCAGGTGGTAAATAAGCAATTACAGTATTGGCGTTCACAAGGTATTATTAATAAAAAACGCAACCAACTGATTATTAATGATTTAGATGCGATTTATAAGGAAGCTAATATTTTACAGTCTACTATGAAGTAAGGTCTTCTTTAACCACTATTTCTATACACTCCCATGATTTGAGCTTGCAAAAACATGGATGTACTAACGATAGGCAGCGCATCATTTAAATGATGCGCTGTATTTCTTATTTGTCAGCCTAACCGACACCTGCAAGAAATTGATTTTTATCTAATAATTAACTAAAGCTACGCTTAACGTTGCAAATAAACCACTTGCTGACGTAATTGTTTTATTTCATCCAGTAATTCCAAAGCCAATACTGCACCCGCTAGATTAAGCTCTAAATCTCGTTGTAAACGTAATGCCGTTTGTACGCGCAATAAACTAGTATAGGGAAATTTCCAATGCGTATAGCTCAACGATGAATCAATAGGAGCAATGACACCACGTTCGACCATTTTAATGATAGCCTCTGCAGGTAGTGAGCAGGCGCGACAAAGTTTGACTATTGAGAACGTATCGCTATCTTCTAGCAAAATACCTGTCTCTATTTTAACCATTTTATTCGGCATGATTATCCCCCTAATTTTTTTCGCGGATTAAAATCCTTGTTAGCTTGCTGCAGTTGCTGGTACAAATCCTTTTCCTGGTCGCTTAGCTTATCAGGTAAAACAATCATTATGGTCACATAAAAATCGCCAGGCTGCTTTGCTGGAATCCCTCGTCCTTTAAGGCGCATTTTTTTTCCGCTCGAAATACTTGCCGGTATTTTCAAGTCAATAATACCACTGGGGGTCGGCACTTTAATTTTACCGCCTAAAGCCGCCTCCCAAGGCGCAACTGGCACTTCCAACGAAACATCCGCGCCATCAACCTTATAGATGGAATGCGGGTTAAATTCTATTTCCAGATATAAATCTCCTGCTTGTCCACCGCCAACCCCTGGACTACCTTGACCTTTTAAGCGAATATTTTGTCCAGCTTTAACGCCTTTGGGGATTTTAACATTCAAAGTACGCGGCTGTAGCTGGGGGTGCCCATCCGGCCCCATAATGGTACTGCGTAATGTTAAACCACGTGATGCGCCTTGATAAGCATCTTCAAGGTCAATAAAAACTTTTGCATGACTGTCTTGACCGCGCATTTGATGTTGCCCAGCTCCTGCTGAATGAGACTGAAAACCACCGCCCGCACGACCAAACAGGCTTTCAAAAAAATCACTGAACCCTGCCGCACCGGCTGTCCCACCAGTAAAACTATCACCATGAAATTCAAATCCTGCATCCCAGTCTGGTGGAGGTTGAAAGCCTTGCTGGCCTGCCTTCCAATTTGCCCCAAGTTGATCATAAGCAGTACGTTTTTCAGGGTCTTTTAGTACTTCGTAGGCTTCGCCCAACTCTTTAAAACGTTCCTCTGCATCTTTCTCTTTACTGACATCAGGGTGATATTTACGCGCTAGTTTACGATAAGCACGTTTTATCTCGTTCTGAGAGGCATCTTTGGCAATGCCCATGATTTTATAATAATCTTTATATTCCATAGTACCTCTTACACGTATAACAAAAGCCAATAAGGCTTTAACCCACTACTATTAAGTTAAGGGACAAAGCATAATAAACAACATGTCATATCGTATGACCGGATCGTTTCCTTCGCTTTGCTAAAAGTCTAACCCAAACTACATTATAATTTATAGGTTATTAAACTCTTAACTTAATAGCAGTAAGGCTTTAGCCACAAGCCAATAAACTAGGTCCTCGGCTAAAGCCATCTCCTGCTAAAGTATTATTTAATTTCAATTTTTCGCCGGCGCTGATGTGGCTTTTTATCCAGTTCGATTTTTAAGACGCCTCTATCATAACTGGCTTTTGCCGTATCTGCATCAACTTCGTATTCCATAGGAATGGAGCGACTAAATCGGCCGTAGGCACATTCCAATATACGATAGTTTCCTTCCGTTTTTTCTTCTTGGAATTGCTTCTCTCCACTAATGGTTAAAACATTATCAACAATATTAATATCAAAATCATCATTAGCCAAGCCTGGCGCTTCTAGTTTAACAATGACTTTATTAGCATCATCATACATATCAACGCTCATTAATCCCCAGCGGGGGCTAGAGACAGGTACTTTATCCGCTTTTTCCTTATTATCACTAGAAACAAACTGAGTTAATGCATTGCTGGCATTATTTATTAAATCATTCCAGCCATGACTTAAGGTCTCCCAAGTACGGGATAAACCATTGGTTAAATTATTCATTTTTAACATCGTACACCTCCTGTTTTTAAGCAACTTTAATAGTAATTTTTTTAGGCTGATGCTGTTCAAGTCGCGGAATAGATAATTTTAAAACCCCGTTATCTAATTTTGCATCTATCTTGCTGCTATCTAATTCATCACCTAAAGTAAAACGCCTTTCATATATATTAGCTCTTACGTCCATATAGGTAGCTTGCATATTTTCTTGTGTTGTTAAATCAACCTTGCCTTTGATGCTTAAAATATCCTGATCAACATCAATATCTAGCGCACTCTTACTCACACCAGGCAAATCTACATAAAGCACGACACCTTCTTTAGATTCATAAATATCGGTTGCCGGTGTTAATGCGGCCACTTCCACTTTATTTTGTTGTGTTGTAAGCTCTTTGTTTTCAGTATTCATAATATTATCCTCCATTATTGAGCTGATATTTTAATTTGACGGGGCTGTGTTTCTGCACGTTTGGCAATCGTAATATGCAGCACACCATCTTTATAAACAGCCTGAGGCGATTCTGTATCAACCGTTTCGGGCAAAGTAATCACTCGTTTAAATGATCCTTCAAAACGTTCTTGACGATAACTACCTTTATCATCACCTTGAGCATCAGGAAGTTTTCGTGTACCCGATACACTCAACATATTTTTCTCTATAACGAGTTCAATATCATCCGGGTTCATTCCTGCGATAAATAAATAAACATCAACGCTTTTATCGGTGGTACTAATATTAATAGGAGGATAGGTCAATTGAGAATGACCTGCTAATGATCTATATACCTCGGGATAAAATAAACTTTCCATCTCATTGTCCAGCATGGAAAATGGGAACCGTAACATATTTGATATCATGATTATTCTCCTGTTGTTAATACATATTAAGCTGTCTTAATTACTGACGGTGATAGGATAGGTAAAAAGAGGATTTTGTTCTGTCATTTAGGTGACAGAATGAATAATTTAATGACTGATTTTTAGCAGGATCAATAGAAAAGTATAAAAGCCAGCCAATTAAAGTTACTTTCTGAGGTGGTGAACTTATTATACAAATTCAAGCATCAGCACTTCAGGTGTTCTTTCAAAAAATAAAATAGTCTTTCATCAGTAAATCAAGTTTTTTACTGAGACTATCTTCTGTTTTTATGCTCTTCAGCTGAAGATAGTGATCTTCAGCTATTTGATCAAAAACGTGAAGAAGCTCTGGATCAAAATGAGAACCAGAACCTTTTCTTAAGATATTTATTGATTCAGCATAAGAATAGGCTTTTTTATAAGGGCGCTGAGAAGTTAATGCATCAAAAACATCCACAATGGCAAAGATTCTGGCATTGAGTGGAATTTTTTTACCTGTAAGACTATTAAAATAGCCCGAACCATCAAATTTTTCATGATGAAACTTCACCACATCTGTTGCATCATTTAACCATTCACTATGTTTAATAATGTCAACACCATATATGACATGACGTTGCATTTCTTTAAATTCTTTAGCGTTAAGTTTACTTGGTTTTAATAGAATATTATCACTGATACCAATTTTGCCCACATCGTGTAAAAAAGCCCCCTTGATAAGGGATCTTATTTGATTTTCTTTCAGCTTAAGTGCCTGAGCAAGACAAATTGCATAAATAGTGACTCGATAATTATGTGCGCTAGTATCGCTATCACGTTTAGCTATAGCACCGCCCAATACTTTTAAAAGGGTGATATTTGCATGTGACAAATTATTAGTACTTCTAATTAAGTCTTTATTTAAATGGATAATAACGGGATAAAGCACCAGTGTCGTGAAGATAATGATTGCAATATATTGAGCCAATACAATAAAAGCATCATATATCATGCTCTTAATTTCACTTGAAGAAACTTTGTAGATACCTTTTAAAAAGCCATTATTTAGCTTGCTTCCATTTTCTGTAAAAGGGATTTCAACTTCCATGTACAGCTCATTGGTAAAGGCATTATGGACAAAAAAAGTTTTGTAGTTGATATTATCATCCATCTGCACCTTATGGTCTTTGCGGATAAGTTCATCTTTAATTTTACCAACATCAACAGCTCCCACTGTTAGCAATAAATTGTGCTTTTCATTATAAAATTCGAGAATTATGAAGTGACTGTTTTTAAGTTTATCTTTTATTTCTTCTTGAAATACTAGGAATGTATGCGTATTTTGATCGTATTTATATTGATTATAAAAATCAACATATTGTCTTGATTCTTCATAGGCCATGTGCACCACATTCTTCTCTATTCGTTCCAGCTCAATATAAAGTACTATTACTGAAACTACCAGAGCGATAAGAATGCTGACGATCAGTAATCTTTTGAAGACAACCTTATGAATGCTAGCTTTCAGTTTATTTTTCATCAGGATCACAGCATTTTATCTGTGGCCATAAGTTCCCCATCGCAAGAAAGGTAAAAGAAGCGGACCATGCGATCAGTAAAAGACCATTAAGCGCTTCAATTCCAGCCAGAAAGCGGATATGCCCCATTGGGTACGCATCACCTATACCCAAAGAAGTGAAGATAACACTGGAGAAATACAAATACTCCATAGGATCATTTATCGTGATCCCTACTAAAGTCCCAATCTCAAAAATTTCTATGGAGCAAGCGAACATAATGGCATAAAAACCGATTTCAATAATATGGGTGAAAAATAATACTAATATAATGAATAACACACGGTTCTGATCAGAAACAGTAAGAGCGGGGGTGTAATTCGAAAGCCACAGCAATACTTTGAAATGAAAAATAAATGTCAGAATAACCAATAATAAAGCTAAAAAAATGACTAGGACCATAATTGTTACCCTTTGTATTTTAAAGTTGTAGGGTACGTAGCCTTAAGGCGTTGCTGATAACAGAAACAGAGCTAAAACTCATCGCTGCAGCAGCAATCATCGGTGATAATAAAATCCCAAAGAAAGGGTATAACAGCCCGGCAGCGACAGGCACTCCCAGAGAATTATAGATAAAGGCAAAGAATAGATTCTGCCGAATATTTTGCATGGTTGACTGGCTCAAGCGATGCGCTTTTGAAATACCCAGCAAATCTCCTTTGACGAGAGTAACGCCAGCACTTTCCATCGCTATATCGGTCCCTGTCCCCATAGCAATACCAATATCAGCTTGAGCTAATGCCGGTGCATCATTGATTCCGTCACCTGCCATCGCAACAATGTGACCCTCTTGTTGTAGTTTTTTAACAACTTCCGCTTTTTGTTCTGGCAATACGTCAGCATAAACCTGGTCAATACCCAGATTTTGGGCGACTGCTTGTGCGGTTACCTGATTATCACCTGTTAACATCACGACTTTAATACCACTTTTATGCAATTGCTGTAATGCTTTAACGCTGTTTTTCTTGATAGGGTCAGCAACGCTAATTAAACCGGCGGCTTTATTATCAATGCTAATCAGCATAACCGTTTGCCCTTGCTGGCGTAAGGTATCGACGCGCCCTACTAATTGTTGGGTATCAACATTTAATTCTGCCATCAGGGTTGCATTGCCTAAGGCAATCTGATGGCTTTTAACACCCCCAGTCACACCTCGTCCGGTAAGTGAGTTAAAATCTTCAACCTGCATCAGCGTCAGACCTTTATCTTTCGCTCCTTTAACAATTGCGCTGGCAAGCGGATGTTCACTGACTTGCTCCAGGCTAGCAGCAAAACGTAAAATATCCTGCTCTACAAAATCATTAAGAGCATACACCGAGGTTAATTTTGGTTTACCTTCCGTCAATGTTCCTGTTTTATCAACCACCAGTGTGTCAACTTTTTCCATAATTTCCAGTGCTTCTGCATTTTTAATCAATATACCTGCACTTGCACCTCTTCCTGTGCCAACCATAATCGACATCGGCGTTGCTAAACCTAAAGCACAAGGACAAGCAATAATTAACACAGCAACTGCATTCACTATCGCATGTGCCAAACGCGGTTCTGGTCCCCATATCCACCAAACCAGCAGGGTTGCTATGGCGACTAATAATACAGCGGGGACAAAATAACCGGCAACGGTATCGACTACCTTCTGTATCGGTGCACGACTGCGCTGTGCTTCACTGACCATATGCACAATTTGAGCAAGCAGGGTTTCACTACCGACATGCTCTGCACGCATTAGCAAACTACCAGTACCATTAATTGTTGCTCCGATCAGAGGCAAATCAACAAATTTTTCAACAGGGATCGGCTCGCCCGTTACCATGGACTCATCCACAGCACTACTACCTTCAATGACTACGCCGTCAACCGGTACTTTTTCACCTGGGCGCACGCGTAAAATATCACCGGGCTTGACCTGTTCCAGAGGGATGTCTTCTTCACGGCCATCATCATAGTGTACCCGTGCCGTTTTAGGGGCCAACCCAAGTAATAACTTAATGGCATCACTAGTTTTGCTTCTTGCTCGCAATTCTAGAACCTGACCTAACAAAACTAAAGTAGTAATGACCGCAGCCGCTTCAAAATAAACAGCAACAGCCCCTCCCTCATCTTGCATAAGGGGTGGAAATAATTGTGGTAAAAAGGTTGCGATGACACTGTAGCCCCAGGCAACACCAATGCCTATGGATACCAGGGTAAACATATTCAGGCTACGGTGCATGATGGAAGCCCAGCCACGCTGGAAAAAAGGTAGTCCACACCAGAGTACTACCGGTGTTGCTAAAGCAAATTCAAACCATTGTATTTGTTGCAGGGTGATTGCATCTGGCATCAAATCAGGTGTCATGTCATGGATCATCGCAATGATGAATACAGGAAAAGATAGCAGTAAACTAACCCAGAAACGACGATTCATATTAATCAATTCAGTATTTTCAGCATCAACCTCAGTAACTCGAGGTTCTAATGCCATACCACACTTTGGGCAGGATCCTGGCTTATTACGTACCACTTCAGGGTGCATGGGACAACTGTATTCAGTTTGCATGGAAGCATTTAATGAATAGTTAGCCAGCTCTAATGCCATACCACATTTTGGACAACTCCCCGGATGATCTTGTTGTATTTCGGGATGCATAGGGCAACTAAAGAGTTGTGTACCCTCTGAGTTATCTGAAGAATGCGCATTTTTGTTTTGATGATGACAGTTGTGCGAGTTCATAAAGTTCTCCTTATTACTCCACTTAAGTACCGTGGCAAAATCACCTTCTGTTACAGTTATCTACTTTTATTATTGCATCTTACTCTGATTGATAGCGGTAAAGGGATAATAGTTTTATTTTGGCACCTTTAATATAGTACCAAAAATAGTTTACGCTTTTAGTAAGCCTTTTATCTGTCGCTGAGGGGCTTTTATCACGACTAATCATGCTCTTATCGTGGAAAATCTCCCTCCTACTCCAAGCACAAACCGAGAAACGAAAGATACTTTTATTGCTGAAAATCTATAAGCCACTGTCAAAATGAATTCTTAGCGCTGATATCCCTTTGTCGCTTTCACACTCTAAAGGAAGAATAAATAACTAAGGAATCACTACAAATTGCCCCATCATGCCTGCATCTTCGTGCTCTAAAATATGGCAATGATACATATAAGGTATATCTGCATCAGCAAAGTCTTCAAAGCGAGTGATGACTCGCACGGTTTCATTAGGCAAGACCAGTACAGTATCTTTCCAGCCAGCTTCACCCGCACTCGGTGCTTGTCCGTTACGATCCAGAATCTGAAACTGAATATCATGAATGTGAAAGGGATGCGCCATATTGGCTTCATTAGTGATAGCCCAGATTTCGGTATCGCCTAAACGCACAGTTTCATCAATGCGTAGCATATCCATGGATTTATCATTAATGGTAAACATCCCCTCCATATTACCAGTACCACCACTACCCATACCACGGTTACCCATATTACCCCCCATACCTTGCTTTAGTATAAAAGGGCGAGTCAATACCGCATCTTCTGCACGTAATGTCTCTATGGTCACGAGTTGATTGGGAATATCTAAGCCATTATTACCTGCCTCACCGACTCGAATACTCATAAGATCAAAAGTTTGCATATCCAATGGGTCACGCATATTTGCGGTCTCAATGGTCGTCGGTGTGATTTCAGCTGAATAACTCTGCAACCGTAGAAATTTACCGCTGTCTTGACGTAAATCAAGCAGAATCTCAGCACGCTCTCCAGGAGATAACCGTAAACGATTCATGGCAACAGGCGCTTGCAATAGGCCGCCGCCACTGGCAATTTGATAAAAACTACGATTATCGGCAAAGCCGAAGTTATAAATACGAGCATTAGAGCCATTTAACACACGCAGGCGTATCACTTGGGCGCGAGTTTCTAATGTTGGGGTTAATGCACCATTGATTAGCATATATTGACCACGCAAGCCCATTCTATCGATCATATTGGTGAGCGTACTATCCATATTGCCATCTGCTGCAATACGCCGGTCTTGTACAACCACCGGAATATCATCCACACCATAATTATGGGGTAAAGCTAACTGGTCGCTCTTTGCATCATCGACAATAAATAAACCAGCCAACCCTTTATAAACATGTTCTGCTGTTTTACCTTCTAAATGAGAGTGATACCAAAGTGTTGCCGCTAATTGTTTGATTTCAAAAAAGGGCTGCCAAGTGCTGCCAGGTTCTATCACTTGATGCGGGCCGCCATCCATTTTTGCAGGGATATGTAAACCATGCCAGTGAATAGTGGTTTCTTCACCAACTTGGTTATTTATTTTAAATAACGCACGCTCTCCTCTAGATAGCCGAATAGTAGGGCCTAAATAGTCGCCATTAATGCCAAAGGTATCTGTTTGTGTGTCGGGTAAAAAAGTTTTTTTACCTTTTTGTAAGGTTAAATCAAATACTTTTTGCCCCTGTTCGTTAACAACACCAGTGATTTGCGGTGGAATAGGTAAATTATTACCATTATTAATAAAATAGAAACTATCATTCACCAGCGGGCTTAACCACTTTTTACTGTTAAACACACTAGCACCGACTTCCGTTGCCAGTGCATAAACCTGGTAACGACCGCTAGGAATGTTGCGCGGTAATTTTGGTAAGAGCAAAACCGTTCCCGACTGTTTTTTTGAATGGCTTACATTACTGCTATACAAGGTCGCATCAGTAACAAACCTAGGTGTACTTGCAAACAAACTCCCCGCTGTTAGAAACAATAGTTGCTCATCAGGCAATTTTATTGCGACATAAATATCTGCATCAGGACTGTTTGTTGCCTGAATATCTAATTGTATATTCAAAGCTTCATTATATTTTTTTAAGTCATGCCCGCTGACATTCAGACTTAGCTCCCACTCAGCATGTACGCTGAGTGGGGTAAGATAAATGCTAAATAATCCTAACATTATGATTAGTATTCTCATTATTGCTCCTTAGCTATGTAATAAATTATTTAGTTATAGTGCTATACATCTGATAACCGTAGAATATTTCATTCAGCATTATAACTGGCATTCAGAACAATAAATTCTAATTAATCGACTTTTTGGTAACCCGCAATAAATAACCCCTTATTACGCAGTATTTTAGTTTACCTTTAAGGTACAGCAGTAGGTGCATAGAAGGCGACATAACTATTGCCGCAATGCAGAAAATGAGCAAATAGATCAGTCAGAAATGCACAACTTATTTGCTCCTCCATTCCTAACGCACTTAATAATGAATCATATTAGTGACTATGGCTACCGTGTCCACTGCTGCTCCTCTTCGAAGGACTCCCATTAGTACCGGTAGAAGCGCATGCAGAAAGTGTTAAGTACCCATGTAAAATTAATTTAACCTTTATGAAAAAGCCACTTTATGACTTCCGCCAATATTTTTAAGCACATTGAACAGCTCTCGCTCTAACGACTGATAAGATTCATAGGCTGAAAAAGGGAGCCATTCATACTTTATTTTACGCCAAATAATCTCAATGATATTTAACTCGGGTGAATAAGGAGGAATGGGGTATATAGTTAATCCAGCCTCTTTCCAGCGTTCAATGTTTTCCTTAAATTCATTGCTTGTATGAGTGGATGCATTATCAATAATCAGGACGGTTGGGATTTTAATTTTCTTAGCAAACTCATCAATACAAGCTACCACCACTGAGGTATTAACCGTTCCCTCAAAGACAAATGAATCAAACTCGCAGTCCCTGTTAACAAAGCCCAATACATTGAGTCGTTTACTTTTCGAGCTAGGAACTTCGATTGTTTGACCTGATAATTGCCAGGCATAAGGAACGCAGGGCTCCAGTGTAAACCCTGACTCATCAAAGTAACATAAATTGATTTCACTCTCCTTATGCTGTTGTATGAGTTCTTTTATTTTCCCTTGCGCGACCTCAAAGTCTTTTTGATTTCGCTTTGATCGCAATGATTTTCTAACCCGTTTCCAGACAAGCCCTGCTTGTTTGCAAATCAATTTTATCGTATCAAGACTGACTGTGATGCCTAATTCTGCCTCCAGATCAGCCAGCACTGATTTTAAAGAGCGAGGCGATTTTTGAACTTTTTTTACAATATTATTTTTTTGATTCTCCGTTAAAATACTGGGGCGGCCTCGCCCTGGCTTATCAATTAGCCCGCAGATTCCAAATTCTTCCCACTTAGAAAACCAGGTTGAAACGGTCTGACGGCAGACATTATAAGTGGCGCAAATCACGGGAACTGAAACTCTCCGATGACTCAACAAGATAGCATGAGATCGCCGCCTGCTTAAATAACGCGGGTGGTTTTTATGCATCTCATTTAATGTAGTAACTTCCTCTGCCGTGAGCTCTTCTATGTAAATCATCAAAAACCATGGGGATTAAAATAATGGGATTCTTATTATACACTTTTAGTTAAATTAATTTTTCATGAGTACTTATATTATTCAAGGGGATAAGTTATCCTTTACCTTAAGCCATCGCTTTAATCGTTTTAGCGGAAAATTTGAGCGTAAACTAAAGGCTACTTTTTATTATCAGGCCGAACTGTATGAGAACTTTTCAGTTCGAGATACAAAAGTGAGGCGGATGTTGTCAGGACAATATCCTGATGCAGGTGCGTCAGATAAAATAGTGACGTTATTAAAAGGCGATCATTACTTTCTTTGTGTCGGTTTGGGAGCTAGCTTTGGTGTGCAAAAAAATCATTATAAATCCGTGCTTACAGTGTTCGATTTTGATGGTTATTTACAAAACAATTATGCTTAAGTATTTTATGGAACTATGTATAATGAACTTGTCGAGTCAATGAGTCTTCATGCCTCGATAAATGTAAAAAAGTAAGAATAGTGAAGATTTTGTGTGAAAAAGAGAGTCTAAAAAATGCTTTTTAAGTGCACTTGTGAACCCCCTTTGCAGTCTATTGATAATAAAGGGTTATTAGCGGCGAGCAGTTAGAAAGTAGCCCTGTTTATGAAGGGATTAAGACATCTTCCCAAGATTCAAATGTTGTTTCTTCTTTAGTTAGAAAGTAGCCCTGTTTATGAAGGGATTAAGACCAATATATACCGTCCTAATCACTGTAGCCCCTGGTTAGAAAGTAGCCCTGTTTATGAAGGGATTAAGACGGCGTGAATGCGTGGCCTGTAAAGAGCGCTTTACGTTAGAAAGTAGCCCTGTTTATGAAGGGATTAAGACTCGAATCCATCGAGAGCCGGATTGGTTTAAATATGTTAGAAAGTAGCCCTGTTTATGAAGGGATTAAGACTACGCTCATACTCCCTAATCAAAATTACATCGTCGTTAGAAAGTAGCCCTGTTTATGAAGGGATTAAGACGACTGGCACTGGATGCCGCTTTTGCTTTGTTGAGGTTAGAAAGTAGCCCTGTTTATGAAGGGATTAAGACTTGATAAGTGAATTTAGCATGGTTTAATTCATCTGTTAGAAAGTAGCCCTGTTTATGAAGGGATTAAGACGTCATTAAACCAACCTGACCAGTCCTGGGGTTTCTGTTAGAAAGTAGCCCTGTTTATGAAGGGATTAAGACTTCTGTATGGGTATCCTCAGATACACTTATGTCGTTAGAAAGTAGCCCTGTTTATGAAGGGATTAAGACGAGGCCGCGATGTTATCAGGCGCGGGAGCCTTATGTTAGAAAGTAGCCCTGTTTATGAAGGGATTAAGACACGTTATCTTCAGTAACATCGTCTTCAGCTAAGGTTAGAAAGTAGCCCTGTTTATGAAGGGATTAAGACTTACCAGCAATGTCAGACTCAACAAGAGTATACGTTAGAAAGTAGCCCTGTTTATGAAGGGATTAAGACTTGCAACGCATGTAGCCTGGTGATGTTATTGTCCCGTTAGAAAGTAGCCCTGTTTATGAAGGGATTAAGACCAATGGAGAAATCCATTGAAGAGTTCACAGGGAGGTTAGAAAGTAGCCCTGTTTATGAAGGGATTAAGACGAACACTGGTTTACATGCATTACACCTACTCTTTTGTTAGAAAGTAGCCCTGTTTATGAAGGGATTAAGACTTCAAGCTCATTTCTAACGCTACGCTTGTCTCTGTTAGAAAGTAGCCCTGTTTATGAAGGGATTAAGACTTATTTTTCCCCGAATAGTTTGCAGTCGCGTTTGTTAGAAAGTAGCCCTGTTTATGAAGGGATTAAGACGCAAAATTGCCGCTGGATTCCCAAAATTGCACCGTTAGAAAGTAGCCCTGTTTATGAAGGGATTAAGACACTCCACTTTATGCCAGCCTGACTCGTAGGTTAAGTTAGAAAGTAGCCCTGTTTATGAAGGGATTAAGACAACTGTTTCGCTAGTACTTCATGTGAATTTTTCGTTAGAAAGTAGCCCTGTTTATGAAGGGATTAAGACACTAAGTATTTCAGCTTGTACCTCTATTCGTTCTGGTTAGAAAGTAGCCCTGTTTATGAAGGGATTAAGACAATATCCCCCGCTCTAGCTAAAGAGCTTGCCTTGTTAGAAAGTAGCCCTGTTTATGAAGGGATTAAAGTAGCAAGGAAGCTCATTGTTAACAAATTTGTCAGAAAGGACGTAACGACAAATAATTGCTTTAATAGTGCGGTATCATTATTCATAAAGCCGCTACTAGCGCTCTATTACGCAATCCATTAAAAGGAATTCATGTTATGTCTTTAAGCCCGACTACCGCTATTTGGCACCAGCACACTGAGGACGCTTTGCTTAAATCTATTACGCAAGGCGAATACCCTTATCTTGGTTTATACAGTTCTGATTTTTCTAGTAAATCTCGCGAATTTTTACATAAGCAGACAAAGCTAAAAAACAAACCTGTTGATGAGTTTATTCTGGGCTTACGCAAATGGCCGGCGATTTATGCCTGTTATTTAACGTTGCATGTGGCTGAAAGCTATGGTGATGAAACAGGTCGTGAGGTTTACCCCGCTATTAGTCAGGCTGTGTTTGCTAGTCGTCAAGAATTAACGACACATGATAGAAAGGCGCTTTGGCTTGCCTATCGGCGGGCTTGTTTAAGGCTAGGATTAGCGGTTTCTTCGCGTCAATCAGGTACTAATTATATGGTTAACGAGTATCTGCAGCAGAGTGGCGTGCCTGTTAATTATGTGGAAGATTTAGTTAAACGCATGATTCGTTACGCTAAGAAAATTGGTTTACCTTCCGATGATAATCCTCAAGCGATTCAACAATGGACACGTTCTTTTGCTGATAAATTAACCTCGTCGGTCTCTGTGACGGTGCGCAATGCGATTGAAAATGATGAGCATGGTTTTTATTTGCGCTTATTTTTAAAATTAATTGATAATCCTGAATTACATGCGCCTGAGTTAGAACTTGAAGTGATTATGGCGAAAACGATTGTCGAAATTGGGGCTAGTCAGTTAACTGGGGCGCGTCATTTATCTTTGCCGCGTTTATTGTGGCTAGATAATGGTTTAGCGATTGAATTACCAGCAGGTGAAGCCTCTACTTGGCAAGTACAGTTAGATGATGAGTCTATTACTCAAGCAGGGAAGTATGAGCTTCAACTGATGCCCTTGCAGACGATTTTGTATAAAACGATTACGCTGTCTGATAGCAATTCAAAAAATAAGTATAGTTTTAATTTATGGCCAGATCATAGAGATAATCGGCTGTTAGTTTTTTCTGCGAGTGGTGAATTCTTAACCCACGCTCAATTAAGTGCTGATAACGCTAGTTTGGCGTTGGAGCCTGGTCATTATCAATTAGTCAGCCGTTTTAAACCGACAGGCTTAGAGTCGGAAGTCGAGTGTTTATCGGAAGAGCCTAACTTGTATGGTTTTTCGCTTGCTCTTATTCCTGATCAACAGATTGTGTTACAGCGTGGGCCTGCCAGCTTAACGATACAGGCAGATGCTAAGCCGTATTTATGCCTGATGGGTGATAGCTATCATGATACTAAAGGGCATGAGGTGTATGCTTCGGCGGGCTTAAAAATCGGCGTGAGTATTCCTCAAGATTATCTGCAGCAAACGGACGCGGGTTATATTGTCCGGTTAGTGCCTGGGGAACTAGGTGAGGCAATAGAAGTCACTATAAATCCTGTCGATAGTCAGATTTTAGAATTAGATGTCGCAGTATGGGCGGCTCAATGGAAGTCGGGTGTTGCGCGTTTGTTAATTGAATTAAAGCGTACCAATATTGCTCGGCCTATTGCTCGGTCATCGGTATTGTTCTGGAATGGTTTAGTGTCCGTAGAAAATGCTAATCAATTTTATTGTGATCGCATGCCTGATAATTTGTTGTTAGAGGAATCTGATAATGCGGCTAAGTATGAGCAGTATGTTGCGTATGAAAATGTCAACATACGTCATTTTCGCTTATGTTTTCAACTAAGTGAGCATAAGAAAGTTAGCCTTTCTTGGTTTGTAGCTGGCGTATTTATGAGCTTGAAGGATTATTCTGAGCATCAGTCTAGTGAGCGTATTTTACAAAAAAATACCCCATTAACGGTTAATAGCGTTTCGCGTTCTTTGCTGGAGATTTTTTCATCTACGCCTGGAGTACTGCAATTAGGTGCTTTTAGTAAGCCTATTGGCCATAAAAATAAAACACTTCGGTTGCATATTTCGAGTTTATTGGAATATTTAACACCGGATCATCATACGCTGCAATTTACAGCAATAGGGTCGATAGTAGCTGAGCCTTTATTAAATTTAGTGACTTCCAATGAGTTATTGTCCTTTAAAGTGAGTCGAGCAGGAACTAATGGATGTCTGACGGTGGCGATGTCATTAAGTCATCTTGTTCATGTTTTTAGGTTGACGGCAGTCGATCAATTAACGGGTAAGCGCATAAGTATGGAGTTAGTGCCTGATGATGTCATCGGCTTACAAAATGCGGATGCGCTCGCTTATGTTTTGACGACGGCTAATGAATCTGGTGTGACGCATTATTTACTAGAATGTCTGGTGACTAATTGGGACGCTGGGGCATGGGTTATTGGGTTGGAGGTTAAGGTTAATAATCGCTGGGGGTTTTTATGTAATGCGCGGCAAGATCATTATGCCTTTGGTTTATCAATTAATGCGAGTGGTACAAGTCTTCTGCCTGTCGATATTGAAGCTTTATTAAGTTTATTGTCAGCTAGTGAGTTATTGCCCATTTTACGGCGTGTGCATCAGGCATTATTGATTTGTTATGCGCAAGCGTCATGGGATGAAATCACTTGGTTAAAGTCGCTGTGGGTTTATCTTGTCAGTCGTTTTAGTCAGCAAGAAGGTGAATTGCTTTTAGAGTCTTTACATTTGGCAGCTCAATATCCGCCTGATACGGCTTCATCAGGGTGGGTGCCAATTCTGTCATTAGGCGCAACGATTCCGTGGATATTTTCATGTCCTGCAAGTGCTTATAAGGGCTTCGACCATCGTAAAGAAAATTTGTTATTAGCGTTTAAGCTGTTTGCTAAGCTTAATGGTGGTGTCGCTGCGTTGTGTAGTCAGGGGATTATTGATGACATTATGGTGGTTTCCTTTGCTAATGTTCAAGCTGTTATGAGGGGTGCTGAGCCTAAAGGATTTAGTATGAAGCTTTATGCTGAAGCTTTGAACTCTGAGGATATATCAAGTAGAGAGGGCGTATTTTACCAAGAAGATTGGTTGCCTGGTTCGGGGGATTTTTTAGGGGCTTTGCATTATCAATGGGCAGTGAAGAAATTTAAGAATAATTATATAAGAACCAGTTTAGGTAATGATTTTAGGCGTACAACGGCTTTAGGTCTGATTAAAAATTGTACTCGCCATGCGACGGTAGGTCTGTGTACTGAGGCTGTGCCAGATAGTTTTAAACCATTTTCATTGGGTTTACTGGATAAATTAAGTATTGATGAGATGGATTTATTGGCTGATGAAGAGGCGCAGCTACGAGAAAATTACTTGGTTATGATTCAGTTTCTGGCTGCTTTTTCACTGGTTTGTCGTCAAGATGTTCGTAACCCTGGCGTGCTTAAGTTGTTTATTAATGAGTTGGCGGGGCAAGTATCCAATGGGCTTAATGAATTACACGGGGTATTAGGTTATTTGTTGTTTATTGGTGAGGATATTTTTGCATTTTATCTTCTTCTTTGGGAAATCGGCTTTCAAGCAGACAGGGATTAAAACGGAATCATAATGACAGAAAATAACCCTTTAATTTTATACCAACATCTGCGTGATACGCTAAGACGTTACATTCCAACCACTTTACCGATAAGTCGTAATTATCCTGAGTTAAAAAAAGCTTTTCAGGCTGTTTTGAATGATGAAGAGCTGGTTAAAGGGCCTTATATTGAGGCTTTACCTGATTTCGAAAAAGGTCATGCACTGCGTTCATTGTTAAGTGAGGCGGGTGGTTTTTTGCATAATGGCTTTGCCCAGTTGCCTGAAGCATTACTTGATAGAGCTTTGCATGCGCATCAGCAGGAAGCCTTAATCGCTTCTTGCCGAGATAAGCAAAGCTTATTAGTGGCAACGGGAACGGGTAGTGGAAAAACAGAGTGTTTTCTGTATCCGATTGCTCAGCAATTATTAAGTGATCCTGAGCCAGATACGCCGGGTGTACGTTGTTTATTGATTTACCCGATGAATGCATTGGCGAATGATCAGCTTTATTATCGTATCGCACCGCTTTTTGGCTTGCAATTGGCGGAGCAGAAGATTTCATTTGGGCGTTTTACTTCGCAAATCAGAGCTAATACCAGTCGAGAAGAAGAGGAAAGTCGCCTGCGTGATAATGATAAATTAATGCAAGCGTTAGATGGAAAAATTCCGAGTCATTGGCGATTAACCAGAGAGGAGATGCTAGCTAATCCACCTAAAATTTTAATTACAAATTATGCAATGCTTGAGCATTTATTGTTACTGCCGAGAAATGCCCCCTTGTTTGCGCATAATGCTTTAAAGACGATTGTGCTGGATGAAATTCATACTTATCAAGGAGCGCAAGCCACTGAGGTTGCTTTTTTATTACGCAAATTAAAAAATCGCTTAAACATTAATCAGCCTTTACAGGTGTTTGGTACTAGTGCGAGTTTACCCAGCGGTATAGATAGCGATGAAAAAATAATCTCTTTTGCGAAAGATTTGTTTGGCGAAGAGGTGCATCGTGTTATTAGAGGCACTCGCATTCCTCATGTGCGGCTACAGCAAAAAGGCGATCTATTTTCTTTGGTGGTGAGTGATTGGTGCTGCATTGGTAAAGTTCTTAACCAAATGATTGCTGAGGATGGGCTTGATAGTCGCGAGTGGAGTTATTTGCTGGATGATGAAGGGATTAGCAACAAAATACCTGAATTAAATAAGGCATTACCTTTTGCTCATGCGCTGGAAGAGGTGTTTGCTAAAAATAGTGACATCAGAAAAGTATCTGAGATTTTGGATAATGGTAGCGCTTTAGAATTTAAGTGTCTGGCTGAGCTCATTTTTTCTGCTGATGATGAGCAAGCTTGCGCTGCTTTAAGCGCTATTATTCATATTGGTATGTTGGCGAAGGCTGATGATAATGGCTTTCCTTTGTTGCCTGGTCGTTATCATATTGCTACGAATAGTATTGAAGGTATTTCAGTTCGCCCCAGTAATGCGAAAAAGGAAGGCTGGAGTGCCATCAAAGCTTATCGGTTTTATCAAGATGCACAGGGTATTTATTACCCTATGTTGGTTTGCCGTAAGTGTGGCCAGCCTTATATGGAGGGGTTTAAGTATAACGGTAAGCTGCATAATAGAATGCCTGTTCTTGGGGCTGGTAGTGCGCAACGCATGTTGTT
The DNA here is from genome assembly GCF_900128525.1 of methanotrophic endosymbiont of Bathymodiolus puteoserpentis (Logatchev). Classification (GTDB taxonomy): domain Bacteria; phylum Pseudomonadota; class Gammaproteobacteria; order Methylococcales; family Methylomonadaceae; genus Methyloprofundus. The sequence continues at coordinate 25,519 of NZ_FQTQ01000062.1, forward strand.
TTGGTTGGGCGAGCCTTTAGGTCAGGGTACAGTCGATGAAGACGATGATGATATTGATTTAGTAGAAAGTGATAATAAGCGTGTCGATATTGACCCTATTACAGGTGAATTGTCTACTGAGAGCGCAGCCAGTATCAGCTTATATCAAATAGAATCTAAGGAAAATGAGGAGACAGGGCGCAGGTATGTGCCGCGTTGTCCTGCCTGCAGTGGCTCCAGTGGGATGGCGGGGGTTGAGGTAATAACACGCATGCATCCAGGTAATGAAGCATTGGGTGCTGTTGTATTACAGCAATTGCTCGAGTCGTTACCTATTAGTCACGATAATTCAAATCCTAAACCGATGGGTGGGCGTAGTTTATTAACCTTTTCTGATAATCGTCAGGATGCGGCTTTTTTTGCGCCCTATTTTGAACGTACCAATGCCGACTTAGCTTTGCGTTCCGCTTTAATTCAAGTGATGCGTAAGAATAGTGGCGACAGGATGGATTTAGAGTGGTTGTTTGACGAAGTGTATAAGCACTGGAAAAAACAAGGTTTGCCTGTGATGATTAATCATCAAGGGCAATTAATTCAGGAAAAGTCCAGAATGCGTGATTTACTCATGGGGCGTATTGCAGCAGAGTTTTTTACGCCATCAGGACGTAGAAATTCTTTGGAAGCCTTAGGTTTAGTCCGTGTTGAGTATGATGATAAATTAGCCGGGCGCTTAAAAAGAGAGATAGCTGAAGCTATTCCTGAGTTATATCGAAACGACAGTGAGTCGCTTATTTATTTTCTACTGGAAACCATTCGGCGTGAAAAAGCGATATCGGATTTATATGATTTGGATATGCTAGACCCTTATATATGGGGGCAGCCTTATGCTAAACATCGTTCGTTTGAACTTTATAAAGCCAATGATAACATTCGCTTTGCTTGGATTACGCAGGAAGGTTCAAAGCGTCATAACCGGAGAACGTGGTATTTAATCGAGCAATTAGGCTGGAGCTGGGGTGAGGCCAGAGCATTTTTAGGTACCTTTTGGCAGTCATTAATAGATATAAAATTGTTGCGCCCTATAAGCCCTGGTTATGGTTTGAATGGACAGAAAATAAGCTTTATATCAGGTCAGCACTTCCCATTGTATGTGTGTAATGATTGTGGATTATTACAGCCGATATCGGTGACATTAAAATGTACAGCCTTCCGTTGTAAGGGAAATGTTGATGAGTTAAGTCAGGCTGAGCGCCAATCGCTTGAAGAGACAAATCACTATATTTATAACTACCTTAATGCGAGTACTACGACAGCGAGAGCCAGAGAACATACGGCTTCCTTGTCTACTGAGCTGAGAGAAGAAATTGAACGTGAGTTTGCAGATAAGCAAATCAATGTATTGAGCTGTACCACCACGATGGAAATGGGTGTTGATTTAGGTGATCTTGATGCGGTGTTGAATCTAAATATTCCCCCTAATATTTCCAATTATCAGCAAAGGACAGGTCGTGCAGGAAGAAGGGCGCAAGCAGCGCCTGTTTGTATCACCGTTGCGCGGTCGGGGCAATATGACCAAGCTGTTTTTCGAGATTTCAAAAACTTTTTAAGCAGTAGTGCGGCTATTCCTTTTATTAAAATAGATAATGCGCGCTTATTTAGGCGACATCAAAATGCAATTATCTTGTCGCATTTTTTGCGCGATAGAATTAAAGATCTCAGTACGAATGCGCCATCACTAAAGGCAGTATTTGGCGATAACTTTGATAATGCGGCACATCAAGTGTTTATAGATCAACTTAGTCAATGGCTAGAGGGTAAAGAAAGGGCGCTAGCATTGGTGGAAGCTGAGTCATTAAAGAAACATTTGCCATTAGGGGCATCAGCAATTGCTTTGGCAGGTAAAGAGTTATCAAGCGCTTTTCGTAACCAAATGATCAATTTTGCTAATGAAGTCAATGGTCGGTGGTCACTTTATGAGAGTAAAATAAAAGAAGCAAGTGCTTTGGAGGAGTATAAAAAAGCAACTCACTGGCAGAATTTGCAAAAAAGATATATTCAACAGTTTCTGGTTAATCAGCTCTCGCAACGCAGCCTTATCCCGACGTACAGCTTTCCTGTGCATTCATTAACGCTTGAGGTGACTAAGGATTACGCCAATAACAATAGTTATGGTAATCAGGGCGATGTGGCGTTGAGTCGTGATGCGAGCCAGGGGATTAGTGAATACGCACCTGGCGCTGAAGTGGTTGCGAATGGCCGCTTATGGAAAAGTACTGGTTTAGCCAGTTACCCTAAAATGTTTATGCCGACTGAGTGGTATGCACTCTGCCGCTCATGCCATCATGTTGATATTGGCATTGAAAAACAGGATGTGGCGATCGAATGTAGTCACTGTGGTAATACTGGTAAGCGTACGGTAGGTAAATATATTAAACCTTTAGGTTTTGTCACCAGTTATTCGGATCGACATGGCAGTGATCCAGGGACGATGCGCAAAAGGCAGCGCAGAGCGGATGAAGCGAAACTAATTACTAAGCCGTCTCCTGAACAGTTTGAAGAAACCGATGTATCTTTAATTGAAAAGGCGATTTTGCGAGCTCAACCGATTGATGAGCAGCAGCCTGGTAAGTTGTTTATTTTGAATAGGGGGCCTTATGGGCTTGGCTATCATATTTGTCCTTTATGTAAATATAGTGAGCCAGCTAAGGTTAAAAAATTCATTAAGGCGACGCATGTTGATCCCCTGTCAGATAGAAATTGTCAGGCGAATCAGCTGCCATCTCCTGTGGAGTTGGCACATGAATTTGATACGGATGTTTTGATTTTATCTTTTAGTAAGGCTTTACCTTTTCCTACTAAGGATAATGCGGACAGTATACAAAGTTTCCTTGATGGATTTTGTCGTACATTAAGTGAAGCATTGCGCTTTGCGGCGGCTAGTTGCTTGCAGATTCAATCAAATGAACTTCGTTCAACATTTCGTATTAATGGAAATGAAGTGGAGGCGATTTTATATGATGCGGTTTCAGGTGGGGCAGGTTATTGTACCCGTGTGTATTCTGATATTGCCTTTAAGGATATTGTAAAACAGGCTATTTCAATATTAACGTGTCCACGAAATTGTGTGAGTGCTTGTAGTTCATGTCTTTGTGATTATTCTAATCAGCATGTTTGGGATTTATTTGATAGAAAGCCGGTGATTGCATGGTTGCAGCAATTATTGAGTGGAGGTGATGCTGACCCTTATGCGGTCAATGGCGCTATTAGGTGGCATAATCCCAACTTACAAGGGTTCTCAGAAAAATTATCGGGCTGCCATCATTTGCATCTTGTAGGCAAAAGGCTGGATGTGATATCGGGAGGCTCAGATCAAGTCCGTCAGTGGATCATTGATTGGCTGAATTCTGGCAAAAAATTGAGTATTTATTTGACTGAACCTCTACAAATCTCAGGGGATAGAAATACGCCTTATATGCGTCAGACGATTCGTTATTTTTATCCTTTTATAACGGATCAGCTGTTATCGATTAGTTTTAATCAAAGTACTGTTGAATTACCGCGTATTTTTACCGAGCTAACTGTTGGTGCGTCAAGTTGGATCACACCTAAAGGATCGTCCACCCTATTAGAAAATTTATTAGCAGCGCCTCTTTATCATAAGCTGATAAATGATGAGATGCTGAATGCTTTAAATGCCTTTATTTCTAACTCAACAGTCTATCCGGATAGTAAATTTCAAGAAGGTCAGCCGATTGAACTATGGCCATTATCAGCTGGGGAGGCGAGAAATTTTAATAAAATTTTCTCAATTCTTAAAGGTGCTTATATAGAAGAGGTTGTTATTAAAGATCCTTTTTGTGGTTCACCAGAGTGGCAAAGAAGTAATTTGATTCAGTTTGTTGGTATTCTCGTGAGTCTGGCTGATAAGGTTGAGAAAATTGTTATCCATTGCCGAGAATTACATTATAAAGATGCCAATTATGAGTCCAGTTACCTTATTAATGATGGACTTGAAGCGACGTTGAAGCCCTTAATTGACAAGGTCAGCATAGAAATACATTCTTTTAGAGATAAGAAGAGTTTCCATGATAGAAGTGTTGATATAAGGATGCTTGATGCAGATGGATCTTCAGTTTTACATAAATATGATTTGTCTGGTGGTATAGATAAGTTAATGGATATTAAGTCTGAAACAAAAGTTTACCGATATGAATGAGAATGATGTGTTCAGTTTTATTTTTTTAAGAGATTAGGTAGGCAGCAGTGATCGAAAAAAATAACTGGGTTTTATAGTGTGCATTAACCTAAAAAAATCAGATAAATATAAAGTTATTACCTGGAGTAGCTGAACCACTTGAGATGAGCTATGGTATTACCCCTAAAGTTATTCATCCAGAGGGTAACAAAGAAATTGCACTGCCGAAGCGAGAAATCAGGGCACTAGCTGCTGATACATTTGATGGAAAAATTCATATTGAATGGGATCCGCAGGCTCAGGTAACCCCGCTGGGGCAACTGTCATTTTTCATTCAGTTTTTGAAAATGGGACATTTGTTTCTGCCCTGGGTAGACTAACGCCCTTTACATTACAACAGTAATAATGCTCCGACAAAAGTTGGTATTAGGCTTATTCCTGCTGTCGATTCTTTCAGCTCATACGCGCTATGCCCATATGACGAGTTTAATGACAGACGGTGTTAATGCTAAATTACTGGGCATGAGTAAAGTCGTCAGTGATGATTGTGCCCAACTGATGTTTTTTTAAGGTTTATACAAATAAAACAGTCGAAAATGCTGTTCATTTCTTAGATCACTGTAAATTGTATTTTCCTTTTTATATCAGCTATGTATTGACGGATAATGGGGCTGAATTTACCGATAGGTTTACCAACAGGAAAAACAAACCCAGTGGAAATAATTCATTTGGCTAAACCTGGCTTGAGTATCGAATCTGTTTTAAAGGGGTGTGCAAACAAGTCAAGCAAACCACCGGTAATAAACAAATGCCCTGGTACAACGCTTCAATGGAAAATGAATTTTACTTTAGGCAAAGTAATGCGGTAAGCCCCCCACAAATTATCTCCAATATCTAGGACAACAGCGAAACGGTGTTCTGGAGTTTTGTTAGTCAAAAGAAAAGCACTGAATTCTATCAAGCCTATATCAATAAATATGGCAGCAGCGGCCTTTATCATCAACTGGCTTTATTAGAATTAAACCGTCTTGCTAATGGCTCAAGCTTTGTGCCAATACCATTAAAAGTACAGTTAACGATCAAAACAAGTCCTGAGTCTCTCAGGGGGCTTTGTTGCATAAAAAATTAGCGGCGTGATTTACCCTACGCTGAAAATCAGGGAAACGGAGCGATAGCGAAGTGATGATTTTTGGTCCGTAGTAGGCGACAGGGTTGTCGCCAATCCGAGCGATAGCAGTGCGCGAGGGAGCTAGTTGTTATCCCGACAGCCCTCAAGCCATTTGAGGTAGCTTTAACGTAGCGGCTTTTGTGCGTTGTGAAGCGGACGCAGGGCGTACTGGGGCTTATCCAATTCGCTCCGTATGTGAATGAATATTTGGCGACAGGAGTCCCAAGTATTTCATGAGGTAGGATGGCGCGTCTGTTTTCGCATTTTGCGAATTTATGCGAAAAAGCAAACATCTTATATCTAAAGGGCTAAGGTAGGGAAATTCGCATTTTCGCAATGCGAATTAGTAAAAAAGTAGTTTAGCGGGTTTAGCCGGCTCTTAGTATGGCGGTTATTGAAATAAAAAAGATTTGTTATTGGTCTTTTTCTGCGTTTTTAGCTTCCTGTTGCTGATCTTCGCCAAATATTTTGTTATTCATCGACTCTACAACAGAGCTAACATGTCCATCTGATAGGTGAGCATAGCGTTTAACCATTGCTAATGTCTTATGCCCTAATACTTCGGCTATTTCAGGAAGGGAAGCACCATTCATGGCTAAGTAACTAGCAGTGCAGTGTCTTAGGTCATGCCATTTAAAATCATCTATGCCAGCTTGCTCTATTGCTCGCTCGAATGGAAGCCTTAACAAAAATGGTCGGTCTGGGTATCGCTTGCTAGGAAATAGCAATTGTGTATTAATCTGCCTTACTTTGTTATGCGCTTTTAATAAATCATAAGCATGTGAAGTAATGGGAACCCTTCTTCTTTGCCCGTTTTTTGTCTCATGTAAGATGATATACCTATCTTTTAGGTTTACATCCGGCCAAGTGAGGTTCATAAGCTCCATCTGTCGCATTCCTGTACTGATTGCTAGTACAACACATAGATAAAGGCATTCATTTGTTGAGTCTTTGCAGGCTAAAAGTAGACATTCACGTTCATTATCATCTAAAAAACGTACTCTCCCGCGTGATTCCTTAGGTTTTTTTACTTTGCGCATTGGTGAATCTTCTAGCCATTGCCATTCGTTAGTAGCAATAGTGTATGCATGAGATAAGGCGGACATATACCTAACGACTGTTGCTGGACTTCTTTGCGTGCCTCTTCTAGTGTTACTGCTTAATAGGTCATCACGACATTGTACAATTAGGGCGGTTGTGACATCCGCTAATAGATAATCACCAAGCTGCTCTTTCCACCAATTGAGTTGCATGGTTTGTTTGTTTTGTGATTTGGGTTTGGTGGGTAAGGTGTCTTTTATGTAGCGATCAACCATATCGCCAAAGGTATGCTTTTTTGCTTCAGTGGTTTTGAAGTGCCTGCCTTCTCGGATTGCTGATTCTGTATGTTGAGCCCATTTTTTTGCATCTGTGATGCGATCAAAGGAAGCTGTTTGTGTCGGGTATCCTTTTAGGCGTACCTTTACTCGGTAAGATACTTTTCCATTGTCAGTAACACGTTTTTCGATGGAAGCCATAATCATTCCTAGTGGGTAATCAGTGCTAAATGCTACGGTAAAACATAAATAAACACAACAAAGGATAGGGTTAAGGTATTGATAGTAATTATTTTACGTAGTACCAGCTTTGCTTTGGGGCGCTGGTGGGGCAGTAATGATATAAAATATGGATGAGTTTGTTACTTTTGAATAAGGATTGGGGGTATGTTTTGTTGTCTTTTGTTGTGCTGTGTTGTTTTGAAGTGTCCCATGAGTGTCCCATAGGAATTTTAGGCAAAAAAAAAGGACATCGAGTAAAAACTCTAGGTCCTTGATTTATTTCTCTAAAAGATTGGTGCCTCGGGCCAGAATCGAACTGGCACGCCCAGAAGGCGAGGGATTTTAAGTCCCTTGCGTCTACCAATTTCGCCACCGAGGCAATCTCGCTTAAGAGAAGAAACTATTATAGCAGTTTTTTTTTACTTGGCTAGATGTTTTTTGAAATATTATTTAATTTTTTTAGTTCATTGTTTTTATGATGTTTATTTTATCGGGTGTAAATAATTGCCAGACAGGGCGTATATTAGTGGGGAGTGTTGCTAATCGACCTAGTTCTACCCATTGATTTTTTGGGTTGTGGAAGTCTGATCCTATAGAGCCATATAATTCAAATTGAGTGGCAAAGTGGGCAGCACGCCGGACTTCATCAGGATTGCTTCGGCCGGTAATAATTTCCATGCCTTGTCCGCCATACTCTTTGAAAGCAGTTAAAAAACGTCGCATCCAGCTTGCGGTAAGTTTGTAACGTAATGGATGAGCGACAACGGCACAGCCTCCGGCTTTGATTATCCAATTGATTGCGTTATCTAATTCTGCCCACTGAGTATTGACAAAAGCGGATTTGCTTTGACCTAGATAATGATCAAAAGCACCCTGCATAGTGCTAACGTAGTTATTTTTTAGTAAAAAATCGGCAAAATGAGAGCGAGTAATCATGCCGGATCCTGCGGCTTCTAATACTGCATCGAGAGCGCCGGGAACCTTGTTTTTTTCTAGCTTATGGGCGATTTTATGAGCGCGTTCGAGGCGCGTGTCTTGTAGTGTTTGTATTCCTTTTAAAAGCTCAGCATTATTTGGATCGATATCTAAACCTAAAATATGGAATGTTCTTTTATTCCAGGTGCAGGACAGTTCAATACCAGAAATTAATTTTAAATTATTTTCATTAGCTGTTTGGCGTGCTTGAGCAAGCCCTGCAATCGTGTCATGATCAGTTAATGCGAGTGTTGTTACTCCGTGTTCTTTAGCGCGCAAGACTACTTCATGGGGAGTAAGTGCGCCATCTGATGCACTGGAGTGGCAATGGAGGTCATATTTTATTTCATTCATTATTGATATTCTCCATAGAGTTTTGCATAAAGTCCATTTTGATTGATAAGTTTATTATGCTCGCCTTGCTCACAAATTTTCCCTTCGTCAAAGACATAGACATGATCGGCTTGCTTGATAGCACTAAGGCGGTGCGCAATAATGACCGTGGTGCGGCCTTTTAAGAAGTCGTTTAGTGCTTGGTGTAATTTGTGTTCGGTTTCTGTATCTAAGGCTGACGTTGCTTCGTCGAGTACTACAATACTGGGTCTGGCAATAATCATGCGTGCAATGGCGATACGTTGGCGTTGACCACCTGACAGGCGCATGCCTTGACGACCAACAATAGTATCTAAACCTTTTTCTAGGCTAAGGATAGTTTCTTTTAATTGAGCAATTTCGAGTGCTTGCCATAATTCAGCATCAGTCGCTGCTTTACCTAGCGTTAGGTTTTCACGGATGCTGTCATTAAATAGTGTTGGGTGTTGTAAAACGGTGACTACATGCTCTCTAATAACATCTAAGCCAATTTTATTCATGGGTATATTATCATAATAAATAGTGCCGCTAGTAACTGGATATAGGCCATTCAAGGTCTGAATTAAGGTTGATTTACCTCCGCCACTTGCGCCGACAAGGGCGATTTTTTCACCTGCCTTAACGCTTAAATTAATGCCGCTGAGGATTTCATCTTTTTCTATGTTATAGCGGAAATGTAAATTTTCAATACGTAAACTAACGGTTTTCTTATTGAGGAAAGGGTTGATGAGCGCAGGGTAAATAGGTTCTTGTTGTAGAGTCTGCATGCGGTTAATGCGTTCTAAGGCGGCTTTTGCCCCATAAAATGAGTATTGAATGCCGAGGACTTCTTGTACGGGAGCCATCATAAACCAGAGATAACCAAAGACCGCAAGCATTTGCCCTATACTTAAATCAGAGTAAAGCACCATTAACATGGCAGCAGCGCGAAATATATCGAAACCAAAAAGGAATATTAAAAAACTAAAGCGAGTAGCGGCATCACTTTTCCAAGCGAAAGCAATGGAATGTTCTTTAACTTGGATGGCTGAGTCGATAAGTTTCTGATAGTAATGGGTCTCGCGATTACTGACGCGTATTTGTTGGATCGCTTCTAATGTTTCAGTGAGTGCTTGTTGAAAAATTCCGTAAGCGGAGTTTTCATTGGCTTTAAGTGTCTTCACTTTTTTGCCTAGGCTGCGAGCGAAGAAGATAACAATTGGATTCAATAGTAGAATAAATAACCCTAATTGCCAGTTCATCCACAATAGAATAATAGCTGTACCTAAAATCGTTAAGGCGGCGACGAGTAATTTGCTGGTTGTGCTGCCAATAAAGGTGTCTAAAGTATCTAAGTCGGTGACTAGATGAGTAATGACCGTACCACTTCCAAGACTTTCATATTCAGCCATGGAGATATGTTTTAGGTGATTGATTTGTTTTTTTCGGATATGAAAGATAATATCTTTAGATATTCGAGAAAATTGACGTAACTGAATAATATTAAAGATAATACCTATAACTCTTAGGCATAAGCTCACTAATAGAATTGCACTGATATAAAGTATGGGGGTGTGCCAGTTAGCGGGGGTGAATTGATTGATAGTTGCAACCATTATGCCAGGGTTATTGAGTAAAATTTCATCTACTAATAAAGGCATAAGCAAAGGAACAGGCACGGTCGCAATGGTTGCTAAAATGGCTAATAAGTGGGCGGAGATAAGTTCTTTTTTATGTTGTTTTACTAGGTCTATGATATAGGCCCAGGTATAGTGAGTAGTGAGGCTTGATTGTTGGTTTTGCACGTTGATTCTTAGCTTTTATGTAGACAAGATTTAAGATAAATTATAGCTGGAATTCAGTTGTTTGGTGTGGTTAAAAATGTAACTTTTGTTTTGCTGTGGCTATTTGTTAAATAATTGCGCTGTTATGTGTTGTTGACTTAAAAGGAAATTTAAAAATATGGGGTTTAGTTTAAGAGCAGTTGTTTTTTCTGTTGCTATTTTTGTGTGGACGCTAGATTGTGCGGCAGTGATAGGTGAGCAGCAACGCTTGAAGTTTATGCAAGCGGAGGAATTGATTAAATCTGGAGATAATCAAGGTTTTTCAATTTTAAGCTTGGAGTTGGTGGATTACCCTTTATATTTTTATTTGAATTATCAGTGGCTTAGTGATAATTTAGATCAAGATAAGAAAATCCAGAAATTTTTGCAGGATAATGATTCGCCACTTTATGCGCGTATGTTGCACCGGCAATGGCTGGATTATTTATATAAAAATAAACAATGGGGCGCTTATGTGGAAAATTATCGGAACTCTAAAAGTAAGCAGGGGCAATGTCGTTATCAGTGGGCTAGATATCAGTTAAATTATAAAACGAAGGCGCTAACGGCAGCGAAGAAAATTTGGTTAACTGGGTCTTCGTTGCCAAGGGATTGTGACCAATTATTAGCTAAATTTACACAATCTTCTTTTTTAACGCAAAAACTCATTTGGCAGAGATTTAGGCTTGCAGTTAATGCACGGCAATATAGTTTAGCTCGTTATCTGAAGAATAAAATGACCAGTAAAGTTGCTAAACGAGATGCTAAGCAATGGCTTTTATTATTAAAACATCCTGACTTAATTGCTAAACCAGGTGTGTTACAAGGTGTATCGAAAAAGCAAAAAGCCGATATGTTTACCTATGCTGTAAGGCGAGTTATAGGGTTCGATGTTAATAAGGCTTTGCAGATATGGAATACACAAAAGTCAAGTTTTAAACTAACAAAAAAGCAGCTATATAAGATTGATCGTTCCATAGCGTTACAGTTGACTTTTAACAAGTCTGATAAAGCTTATGCACATTTTTCTCGGTTAACACGGCCGGATAAAACAGCACGTACTTGGGCGGTGCGAGCTGCTTTAATTAAAAATGATTGGACTGCCGTGCAACAGGCGCTAAACAAGCTGTCCGTTGAAGAGAAGCAATCGGAAAGGTGGCGCTATTGGCAAGGTAAGACATTTGTGCAAACTAGGCAGTTAAAAAAAGCGCGAGAAATATTTATTCGCTTGGCAAAAGAGCGTAGTTATTATGGTTTTTTAGCGGCTGATTATTTGCAGCAGGATTATTGGTTGGCAGATAACCCCATTAAAGCAGATAAGCAGGAGATAAATACGCTTTTAGCTGAAAAAGATTTTGTTATTGTTAATGAGTTCAGGGCTTTGCAAAGAACCAAACAGGCAAAACAATATTGGTGGCAAGCTATTCGTGGTCTTAAAGGTACGAATTTGTTAGTGGCTGCTAAGATCGCAGAGCAATGGCAGTGGCACAAACAGGCAATTATGACGGTTGCGCAAGCGAAATATTGGGATGATGTGAATTTACGCTTTCCATTGGATTTTACTGATAAAATCCAAGAAAATTCTCGTTTACAAGGTTTGGATGAAACTATTATATATGGCTTAGTGCGCCGAGAAAGCATGTTTGATGAGGCTGCGAGCTCGCCTGTTGGAGCATTGGGGTTAATGCAAGTGATGCCAAATACCGGTAAGCAAATTGCTAAAGAAATAAATTTTCCTTGGAAATCCAGTGTGGACTTATTAGAGGCATCGGTTAACATTAAATTTGGCGCTTATTATTATAAGCAAATGCTAGACAAGTTCTCGGGTAATTTTGCCCTGGCAGCGGCGGCTTATAATGCTGGTCCTGATAGTGTGAATCGGTGGTTAAATATTGCTAATGTTTATGCAGCTGATGTATGGATAGAGACGATACCTTATAAAGAAACAAGAACGTATGTTGCTGCAGTGTTAACTTATGCTTTGATTTATCAGCGACGCTTAGGTGGTAAGCAAGGCTTGATGTCTGATTTTATGATCGACATACAGCCTAAAAACACCAGTAAGTCTTCTAAGAAGATATAAAATGACTTTGTAGTGCCGCTTTAAGCATGCTATTTATGTGGCGAAATATGCATGATAAATTCTCTATCTTTGATGGATACAAGGTATAATAATGTGATAGACAAAAATATAATTATAAAAAATAAACAGGATTGGGAATGCAAAAACAGCATAGTTATGATCGAGAAGAGTTATTAAAATCTGGCCGTGGTGAGCTTTTTGGCCCAGAAAATGCGCAGTTACCTCTGCCAAATATGTTAATGATGGATCGCATTACGCATATTTCTGATACGGGGGGAGAGTTTGATAAGGGCGAAGTTATTGCTGAACTGGATATTACGCCAGACTTATGGTTTTTTGACTGCCATTTTCAAGGTGACCCTGTTATGCCAGGTTGCTTAGGGCTTGATGCTATGTGGCAGTTAGTAGGGTTTTATTTGGGCTGGAAAGGTGGGCCGGGTAAAGGTCGTGCACTAGGGGTTGGTGAGGTTAAATTTACCGGTCAAGTATTGCCTGATGCAAAAAAAGTAACGTATAAAGTTACTTTAAAACGCGTTATTATGCGCAAGTTAGTTATGGGTATTGCTGATGCAACAATGGAAGTTGATGGTAAAGTGATTTACGTTGCAAAAGACCTGCGCGTTGGATTATTTACAAATACAAAAGATTTCTAAAGGGGCAGAACATGAAAAGAATAGTTATAACAGGACTAGGTATTGTTTCTAGTATTGGAAATAACAGTGAAGAGGTTCTTGCATCTCTACAAGAGGGGCGCTCAGGTATTACTTTTGCGGAGGACTATCAAGAGTTAGGTTTTCGTAGCCATGTGCGTGGCGCTATTAATATTGACCTTGATGACTTTATTGATCGTAAAGTAAAGCGTTTTATGGGTGATGGTGCAGCATTTAACTATATTGCTATGCAGCAAGCCATTACTGATTCTGGTTTAGAAGAAAGTGATGTCTCGAATGTGCGCACAGGTTTGATTATGGGCTCAGGTGGGCCGTCTACTTCAAACTTAGTTGCTGCCGCTGATATTTTGCGTGAAAAAGGAATTAAAAGGGTTGGGCCTTATATGGTTACACGTGCTATGTCGAGTACGAACACTGCTTGCTTAGCGACACCGTTTAAAATTAAAGGTATTAATTATTCAATTACGTCTGCTTGTGCTACAAGTGCGCACTGTATTGGTAATGCCATGGAGCAAATTCAGCTAGGTAAACAAGATATTGTTTTTGCTGGTGGTGGCGAAGAAGTACACTGGACTATGTCAGTATTATTTGACGGTATGGGGGCTATGTCGTCTAAATATAATGATACGCCAGAAAGTGCCTCACGTCCGTATGATGAGGCACGTGATGGTTTTGTTATTTCTGGTGGTGGCGGTGTTTTAGTGTTGGAAGAACTGGAGCATGCTAAAGCGCGCGGTGCTAAAATTTATGCTGAGTTGACTGGTTACGGTGCGACTTCAGATGGCTATGATATGGTTCAACCATCAGGAGAAGGCGCTATTCGTTGCATGCAGCAAGCTATGGCAACGGTTGATGCTAAAGTTGATTATATTAATGCGCATGGTACAAGCACCCCCGTAGGCGATACGCGTGAATTAGAAGCTTTGCGTCAAGTGTTTGATGCAGAGGCAATGCCTTATATTACATCTACTAAGTCATTGACTGGCCATGCATTAGGTGCTGCGGGTGTAAATGAGGCGATTTACTCACTATTAATGATGAAAAATAATTTTATTAGCGCATCGGCTAATATTACATCAATGGATCCTGGAGCAGAAGGTATGCCTATTGTTGCAACACGTAAAGATGATGTGACTTTAAATACTATTATGTCGAATAGTTTCGGCTTTGGTGGAACGAATGCTTCATTGATTTTTCAGCGCTATAACAGCTAGACTTTATAGCTTTTAGCCTGTTTAAGGTGAAAAGGTGCTCTTGAGTAAGAGTGCTTTTTCGCCTTTTTTTGTTTTAAGGATTTTATCCCCTGAGTTTTACTAGATATGTCAAGCACTAAAAAAGAACAAACTGAATTTAATAAATTGCACAAACGTTTACGTAAAAATGTGGGTAGTGCTATTGCTGACTTCAATATGATTGAAGACGGCGACAAAGTGATGGTATGTTTGTCGGGGGGTAAAGATTCTTATACATTGTTGGATATTTTGATGTATTTTCAGAAAATTGCTCCGATTCATTTTGATATTATCGCGGTAAACTTGGATCAGAAGCAACCAGGTTTTCCTGAGCACATTCTGCCTAAATATTTACAAAAAATAAGTGTCCCTTTTCATATTATTGAACAGGATACCTATAGTATTGTTAAGCGAGTTATTCCTGAAGGCCAAACGACGTGTAGTTTGTGCTCTCGTTTACGTCGTGGTTCTTTATATGGTTATGCAAAGGCAGAGGGTATAACTAAAATTGCTTTAGGGCATCATCGCGATGATATTTTAGAGACATTTTTTTTAAATATTTTCTATGCGGGAAAATTAAAAGCTATGCCACCCAAGTTATTAAGCGATGATAGTCAAAATATTATTATTAGGCCGCTTGCCTATTGTAAGGAAAAAGATATAGAAACTTATGCAGAATTAAAGCAGTTTCCTATTATTCCTTGTAATTTATGTGGCTCTCAAGAGAACTTACAGCGGCAAATGATGAAAAAAATGCTGGAAAACTGGGATAAAGCTTTTCCAGGTCGCTTAGAGACTATTTTCTCAAGCTTGCAAAGTGTTGCCCCTTCGCAATTAGCAGATACACAGTTATTTGATTTTATCGGGTTAAATTTAGATCAACGCGCTGATGTTAGTGTTAATTCTGCAATGATAGAGGCGGATAGTTCTGGGTTAGATATTTTACAGAGATAGGAATGGGGGCATGTAATCATTTGATTAACTTGTTTTTATTGTAGTTATTTTGCAGGTATAGTATTGTTATATATTATATTTAACTCGGATATTTTTAGTGTATATAGGGTGCTAATGAGAGTTTTGATTGTTGATGATAGTAAATCTATTCGTATGTTGGTTGCTGAATGCATCTCTTCATTGGGTCATGAGGCTGTACATATGGAGTCTGGAAATGATGCTGTCGAATATATCAAAGAAAATTCGGTCGACCTTATTATGATGGATGTTGAGATGCCAGGGATGAATGGTTTTGAAGCAACTCAAAAAATACGTGAAATCAAAAGGGATGACTGGTTTCCTATTATTTTCTTAACGACTAAAGTAGATGATGATTCCTATACGCAAGGCATTTTAGCAGGAGGCGATGCTTATATGGAAAAGCCGATTAGTCCTTTACGCTTACAATTGCAAATTACTGCAATGGAGCGTATTTATAGGATGCGGCAGAAGCTTGAGCAAGCGCAGGATAGTTTGCTTGAGGCAAATAAAACGCTTTTACATTTGTCGATGTTTGATCAATTAACGGGGTTGGCGAATCGACGTAATTTTGATGACACTTTAGACAGAGAATTTAAATTGGCTAAGCGCGAGAAAAAGCCATTGTCGGTGGTGCTGTGTGATATTGATTTTTTTAAGCTTTACAATGATAAATATGGACATCAGAAAGGCGATCAGTGTTTAGCAGATGTTTCATTGGCTTTAGCTAAGGCCTGCGCAAGACCAACAGATTTGGCGTGTCGTTATGGTGGTGAAGAATTTACCTTTATTTTACCTAGTACTGATTTACAAGGGGCGACAATTTTTGCGGAAAAGGTTCGAGAAGCAATCGTTAAGCTGGGTATTGCCCATGCAGGGTCGAAAGTGGCAGATCATGTGACTTTGAGTTTAGGTGTAGCAACTTACCAAGGGCAGTTTAAAAGTGGTGAGGAAGTTACAAAGGCAGCGGATGATGCTTTGTATCGCGCTAAGGAAAAAGGGAGAAACCGGGTTGAAAAAGCTTAGTGAATGATTGTTATTTCCCTAAAGACTTTATTCAAACAGCAGAAGGGTTAGTGTTTGCTGTTGTAGAGCAAGGCTTAGAGCAAGGTAAGGTGCTTTGTTTTTTGCGTTATGTGCAACAAGGTACTATATGGCGAAAGCTAGATACGCAAGAGGCTAATCACTTTTTAACAGAGCACTATCCTCAGTATTTATTTTTTTCGCTAGTAAAGTCTGCTGCTTTACATGCCGTCAATGTTCAATCTATCGTTATTCACCATCAGCCTAGACAACGCTTACAAGACTTATTGCTTAAAAAAAATCTTGATATGATTGAACAAGATTGTACTGCTTTATGTCAGATGCTTTTAGTTAAAGGTGTGGATCTTCAGCGTGTCGGTGTGACGGGTTCGTTATTGATTGGTGCGCAAAATATCAATTCAGATATTGATCTAGTGGTCTATGGCCGTAAAAAATTTTATCAACTGAGAGGGTTAATTAAACAATTCATAGAACAAGGTCGATTGCAGCAACTTTCTGAGCAGGATTGGCTGGAGTCCTATCAACGTAGGCAATGTGATTTAAGTTACGTAGATTATGTTTGGCATGAGCAGCGTAAATACAATAAAGCGTTAATTAATCAGCGTAAATTTGATTTGAATTTATTGGTGTTAAGGGCTGAAGATGAAGGGGTTAACTATCAAAAAAAAGGTGCAACATTGATTCAAGCAACCGTGCTTAATGCGCAATATGGCTTTGATTATCCTGCAAGGTTTTTAATCGAACATGAGCAAGTTTCTGAGATCGTATGTTATACCGCAACCTATACAGGGCAAGCGGTGCAAGGAGAGCGCATCGAAGTGTCTGGACAATTAGAAGTATCAAGCACAGGTCAGGCGCGAATTTTGGTGGGATCAAGCCGTGAAGCAGTGGGCGAGTATATTAAGGTAATAGAGATTTAATGGGCATTTTACCTGATTTTAATGCACTCATTTTTGATATGGATGGTTTGATCTTGGATACCGAGGTCACTTATTTTCAGGCTTGGCAGCAAGCGGCAGACGCTTTAGGCTATCAGTTAAGTGATGCGTTTTATAGGCAGGTGTCGGGCTTATCTTTCGCGCTGATAGAGCTAAAATTAACGCAAACTTTGGGTGATAATTTTCCCTTAGAAAAATTTTATTCACTGAGTTCTAAATTTTGGCGGGCTACAGTCATTCGTGAGGGTATTGCTGTAAAAAAAGGCGTTCATGACTTGCTGTCCGTATTAAAAAGCAAACAAATTCCTTATTGCTTAGCGACTAATAGCCCCGAAAAAAATGCCCGTGAATGTTTGCGTTATGCAGGTATAGAAAATTTGTTTGAATTATTAGTTTGTTGTGATCATGTGCAAGCACCTAAACCTGCGCCCGATATATTTTTGCAAGCAGCTGATAGCTTAGAGCAGGATATTCAATCCTGTTTAGTGGTAGAAGATTCTTTAATTGGTTTATTGGCAGCTAAAAATGCCAATATTTTTTCGGTACTGGTGCCTTCTATATCGGTAAATGAGTGCATGCAAAAATCAGCAGGCATTATTTTGAATGATTTATCTGAATTATCTATACTGGTGCAGGCAGCACAAAAATAGCGAACTATCCTGTATAATTCCAGCTTTTATCCGTTTCTAGTGTGTATTACTTTTGAAAACCTCGCATCCAAAAATTACAGTTATGGCGCCCGCACGTTTGCATATGGGCTTTATCGATTTAAGTGGCTCACTAGGTCGACACTTTGGTAGTATCGGGGTGGCTCTGAATGAAATTAACACGACTTTATCGCTTGGTTATGCCGATACATTGACTGTAAGTAGTCATGCGCCCAAGCGGGCATTATCGTGTATTAAAGAGCTTTGTGCTAACTTGAATGTTGCTGATAAGTTACAGCTTGATCTACATTCTAATATTCCTGAGCACATTGGTTTAGGTTCTGGCACGCAAATGGCTATTGCTATTGGTATGGCGCTAAATGCTTTTTATGATTTAGGATTAAGTGTCCGTGATATTGCTGCTTTAACCGATCGAGGAGCTAGATCGGGAATTGGTATTGCCATTTTTGAACAAGGTGGATTGATTGTTGATGGTGGGCGTGGTGAGCAGACAATTACGCCGCCGGTTATTGCGCGGATGAATATTCCTGACGATTGGCGTTTTATTTTGGTCTTTGATAAGCGCGGCAAAGGTTTACATGGCGCGGATGAAATACAAGCCTTTAAGGAATTGCCACCATTTCCACCGCAAGAAGCAGCACGTTTATGTTATTTATTGATGATGCAGGGTTTGCCGGCTTTAGCGGAAAATAATATCAATTTATTTGGTGATGTCATTACTCAGGTGCAGTCTTCAGTTGGCGAGCATTTTTCTGGCGCGCAGGGAGGGGTGTTCGCTAGTCAGGATGTTGCTACAGCCATGGGTTATTTACAAGAGCAGGGCGCGGTCGCTATTGGCCAGACTTCATGGGGGCCAACAGGATTTTGTGCGGTGCAGGGTGCTAATGTTGCAGAAAAATTAAAACAACAGGTAGAACAGCAGTTTTCAGGTTGTGAGAATCTTGAAATATTAGTAGTGAGTGCTCGCAACAGTGGCGGAGAAGTGTTTGCCTGACTATCTGTTGATTATTGCAAACTCAGGAAGAATGCTTGCGGAGCTGGCGTATAAAGCTGATTATAAAGTTATCGTGATTGATCTATTTGCAGATCAAGATACTCTGGCAATAGCGGAGCAGGTTTGTCGGGTAGAGAGTTTGGCGTTACCCGAAGTGCGGAGTGCAATAGAGTTGTTGCAGTTGTATTTTAAAATACAGTTAGTGGTCTATGGTAGCGGTCTAGAAGGGCAGCAAAGTACTTTAATTTGGCTGGCTAAAAATTTTCAACTCATCGGTAATAAACCTAGGGCCTTTGAGCGGTTCCGAGATAAAAAAGATTTTTTTAAGCAACTTAATGAATTCAGTATTCAGTTCCCAGAAAGTCGTTTCTTACCACCGAATGATACCTCACGTTGGTTAATAAAGCCTATTGATCATGTTGGTGGTATCGGTATCAGAGAGTCTCGATTGGGCGCGAATACTAATGAGTATTACCAACGCTTTTGTCAGGGGCAAGTTGGTTCTGTCTTATTTTGTGCTGATGGTCAGCGGGTTAGCACGGTAGGCTTTCATAGGCAATGGCCTGTTAATCAAGATGATTTTGCTTTTGCTGGCGTAATTCGCGATCAGATCTTACTGGAAACTGAGCAAAATAGAGTCACGGGTTGGTTGGAAAAATTAGTGGGCCATTATTGCTTACAAGGTCTAGGCAGCTTGGATTTTATTTGGGATGGTCGGCAATGTTATTTTTTGGAGATCAATTTACGTCCCCCAGTGAGTCTTATGTTGTACCCCGAATTAGACTTGATGGGTGCGCATATTTCGGGGCAACTTCCTACTCAACTTAAAGATAAATCAATACGTGCTATGCAGGTTATTTATGCAATGCAGCTTAGTGTCGTTAAATCTTGGGTGGAATGGCCCGAGTGGAGTTTTGACCGACCAAAAAATAATTCATGTATTCAGGCGGGGCAGCCAATTTGTAGTATTATGGCGCAGGGAAAAACGGTTCAGCAGACTTTAATACAGTTATCGGATCGACAAAAAATAATAGAAAATACAATATTAAATAGGTAAAGCAATATGGAATATACGGCAAGCGTTAATAAACTAACTCAACCTTTGGTGCAGGAGTTACTTGATAATGCAGATAAGTTAAGACTGAAAGTACAAAAGTTAGACAATGGCTGCACCATTATTGATGCAGGAATTAAAGTGCCTGGTGGGCTTGAGGCTGGACGCATTATTACTGAAATTTGTTTAGGCGGCATGGGCACTGTTTCCTTGTCTCATTCTGCTTATACTGAAAACTGGCCTTTAACAGTCAATGTTCATACAAGTAACCCTGTACTGGCATGTTTAGGGAGTCAGTATGCAGGCTGGAGTTTATCTCATGAAAAATATTTTGCGTTAGGTTCTGGTCCTGCAAGAGCGATGGCAACAAAAGAAAAAGACGGTCAAATAGTGCCTGTTGAAGAGCTTTATAAAGAGCTGGACTATAATGATAAAGCAGAAACAGCAACTTTAGTGATTGAGAATGACGCCATTCCACCAATAGAAATTGTGCAAAAAATCGCTAAAGCTTGTAATGTTGATTTGGAAAAATTAACAATTATTGTCACGCCTACCAGTAGTTTGGCGGGGGGAGTTCAGGTTGTTGGTCGTGTTTTAGAGGTAGCGATGCACAAGGCGCATGAGTTACATTTTCCTTTAGAAAATATTATTGATGGGATGGGCAGTGCGCCATTATGCCCTCCACATCCTGATTTTGTACAGGCTATGGGGCGTACGAATGATGCGATCTTATTTGCTGGTTTAGTACATATTTTTGTTAAAGGGAGCGATGCAGAGGCAGAAAAGTTAGCAATGGCATTACCTAGCTCAACCTCTAAAGACTACGGCAAGCCTTTTGCACAAGTTTTTAAGGATGCAAAATATGATTTCTTTAAAATTGATGGCATGCTATTTAGCCCTGCAAGCGTGATTGTTACCGCTGTAGAGACTGGTAATAGTTTTCGTGCAGGCAAATTAGACAATGCATTATTAAATCAATCTTTTGGTGCGTAAGGTGCATTAAAAAGAAAATTTAAATTAGCCTGTTTCTTTACCTATAAAGTAGGGTAAAATAACAGGTTTTTTAATGCCTAGAAAAGTAACGAATAAGCCTTTATAGCAAATCATTACTGAACATTGGCGCCAGTAATTGAATTACATCAATTACTAGAACGGCTTTTATACCCAACCTTTTAGAGTACAACAATGACAGATTTATCCCTTTATAGAAATATTGGTATTTTCGCGCACGTTGATGCGGGAAAAACAACAACAACGGAACGAATTCTAAAGCTAACGGGTAAAATCCACAAGCTAGGCGAAGTACATGATGGTGCTGCAACAACAGATTTCATGGAACAAGAGCAAGAGCGTGGGATTACTATTCAGTCAGCTGCTACTTCATGTTTTTGGAATAAGCACCGCTTTAATATTATTGATACACCAGGGCACGTTGATTTTACTATCGAGGTTTACCGTTCTTTAAAAGTACTTGATGGTGGTATTGGTGTATTCTGTGGTTCAGGTGGTGTAGAACCACAATCAGAAACTAACTGGCGTTATGCTAATGATTCAGAAGTTGCTCGTATTATCTTAGTGAATAAGCTGGATCGTTTGGGTGCTGATTTCTACCGTGTTGTTAAACAAGTTGAAGATGTACTCGGAGCTAATCCATTAGTGATGGTATTACCTATTGGTACAGAAGATGATTTCGTTGGTGTGGTAGACCTATTAACTGAAAAAGCATGGGTTTGGGATAATTCAGGCGATCCAACAAACTACGAAATTCAAGATATTCCAGCAGATATGGTGGATGATGTTGCTGAATATCGTGAAAAACTGATTGAAATGGCATTGGAGCAAGATGACGAAGCAATGGAAGCCTATTTAGAAGGTGAGATGCCAAGCTTAGAAACGATTAAAGCTTGCATTCGTAAAGGAACTATCAATCTTGATTTCTTCCCTACTTATTGTGGCTCAGCGTTTAAAAATAAAGGTATTCAATTAGTATTGGATGCGGTTATTGATTATCTGCCTTGCCCTACTGAAGTTAAACCACAGCCAGAAGTAGATGAAGAAGGAGAGGAGACGGGCGAGTTCGCGATTGTTGATGTTAATAAGCCATTCCGTGCTTTAGCTTTCAAAATTATGGATGATCGCTATGGAGCTTTAACATTTGTGCGTATTTATTCAGGTAAATTGAATAAAGGCGACACTATTCTTAATAGTTTCACTGGTAAAACAGAGCGTGTTGGACGTATGGTAGAAATGCATGCAGACGAGCGTATTGAAATTGATAGTGCGCAAGCGGGTGATATTATCGCTATTGTTGGCATGAAAAATGTACAGACAGGGCATACGCTATGTGATCCTAAATCTCCTGCAACATTAGAACCTATGGTCTTCCCTGATCCTGTTATCTCAATTGCCGTATCACCAAAAGATAAAGCAGGTTCTGAGAAAATGGGGATCGCCATTGGTAAAATGGTTGCTGAGGATCCGTCTTTCCGTGTTGAAACGGATGATGACTCGGGTGAAACGATTCTACGTGGAATGGGTGAGTTACATTTAGATATTAAAGTTGATATCCTAAAACGTACCCATGGCATTGATGTAGAAGTAGGTAAGCCACAAGTAGCGTACCGTGAAACAATTACGAAAACAATTGAAGATAGCTATACACACAAAAAGCAATCAGGTGGTTCAGGTCAGTTTGGTAAAATTGATTACAGAATTGAACCAGGTGAGCCAGGATCGGGCTTTGTTTTTGAATCAAAAGTAACCGGTGGTAATGTGCCTAGAGAGTTCTGGCCAGCGGTAGAAAAAGGTTTCAAAAGCATGATTGATACCGGTGTATTGGCAGGGTTCCCATGTTTAGACTTTAAAGTAACTCTTTTGGATGGAGGCTTCCATGCCGTCGATTCATCAGCCGTTGCCTTTGAAATCGCAGCAAAATCAGCATTCCGTCAATCAATTCCAAAAGCGGGCCCTCAATTAATTGAGCCGATTATGCATGTTGATGTCTTTACACCTGAAGATCATGTCGGTGATGTAATCGGTGATTTAAACCGTCGTCGCGGTATGATTAAATCACAAGAAGCAGGGGTAACAGGCGTACGGATTAAAGCAGATGTACCTTTAAGTGAGATGTTTGGTTATATCGGTGATTTACGTACAATGACATCAGGTCGTGGTCAATTCTCTATGGAATTTTCACACTACCTACCTTGTCCTAAAAATATTTCTGAAGAAGTGATTAAAGAAGTTCAAGAGCGTAATAAAGCTAAAGAGAAAAAATAGCTTACAGAGTAATGAATTAGTTTTTTCTAATTCGAATTCGGTAACATAGCTTTTTAAAAAGCCATCAGCTGTAAAGCTGATGGCTTTTTTTATGCCTTAGGGATACAGTTTCACCTATAAATTTGTACAATAATCGTACAAATCTGTAAATTTCTATAGTGATAGCCTAGCCATCTTCTTACAAATTTAAATTAAAAAAATCTTGGTTAGCTTTTCATTATTGGGAAACTTCAGTGAATAAGTACTCGCACTTTAATGCTTTTAAGTTGTCCTTTTACGTATGAGGGAAATACAAATAATTTAGCTGCCACGGTTATTAGGGCTCTTCAGGACGTTCATCTATATCACCCGTCAGGGGGGGGGGCTGTTTTGTTATAAGCTTTGAACCATAACGCTTGTGATTTTTCCTCTGAATTTAAATTAGGCTTGGTTTACCGTTATTGTATAACTTTCACCGTTATTTTTTAAAGCCTTGGTAATTTCTTCATCGCTTAGTAAGCCTATACTATAGGCAGGTTGATAGTGAGGCTCAGGATTATCTTCATAATATACCTTAGATAGTAGTTTACAGTTGCTTAATTCAGTTAATAAGCTTTTAGAGATAGAAATAGGGAGTTGTAAGTGTAGGCTAATATCTTCAGCAGAATAGGGCAGTTTAGTTGTTTTGCTAAATCGCTCTATGATTGCATGCATGATATGTAGCGCAAGCTGATTTTTAGAATTGAAATTCAAGTTTTTAAATTTCTGGTTAAATTGATAAAGCGCGATATTTTGATGGAAAAAGGATAATTCTGAGCCAAATAAAACAATCATCCATGTGATTTGTAACCATACAAGGAATAACGGTAGTGCTGCGAAACTTCCATATATTGCATTATAACTACTGACTCCAATTTGTAAGGAAACATAAAGAGACTGTAGTATATAGAAAACAGTGCCAGCAAAAATGCCAGCAAAAATCCCCGAACTATAGTTCACCCGAGTATTGGGCATAAACATAAATAAGAAACTAAATAATAACCATAAAATTAGCATAGGTAAATAACTGAGGATATGCAATGCGGTAATAGTACCCGGTAAAGCAAATTCATTAATTAAGGATGTGAGTTGGGCTTGAACAAAGACACTAATACTGCTCGCGGCTATTATTAATACTGGAGCTAGTAGCATTAGCGAAAGATAATCGCTAAGCTTGCGCCCCATAGTTCGAGGTTTTTGTACATTCCAGATATGATTAAACGATTCCTCTATATTGCTAATTACTTTAATGACAGTCCAAAATAAGAGTACAACCCCAAAACCAGCAACTAACCCACCTTTAGTTGAATCAAGCATATTTCTCGCCATTTCAATTAACTGTAGGATCATTGTGTCTTGGTCAGGGACTTGTTCTAGTAATTGTTGCTCTAAAGTTTTTTCAAAGCCAAATCCTTTTGCGACACCGAAACACATGGCGATAACTGGCACGATGGATAGCAAAGTATAGAGAGTGAGTGCCGAAGCCCTTAAATTACCGTGATCTTTAATAAAGCCATTGGCTGATAAAGTGAAAATTTTCAAATAGCGCAGCGCAAATTTTTTTATATCAGAATTTTTTTCTTCCTTATGACTCTGCCATAGGCCGTCATGGAAATAATCAATTATTTTATTGTGCATGTTAACCCTTTTAAATATAAGAAATAAGCTTAGGAGTAGGGGTAAAATAACTTGTGCATTATAATACAGAATGTTTGTTTGTATTTAAGGCGCATAGTAGGCTACGCAACTGTTTTCGCAGCACTGAATATGGACAAAAACAAGTCAGGGGCATGGCTTATAACACTTCCAGTCCTTAGGTAGTTTATAATAAAAAGCACAGAGCATCCTTTTAAGCTAAACAATTATTGTAAATTAACCTACTTATAATGCTACCTAAAAAACTCATTCTTTTTTTAGTGACAATATTTTTTTCTATGCCAAGCTGGGCGCTACAGCCCTTTGATTGGACCTCAAGTAATATTCAATACCTTTATGGTGGTGATTTCATTTTTGCCGAACAGGAACGCTCTACTATCACTATTGAACACGCTCATGGCTGGAAATATGGGAAAAATTTCTTTTTTGTTGATATGTACAATAATAATGGCTTTGAAGTTTATGCTGAAGTGTATTCGTATCTGAGTTTAAATAAAATATCTGGCGCAAATCTTAGTCTAGGGCCGGTTAAGGACTTTTCTCTGGCCGGCGGTATTAACATCAGTAATCGGCCTGAAGAAAAGCGTTTTCAAGCGTATTTAGTCGGTATTAGTTTAGACTTGACCAATATGTATTTTGACTATTTACAGCTTGATATTATGGCTTATAAAGATGATGGCTCTCATTCTTGGGGCGTGCAAATAACGCCAGTTTGGAGTTTTCCCTTTAAGCTTGGGATGACTAAATTCAAATTTCGTGGGTTTGTCGATATAAAAGATGGCAATACTAATGCTCTTGGTAATGTCACGATGCTAGCGCAACCACAATTATTACTGGATGTCGGTGATTTAGTGGGCTGGAAATCTGATGTTTTCTATATAGGCACAGAATATTCATTCTGGCTAAATAAATTTGGCGTAGAAGATGCGAATGAGTCTGCGTGGCAGGGAATGATGATTGGATTTTTTTAAACTTAAAGATATTAGGTTAAGCAGAGAGTAATATGTCTATTGCTTAACCTAATAGATTTTTTTAGTTTTCTACAGTCGATTTTTCTAATCCAGAATACACAGGGCACCAGCGTGAATAACCTGTAGCAACCAATGCTAAACCGACAAGTAATAAAGGTACAGAGGCTAGAAATAGAGAGATAAATAATAAAGCAGAGCCTGCATAAAGGCGGGCTTTCTTTTCCTTTGTACCAATGTTAATTTCAAATTTAAGCATGCGTTTAAAATCAAAGCTCATAATTTTCACCTCTTCTTTTATTTATTCTAATTATAGTGAGTCGACGGGAAAGTCGTGCTAGCTTCATAAATATACAGGGCTAAAAAAAATGTGCAAGTATCTGGCAAAAACAATATGTGATTAAGTAACCGTTCAGTACCTACTTATTTTAATTCCTTTACCCTAACCCTCTTTCGATGGGGAGAGGATTTAATAAGAGGAGCCTTAACGGTGAGGTGATTAAAGCATAAACTTATTTTATTAGATTAGCTAAGTAGCGCGCTGCATCAGGTATAATGCTCGGTTTTCTTTAAGCTATTCAAATGGGTTGAGTAATGGATGTAACAGCAATTATTGATTCTCTAAACGATGCTCAACGCCAAGCTGTATCGGCTCCCTCTCGCTCTATGCTGGTTTTAGCTGGCGCAGGCAGCGGCAAAACTCGCGTGCTAGTGCATCGTATTGCTTGGCTTATTCAAGTAGAGCATATTTCCCCACATAACATACTCGCTGTTACTTTTACCAATAAAGCAGCTAAAGAAATGCGTGGCCGCGTAGAGGAGCTATTAAATATCTCAGCACGCGCTATGTGGATCGGTACTTTTCATGGTTTAGCGCATCGTTTTTTAAGACAGCATAGTGAAGAAGCAAAGTTGCCCAGTACTTTTCAAGTCATTGATTCTGATGATCAATTACGTTTGATTAAGCGCTTAATGAAGGCCATGAATATTGATGATACCCGCTGGCCGCCTAAGCAAATGGTTTGGTTTATTAATGCGCAAAAAGATGAAGGCATCCGTGCGAGTCATATTCAAGAGACAGGGGATCTTTATCAGCAAAAAAAATTAGAAATTTATCGGGCTTATGAGGATTTATGTAAGCGTTCGGGTTTAATCGATTTTGCAGAGTTATTATTAAGAGCACATGAAACTTTACGTGATAATACCGAGTTATTAGCCTTTTATCGTGATCGCTTTCAGCATGTGCATGTCGATGAGTTTCAAGATACGAATACGATTCAATATGCCTGGCTACGCTTGCTGACCGAGGGTAAAGATAATTTATTTGTCGTGGGTGATGATGATCAGTCTATTTATGGCTGGCGTGGCGCGAAAATTGAAAATATGTTTAATTTTCAAAAACAATATCCCAACCATCTATTAGTTCGCTTAGAACAAAACTATCGCTCTACAGGGAATATCCTTAAAGCCTCGAATGCTCTGATTGCTTGTAATGAGGGGCGTATGGGTAAAGCATTACATACGGATGATGGTGATGGCGATTTAATTTCTTTGTACTCCGCGTTTAATGAGCAAGATGAAGCGTATTTCGTTGTCGAGCGCATTAGAAAATGGGTAGCTGAAGGTAATTCGCGTGCTGATGCTGCAATTTTGTACCGGTCTAATGCACAATCACGGTTATTTGAAGAAAAATTGATGGCGATGGGGATGCCATACCGTGTTTACGGTGGTTTACGCTTTTTTGACCGAATGGAAATTAAAAATGCCTTAGCCTACTTACATTTAAGTGCACACAAAGGTAATGACGCTGCTTTTGAACGCATTATTAATACGCCTACACGCGGCATAGGCACAAAAACGATTGATAATATCCGCCACTTAGCCAGAGAGCAGCAAATGACGTTGTGGCAGGCAATGATCAGCTTGCTGAAAGCTGGACATTTTACACCACGCGCAGAAAATGCACTGAAAGGCTTTGTGCTGATAATTAATAGCTTAACTGAGCAATCAGAAGGTGCAGAACTTTATCAGCAAGTTAAAAATGCGATTGAAAAAAGTAATCTTATAGAATTCTATAAAAAAGAAAAAGGTGATAAAGGTGAGGCGCGCGTAGAAAATTTAGAAGAATTAGTTAATGCTGCACGCCAATTTGATTATGATGCAAGTAATGAAGAGAATCAAAGTGAGCTGGATATATTTTTAGCTCATGCCGCTTTAGAATCGGGAGATGCACAAGGTGATGCTTTTGATGATTGTGTGCAACTGATGACCTTGCACAGTGCAAAAGGCTTAGAGTTTCCGTTAGTCTTTATGGTAGGGTTAGAAGAAGGGTTATTTCCTTCTCAACAATCAGTGGATGACTTTGCTCGTTTAGAAGAAGAGCGGCGCTTGTGTTATGTGGGTATGACGCGAGCAATGAAGTATCTGTATATGACTTATGCTGAGTCTCGACGTTTATATGGTAAAGAAAATTATCCTCGACCCTCGCGTTTTTTAAAAGAAATTCCGGCCGAGCAATTACAGGAAATTCGTTTACGTGCTAATGTTAGTAAGCCTGTTACGCCAGTGAAATCATCAAAATCTACCCTAGGAACGAGTGGGCGCTATCAGTTAGGGCAGCGTGTTAAGCATGAAAAATTTGGTGAAGGTGTCGTTTTACAAGTTGACGGTGATGGCGCACAAGAAAGAGTACAAGTAAACTTTGCAGATGCAGGTATGAAGTGGCTGATGCTTTCATATGCTAAGTTAGAGCTTTTGTAATTTGTTCAATTTTAAATCCATATCATATAAAAATAACCAGAAAATATGACACAAAATAGTTTTTATTGGCATGATTATGAAACTTTTGGGGTAGACCCTCAGCGCGATAGAGCCGTGCAATTTGCTGGCATTAGGACAGATTTTGATTTTAATATTATCGGCGAACCGCTAGTGATTTATTGCCAGCCAGCTGATGATACTTTGCCGCAACCTGAAGCGTGTTGCGTAACGGGTATTACGCCGCAATTAGCTGCTGAAAAAGGTGTGCCCGAAGCTGAATTTATTGCCTTAATTCATGAGCAGATGGCACAAGCAGATACTTGCACTGTAGGATACAATAATTTACGTTTTGATGATGAAGTAACCCGTAATCTTTTGTATCGTAACTTTTATGACCCTTATGCGCGTGAATGGCAAAATGGAAATTCACGCTGGGATTTGATCGATTTAGTGAGAACGATGCATGCTTTACGCCCTGAAGGTATGCGCTGGCCTGTAGACGCAGAAGGTCGCATTAGTTTTCGTTTGGAAAAGTTAACGGCAGAAAATGGAATTACCCATAAAGATGCGCATGATGCTTTGTCTGATGTCTATGCTACCATCGAGATTGCGAGATTAATTAAACAAGCCCAACCTAAGTTATTTCAATTCTTCTTAGATAATCGAGGTAAGCATCAAGTAAAACAATTATTGCAGTTGGGAAGTTTCACGCCAGTTGTTCATGTTTCTGGTATGTATGGTGCGGATAAACAATATTTAGCACTGGTTTTACCGATATGCCAAGATCCTAGTAATAGTAATGGGGTCATTGTTTATGATTTATCGATTGACCCAAGTGTTATGCTTGACTTGCCTATCGACGAGATACAAAAACGTATTTTTACGGCCAAAGCTGACTTGCCTGAGGGGATTGAACGTATCCCGTTAAAAACTATTCATATTAATAAATGCCCTATTGTGGCACCAGAAAAAGTTTTGCGCCCGAGTGATGCCGAACGTTTGCAAATTGATAGGGAAGAATGTTACTTGCACCGAGATTTGATTCAACAGGCGCAAGATATAACTGCCAAGCTTACTCAAGTTTTTAGTGCTAAAAAATTTACAGCTGATAGTCATCCTGATCCTGATTTAATGATTTATAGTGGTGGCTTTTTTTCTGCTGCTGATAAGCAGGTTATGAATACTATTCGTGCATTAAAGCCTGAAGAATTAGCCGATTATACTATTCCAGCGAGTGATTTACGATTGGAGACTATGCTGTTTAGGTATCGTGGCCGGAATTTTCCCGAAACTTTGAATAAAGAGGAGCAAGCCCAATGGAAAGCATTTTGTCGAGAGCGCTTAAGCGATAAGCACAAAAATGGCTTCCTTGATTTTGCGACTTATAGCGAATCTATAAATAAACTAAAACAACAGGGTAACGTGGATAATCAATTACTTAATGCTTTGGAAGCGTATGCTGTGGCTTTGCAAGAAAAGATAGCTGACAGTGATTAGGGTTATTTTGGTGCCACTTATTGATGTGCCTAGTACAGCAGTCTTGAAGTAGACTATAAAACCATGCGGCTAAACACTTTAAAAAATCAGTTATGCTATTTTTTTATATTCCAAGTTTCAGAGCTAGTTATGTGGCTTTTTAGTTGTTTTGTTAAGCCTAATACTTGTTTGGGTGTTGCGTTTCGATATATTTCTTAAATTCATTAAAAGGTAAAGGCCTACTAAAATAATACCCTTGAGCATACCGACATTCTTGGCTTAATAAAACTAATTGTTCTTCGTTTTCAACGCCTGTTGCTATCACTTTAATGCCTAGCTTATTGGCTAGGATAATAATCGTTTCAACCAGAATTGCATTAGTTGGGTTATCCACCATCGAGTGTATATAAGTACGATCTATCTTTAATGCATCTATTGGGTACTTTTTTAAATAATTTAAAGAAGAATATCCCGTACCAAAACCATCTAGGGAAACCTTTATACCACTTTGTTTGAGTTTTTTGATGCTTTCTAAGTGATTGTTTTTTCGTTCAAAAAATAGGTTTTCAGTCACTTCAAAAGTGATGCTTCCAGCGGGTATTTGCTTGTTTTTTAAAATATTCAGCCATTCAATATGGCAACTAGATAAGCTATATTGCGCAATGGATTGATTTAAAGAAATATGCAAGGCTGGCAAGCCTAAATCAGTCCAACGCTGTATATTGTCAGCAACTTCATTGATAACCCAATTACCAACCTCACGAATTAGGCCACTTTCTTCTGCGATTGGAATAAAATCATTTAAAGGTATGTATCCGTTTTGGCCATGGTTCCACCGTAACAAAGCTTCAGCGCCTATGGCTTTATTTGTCAACAAATCAATGATAGGTTGATAGTGTAAGCTAAATTCCTGATTCAGCATTGCTGAGCGCATACTGTTAATGAGTTTTAGTCGATTTTCAGTTTCACGTTGTAAAGCCTGGGTATAGTAATAGTAACTATTTGGGCCGTTTTTTTTAGCTATATACATAGCACTATCAGCATTCTTCTGTAGTGAATCTATATCATCTCCATCATCTGGAAAAATAGTAATGCCAATGCTGCCCGAGATAAAAATTTCTTGCTGGTCAATTAATATGGCTTGTTTGAATGCAGCAAAAATTTTACTAATAATTAATTCAGCATCCGTATTTTTTTCAAGGTCGGGGATAATAATTGAAAACTCATCGCCACCCAATCTAGCCACGGTATCTGAATTTCTGACAGCAGCTTGCAATTTTTTCGCTGTTTCTTGCAAGAGTATATCGCCTGCATGATGGCCTAAGGTGTCATTGATCCACTTGAATTTATTTAGGTCTAACAAGATTAATGCCAGTTTAGTATTGTTGCGTTTAGTGAGTTTAAGCGCACTTCTCAGTCGGTCTAAAAACAAGATGCGATTAGGCAGTTCAGTTAAAAGATCATGGTTTGCTTGAAATTGAATGGATTCTTGTTGGGCTTTTTGCTGACTAATATCCCTTAATACAGAAATAGATTGTGCCATATTTCCCGAGGTATCTTTTAAAATGTAGCTAGATTGCCAAGTAGGCACTATATGCCCGTCACGGTGACGAATTAAAACTTCACCCTGCCAAAAATCATTATGCTTTAATTTTTCCCTAAAGAAATCACTATCAAAATGTGCGGCGTTAAGCACAGCAGTGTTTTGTTTGATAATTTCCTGCTCTGTATAACCGCTAATAGTGGTAAATGCTTTGTTGATTGAAATAATCTGATTATGAGTGTTTGTGATAAACAGACCATTAGCCGTATTATCCAAAAAAGACAATTTCAAATGTAGGTTTTTATCGCTATGCTGTTCTGTAGATAGCTGCTGTATGTGCCCATATAGACGATTTACCCTCCCAATATTATCAATTTCAGCTTGTATTCGAATTTGATAGGTAATGATTTTCTTATCATTAAATAAGTAACGGAAAGTATATTCAACCGGTCGATGTGAAAATAAGCAAATATTATTTTGTGTTTTAACATGCGCTAAATCTTCTAAGTGAATCTTTGCCGTGAATTCATCATAAGAGACAGTGAGTTTTTCTCTCTCTTGATATGGAAGCCACTGTACCTGCTCTTGCAGTGGAAAATACTCCCAAGTCAGCATATTAGTTGCAGCGTACTGATTTGTAATATTTTTTGTTTGATGTGCTTGTTGTGCTACACGTTGTTGCTCACGTACTTGAAAAATACTTAAGCTAAGTTGCTCAAAAAATTTTTGAAATAAGGGAGTCTTTAGCACATAGTTGATGCATCCATAATGCATGGCTTGGTTGATTTGATGATCATCTATTTTATCGCTTACTAATAGGGTTGCAGGCATTATGTTTTGCTGAGTTAAGTGTTCTAGCAAAAAAAAAGCATTAGACACAGGCGTTAACAGATCCACGATTAATAAATCGTAGCTTTGTTGGTACATTTTTGTTAACAGCTCTTGTTCATTACCTGTTATTGCAATTTGATAGCCTTGCCACTCAAGGTGCATTTTGACTTGATTAGCCCAAAAGTTATCATTGTCTAAATAAAGGATATGAAAATTGTGCATACAATGACCGGCTAAGTAGTAAAGGGAGTGAAGGCTAAATAAATGCCTTTAAAATTTCGTCCAACTCTTCGATAGATTGCTCAATGATAGCACTCATACTCACTGCAGAAATACCTAAGTGGCTATTTTTTAATTCATCATTATCACTATCAAGTTTACTATAATAGTCAGCAAGCCTGATAATGGCGGAAATTTCTTGATAATTACCAGTCGTATCAAGGCTTGCGTGTAAACGAATACTTTGGGTAATAATTTCTGGAAGTTTCCAAAGCTGGGTAAGTACCGCTCCCGTCTGATAATGATCAAAGCCAAGAATACTTTGTTCGATTTTTACTTCGTCACGACTTAAAATATATTCTTGTGCTTCAAGCATTAGGTTTATTTCTCGGCTTAATTCGGGAAGACGGCGAAAGAAAACTAACTGTCCAATATTATGTAGTATTCCACATATAAACACAGATTGCGCAAAGCGTTTACCTAAGAAACGATCAATTCCTTGCGCTATCAATGCGCAATGCAAGCTTCTTTTCCAAAAATCATGCATAGACATAAGGCCGCCAGGTAAATCAGAAAATTTTTCAATCACAATAGTGCTGAGGGTAATATTCTGCAATTCTTGTGTACCAATCAGGCTAATTGCCTGATTAATAGAGGTCACTTTAGAAGGAAAGCCATAAAAAGCACTATTCACTATTTTTAATAATTTTAATGACAATGAAGCATCTTTTTCGATGATAAACGCTGCCTCTGCCAAAGACTTACTCGGGTCTTCTATTAGTTTCTGTAGGCTAAAGTAGACGCTAGGGGGAGATGACAGATGTAAATCTCCCCTGAATAGATCCGTAATTGATAGTTCTCTGCGTGAGGT
Source organism: methanotrophic endosymbiont of Bathymodiolus puteoserpentis (Logatchev) (assembly GCF_900128525.1). Classification (GTDB taxonomy): domain Bacteria; phylum Pseudomonadota; class Gammaproteobacteria; order Methylococcales; family Methylomonadaceae; genus Methyloprofundus. Next base: position 58,825 of record NZ_FQTQ01000062.1, read on the forward strand.
CATCGTTATTATTTTGTAGGTTATTAGGTACTTATTGATGCTTATTAAAGTAAAATATAGCTGGTCACTATAGACATTATTATGGATAATGCAACTTTAGGATTTGGTATATATTTGGTTTTTATCTTTAAGAAAAAGAATAAAGGCATTAGGCAGTTTATATGACTATAAGTAAAAATCTGAAAGAAAAAATTATTATTATTGCTGAAAATGATGAACACTTGGCTGATGAAATAAGTTCACAGCTAAATAAGCAAGGTTTTAGCAATATCAGAATTGCTGATGATGGTAGTAAGGTCTATGAGATTTTACGACCTTTTTATAATGATATCGAACAGGTTGGTTTAGTTGTTGTTAATGAAGAGCTGCCTCAATGTCAGGTCATGGAAATGTGTTTGGCATTTAATAACGATAGCTCTGTCATTCCTTTTATTATTCTTAATCCTACAAAGGACTATAGCAGCGAGCTTGAAAAAAGTGATTTAACATCTAAAGGATTACTGCACTATATGCCTCTGCCTATTAATTATTCAGAATTTTTTTCTATTATTAATTTTCAGTTAATTATAAAGCACGAGTATTTTCTTCGCCATAAGCAAGAAGAACGACTTATCAATGAGCTTGCAGAAAGAAAAGTTATAGATGCAAAAATGAAATACTTAGTGGTTCATGATGAATTAACTAACTTATTGAATAGGCGGAATTTTGAACGTGAAGTAAGACTAATTCTTAACCGAAACAATCAGCAGCAGAAAAATGGCGCGCTATTATTTATAGATATTGACCGTTTTTGTTTAGTTAATGAGCTTGAAGGGTTTGAGGTCGGAGATAGGTTACTAGTTACAGTAGTTTCAATTATCAGAAAGTTAATAGCTAAAAGTGATTTATTTGCACGCATTGGGTCTGATGAATTTTGTCTTTTTATAAAAAATAAAACAGCGGATGAAGTAAAGAAGTTTGCTGAGAAAATTAGAAAGGCAGTTTATGAGTATCGTTTTTGTACGGGCGATGTTTGCTATAGCATTTCAATTTCTGTGGGTATTTCGGGTCTTAGTACAGCAACTATTGTGTATCACCCCAATGAACTCATTTCTCGTGCACGCCATGCGTGTAATATGGCTAAGGACAATGGTCGTAATTTAGTTTGGGAATATAATGAGCAGGATAGCTCGGTACGAGAGCGGCGTAGAGATATTTATTGGGTGCCTTTAATTAAAAAAGCACTTTTAAATGACAGTTTTTTTCTAGTATTTCAACCTATAGTTAATTTATTCAGTGGTGAGGTTTCTCATTATGAGGTCTTAATTAGAATGCGTGGAGATGATAATGAGGTTATTTCTCCGGTAGAATTTATCCCCGTTGCGGAACGTATGGGGTTAATTCATAGCATTGACCTGTGGGTAGTGGAGAGTGCTATTACTTTTCTGGCTAAACTTCCTACTGAAAAATCAAATATTTCTTTGTCTATTAACCTTTCTAGTGTTGCGTTTCAAGATGCTTCTTTATTACCGACTATAAAAGAAAAGCTAGAGCTAACTTGGGTAGATGCAAAGCGGATTGCCTTTGAAATCACAGAAACAGCGGCTGTTGGTAATTTTGAAAAAACACGTGATATGATTACAAAAATCCGTGCTTTAGGGTGTAAATTCTCATTAGATGATTTTGGCGCTGGATTTTGTTCATTTAATTACCTTAAAACCTTTCCTGTCGATTATGTGAAAATTGATGCTCAGTTTATTCGTGATTTAATCAATAATCCAACTGACCAGATTTTAGTGAAGTCTATGACTGAATTAGTCGCAAATCTTGGGAAAAAAACGATCGCTGAATATGTTGACACGCCCGAGGCGATAGAAAAATTAAGAGAAATAGGTGTAAATTTGGGGCAAGGGTATATTTTTGGTAAGCCTGAGATGCACTTATTACCGAATGAATACATTGTAATTCCTGATTTAATGCAGCAAAAAAAGGCTGAACAAGACGTCATGAATACGATAAAAATGTTGACTTGATATCTACTCTTTATCAGCCAATAAAGTTTGAATTTTTGTTAGTAAAAAATTACCTTCACCAAAATAGCGTTCATTAAAGCGCTGCTGGTAAATATCAGAAAAATGTTCCATTAGCCGGTTAAATTCTGTTTTTGAGAGATTTTCATCAGTAAAAGCTTCGATCATATTATCTGTAGGGCTATTGATCTTTTTATTAAACTGTCTTTCATAGCTATGACCAATAGCGGAATGCAATTTCTGAATTTTTTCAGCATCTCCTTCAGCTAATATCAATGCGACCGTACTACTAATACCCCTGATAGGTTTTTCATGTTTTTTCTCATAAATGGACTCTAGTGTCAGCAATTCTCAATTTAGGATTCAGTGATAAAATAAATCCAATTCCTTACCCCAAAAAAATTCTATAAGTGATAGAGACAGTCGAACAAATAACAACATTCACGCAAACAAATTTGATTGGACAGATCAAGCAGACATTTGCCACCTTACCCGATGCGCGTAGTGGTGATGGTATTTACCAAAAATATGACATGTCAGATGCAGCTCTTAGTGCCTTTTCCGTTTTCTTTATGCAATCTCCGTCTTTTTTGGATTATCAGAAAACGATGGAAAAAGAAGGTGGGAAAAATAATGCTCGTAGCCTATTTGGTATTCATTTAATTCCAAGTGCCAATCAAATTAGAAACCTTCTTGATCCTGTTCCCGCAGAAACTATTTCCCCTATTTACAGGGAAATATTGAGAGGCTTGCAGCAAAGTGGAAAAATCAATGAATTCCATGTGCTTGATAAGACGATTTTAGTGGCTATTGATGGCGTAGAATACTTTAGTTCACAGAGTATTCACTGTGATTGCTGCTCAACTAAAACCTTAAAAAATGGTAAAACACATTATTCTCATGTCGCAGTAACCCCCGTTATCGTGTCCCCTAGGCAGTCGGCTGTTATTCCTTTAGTGCCTGAATTTATTACACCTCAAGATGGCTCTGAAAAGCAAGATTATGAGCTGGCCACCTCAAAACGCTGGTTAGAAAAAGAAGCGAATGATTTACCTGGAAATACGACCTTTTTAGGGGATGATTTATATTGTAAACAGCCTTTTTGTGAGCAAGTCATTCAAATGAAAAAGCATTTTATTTTGGTTTGTAAGCCTGACTCTCATAAGACCCTATACGAATGGATTGATGACTTCGAGCGGTCAGGTGAGGTGGAAAACGTGATAGTCAATGAATGGACGGGGAAGAAAAAACTCAAAAAACACTACCGCTTTGTCAATCGAGTTCCTTTACGCGATACGGATGATGCCTTATTTGTAAACTGGTGTGAATTAACCATCACCGATGACAAAAATAAGGTTATTTACCACAATGCCTTTGCAACAGATTACTTGCTGGATAGAAAAAACATCAAACAGATTATTGAGGCAGGTCGCACGAGGTGGAAAATCGAAAATGAAAACAACAATACTTTAAAAACAAAAGGCTACAATTTTAAACATAACTTTGGGCATGGCAAACAACACCTCTCATCTTTGTTAGCAAGCCTGAATATTTTAGCTTTTTTAGTCCATACGGTACTTGAGTGGTTTGATCAATGCTATGCGCTGGTACGAAATGAACTGACCAGCAGGCAGACATTTTTTGATGATATAAGGGCGCTTACTCGTTACATGCACTTTGATAGCTGGCAATCATTACTGGAATTTATGCTGAGAGGGCTAGAAATTCCGATACCAGAAATATGAGAAATCCTAAATTGAGAATTGCTGATAAATATTAACAATTGCCAAGGCAACACCAATAGCACCGATAACCATAATCGGATAGCGTATCGCTGATTTTATGCGACTTTGGGTTTCTTTTTCACGCTCTAAGTATTGAGAAATCTGATAAAAAGCCTGGTCGACTGAACCTGATGACTCGCCCACAGCAATAATACTACGAAATAAAGTATCAAAAATACGTGGATGCTTACCAAAAGCTTGACTAAGTGACAGGCCAGATTCTAATGATTTAGTAATATCACCTAAAGCACTCGCTAATGCTTTATTTCGTGTCGATGTTTTTAAGCTTTGGATAGCTCTGATAACTGGCACACCCGCCTTGCTTAAACTGTACATTTGCCGAGTGAATAAAATCAAATCCGTCAGGCCTAAAGCTTTAAGTGCCTGCCACTGATTAAAATCTTCCATAACATCGGTACTAATCACCGCTTTCTGTATCGATACGGGAATCATACCTCGACTCGCCAACATCTTCGCAGCAAGCACTTGAGACTCTGCCTCAACCAGACCTTCAATACTTTTTCCTAGCTCGTTACGTGCTTTATATGAAAATTGCGGCATAAGTCTAAATAAACTACATCAGAAAATATGGTTATTGAATATCTGGATTATACAGATAGCGTTTATAAATTAATTTACCCCGCCTTCAGCAAGGTGTTTAGGTTCTAAAATCTTCTCTAACTCAGCACGTGGAATATCCGTCATTTCCTCGGCAACATCAATAATCGCTCGACCTTGTTGATAAGCTAATTTAGCAATTTTTGCAGCTTGCTCATAGCCAATAATTGGATTTAACGCGGTCACTAAAATTGGATTTCTGGTTAATGCCTGTTGTAAATTATCCTCACGCACCTTGAAATCAGCAATGGCAGTATCAGCCAATGCAAGGCTCACTTGACTGATAATTTCAATACTTTGTAAAATATTATAAGCAATCACTGGCAACATAACATTTAACTGAAAAGTACCTGATTGGCCGGCAACCGTAATCGTCGCATCATTACCAATCACTTGTGCGGCAACCATGGCCGTCGCTTCAGGAATTACTGGATTTACTTTACCTGGCATAATGCTGCTACCTGGCTGTAATGCCGTTAGTTCAATCTCACCTAATCCCGCTAAGGGACCACTATTCATCCAGCGCAAATCATTGGCTATTTTCATCAAACTAACAGCAATAGTCTTTAATTGCCCTGATAATTCAACAACCGCATCCTGACAACTTAAGCTTTCAAAAAATGAATCATTCGGTGTAAAGGCCATATCAGTTGCCGCACTCATTGTTTGCGCAAATTTAACGGCAAATTCAGGATGGGCATTAATTCCCGTACCCACCGCTGTTCCGCCTTGTGCTAATTTTTGAATGCGGGGCAGGGTGCTTTGTATTCGAGCAATAGCATTGCGAATTTGTAATGCCCAAGCACCTAATTCCTGCGCTAAAGTCATCGGCATGGCATCCATTAAATGGGTGCGCCCTGTCTTAGTATAGTGCTGACAAGTCCCTGCTTTTGTTTCGATAGTTTCGGCTAAATGTGTCAAAGCAGGCAATAATTGACGGTGACACTCCAAAGCAGCACTGATATGGATTGCCGTTGGAATCACATCATTACTACTTTGCCCCATATTAACGTGATCATTCGCACCCACTACTTCAGTACTAATAGCAGAAGCCAAATGCGCGAGTACCTCGTTGACATTCATATTAGTGCTTGTGCCAGAGCCCGTTTGAAATATATCTATGGGAAATTGCTCCGCATGTTGGCCTTGAATTATTTGCTCAGCCGCCTGAATAATTGCCTGCCCTCGCTTAGCATCCAAAACACCTAAATCACTATTTACTTTAGCGGCGGTTTGTTTAATTAGCGCGACTGTTTTAATAAAAGCAGGCGGCATTGTTAGACCGCTAATAGGAAAGTTATTAATTGCTCGCTGAGTTTGTGCGCCATATAAAGCATCTGCAGGCACTTGTAATTCACCCATGCTATCTTTTTCTATTCTGTAGTTTGTCATCGTTATTTCAGGTTTGTGGAAAGATTTTTATGTAGGAGGGGCTTTTAGCCGCGATTATAATAATTACTTTTCGTTACAAGTCGCAGCTAAAAGCCTCTCCCACTATTAAAGCCATACTGCATCCCACAAAGGATAATCACCGATCTTTTTTACTAAACCAGCTCTTAATGGGTTGGCAACAATATAGCGAGCTAAATGCTGTAAATCTTCTTCCTTTCTTACTGCGTGGTCATGATAGCCATCTTGCCACAAAGCTTGGTTCTGATTTAATTTTCCACGCTTACGGCGAATTTTTTGTATTTGCGTAGCTGAAATCCCCTTAGCACTACGCATGACTTGTTCTAGTTTACAGTTATTTTGTAGAGCAATAAGCCAATGAAAATGATCTGGCATAACTACAAAAGCTAAGCTATTTACTTTTTGTTCTTGATGTTGCTGTCGCATAGCCTGTACTACTATTCTGGCTAAAATAAAATCTGTAAAAATATTTTGCCTTTGATATGTCACCGTAGTCAGTAAATAAATTCGATTATTCTCAGAATATCGACCTTTCCTTAAGTCTACACTGTGCGGATTGATATTATTCATAGCAAGCTTTCTGTGGGAGGGGCTTTTAGCCGCGATTTAAAATAGGCACTTAAGTAGTCGCTCATAAGTTATTTAACATTTTATTACTTGTCAGCCCTTAGCCAGAAATCCATGTAAGCGTAGAAGATCCCCGCTAAAAGCATGCGGGGATAATATATTTTTTCAGCTGATTTTGTTAAAAGACTTTAGGTCGATTACTTATAAGTCGCGGCTAAAAGCCCCTCCCACACTATCTCTCCCACAAATGTAATATATCGGCACTCGAAAATGGCCAGCACAATTCTTTTTGTGACTCTAAATCCAATAATACCGGAATTTTAATCGCATAACGTTCTTGCCATTGCTCCTGCTCAGCAATATCGACTTTTGTAAAAGGAAGTTTTAATTGTACAACTAAAGATTCTGCCTGTTCACATAAATGGCAAGCTGAGGTACCTAGCAACAATAACTGGCTCAATGTTTCTCCTTCTTCTCTAATATCCCCATCATAAAAGCAGAGAGTACAAAGGTTAAATGAATCACGACATACCAAAGTAATTTGTCATTCGCTATTTGCTCAGCATTCATAAATACCTTTAATAAATGTATGGATGAAATAGCCACAATCGATGAGGCAACTTTCATCTTCAAGGAACCATAATCATGCGTTCCTAGCCATGATAATTTTTCTGTTCCTTCAGCAATATCTAAGCGTGAAACAAAATTATCGTAACCGCTAAACATGACAATAATGGTCAAGCTACTCACCAGCGTCAAATCAATAAAGGCAAGTAATTTCAACATTAACGCCCCTTCACTCATATCTAAAATAGCAGGGATGAAATGGTATAACTCTTGAAAAAACTTAACGGTTAAAGCCATTAAAGCGATACTCATGCCTAAATAAATCGGTGCTAATAACCAGCGACAAGCATAAATCGAGCGTTCAATTATTCGTTCAATCATCTTTTTATTATTGAATTTAACTATCCGCCTTAACTTCTACGGCATCTTCAGAAACTATTTCAATACCTAACATTGCGGCAATATCATTTTCAGGCGTATCAATACCTTTAATCGCTAAAGATTGAGTTAATTTTTCTAAAATCCCTGCGCTAAAAAATGGGGGTAAAGTTGGCCCAATGCGTACATCTTTAATACCCAGTGAAAATAGCGCCAACATCATTAAAATAGTTTGCTGCTCATACCAAGCGATATTAAAAGAAATAGGTAGTTCCGATAGATGACTTAATTGCATCGTTTTTTGCAAATGCCTTATAAATTCTAATATCGCATAAAAATCATACGCCTGCCCAACATCGAGTAGACGTGGAATGCCATTAATCTCGCCTAAGTCTAAATCATGAAAACGATATTTAGTATCACCGGCGGTTAAAATAAGTGTATCTTTCGGTAAAGCCTCAACTAATTGCGTGTAGTAACGGCGCTCTTTATGGCGACCATCACAACCTACCAAAACTATAATTTGCTGAATATCACCCGATTTAATTCCGCTGGTAATAGCTTCAGTTAACGTACAAAGCGCATGTAATCCATAGCCAACCGTCACCGCACCTTTGGTAAGCGGGGTAGGGGGGTCGCATTTTTTAGCTTGCTCAATAAGCGCCGAAAAATCTTTAGCCTCACTACTTCGACGCTTATCTATATGGGTCACATCCGGCCACCCGACCATACCAGAAGTATAAGCTTTATTAATATAGTCTTTTTTAGGTTGCTGCAAACTATTGCTGGTCACTAAAACAGGACCTTTAAATTTACTAAATTGAGTTTTTTGCTCCTGCCATGCACCGCCATAATTTGCGACTAAATTAAAATATTTCTTAAAAGCAGGGTAACTATGCGCAACAATCATTTCGCCATGGGTATAAATATCCACACCAGAGCCTGCGCTTTGCTCTAATAAGTCATATAAATCTTGTAAATCACTGCCAGTCACAAGAATACCGGGCTTATCCCAAGTATCTAGGTGTACTCGTGTTGGCTCAGGCTGGCCAAATTTTTGGATATTACTCTGCTCTAGCAAGCTCATCAACAATAAACTCTGCTCACCCGCCTTAAAGTTCATGGCTAAAAGATCATCTAAGTTCACATCTGTACGCAGAGTATAAGCAACAAGCTTATGCATAAAAGCATAATGTTCCACGTGAAACCTACCCAATACTTGAATATGTTCTAGCAAAGCACCTAGCCCTTTAGCTGCATAAATTAGCATTTCTCGCGCAGCATGTAGGTCAGCTTGCTCACTAGATAGCTCACCGCCTGCCATAACGCCAACGGTTTCACCCATTTTAACAAAGGCTGCTTTATCACAAAGTTCATACTGCCATTGAGCTTCTTCAGGTATCGCCTCGTTTAATTCAACACCTTTTGCCAGCAATAAGCGTTTTAAATATTCACGGCGCTGTACAGTTTCAGCAATTAATTGTACGAAGACTGAAGCGTCAAAATTAACATTAGTGACCATTGAGTACAGCGCACGCGCCGTAAATTGATCAATATTTTGCGCATTAATTCCTACTTCTGCAGCTTTCACAGCATAAAAAGATAGGCCTTTTAGGGTATATGTCAATAAATCATGTAGACTAGAAACATCGGCTTTTTTCCCACAAATACCCGCAGTATCGCAAGCAACATTCTTTTTGGCTTCCTGGCAGTGATAACAAAACATGTTGACTCTCCTTGTTAACTTATAAAAGATAAAGTCTTAGTAAAACCTGTATTAAGACATGAAAAAGCTTTCATTTTATCAGTAAAATTACAATACTGCTTAAGCTAATAAACTTCTCTAAAATAAATTTGTTTATTATTACCTTTGTAAAGTCCAAAATTAACCCGTGCCGTAGGTAAATCATCATGCACACCATTAGCATTCCAGTCGAACAATAACCAAGAATCAATTGTATTTAATAAAGATAAATCAACATAACCATAGGCATTTGCAGTACTAAACGCCAAGCCTGCGTCACCACCAGAAAAAGGGCTATTCGTTAATGTCGCTGTGGTACTCCCTGTTGTTCCGATAGTTATCGCTTGATTTCCCGCTTTTGTCGTACTGCCATTATTTAAGCTAAGCTGTGTTGCTAAATTTATTACCGTACTATTATCAGCAAGATTCTTTATAAAGTTACGCCCATCATAATACTCAGTATATAGTGGAACGCTAAGCGGCATTAATTCAGACCCGTAAGCGTTAGCTAAAGCAATTCTCCCCCAGCGCTGCTCTTTAGTGCCAGAAAAACCAATGCCATTGCCTGCAGAAGGCGCTCCAAAAACAACTGGGTTAGTTTGCGGCAAACCATTAACATTCGCCACCTCGACTCCATCCGTATCAACCAGCGTAAAACTCAATGCAATTTCAGCGTCAAAAGGTGCTGTTAAAGTACTTTTTGCAAGCGCCAAAATATTGCTACTGGTATCAGAAAAGTTGAGAGTACCACGACCCTCGCCATTATCCATTACTGCAGGCGCACTCGCATCAATAACCATTAATGCATGGCTAGCTTCTGTATAAATAGGCGTAATGCCATAACTTGCATGTATTGGATTTATTTTCCAATAGCTTCCTGTGTAATTTTTAGTCGTTCCCCCCACTGCGTTTTTTGCCATTAATGTAGCAACGGGGCTGATTGTATACCTCACTGGCTGACCGAGATAAGTGAAGGTAGTATTGGCGGTGCTAAATTCAGGTGCATTCAACAAAACATCAAAATGGTCAGGAATAAATCGCCCTATCGTCAAAGTCGAATGATAAGCAAAATTACACCCGACCTTGCCACCAACCGGAGTATTCGTAAAACTCCCGACAATACAGTCACCTCCTGCTTGATCTACAGAGGTAAAACTATCATCATAAATATCATTAGCGGCAAATTTTACTAAACCGACTTCATCATATTTAAAGTGTGAGCCGGCCGCTGCTCCGATATTTTTATCTGCACTTGCAAATACGCCTGATAATTTATTCACTTGGGCACTATTATTATGATCGTGCAGAGTACTATTAATTTTTGGTGTGCCGCTATAGCCAGCCACGCCTGTACTTGCCGTGATAGTAAAAAAATCTCTGCCTGCTTTTGCCGTAATACCTGTACCTAAGCTGATATTGTTCATATTAGACGTAACGGCTCTAAAGCGTGTAGGACGAATGGCAAAGCTATCTGTAGAACAGCCGACAACAGCAGCATCCGTGATTCGACATTTAACATACCTGTATGCACCGCTGGAACTTATTATGTTGCTTGTTTTTCTACCCGCATCACCTGCTGTAAAATTTATATGTTGTGAGCTAATAACCGGATAACTCGTACATGAGCCAATACTTGCATCCACCAATTCAAACTTAATATTGTGATCTATAAGATTCGCAAAATCAGTCTCTACCTGCGTTGCATCACGCAAAGCTATCACATCAAAGTTAAAAGATTGTGCCGTCGTTTTAGTATATAGCTTGCCATTAATGCCATTAGCCCCCGCTTCTACACAGTTAAAATTAGTTGCGGATCTATCATTGCTGCTGTCTTTATCATCTTCATCATCTTTATCGTCTTTATCGTCTTTATCGTCTTTATCATCTTTATCATCTTTATCATCTTTATCGTCTTCATCGCCTTTATCGCCTTTATCAACTTCATAACTATCATCACTAGCATAACTTGGAACAGCTGCACTCGATAAAACAAAAGCCACCAATAACTGCAATATTACTTTACTCATAAATACCTTAAATTATGTGTTTTTAAATGCTCTACGTATTTAACTAAATAGGAAAAATACATTATTTTATTAACTCACAGCTGTATAAGCCTGTTTATTAAAAGAAACTCCGAGTTATCTTTGCGACTACCTGTTACTGCTTTATATTTTAATTACTCTAGTTGCATGTGCTCTTTACACACAGGGCAGATATGCTTACCTTCACTATTTATACTCCAGCCATTTTCTACTGCAGCCGATATAGTACCTTCAATCCAAGATCGTCCATCCGATAAACGCCGCCCTGTCCTATCATTCCTCGGACGGCGACGAAATTCTATAGACCTTAGCCCTTGAGGGTTACAAATATCACAAAAAATAAAAGTTCTTATACTCATAGTGGGTGTTTTTAACAGTTTAGTAAAATAAGAAAAATGATTAAGTTCACATAATTAACATAAATTCCCGATAAAGTATTTTTTAACTAGAATTACTTAAAATTATAAGTTAATTTAGTCTTTACTCTATACTCATTACTACAGTTTTTTATATTTTAAGGAAGGAAAAATGATGGCAAAAAATAAGCAGCAAGGTTTTACATTAATTGAATTAATCATGGTTATTGTAATTTTAGGGATTTTAGCGGCTACGGCATTGCCGAAGTTTGCAGACCTAGGCAAAGATGCCCGCATTGCTGCACTAGAGAGTGCAGAAGCAGCCATGAAGTCGGCCATGGCGATGACACATGGGCAGTCGTTAATTAATGGTAACCCTAATGCCAATATAACAGTTGAAGGGGTAGCCGTTCGTATGATTAATGGATACCCAGCAAAAACAACAAATGGCATTGATAGAACACTTAATTTATCCGGAGATTTAAGTGTAAGAAACGGAGTCATTTCAATTGCAGGAGCAGCAACACCGACAAGATGCCTCGTTACTTATAACCAAGCAAGCTCAACTACTCGCCCAGCAACAACAAGCCTTATAACAACCGGCTGTTAAAATTACCTTTCAGAGCATCAAGCCTATTGCCAAGCTAAAAATAGATGCGAGCTATTCAGGTCGCGTCTATATAGGTTTCTATAACAATGTTCCATAAAAAACAATTCGGCTTTACGCTAATTGAACTAATCATGGTTCTGGTTATGCTAGGCATTCTATCTGCGACAGCACTACCAAAATTCTTTACAAAAGATGTCTTTGCCGAACACGCTTTCTTTAGCGACACTCTAAACGCTATCCGCTACGCCCAAAAACTCGCAGTAACAACCGGCTGCAATGTCCAGGTTGCAATTAGTTCCAACAGCTACACCTTAACTCGACAAGGCACTTCCACTAGCACCTCTTGTGCTGGGTCAACTTATCAGTTAGCGATTCCTCATCCTAGCTCAGGCGCTAGTACATATTCGGGTAGTGAATCAGGTATTACCCTAACTAGCTCTGTCTCTCCTTTCTATTTTCACCCCTTAGGCACTGCATCAAATGATGTTACTTTAACCATTAATGGTGCAAAAACTATTTATATAACAGCTGCCACAGGGTTTGTTTATGAATAAAAATCGAGCGCAATTAGGTATCACACTCATTGAGTTAATCATTTCTATGGTGATTATCAGTATTTCCTTAACCGGTATTTTTACCGTCATGAATTTAACGGTCAGCCATAGTGCTGATCCTGTTATATACCACCAAGCCCTTTCTATTGCTGAAGCGTGCTTAGAAGAAACCTTATTAGAGCCTTATACAAGTTTAAGCCCCTGTACATTAAGCAATATACCGGCAAACTATAATGTTTCCTCAAATATTAGTCATGAGGTACTGTCAGGTATACCTGTAAAAAAGGTATTAGTCACTGCCACAAGTGGCAGTACAAGCATAGAACTGGCCGGCTATAGGGCGAATTACTAATGCATAACCGACAGACAAAGGGCTTTACGCTTATTGAGCTGATTATGGTCATTGTTATTATCGGTATTTTATCGACCATAACCACAGACCTTATCACCTTACCTGTTAAAAGTTATCTTGACCTAGAACGGCGCACGACTTTAGTTGATAGTGCAGAAATGAGTTTACGCCGTATGCAGCGCGATATTCGCCGCGCTTTACCGAATAGTATTATTGCCAATGGCGGCACAACGATTGAATTATTACATACCAGCGAAGGCGGACGTTATCGTGCTAATGTCTCTGACGCAGGTCTTGGAGATATTTTAGACTTCACCACAGCGGATGCTCAATTTGATGTTATTGGCCCATTAAGCACGACTCCAAGTGGTTATTTAGTTATTTATAATACCGGCACACTCGGTGCAAATGCTTATGCCCATGATAATCTTGTCAGTATTAATAAGGGAGCATCGACACTCAATAGTATTCAATTAACAACGGCAAAGCGATTTCCTTATCGCTCGCCACAGCAGCGATTTTTTATTGTTGATACACCGATTACTTATAGTTGCACCAATGGTGAACTGCGTCGTTATGATAATAAAATTGATAGTTCATATACTATTAGCAGTCCATCACCTTCCTTGTCACGATTAAGATATAAGCTCCAGGCTAAAGCCAAAATGCTCAGCTGCCAGTTTGATTATGATCCCGGAAGTGCAACACGTGCCGCTTTGGTTACAATTGAAATTAAACTTACGGATGATGCAGGAGAATCAGTTAAGCTAATTCATCAGGTGCATGTGGATAATATGCCATGAATAAACAGCAAGGATTTTCTATTATCATGGCTATTTTTATCTTAATAGTGCTTAGCCTATTAGGTAGTTATATGCTTAAACTAAGTGGCGTACAACATGCAACCGCGGTGAGCGCAATACAAGGTGCGCGTGCATATTATGCGGCAAGAGCCGGAGTAGAATGGGGAGTGGCGAAATTACTTAATAATGATAGCTGCGCTACTAGTTCGACATTGGCTATCAATAACTTTGCAGTCTCTGTAAGCTGTCGTAATCAAGGAATCAGTTATAACGAAGGGGATTTGAATAGTAACGGCTTAGCGGATGATGATTTTTATATCTATAAAATCGAAAGCACAGCTAGTTATGGTCATTTTACTAGTCCTGATTATGTTTATCGGCACCTGGAAATAACGGTAAAAAAATAGCTACCGTTCCGTGGGAGGGGCTTTTAGCCGCGATTTCAATATAAGTCGCGGCTAAAAGCCCCTCCCACAAATAATACTATTTATGCGGCGTTCGATAAGCTTTACAGTCCACACTGAAGCGTTCCATTTTTCTACCTAGTTTTAATGCGGTCAATTGGCCACCCCACAAGCAGCCAGAATCAATCGCATAAGTATTTTGCGAATGGTGATAACCAATAGCCGACCAATGCCCAAAAATGATTTTCAAATGCGAATTTTTTCTATTTCGCAAATCAAACCATGGCTGTAAATGTTTTGGCTGACTACCTAACTCACCACTATATTTGAAGTCTAAACGCCCTTGTGCATCACAAAAACGCATACGGGTAAAACAGTTGACAGCAAAACGTAACTGCTCAATTCCCTTTAATTTATCACTCCAAATGTCAGGCTCATTGCCATACATGCTTTTAAAAAATTTTAAATAATGACTACCGCATAATTCAGCTTCAATCTTAGCCGCCATTTTCTTAGCCGTAGCAAAATCCCATTGCGGAGGTAACCCAGCATGCAACATACAAAAATCATCACTGTAATGAAATAACGGCCGATGCCTCAACCAATCTAATAACTCCTTTTTATCTTTGGCCTCCAAAATCGGCTTTATAGTATCTTTTGCACGTACAGGAGACGCTTTATAAGCAACGGCCAATAAATGCAAATCATGATTACCTAATACGGTCACTGCAGCATCACCTAATGATTTAATAAACCGTAGTGTCTCTAAAGATTTTGGCCCACGATTAACTAAATCACCGACAAACCAAAGCTGATCAGTTTTTTTATCAAAGTTGATTTTTCTTAATAAACGCAGTAAATCGTCATAACAGCCTTGTATATCACCTATGGCATAAATAGACATTGTTAGTGCAGTGTGCGTGGAATTGATAGCGTAAATTTTGGAATGACTGCATCAAATTGTTTGCCATCATCAGCTACCATCCTATATTTTCCTTGCATAACCCCTACCGCCGTATTAATTAGCGCACCACTCGTATAGGTAAATGTTTCACCTGGTTTTAAATAGGGTGTTTTACCGACCACACCAGCGCCACGCACCTCTTCAACCTTGCCATTAGAATCCGTAATTAACCAATAACGACTCAGCAGTTTCGCAGCTGTTGTGCCAATATTAGCAATCGTTATAGTATAAGCAAAAGCATATTTATGCTCACTAGGTTTAGACTGATCTTCTATATAGCGAGCCTTAACCTCAACTAAAATTTTATTTTCTTCACTCATGTAAAAATCTACTCTAAATATCAAGTTTAATATTTTAGCACTTATCGCCTTCAACTTAGATACAATTAATAAAAACCTAAAAGACAATAAATCAGCCTAACTATGAATCAAAAAAATATCATCCAAGAAATGAAAGTCCTTCCCACTATCAATGCAGAATTTGAAATACAGCGTCGAATTGATTTTATTAAGCAGCAACTTAAACAAGCAAAGTTAAAAACTTTAGTACTAGGTATTAGTGGTGGTATCGACTCTACAACTTGTGGTCGACTAGCACAATTAGCCATTGATCAACTGAATACAGAAGAGGGCAGTCATGACTACCAATTTATAGCACTACGCTTGCCTTATAATATACAAGCCGATGAAAGCGATGCGCAGCTCGCCTTGCAGTTTATTCAGCCCAGCCAAAATATTGCAATTAATATACATTCGGGGGTAGAGGGTATTCATACAGAAACAGTCCGCGCATTAGAGCAACAGGGCTTGCTCAAGAACTCAGCCTCTAGCATAGACTTTCACAAAGGTAATGTTAAAGCGCGTATGCGCATGATAGCTCAGTATGAAGTCGCAGGATTACTGGAGGCTTTAGTCATAGGCACAGATCATTCCGCAGAAAATATAACTGGATTTTTTACTAAATGGGGCGATGGTGCCTGCGATCTTGCACCACTTTTTGGCTTGAATAAGCGCCAAGTGAGACAATTAGCAACAACATTGGGTGCGCCTGATACACTCATTAAAAAGGCCCCCACCGCTGACTTAGAAGATTTAGCCCCCAGTAAAACAGATGAAGCCGCACTCGGTTTAAGCTATCATCATTTAGATGAGTTTCTTGAAGGTAACCCGATTCCTGAGCATGTCAGCCAATTAATCATTGATAATTTCCATAAAACTCAGCATAAGCGTCAAGCTATACCGACACCTGACAATGAATGATTGAGAATGAATAGCGCCTTATGAGAGCCACTTTAATTGTATTTTCCAAAGTTAAAGTCGCCCCCAGTAAGATTCAAACCAAGCTATTACTTAATAGCTTTAATCAGCTTGACTAAGTGGGAGCTTGATGCCAATACTTCTACCGAACTGAATCCACATGCTTGTACCGTTTTAACTGTTTGCCTATTAATATTTGCACCCACTAACCGTACCGTTAGTGGGTTAAGCAATTGCATGACAGATGCAATGAATTTATTTGTACTCAACACATGCTCTAGCAATAAAACTTCACCGCCAGGCTTACAGACTCGCTTTAATTCTCGTAATCCTTGTTCAGGATCAGGTACTGAACAAAACAAAAACGTCCCAATAACACAGTCGAAGTGATTATCAGAAAAATCTAATGCCTGTACATCCATCTCTAATAACTCAACATCCAAGCTTAAATTGATGCGTTTTTTCTTAGCCTCTTGTATCATCACTGGGCTAAAATCTATCGCTGTTATAGTTTTATTAGCAGGGTAATAAGCAAAGTTTTTTCCTGTCCCGACCCCCACCTCGAGTATATTTTCTCCCTTCACTTGCTGCCAAATGCGCGCACGTAAATCACCAAACATCATTTTTTCCATCATGCTTTCAATGCGATCAAAGTAAGGAGCAATACGATCATAACGTTTTTTTATAATATCAGTTTGGGGTGTCATAAACTTTTAGGTTTAGAAGTAAGAGTAAATAATAGGTTCAAGTAATATACGAATTTTGTATTCTGTGGAAGTGGCTTTAGCCGCGACTTTATGCAAATCATGGCTAAAGCCACTCCTACAATAAAAAATCTAACCCGACCTATATTTTTTATACAGCAATAGGCGCAGCGATATGTGGGTGCGGATCATAACCAACAATTTCAAAGTCCTCAAAACGATAATCAAAAATACTACTAGGCTTACGCTTGATAATCAATTGTGGTAAAGCCTTAGGTGCTCGCTGTAACTGAATTTTCGCTTGTGAAAAATGATTACTGTATAAATGACAATCACCAATTGAAATAATGATTTCTCCCACATTTAAGTCACATTGTTGTGCAATCATATGGGTAAAAATTGCTAGGCTAGCGGTATTATACGGATTACCTAAAAATAGATCATTACTGCGTATATATAAAGATCCGCTTAGTTTTCCATCAGCAACATACCACTGATAAAGTAAATGACAGGGGGGAAGGGCCATTTTTCCGTTGGCTACATTTTCTTGAGGAGTTTGACTTTCATCGGGCAAATCAGCCACGTTCCAACCACTAATAATATGTCGGCGGCTGTCGGGGTTGTTTTTAATTCCGTCAATTAAAGCGCTAACTTGATCATAACTTTTGCCATCTACACCTTGCCAATATCGCCATTGTGCACCATAAACAGGTCCTAGGTCACCGCTTTCTGTTGCCCATTCATTCCAGATACTCACGCCATTATCATTGAGGTATTTTATATTAGTATCTCCTTTTAAGAACCAAAGTAACTCATGAATAATGGATTTAGTATGTAGTCGTTTAGTTGTGACTAAGGGTAGTCCTTCTTGCAAATTAAAGCGGATCTGGCGACCGAACAGTGATTTAGTTCCCGTTCCAGTACGATCACCTTTTAAATAGCCTGCAGTCAGCGTTTCTTCTAATAATTCAAGATATTGTTTCATTGTTCTGTTGTGTGTAATGCTTTACTTAGAAATGAGGGTACCCATTTAATACGAAATATTAATAATACAGGGCGGACTTTAGTCCGTATGAAATCGCAGCTAAAAGCCCTTCCCACGATACATTATTTTAAATAGTAATAACTCTTTACCTAGCTAGCAGATTTTTGGCGATAGGCTAAGCCTAATAACACAACACCAATTACAATAAGTGGAATAGATAAAATTTGCCCCATAGTTAGCCAATCCAACGCTAAATAACCTAAATGCGCATCTGGGACACGGTAAAATTCAACGATAAAACGGAATAGCCCATAGAACAGTGCAAATAGCCCTGACACTGCCATGGCTGGCCTTGGTTTGCTAGAGTAAACCCATAAAATTAAAAATAACGCCACACCCTCTAAAGCGGCCTCATATAGTTGCGAAGGATGCCGAGCTAATGGTCCTCCACCTGGGAATACAAAAGCCCAATAAACATCAGTCGGTTTACCCCATAACTCTGCATTAATAAAGTTACCAATTCGACCTGCAAACAAACCAATTGGAACAACCGGAGCAATGAAATCCGTTAATGCCAATAAGGTACATTGATGCTTTTTAGCAAAGATCCACATAGCAGTCATCACACCTATTAAGCCACCATGAAACGACATACCTCCTTGCCATACTTTGAATAGCATCACAGGGTCCGCTAAAAAGTGATTAAAATTATAAAAAAGCACATAACCAAAACGCCCCCCTAAAATAACCCCCATCGCAGCATAAAAAATTAAATCTTCTAAAGCTTCGCCTTTAATAGGAGAGTGGGGATTATTTACTCGTTTACTTAATAAGTACCACGCCCCCGCGATACCGATTAAATACATAAGCCCGTACCAATGAATCTTAATAGGACCAAGGCTAATTGCTACTGGATCTATAACAGGAAAAGTTAACATAATTATTTCGTTTTATTGTGCATAAAAAAGGGTGAATTAACATATTGCTAATCCACCCTATGATATCAAAACTTGGGATAAAACCTAGAGAGTTCACCCTAGGTCATAATATCCTTAAACATCTAAATTAGAAACCTCTAAGGCATTTTTAACAATAAAGTCACGACGCGGCTCAACTATATCACCCATTAATGTGGTAAAGACTTCATCAGCAGCAATGGCATCAGCGATGGTCACTTGCAGCAAAACCCGCGCATTAACATCTAGTGTTGTTTCAAATAGTTGCTCAGGATTCATTTCCCCTAAACCTTTATAGCGCTGAATATGTTGGCCTTTCTTAATTTCACGCATCATCCACTCAAACGCATCTTTAAAATTACTAACGGCTTGCTTGCGCTCTCCCATTTGCATATAGGATTCATCGCTAAATAAATCATGTGTATTTTCTGTATAAGTAGCAATTTTTCTATAATCATTACTATTAAAAAAGATCGCTTCTAAAATAACTATTTTTTCCACACCATGCGTTTTCTTATGAATGGTCAAAGTATAGTCTTGCTCATTACGATAGGCTAATTCAAGTTTATAAGTTGCTTCAGCAGCTGCATTTAATCGCTGCTCTAGCCCACTAAACCACTCCGTTAATTGACCTAGATCTTTTTGTGCCTCTTTAGTCAGAGGCGATACATGAGTCAACATTTGCAAGAAGTCGGTATCATAGCGCCGCCCCATGCGAGCAATAATACTTTCTACTGCCAGTAACTCATTGGCCAAAGTTTCTAAACCAAGCCCTTTAATCGCAGGGGTTTCTGGATTACTAATCAATTGTGTTTTTTCTAAAGCCAGTTGAATTAAGTAAGCATTCAACTCCTCATCATCTTTTACATAGCGCTCTTGTTTACCTTTTTTCACTTTATACAAAGGCGGTTGTGCAATATAAATATGCCCTCGCTCTATTAACTCAGGCATTTGTCGATAAAAGAAAGTAAGCAATAAAGTTCTAATATGTGAACCATCGACATCCGCATCGGTCATAATAATAATACGGTGATAGCGTAGTTTTTCTGGGTCATATTCATCTTTACCGATGCCACAACCTAAAGCTGTAATCAGTGTACCGACTTCTTCCGATGCAATCATACGATCAAAACGAGCACGCTCGACATTCAGAATTTTCCCTTTTAGAGGCAAAATCGCTTGTGTGCGACGATCTCTTCCTTGCTTGGCAGAGCCGCCAGCAGAGTCCCCTTCCACAATAAATATTTCAGAAAGGGCAGGGTCTTTTTCTTGGCAGTCGGCTAATTTACCCGGCAGACCAGCAATATCTAGCGTCGTTTTACGACGTGTTAGTTCACGAGCTTTACGTGCCGCATCTCTCGCTCGTGCTGCTTCGATAATTTTATTAACAATTGCTTTAGCAACCCCTGGCGTTTCCTGTAAAAAGTCATTTAACTTTTCATTCATCGCCGATTCAACTAAAGGCTTTACTTCAGAAGAAACAAGTTTATCTTTAGTTTGTGATGAAAACTTTGGGTCAGGTACTTTAACTGATAAAACGGCAGTGAGTCCTTCACGCGCATCATCACCTGTTGTCCCTACTTTTTCTTTTTTGGCTAGACCATTTGCTTCAATATACTGATTAATCGTTCGCGTTAATCCACCTCTAAAACCCGCTAAATGGGAGCCACCATCCCTCTGAGGAATATTATTGGTATAACAGAAAATATTTTCTTGGTATGAATCATTCCACTGCATCGCTACTTCAACAGTGACCCCTTCTTTTTCAATCGTAAAATGAAATACTTCAGGAAATAAAGGTATTTTATTTTTATTAAGGTGGGTAACGAAGGCTTTAATACCGCCTTCAAATTCAAACACATCCTCTTTACCTGAACGTACATCTTTTACATGAATACGCACACCTGAATTTAAAAAAGAAAGCTCCCGTAAACGCTTAACTAAAATCTCATAGTGAAATTCAACATCCCCAAAAGTATCCCTGCTTGGTAAAAAAGTAACCTGAGTTCCTTGTTTTGTCGTTGCTTCCATTTTTTCTAAAGGAGCAACAGGTTCGCCGTGTTTATATGTTTGGCGATAAACATAGCCACCTTTGTAAACTTCTAAATCGAGCCTTTCTGACAAAGCATTGACCACGGAAATACCTACCCCATGCAAGCCACCCGATACTTTATAAGCATTATCATCAAACTTACCGCCAGCATGAAGTACCGTCAAAATAACTTCGGCAGCAGAACGCCCTTCTTCTGGATGAATATCAACAGGAATACCACGCCCATCATCCGAAACTGTCACAGATCCATTATCATTAATAGTCACATTAACTGATTTACAATAACCCGCTAAAGCTTCATCAATTGAGTTATCAACAACTTCAAAAACCATATGATGTAAGCCGGTACCATCATCGGTATCTCCAATATACATCCCTGGCCTTTTACGTACCGCATCTAAGCCTTTTAAAACCTTAATATTGGAACTATCGTAGTTATCCTTATTTTCACTCATGTTTAACCTTGTTGTCTGTATGTTTCACGTGAAACATCTTTATTTACCTTTTGTTTAATGTTTCACGTGAAACATTAAACTTCTGTGACCTCACCATGTTTCACGTGAAACATTTTGTATTGCCCAATTTGGCTTAAATCACCAAATTCATTCCGCTCAGTTGCAGTCATAAATACTTGTATATCCATACCCGCTAAAAATTCTAATAATTTTGTACGGCTAGAAAAATCTAACTCTGCCACAGCATCATCAATCAATATACAACCCGATTGAAACCCATTATTAAGTAGGTGTTCAATTTGGGCTAATTTTAAAGCAAGCACTAATAGCTTTAATTGCCCTCGCGAAACAAAGTCTTTTGCTTTTCTTGAATTAATCAATAATTGAAAGTCTGCTCTATGTGGCCCACTATGAGTAAATCCATAGCGGAGGTCTTTTTCTAAATCATTTTTTAACTTATCGATCAATAAAGACTCAGCATCCCAACCTTGAGATAACAAAAGTTCAACCGACTCTAAATCTAAAAACTGCTCGGCTGTCTTTAAAAAAAATGGCGTTAGTTCTGCTAAATATTGCTTTCGATAATTAGCTACTATTGTACCGTATTGCTGCAATTCATGGTTCCAAACATTTAACTCATTAACACGCCGAATTTTTAATAAAGCATTGCGCTGGCTTAAAGCTTTCTTAAAATTTCTCCAGGCACTAAGAAATTCTGTATGTTGATTAAAAATGCCCCAGTCGATAAATTCTCGACGTAACTGTGGCCCTGCATCTAACAGTTGATAACTCTTCGGATGAATAAGTTGCAAGGGTAGGGCATAAGCTAAATCAGCGCGCGCATGTTTAGTTTCTTGGTCAATGCGTATTTGCATATTTTTACCGTCATGCTGAATACCCAGAGTGGATACATGCCCACTGGTAAAAAGAACTTTACCGGAGATAATTAAATCATTATGGGCAAAGTGAATCACATTTTTAACGGTCGTAGAGCGAAATGAATTTGCTCTTCCTAAGAGGTGAATTGCTTCAAGTATTGAACTTTTACCACTTGCATTATTGCCATAAATTAAATTGATTTTTGCAGCTGGTGCTAAAGAAACCTGCACTAAATTACGCACATGATAAATATCCAGCTTTTGTAAACTCATAAGCTCAAACTATAAACGCATCGGCATAACGATAAACTTATAATTCTGCTCGCTAGATTCTTCAATAAAGCAGCTACTCAAATTTTCAGCAATAGTTAATACGGCCATTTCCGAATCCAAATTAGAAACAGCATCTAAAATATACTGAGAATTAAATGCTATCGAAAGTGCTTCCCCTTGGTACTCAATGGCTATTTCTTCATCTGCTTCTTCATGCTCAGGGTTGTTAGTGCTAATTTGTAAACTATTACCCTCAATCACAAATTCAACCCCTCTAAATTTCTCGTTAGATAAAATAGACACTCGTGTTAAAGCATCTTTTAAAACCTGCTTTTGTACATGAACAGGACTGTTAAAGCTTTGTTCAAAGACTTTACTAAAATCAGGATATTTAGAATCCACTAATTTTGCAGAAAAAGTTAAGTTTTCAATCACGACACGAATATTATTTTTTGAAAACTCGACCTGTATTTCTTGCTCTGGATCATTATCTAGTAAACGTGTTAATTCCAATACGCCTTTACGCGGAATGATAATACGCGATTCTATGCCCGTTTCTGTCTCAATTTCTCCTTCATAAATCGAAAGTCTATGCCCATCAGAGCCGACCAGTTTTAACTGTCGATTAAAAATACCCAGCATAATACCATTTAAGTAATAGCGTATATCCTGATTCGCCATACAAAAAGCGGTTTTATCCAAAGCTGTTTTGAACTGCGCTGTTTTGATCGTAAACTGACAATCCATTGCTGTCATCTCAAAGTCAGGATAATCATGTGCTTCTAAAGTGCTTAAGGAAAAGCGACTACGACCTGACTGTACTTTTAATTTATCTTTTACTAATTCAAATTTAATATCTACGGCACTAGGCAGTGATTTGCAAATATCTAACAGTTTACGTGCAGGGACAGTAATACTACCTTGCTCGTCATTATCAAACGCAATATTCACAACAATTTGTACTTCTAAGTCAGTTCCTGTTAGGGTCAATAGATTGTTATCCAGCTTAAATAATACATTAGCAAGAATCGGCATCGTTTGCCTTTTCTCTATAACACTAACAATTTGTTGCAGAGGCGTTAAAATTAGTTCTCTGTTAATTATAAATTTCATAAAAGAATCTACTATCTTAAATACGATGGTGAGTAAGGATAAAAAGCTGCTGAATAATCGTTTTTTTAAACACTAAATCAGTATTTTACCCTGTTTTTAAGATTGTGACTAAGATTGAAAAGAAGAGTTGCTAAAGCACAGTTAATTGCGCGCTTTAAGTGGAGCTATTAAGCAAAGGAGAAAGATAAGACTGGCGGAGAAATTGATAGAGCGATGCAGGTTTATGGAGCCTTGGTAAGAATGGTGAACAAAAAATCCAATCCCATTCTTACCCATGCCACTACAATAGATTTTTTAAACTACCGGCTGGACCCGAAACCAAATAATCTATTATTAATAATCATTTCAGCAATAGATTCTGGAACTTGAGCTTCCCATTCACCTCGACCTTTTTTAATATCTAACAAAACTTGGTGCGGGTTAATATCCAGTACACCTTCATCAACATTGTCCAGTCCTACTAAATAGCCGTTATCTTTACAGTGTTCATATAGATGGCTTAATTTTTTAGGCGGCTGAAAAGTATCAACAGTCACTAATTCATCTTGTTCAATACTATGAACTGGGTAAATATATAAACGCGTATTATCTGGGAACAATTTAGCAAAAGCTTCTAAAATCCCCCCCTCTAATCCGTTGTAATATTCTTCTCTAAAAATTAAATCCAAATTAGAAATGCCTAGAATCATTCCCAGTTGCTGCTGAGTATAACGACGGAAATACTGGCGTAAACGAAAGTAACGTAAATAATTCGAGATAAGTACTGTATATCCCTGGGTATTGAGCATGTCTACCCGTGCTAGGAAATCAGCATCATCAATTCTATCCCCAACGGTTAAACTCGCCATGGTAATTTCAGCTAAAACAACAGTTCTATCTGAATCAATATTTTCCACTTGATTGAAGTGGCGTTGGCCACATTGCACCATATCTTGATGGGTATTAGTTAATGGCGTAAAGGTACCTCGAATCACTAAAATGTTTTTCTTATACAATAATTCACTAGGAACTTGAACCTCACCTTCAGGGCTAAACATGATCGCATGGGTTAAGTTACTGTGGACTAAGTGTAAGTTCATTAATCTATTTTCTACTTCTTCAAAATAGGGCCCTGAAAAATGAATACTATCCACTTCTATACGACAAGGGTCTAAATCATCGACTATAGATTCAATAATTTTCTTCGGTTGAATAAAATAATGAAAAGCTGCATGAATTAAATTAACACCGACTACACCTAAAGCTTCTTGTTGAGAACCGCCATCATTATCTAACATACGTACATGTACGATAATATCACTTGGCTCAGCGCCAGGATATAGTTGTAAACGAATACCTAACCAGCCATGACACTCATTTTTTTGTAAATAACTTTTAGCTGTTACTGTTGCTGCATAAGAGAAAAAAGTCGTATTTTTAGGACGGCTTTCAGCCAATAAATTAGTCACCGCAGTATATTCTCTGTCCAACATCTTCATTAAGCGGCTGCGTGTCACATAGCGCTTTGACTCTTCAGCGCCATAAATACTGTCACTGACTTGCATATCATAAGCAGACAAAGTTTTAGCTATCGTTCCTGCAGCCCCTCCAGCTTGAAAGAAGTTTCTTGCTACTTCTTGGCCAGCTCCAATTTCAACAATCGATCCATACTGGCAATTATTCAAATTTATCTCTAAAGCTTTTTGTAAAGTCTTCTGTGTCTTTTCGTTATTCGATGCCATCTAAGTAAATCCTATAAATGTTGCTGGTTCTGGTTATTTCAAGAATCTATGCTATTGCTAATAAAAATTAAAGTAACTTATATATAAGCTTATTATTACTATTAGGGAAACAAAAACCTGTGGATAAGTCATTTTTCAAAATAAAAATCATTCGCTTAGTTTATCAGTAATTGTGTGTCTTAGTTTAGTCTAAAATGTAGTTAAGCTGTGCTTAAAATACAGCTTAAAAATTAGCTACAAGTTAACAACAACAAACTCATTGTATAATACACAGACTTATCCACAGGTTTTAGAGTAATTTTATTAGATAGGGATAAATATGTTCCGTAATAATAGGCTGGGCTAACACATTGGGATGTAGACCATCGCGTTGCATATAACTTTTGTTCAAAGCAACACTTGCTAAGATAAAGGGAACGACAGGAATATCGTGCTGTGTGGATAACTTTTTATAAATGCCATAAAACATGTCGGTAAAGCGTCGGCCATAATTACTAGGAATGCGCATACTTAATAACAAAATCTGAGCACCTGATTTTTTTGACTTTTCAATAATGGCAGATAGGTTATTCTGCATCACAGCTAAGGACATACCACGTAAGCCATCATTAGCGCCTAATTCAAGCATAATAATATCTGGCTGATATTTCTTTAAAATCTTAGGCAAACGCGCCACCCCCCCCGCCGTTGTATCACCACTAATACTTTCGTTATATATCGTATAGCCTGGGTAATCCGCTTGAATTTTTTTTTGCATTAATGCAACCCAGCCCTGTTGTGCTTCAAATCCGTAACTAGCACTGATACTATCTCCTAGAACGACAATTGATTTTGCCTGCGTTAATGATGAAAAACACAGGACGATCCCAAGCAAAAAAAATTTAAACATAATGAACTCCCTATTAGATGAAAATAAATCATATATTATTACAGTCAAAAACCTGTATAAAACCGTTAATAGTATAGAAGGTTCTTTAACTATCTTGTCAGATGTTGGATTCAAGGTTAAACCTGCAGAAAGTATCGCCATAATTGGCGCATCAGGTTCAGGTAAATCTACTCTGCTCAGCTTATTGGCAGGTTTAGATAGGTCAACGTCAGGAACGATCGAAATATTCGGGCAATCTCTCAATAAACTAAATGAAGATCAACGTGCGTCATTACGCAATAAAATGATTGGTTTCGTTTTCCAATCTTTTCAATTATTACCCAATCTCAATGCACTGGAAAATGTCATGTTGCCTTTAGAATTGGTTGGTGACAAGCAAGCTAAATCACTTGCCACTCAGTTGTTGGATCGCGTGGGATTAAGCCATAGACTAAAACATATCCCTAATCAATTATCTGGAGGCGAACAGCAGCGCGTCGCTTTAGCTCGTGCTTTTGTGACCCACCCAAAAATTTTATTTGCTGATGAACCAACAGGGAATTTGGATAGTAATACAGGTGAACATATTATTGATTTATTGTTTGAATTAAATAAAGAAAACCGAACCACACTGGTTTTAGTGACACACGATCAACGCTTGGCTAATCGTTGTGTACGTACTATAAAATTAAGTGGGGGACGTATCGTATGAATAGATTAATATTAGCTATGCGCTTTTTGCGCCGCGATAGCCGCTCTGGGGAATTAACTTTATTAATGTTGGCGCTGATTATTGCTGTCGCCAGTTCCACTGCGATTAGTCTATTTGCTAACCGCATGAATAGAACTATGAATTTTCAAGCCGCAGAATTTTTGGCTGCCGATATGGTGGTCAGTAGTCCGGAATTAATTCATACACACTATCTGCAACAAGCAAAAAAACTTAATTTAAAGCAATCACAGACCAGTGAATTTTCAAGTATGCTTATTGAAAATGAACAGTTTTTATTAGCAGGGATTAAAGTTGTTAGCGACAACTACCCACTACATGGCACTCTAAAAGTACGCCAAGAAACTTATACACAAGAACAAACGCTCAAGCATGGCCCCAAAAAAGGTGAAGTATGGATAGAGTCGCGCATTTTATCGGCATTACAGCTTAAATTAGGGGATCCACTACAAATAGGTGAAATCCCTTTATTAGTCAGTCATATTATTACTTATGAGCCTGATAAGCGCGGTGACTTATATAGCCTGTCACCACGAGTTATGATGAATGCAGCTGATTTATCCGCGACCAAAATATTACAACCGGGGAGTCATGTGCATCATTTCTATCAATTTTCTGGAGCAGAAGCAGATATTGTTAAGTTTAAGGAGTGGCTTAAACCTCAGTTAACAGCTTCGCAGCGTTTAATGGATATTTATGACGATCGACCTAAAATAGGATCTGCGCTACAAAAAGCAGAGCGCTATTTAGGCCTCTCTAGTATTGTCGTTGTTTTAATTGCCGGTGTTGCCATTGCTATGGCAACGCGCCGTTTTAGTGAGCGCCATTTTAATAGTACAGCGATTTTGCGCTGTTTAGGTTATAAACAAAATGAAGTATTGCAGCTATTTTTATGGCAATTTTTATTTATCGGGCTGATTGCCAGTTTTATCGGTTGTATTTTAGGCTGGATCAGCCAAGAATTATTATTTCAATTTTTACGCGACTTGTTACCCGCGCAAGTGGCAGATCCGAGTTTTTTAGCCGTGTTATTCGGCATGATTATTGGCATTGTGGTGTTATTTGGTTTTGCACTGCCACCCTTATTACGCCTTAAACAAGTTTCTCCACTGCGTATATTACAACGTGATTTAACACCATTACCGAGTAGTGCTTGGTTAGTTTATGGCTTAGCCATCAGTTTATTGGTTTTATTAATTAGCCAATATACTCAAGACGTTAAAATGACATTGAGTATCCTTATTGTTGGAATGCTCAGTTTATCCGTTTTAGGAGGCCTTAGCTATGGCTTGCTAGGGCTTACTCGCTTATTATTACCCCATGTTAATTTAACTTGGCGTTTTGGCCTACAAGGGCTATCAAAGCACCAAAAAAGCAATATAACTCAAATTCTGGCTTTTAGTATGACTTTGCTAGCAATTATTCTCAGTTTTACTGTGCGCACTGATTTAATTAGGGACTGGCAAAAACAATTACCCATAAATGCCCCGAACCATTTCGCGCTAAACGTCTTTGCTGAGCAAAAAGACCAATTGGCACTCGATTTAAAAGAGCAGGGCATCACTATTGAAAATTTTTACCCTGTGGTCAGGGGGCGTTTAGGAATGAGCACAAATTAATTTAGGCAAGTTCAATTTAAGAATTATAATGATGCAACTCATAAACTTTATTTGATGAGCACCTGAGGCAATGGAATT
Organism: methanotrophic endosymbiont of Bathymodiolus puteoserpentis (Logatchev); assembly: GCF_900128525.1. Lineage (GTDB taxonomy): Bacteria > Pseudomonadota > Gammaproteobacteria > Methylococcales > Methylomonadaceae > Methyloprofundus. Next base: position 87,679 of record NZ_FQTQ01000062.1, read on the forward strand.
ATACTGCCATTCCTGACGCAACAACTTTATAAGTTGCCTAAGTTATTTCATGCACATTCCTAAAAGTCTAAAAGTGGTTATCGGAGATCGACTCACTTTTACCATTGGTAATGAGCAAATTGAAGCGCAGGTCGATAGTATTAGAAAAGTCGATTGGGATACTATGCAACCCAATTTTTATATGTTTTTTTCCAGCGGCACGATAGAGCAATTTGCACATACTTATATCACTAGCTTTTATTTACCGGCTGAGAAAAAACTTATCCTTAATCAGTTGCTAAAGAATTACCCCGCAATGACAATATTAGATGTGGACTTTATTTTGCAACAGTTAACCCGAATTTTAGCGCAACTGACTGCAGCCATTAATTACTTATTATACTTTGCTTTAGTTGCTGGTTTTTTAGTGCTATTTTCTGCCGTATATTCAACTTTAGATATGCGTATTTATGAAGGTGTATTAATGCGTACTTTAGGTGCTAAACGAAGTTTTTTACAAAAAATTCAATGGATAGAATTTAGTGCTTTAGGTTTTATTTCAGGATTTTTAGCAGTCTTAATGGCTCAAATTATTATTTATGGTTTATATGTTTGGATATTAAAAATGGATTTTAATCCTAACTTAACGTTATGTTTGCTATTTCCTATTGCTTCAGCTTTATTTATTGGTTTAGCAGGATTTTGGGGAACTCGTGCGGTAACTAATCAATCGCCTATGCAAGTTTTAAGGCAGTTGTAACCTTATTTAATCTAATTATTTGGCGACTATTCATTCACAGTGTAGTATTGATAAATAACAAGAATATCCCCATCTTAATTGTTCTCTCTTACTTATATATTTTTATACCCTACCTACAAATAAACCATGAAAACAAATAAAATAGGATTTATCGGCGGCGGTAACATGGCAACCAGCTTAATTAGTGGACTTATTGCCAGCGGTCACTCACCTCAACAAATTTGGGTTTCTGATACGGATCAGAATAAATTATCTAGCTTAAAAACTAACCTAAAGGTCAATACTACGACAACAAATGATGCCCTAATTAGCAGTGTTGATGTTGTGGTATTAGCAATTAAACCACAAGCAATTGCTCAAGTGATTAAAGAGTCTTTATCTACTTTTAATCAATCTAATGCTTTAATTGTTTCTATTGCAGCAGGTATTAATCAAACCAACTTAAGTAAATGGTTAGGTGAAAAAGCAGCGATTGTGCGCTGTATGCCAAACACGCCTGCTCTAGTTAAAACAGGAGCTTCAGGTCTGCATGCCAATGTAAATGTTAGCGAAGAACAACGTGATTTGGCGGAAAATATTATGCGTTCCGTGGGCATTTTAGTTTGGGTTGAAAAAGAAAATGAAATGGATGCTGTTACTGCTGTATCAGGTAGTGGCCCTGCGTATTTCTTTTTATTAATGGAAGCGATGGAAAAAGCAGCGGTTGATTTGGGGCTAAGCAAACATACCGCCCAGTTATTAATTGAGCAAACGGCCTTAGGCGCTGCCAAAATAGCCTTAGAATCCAATGAGTCACCCGGTGAACTAAGAGCAAGAGTGACTTCACCTGGTGGCACAACCGAGCAAGCGATCAAAACCTTTAATGAAGGTAATTTTAGTGCCTTAGTTAAACAGGCAATACAAGCAGCACATGACCGCTCTATTTCCCTTTCTAAAGAATTAGGAGCAGACTAATGAGCTCTAATTACTTAAGTGATCCGATTATTTTTTTATTAGATACGGTTTTTTCTTTTTATATTTTAGCGGTATTAATTCGTTTTCTTTTGCAGTGGGTCGGCGGCGATTTTTATAATCCTATTTCACAATTTTTAGTCAAAATCACGCACCCAATATTGCGAGTTTTACGCCGGTATATTCCCGCTATAGGAAAAATTGATACGTCTTCTGTCGTGCTACTTTTAGTATTACAAATGATCTCTGACTCGATCGTTTTAACCTTAAAAGGCTTAAGCTTTAGTTTTGCGGCATTGGCTTTATTATCTTTTAGCCAGCTCATCTCATTATTAATTAATGTATTTGTTTTTGCTATCTTTGCGCGTGCCATTTTAAGCTGGTTAAATCCGGGCACTTTTAATGCAGCTTCAAATTTACTTTATAGTTTAACTGAGCCTTTATTAGCCACTTGTAGACGTATAGTTCCTGATTTAGGGGGGATCGATTTATCCCCCCTGATTGTGTTAGTAGGTTTACAACTAGCAAAAATGCTAATCATCCCACCGCTACAACAATTAATCAGCCTTGTAGGTTAATATTTGCATAATAAATAGCAGTATTTTTTTAAAAATACTGCTATTCTACAAAAATAAATCTCTTTTCATTTCTCGTATTTTACATTACCAGCTCAGCTACTTATGAATTATCGCCGTGTATTTTTTTGTTCAATAGTGCTTGCCAGCTACATTGCTGTGCCATCACTTGTTGCTGCAAAAATGTATCGTTGGGTAGATAGCAATGGCAATATTTATTATTCAGATAAAGTTCCCCCACAACAGTCAAAATTAGCACGCAAAGTTCTTAATCAACAAGGCCGTGTTATTAAAACTATTGGTGCAGCAAAAACAGATGAACAATTCGCTTTAGAAAAAAGATTAAAATTATTACGGCAAGAACAAGAAAAGATTATTGCTAAACAAAAGTCCAATGATAAAGTGCTACTGAGTACATTCCGAAATATTGATGATTTACGTTTAACTTTAAAAGGAAAATTAAGTTCAGTTAATGCGCATAAACTGATGCTTGAAGCCGCACTAGTCAGCTTAAATGACACTTTATCTAGTGCACGCAATAGAGCGGCTCAAGCAGAAAGAAAAGGTCAACGTGTGCCAGTCGCTATTTTAAAGCTTATCTCTGATACCGAAGACGAAATTAATAGTACTTATGAGCAAATCGCTAAGGTTGAAAAACAATACCAAGAAATACAAAGAAAATTTGATAAAGATATAGAGCGCTTTATATTTTTAACTCAAGGCAGTAGAGCCAATACACAAACCTTAATTGATGAAACTGCCGAAACTCAAGCAGCTAATGTCTTAGGCTTATTTAATTGTTTTGACCACAAAACTTGTGATCAAGCTTGGGAAATAGCACGGCAATTTGTTAATTTGTATTCAACAACGCCCATCAACTTTAATACCAATACACTTATTATGAGTAGTGATCCTATGATTGGCTCAGATTTAAGTTTATCAGTTTCCAAATCTAAACGTGCTAACAATAAAACCAGTATCTTTTTAGATATTCGTTGTCATCATTCAACGAGAGGCGCTGAGTTATGTAAAAGTGAACGAGTTAATCATATTCGTCACTCATTTATGTCTTATATTGAAAGTAAATTACCTAAAAAGTAACGCCCCAGTGAATCAGCTTGGTTTTAGTTGATATAATAGCCGCACACTTTAGTTAAGTTCCCACTTTTTATGTCTGATATAACACTTGTTGGCGGAGGCATTACCGGCCTATTATGCGCACGTCTATTTGCTTTAGCCGGAGCCAGCGTAACCCTTATAGAGAAAAATCAGATAGGCCAAGAATCATCTTGGGCGGGGGGTGGAATTTTATTACCTTTGTATCCTTGGCGCCAAGCCGATGCCATTAGTCAATTAGTTATTCCAAGTATTGAAGCTTACCCCAAATTATCTCAAGCCTTGATTGACACGACTGGAATAGATCCAGAATATATCGTTAGTGGCTTATTAATGAATGCCTTACCTGATTTAGACAAGGCTCATGCTTGGAGTAATAAACATGCCATAAAGACTAGCCTTACCAGCAGCGAACAGCGTCAACAATTCCCCCATATAAATAACGCTTCTTTATATTTACCTAATATTGCCCAAGTTCGAAACCCCCGCTTACTCAAGTCACTTAAGCAGGACTTATTACAACGAGGGGTTAAAATTATCGAAAACTGTGCCATTGAAAAAATGACGATTAAAGATAATCGTATTATTAAAATAGCAAGTCAAACTAAGATTTTAGCCGTTAAACAATTGGTTATTAGTGCCGGTGCTTGGACAGGAAAGTTATGGACCCAGTTATTAGGTAAAGCCGAAGAGACTCCCGCTAAAATTTTCCCAGTAAAAGGGCAAATGCTTATTTTTGATGCACCTATAGGCACATTAGATACCATGGTGTTAGAAAATAACCGTTATTTAATACCTCGCCGAGATGGCAAAATTTTATGTGGTAGCACAGTTGAATATGCAGATTTTGATAAAACAACCTCAGTACAAGCTAAACAATCACTCGTTAATTTTGCGCATAACTTATTCCCTGTTTTACAATCTGCTCCCGTCATTCATCATTGGTCAGGTTTACGGCCTGGCACTGAACAAGGCATACCTTATATTGATCTGCATCCTGAAATACAAAATTTAGCCATCAATGCAGGACATTTTAGAAATGGTTTTGCTATGGGGCCAGCTTCTGCACAGTTACTTTATGACTTAGTAACAAAACAAGCTCCCCAAATTAATCCAACTCCCTACCAACTTTCTGCTCAGCATTGAGGTCCTAGTTTATGAATTATTACCCACTAGTAAAGCCCTTCCTTTTTCAGTTAGATGCAGAAAATGCCCATTACCTAACCTTAAAATTACTTAAACTTGCACATAGTAGCGGTATAGATCGTTTATTAAACCCTGCCATCATTGCACAACCTGTTACTGTAATGGGCTTAGATTTTAAAAATCCAGTAGGTCTAGCCGCAGGGCTAGATAAAAATGGTGATTATATCGATGCTCTAGCGGCAATAGGCTTCGGATCGGTAGAAATAGGTACTGTTACCCCACGTCCACAGCCGGGCAACCCTAAACCGCGTTTATTTCGATTACCTGAGCACCAGGCGATTATCAATCGTATGGGCTTTAATAACCAAGGGGTAGATTATTTATTAAAACAAGTAGAGCGTAGCCAATATAAAGGTGTTTTAGGTATTAATATTGGTAAAAATTTTGATACACCAATTGACCAAGCTACCGAAGATTATTTAATTAGTTTACGTAAAGCGTATCTGGCGGCGAGTTACATTACGATTAATATTTCTTCACCAAACACGAAAAACTTACGTCAATTACAGCAAGGCGATGAAATTAAAAAACTACTGTCTGCGCTAAAAGAAGAACAAGGAAAGTTACAAACACTGCACAATAAATATACACCTATCGTAGTAAAAATAGCGCCTGATTTGAATGATGAAGAAATTCAACATATTGCTAAATTATTAATAGAATTTTCAATGGATGGTGTTATTGCCACCAATACCACGATAGATCGTAGCGCAATACAAGACCATCCTCTCGCACATGAAGTGGGTGGTTTAAGTGGCTCGCCAGTTAAACAAAAATCAACTTATGTAGTCTCGCGTTTAGCCAATGAATTACAAGGACAACTGCCCATTATCGCAGCGGGAGGAATTTTATGTTATGCCGATGCGCAAGAAAAACTCGATGCAGGAGCGAGTTTAGTACAAATTTATAGTGGCTTAATTTATACAGGACCACAATTAGTGCACGATATTATGCAAGGTTTATCGAAGTAATTGTGAGCCTTATAAACTGAAATATGCAGTTTTTAGCGAACCCTCACCCAGTACAAAACTTCAGCAATGATAAGGGCCTCCACAATTGCAAGATAGACTCGCTTTAGGATAATCAACTTCCACTATTCTGTGGGAGCTTTTTAACACTTTATAAAGTCATTTATTGATAATCAGCCAAGCACTTACGCCACCGCCTCGCCGATTTTTAATCGCAACATGCCAGCCATGGGTTTCTGCTAATTGCCGAGTAATGGCAAGCCCCAAACCATAGCCTCCTGTTGACCGGTTACGTGAAGATTCAATCCGATAAAAAGGGCGAAATATATTTTCAATAAGATCTTTCGGAATTCCTGGGCCTCGGTCCCGGACACTGATACAGATTACATTGTGATACTGCTTACAAACGACTTCAACTTGCTCGTTTCCACTATAGCGCAAAGCGTTAGTCATTAAATTATCTAAGCAACGACGTAATGATACCTGAGCCACATTGATTGTTCCTTGGGTACAAAGACGCAGCTTTAACCGCCCTGGCTCACGCGCTTCTGCAGCATCAATAAGGTCAGTTAATAATTGTTTAATATTCGTTTTTTTAGCGACTTCTTTCTCTTGAGCCCGCGCCAACTCCAGCTGCGCTCCAATCAATAAATCTATTTCTGCAATATCTCTCTCCATGCGCTGAATCATAGGAGATGATTGCTCTTCGGCAAGCACACCTAAAGCCATTTTCATGCGCGCCAATGGGCTGCGTAAATCATGAGAAATACCCGCTAATAATGTCGTTTGGTTCTCACGCCTAGCTTGCAACTGTTTAGAGCTGTTATTAAAAGCCTGTGCTAGTTCAGCTAACTCCAAACCTCCCGTTTCTGGAAGTTTGGGGGGCTGTTCACCTTGACCTATACGCCTAACTGCTTTAACTAATCGCGCAATAGGTGCAGTAATTCTTCCTGCCAAAAACCAAGTAATAATAAGTGTTGCTAAAAATCCAGAAAATAAAGTCCAAGCTAATGCAATAACTGGCCTTGGTCCTAATGCCAATTTTGAAAAATCAAAGCGAATTAACTCATGCTGTTGCTGAAATTCCACCTGAAAATTTTCATTAGCATCATGTATTAATCGTAAAGACTTATTGTTAGCTAAGTGTTTATTGAGAGCCTTGCGCAAAAAATAAAGATAAGGATAATGGCTGGCAATTTCTTGTAGTGGCTGAGTCACTGAACTTATCTTTAAGCCATGACTTTTATACAGGTATTGCTCAAGATTTTGACGTTTTTCTGCTGAAGATTCTTGCCAAGTACGCGCGGACAAAACTAATATAATTGCCAGATCATTAGCAGACCGCTGCGCAAGAGGAAAAACGATATTCATTGCAATCGCTAAGCCAGAGACTATTTGAAAGATAATCAATCCCGTTGCTACTGTTGCCGCAGTATGGCTAAATAAAGAATACTTCCGTTTCACTCAGCCTCCTTAGTTCCTGTTGCAAATAAATAACCCTCGCCCCAAATAGTACGGAGATACCTTGGCTTATCGGTTTGAGGTTCTATTTTACGACGTAAACGAGTCACTCTTATATCGATACTTCGGTCATAAGGCGAACGTTCATAGCCTTTTAATAAGCTAATTAAATGATCTCGAGATAACACTTTATTCGGATGTTCCAAGAAGACGCGTAATAAATTATATTCCCCTGCTGTTAATGAAATCTCATCAGCCCCCCGGGTCAAGCTATGGTTATCCAAATGTAAACGAAAAGGGCCAAAGCCTAAAATTGACGCATCAGCCTGGGATGCCAATTCATTTCCTTGTGAGCGACGTAACACTGCACCCACACGAGCTAATAATTCACGCGGCGAAAAGGGTTTCGCCAAATAATCATCAGCACCCATTTCTAAGCCTACTATGCGGTCTGTTTCATCACCTCTTGCCGAAACGATAATCACGGGAGGGCCGTTCTGTTCCCGAATCCAACGCAATAAACTTAAACCATCTTCGTTAGGTAACATTAAATCAAGTGTTAATAAATCAATAGTCTGTTCTGCTAAAGCCTCTCGCATCTCATGACCATCACCTGCAACAGTGATTTCATAGCCACTATCTCTCAAGTAATCGGCCATTAAAGCGCGTAAGTCTAGGTCATCATCAACAATAAGAATATGCTTTGAAGCATCATGAGTGTCATTTTTCAAGGTGGCGATCCTGTTCTGTAATTTTCATATTAATAAAACGAAGCAAATTGAAACAAATTGTTACCGTTTAGAAAAGAAAATGAAACATCTAAATACTATAATAAAATCGAAATATACTAATAAAGGAATAAATCATGTATCAGCTATCTAATGAACAGTCTACCAGTAAGTCTTTTTTTAAACACTCAATCTTAGTGTCTGTTTTGGCATTAAGCTTAATCAACTTCAGTGCTATGGCCAATGAATTTGACCCACGCCAAGCAATAGAACTTAGTGAGGAGCATAAAGCTCAGCTTCTATCCAATATGCGTGGGGCACTAGCAACTACTCAATCTATTGTAAGTGCATTAGCGGCAGATGATATGCAAGCGGTTGCTGATTATGCTAGGCCTTTAGGTTTTAAAGCGAGACGTCAAAAACCAAAGAATGGATTACATGATGCGCTGCCTAGATCGTTCAAAATGCAAGGTAAAGTAATGCATCAAAATTTCGATAAAATTGCAGACGATGCGGAAACCCTTAAAAATCCAAAGCATACCTTACAGCAACTAGCAGAAGTCATGAATAGTTGCCAAGGATGCCATGCAAGCTTCCGAATTGAATCTATTGATTCGGCTAATTTAACTGATTCCGAGACTATTGAGGTCGAGAAATCATTCTTTCAAAAACTATTTATGATGGAGTAAATATCATGAAAAAGTCATTAATCAGTATCGTTATTATCTTAGTAACACTTAGCTATTTTCCAGTTCAGGCAGGAGGAAAAGGTCAAGGTAATAGGCAAGGCTCAGGGCAGAGACAAGGAAATGGTTCAGCGAATATGAAGCGCGAACAATCACGGACTCATCAACAAAATTCAGAACAATATCAACAGAATGCGACACAAGATCAACGTCGTACGATGAATCGGAACCGGAATAGTTCAGCTACATCAACTAATGCGTCCCCTTTCAACAATAATTTTTAATTTAATACTATTTTTACATATAAATTAAGGAGGTATAGTCATTTCTGGTGTATGAATAAATAAGATAGCGGTGTATCCTGTTGGAAAAAATCTGCCCAGATTACTAACCAACAAAAGAGTACACCACCATGAAAGAGAATAATGTTACCACCCTTAATAAGCAAGTAGAAATAGAACCGGATCCGTTACAAACGGTATTGAGAGATGGCGCTCGTAAAATGCTTGCTGCTGCCATTGAAGCCGAAGTAGAAGTTTTTATTGAGCAGCACCACTCTTTACAAACAGAAACCAATAAAGCGGCTATTGTACGTAATGGTTACTTGCCTGAGCGTACGATTCAAACAGGGCTGGGCGATATCACTATTAAAGTGCCTAAAGTAAGAGATCGTACTCATTCAGGTTTAAAATTTAACAGCCAATTGGTTCCGCCTTATTTGAAGCGGGCAAAAGCGATTGAAGAATTGTTGCCTTGGTTGTATTTGCGCGGTATTTCGACAGGTGATTTCCCGGAAGCTTTGCAGCATTTGCTTGGTGTTGATGCCAAGGGCTTATCGGCTAACACCATTAGTCGCTTAAAAAGTAGTTGGGAAGATGATTATAAAGCCTGGACCCAGCGTGACCTATCAAAAAAACGTTATGTCTATATTTGGGCAGATGGCGTACATTGTAATGTCAGACTCGATGATCGCTTATGTCTGCTGGTTGTCATAGGCTCTGATGAGCACGGCAATAAAGAGCTCTTGGCCGTATCCGATGGTTACAGAGAATCGTCGGCTAGCTGGGAAGATGTTTTAATGGACTTGACACAACGAGGATTAACAACAGCGCCTAAACTTGCTATTGGCGATGGTGCAATGGGCTTTGGGAATGCCGTCGGTAAAGTCTGGCCTACGACAGATCAGCAACGTTGTTGGGTACACAAGATGGCGAACGTGATGGAAAAGCTACCCAAAACAATGCAACCTAAGGTAAAAGAAGCTTTACACAACATATGGCAAGCCGAAATGCGAGAAGAGGCCTATAAAGCCTTCGATAACTGTATTGAACGTTTTGAAGCTAAATACCCTAAAGCGATGGCATGCTTAGAAAAAGACAAAACTGAAATGCTGGTTTTCTACGATTACCCCGCTGAAAACTGGCAGCATATCAGGACGACCAATCCGATAGAGTCAGTTTTTGCGACAGTGCGCTTACGGACGAATAAAATAAAGAATTGCGGCAGCCGCATAACGACACTCACGATGGCGTTTAAATTAATGGAAACGGCACAGAAAACATGGCAAAGGTTAAGAGGCTATAAGCATTTGGCTGATGTTATAACAGGTGTTGAGTTTATCGACGGAATTAAACAAACGGGCGATCAAAAACAGGAAGCTGCTTGATTAAGCCATACACCAGATTTGACCATAGCTCTAAATTAAGGTGACCATCATGAAATCAATCAATAAAATAATTGTATTATTCTTGACGTTAACTTTATTAACGCCCATTTTATCCACAGCAAAAGGTAGACAAGACAATGGAGGAAATAATCGTCAATCTGTTGCTACTGAGCTATATCCAGAGGAAGAAAGTACTTTACTGTGGATGCGTGAAGAGGAAAAATTAGCTAGAGATGTTTATTTAGCGATGGACGATCAATGGAATAAGCAAGTGTTTAGAAATATTGCTAGTTCTGAACAAAGCCATATGAATGCAGTACTAAGAAAAATTAACTTATTTGGCTTATCTGATCCCGTACTACCAGATAGAGGAGAATTTTATTCTGATGAATTACAGTTTTTATATGATAGTCTAGTTATAAAAGGCCAGCAGTCTTATATTGATGCGCTAGAAGTAGGTGCAACGATTGAGGATTTGGATATTGCTGATTTGATAAGAGCAATTACTGCAACTGATAATCTAGCACTTAAAACGACCTATGAAAGATTGCTAGAAGGATCAAAAAATCATTTACGTGCATTTATCGGCCTATTGCAACAACAAGGAATAGACTATCAACCAGAATATATAAGTCAGGAATTATTTGATGCCATTATAGACGCATAAAATAAGCCATTAAATTCTACCCCTGCCAACAGATAAGTTGGCAGGGTATTAGCACAATTAACCCCCCTTAGTTCTTCTAAATTCTGTCCTATAACCCCTGCTTTATTTTCAGCCAGCCCTATCAAAACTCAAGCTTATAAATCATAATATTATAGTATTCTTAACTTTATTAATACTTATCTATTCCTTCATTACAGGCTATATAATGAAAATTATCTTCTTCATATTAACTACGCCATGTTCGAGTTTTTAAACCTCAACTAAGCCTTCGAACTGTATAGCTTCTTGGCCTAATAGCTTATTTAAAAAAACGCTCATAGTATGGCTTAATAATTTTCAGGCGATACGATTTGAATAAATGAAACAAATCGCGAGCCCAATTAGTAATAGTTAATAAAGTCGTTTTGCACCGTTAACTAGTTAATATGAGAGAATGAGTTAGTAAGGGTGTGAGAAATCGTGACTAAAGCCACTCCCACAGTATGTAATATTTCATATATTATTTACCTTTCACTCCTAAAGTACTTGAGCAGAGACTAAGTCACTTGATATAAATAATCATAGGTTGAACATAATGAACAAGATAATAATTTGGTGTAGTTTTATTATTTTTATCGCTGGCTGTGCGACCACTTATCAAGTAAAAGATTACCAGCAACTTTATGGTTCAGAACAGACTAAAGATAGATCAATTAAGCAACTTCCTGAAGAGAAAATCTCTTATAGCAAACAAATTAAACCGATACTCGATGCACGCTGCATTGCTTGTCACGCTTGTTATGATGCACCTTGCCAATTAAAACTGAGTTCTTTTTCAGGACTAGATCGGGGAGGTAGTAAGCTCCCCGTTTATGATGGAGCGCGTTTAACACCTGCGCCTCCTACTCGTTTATTTATTGATGCAACAGATACTCAACAATGGCGTGATAAACAGTTTTTTCCAATACTTAATGAGCGCCAAGAGTCCGCTGTCGCTAATATTGATAATTCCGTGCTAGCGCAAATGCTATTGCTAAAACGTCGCTACCCTTTAAGCATACAAGGAAAACTCGAAGAAGATCAGTTCCGCTTCAATCTGAATGATAAATTTGAGTGCCCTAGCATGAATGAGTATGCTAAATTTTCCAATCAGCATCCACAGTGGGGTATGCCTTATGCATTACCTGGCCTAAGTTTAAAACAAGAAAATACTGTTTTAACTTGGTTAGAGCAGGGGGCTAAAAATGATCAGCAGTTCCATTTATCCACAGCTGCAAAACAAGCGATTAACCAGTGGGAAAGTTTTTTTAATGCCAAATCATTAAAACAACAGTTAGTTTCACGCTATATTTATGAACATTTATTTATTGGTCATATTCATTTTAAAGATCATGCAGGTAATCAATTCTATCGACTTGTTCGCTCTAAAACACCTCCAGGGCATGCTATTGAAGAAATTAAAACTATCCGACCGTATGACGATCCACAAGTAACTCACTTTTATTATCGCCTGCGGCCTGTACTGCATACGATTGCCGATAAAACCCATTTCGTTTATGAATTAAGCCCACAGCGACGCCAACGTTATGAGAAGTTATTTTTTTCTAATCAGTTTAAAGTTACTCAATTACCTACATATAGTCCTAAAATAGGAGCCAACCCACTTAACACTTTTGCTGCAATTCCCAACCCAATTAAATATCAATTTCTATTAGATGATGCACAATACTTTGTTTCTGGTTTTATTAAAGGCCCAGTATGCCGTGGACAGTTGGCTTTAAATGTTATTCAAGATCATTTCTGGGTATTATTTTTTAATCCCATACATGATTATCAGGATATCGCTAAAAAATACTATGCCAAAAATAATCAAATTTTATATTTACCTGGAAAAGATGGAGACCAAATAAGTTTGTTGGGCTGGACAAATTATGATGCTTATGCCAAAGATTATCTAAGAAAAAAATCTCAATTTATCCAAGAAACCTTTCAAAAAGACGGTGGATTTACCTTAGATAATATATGGAATGGCGATGGCTGGAATCAAAATTCAGCGCTTACTGTCTTTCGTCATTTTGATAGTGCAACCGTTGCACAAGGCTTAATTGGGGATATCCCTAAAACTGCTTGGATTATAGATTACCCTTTATTTGAACGCATTCATTATTTATTAGTCGCAGGCTTTAATGTATATGGATCAGCAGGACATCAATTAGCCTCGCGTACCTATATGGATTTTTTACGTCGTGATGGTGAATATAATTTATTACGCTTTTTACCACGCGATCAACGATTAGCAATTTATAACAGTTGGTATCAAGGCTTAATAAATGGTCGAATGGACACTGATTTATTAAATTTAGATTTCAAAACTGCGGTTCAATTTACCAAAATAGACTCTAAAACTGACTTTTTTACACAAGTTAAAACGTACTTAGGAAAAGCATTAGTTCCTTCACGTTGGCCAGAAGGATGTTTGCAAGAAGCCTGTATTAGTCTCACTGATAAAATTATGTACCAATTAGGACAATTTAAAGGTAAACAAATTAGTGTACTTCCTGAATTAGCCTTCCTAAGAGTGGAAATGAACGACTCAAATGACCGAGTTTATAGCTTAATTCGCAACAAAGACCTGAGTAATGTTGCTTATATCATTGGCGAAAATTATCGTTCTGTGCCTAAAAAAGACACATTAACAATTGTACCTGGATTTATCGGCAGTTATCCTAATTTCTTTTTTAGTGTTGCTGAACAAGAATTAAGTATTTTCATAAGCGACTTGAAAAATGCACAAACAAAAGAAGCTAAAACTGAATTTTATGCACAATTTGGAATACGCCGTAATAATCCAGAAATTTGGGAAATCTTGGATTGGTTTAATGCCGAACATAAAAAAATGCGTGGCTTAGAAGCAGGGTTATTTGATATGAATCGTTACCAAAACTTATAGTTTTTATAAAAATTATCTCTGTACACGACAAAAAATCTAAAAAGGTGGCATAGTTCGTTGAAATGTAATCAAATATCCTATTTTTGTTTTGGCAAAACATGAATAGCGGACAATTACAAATCAACGAACTAACGACTATATTAAACGAGCATTTCCATTGGAACAAGGCAAGAATGAATTGTTTTGTGGGAATGCTAATCGCATTAATGACTGTAGGTACGGTGAATCTGACTCAGCTTGCTTTATTTTTTCCCAGTCGGGCATTAATTGCGTCGCGCTATAGGCGGATACAACGATTTTTTAGTCACCATTGGCTAGATTACAATGAAGTGGCCAGCTTTGTCATGAAACTTTTTGGCTTTACAGAAAATGACTTCTATCTCTCACTGGATCGAACCAACTGGAAGTGGGGGAAAATCAATATCAATTTATTGGTTCTTGCTGTTGTTTACAAAGGAGCGGCTATTCCTGTGTATTGGTTGCCCTTGAATAAACGAGGCAATTCTAACTGGCGAGAACGTATCGCGTTAATGAAACGATTTATCGGTCAGTTTGGGCAAAACCATATAAAAGGATTGTTGGCTGACCGTGAATTTATTGGCGACAAATGGATAGGGTGGCTGATTCAGGAAGAAATTCCTTTCACTATTCGGATTCGTAACAATAGCTATACATTTAATAGCCGGGGGGAGAAAATCCGAGTCGATCGCTTGTTTCAATCGCTGAAAGTGGGTGAAACACTCACTTTAACTGATTCAAGATTATTAGGTGTATGCCCCGTATATCTTAGCGGTCTTCGTTTGAGTGATGGTCAGTTATTGATAGTGGCTACCTCAAGCTTCCACCAGAATGCAATTGAAGTGTATGGTTTACGCTGGGAAATTGAAACTTTATTTGGGTGTTTAAAAGGGCGAGGGTTTAATCTTGAAGAGACACGCGTTGTGGGTTATCTTCGTATCAAGAAATTATTGGTTTTACCTGTGATTGCGTTTTGTTGGTCTCATAAAGTCGGTGAGTGGAAAAATAATTCTGTATTACCCATCAAAACAAAAACACACCAACGACCCGCACAAAGTATCTTTAGGTATGGTTTAGATTGTATTCGTTCCGAATTATTTAATACGTTTTCTCAGTCCAAGAAATTGAGGAAGAAGTTGATTTCTTTACTGCGCCCTAGCTCGGAGAACAAGGGCTTTTATAGTGAACAGAGTACTTGATAATTTTTTGTCGTGTACAGAGAAAAATTATTCAATATATACAGCTAAAGCAGGGTGTAATCGATTAATATCAGAGATGGGTAATCCTCTTTTTTCGGGTGAGTAGCGGCTATATTTAGATAGGTCAGTAGGATCTATATACCCTGTAATTTTCTCTAATTCTGACAAGCGGATACCTTGTTTTACAAGATAAAGAATATAAGCATTCGAGATACATGTAGCCGTAATTTCTTGTGCTTCAGTTAAGCCTGAGTCAACCACAGCATAAACCAAAATAGCTTCAAGAGTTGCGATAGATACTGCTTGGTTTTTATCCCAAGTAGGACAAGGCTCTATATGCTCAAACAACGCCCTCAAAGCTTTATTCATTGGAATTATGCGCTGATTCTCTCCCGTAACAGTGATGC
The DNA here is from genome assembly GCF_900128525.1 of methanotrophic endosymbiont of Bathymodiolus puteoserpentis (Logatchev). Taxonomy (GTDB): domain Bacteria; phylum Pseudomonadota; class Gammaproteobacteria; order Methylococcales; family Methylomonadaceae; genus Methyloprofundus. Next base: position 102,995 of record NZ_FQTQ01000062.1, read on the forward strand.
TCTCTTGTGCAAAATCAATATGCTCTCTTCTTAATTTGCTAATTTCATCTAACGTCAGCCCACTTAATAGTAAAGCAACCAACTGTTTTGCTTTAATATCTGACGCTTCCAACAAAATACGTAACTCTTCATCACTTAGCTCTCTATCATTATCACTTTCACGATTGTTCCGTTCATACTGCAAAGATTGGACTGAATTTTGGGTTAACTGCTCATTACCTTGTTGATAACTTTTGAGTAAATCTGGAGTAGTATCATTGTACATATTGATACCAGATATTGTAATCGAGGCATTTTGCCCTTCTTTTCGAGTCAGAAATTCTATAATCCAGACACACAAAAGTCCAAAAATAATTGAACTAACAACAGCAATAATTGCATCTCTCGTATAATCAGGGCTAAAAGGTTCACGAGGAAGAAACGCACGTTCAATCACCTTAACTTGTGGAAATTTTTCCGCTTGCTTTGCTTCAATTTTCGCCAATCTTTCTTGAGTTGTACGCTGCAATAATTCAAGCCCTTCTACATCACTAAGTAAAGCTTCATGTTCAGCAAATCTTGAACTAAATTCAGTGGCTGCACGTTTATGCTTTTCTAGTTGTTTTTTTATTTCATATAATGATTCCTTTGCTGCTTCATAGTTTTGTTCAGCATCACTTAGAACAATGCTTTTTCCATAATTGCGTTTTATTTTTATTTCTTTTTCAAGTTCTTTAATTTGCTTTGGCAAAGTATTCAATGTTGGATTTAAAGCTAAATATTCGCGCGTATACTTCTTATCAAACGCCGCTAACTGTTCACGTAATTTTTGTAATCGCAACTCTAAAACACGCATTCCGCGCTTATCTTCATCAGGTACAAGCATTTTTCCTTCAGCTATTGCTTTATTTACAGCATTAAGTCTGGCTTTGGTTTTAACCGCATTTTCGCTGGCATCACTCAGCGATTTATTTAAACCTTTAAAGCGTGCAAGAGATTGGTTTTCAAAAAGATTTTCACGACCTAGTGAAGTAATACCATTAACTTCTCTAAAATGCTCTAATTCACTCCTTTTCATTAAAATTTGATTATTAAGTCCTGACAGTTCTTCTTGTAATTTTTCTATGGTTAAACCTGTGGTTTGTCTAATTTCTTCGGCACGACTCTCTAAATAGACATCAATCCATGTATTAATAAGGGGAAATAAAACTTCTGCTTGAAACCCAATGGCAGCTAACTCAACTAAATTAGTTTCAGGCACTGCTTCAACTGTTAATAAGCGCCGTAATTCTGAGGGAGTTAAATCTGTTATATTAAGTTGACTACCCGTATTAACAAGGTGTTGATTTAAGCGTTCTAAGGTTTTTTCTAATAATTCTTGGCCAGTAAGAATTTGCCTTTGAATAGCAACATGCTGGATATCAGCTTCACTACTTTTTTGGTCTATAGCGGTTTGAGCAACAGTTAATAAAGTAGCATAACTTCGATAAAGTGCAGGACGACTATAAACATAAGTAAGACTAATGCTGACACTTAATAGAAAGCTAAGACCAAAAATCAATAACCTGCGTGATTTATACCAAGGCTTAGGAACAGCTTCATGGCGGCTAAGGTCAGGCACGATGTCGATTTGAGGAAAAGAATTATTCATAAGCTAAACACTCAAGTTAATTGAATTAGACTAAGGAGTTTTTAAAATCATTGTCGTATGAATCTGTACACGCTGCTTTCATAAAGACAATATAAAAAATGATCTATTAATATATGACTAAGTGTAAAATAAAAGCAAGCTTTTCCTAACATAGGCTATCAGTTATAGGGAAGGGGATTTAATGAGAGGAGACTGAATAAGAACAAAACAGTCATTATTTAAGTTACCGAAAGGACTAGCAGTGCTACTTTAGCTAAAGTTTCGGACTTTATACAATATGTACTTCTTAAAAAATATCTCGAATAAATAATAGGAAAAAATATGAATGATAAACAAATGGTTGCTGAATATGCGCTGAACTATGCTCAAAATGGTATGACTATTGGCTTAGGTACTGGTTCTACGGCAAATTACTTTATCGAAGCGTTAGCACAACGCTGTCAACAGGAAAATCTGCAAATAAAAACCGTGGCTAGCTCACTTATCAGTCAATTAAAGGCGCAGCAATTAGGTCTGCCTATTATTGCTATTGAGCATATTGAAAGCTTAGATATTTATGTTGATGGAGCGGATGAAGTAGCGCCGGATATGACTTTACTTAAAGGTCGTGGCTCGGATTTAGTAAAAGAGAAATTACTTGTTGAAGCTGCCGAAAAATTTATCGTCTTAATTGATTCCTCTAAGCAAGTAAATCATATTGGAGATAACTTTCCTATCCCTGCTGAAGTACTGCCGTTTGCGTGGCAATTAGTACAACAAAAAATGCGCTACGCCGGCGCGCAAGTCAATTTACGCAAGACTGATTCTGGTCTTGCAGTGACTTCCTGCGGTAATTTGGTGCTTGATTTAGTTTTTACTTCTGAGTTATCAACAACACTTAATAAGTTACTTGATGCTACGCCAGGTATTGTTGAGCATGGCATTTTTCAGGATTTAGCAAATATTATTTTGCTAGCTGATAAAGGCGAGGTGACAAAAATAACGAGTGAAAAATAACTGTCATTTTTTAATAAATTTTCCCATTAATCACCAAGTGTGAAACAGAAAAATCATCCTCACTATGCATGATCTGGTCGATTAAATCATGCTGCTTATGATCAAAAGTAACTCCAAACTCTTGATGATCATATAGTCTCATTATTTTTGCTGGAGTCTCCCAGGTCAAACCGCCTTTTATTTTTATTTTAAAAATAATTTTTGTCTTTCTTTTAAATTTATATTTGGAAGAAATACGGGCGCCTTGAGAGCTAATATCAATGACTTTAATATTGATAAATTTAGTGGGCATAAAGAACTTTTTGAGAATCACAATTGCCTTATTACAGCTCGAGGTATAACGTACTGCAGTTCGCTGATTATCAGTCTTACTTTTTTTAGTTGGAGAAAAAATATCATCAGTCATAAAAATACATTAAGTCAAATACCTCCGGCAAAGCCGGAGGCTTGAAAACCGTGAACCGCTCGAAGCGGGTTAATTCATTTACCACCTAAAGGTAGCGGTGCTTTAAAATAGATCCAGTTGCTCTATTCGCTTATCTTCATCTTCTTGATGCTTAATATAATTTCTCACGGTCTCCTCATCTCTACCCACGGTTGAAACATAATATCCTCTGGCCCAAAAACTCTGCCCCGTAAAATTCTTTCTTCGCCCCATATAAGTTCGAGCTATAGATATGGCGCTCTTTCCTTTAATAAACCCCACAACCTGTGACACCGAGTATTTTGGAGGGATCGATATTAGAATATGCACATGATCCGACATCAAATGTCCTTCTTCAATTTTACATTCTTTCTGACGGGCTAAATCCTTGAGAGTAGCACCCAGATACTGCCTCAAATCCTTATACAGGCTTTTCTTTCTATATTTGGGTATCCAGACTATATGATACTTACATTCCCATTTAGTATGATTTAAACTATTTTCTGTATTCATCGTTTGTTTCCTTATCTTTTGAACTTTCGGCGGTTCACAGATAGGGAGACTCACGATGATTCCCGTAATTGTCAAACTTTATGAGTCCCCCAGCAAAGCTGGGGGTTTACTTATTAGAAATTAAAGTTGAACAATATAGTGTTAAAGCCACTTATGTAGAGTCTCTTCTCAGAATCTCTATACACAGCTTTATACTGCAAAAATAGCTTACAACTATGGTAATTCCTAGTGAGTTATTTTTGTAATTAAAAATCAGTAGGTTAAAAAATACTTTTTTAAAAAAATCTACTATGTCATACTCACAAAACTACCTTTACAAGTATAATATACTTTCAAAAAAATACCGGTTCATATCAAAACGGTAATTTACTTAGCTTCTTTTTAACTGAATTTTCTCAGTAATAATCAATAAATGAGAAATTATTACTATTCATTCCCTCTCAGCCTCTCCCGCTGAAATAGGAAAAATGGCACTAAAATACATATATATCAATTAGTTAAGTTTAATTAGAGCATAGCGTACTTTACATCTATTATTTACTTTGAGTAATTGATCATGACAATCAGTTTAAACAACAAATCAAAAAGCAAGTTAACTAACAAAGATCAAGCAACCATAGGTAAAACTTCAGACGCTAAAAAAATCGAAACAGATACAGAAATGTTGATACGAATCAGTAAAAAATTCGCCATCATATTTGTTGTTATTTTAATGTTTGATTCGATTTTAGATCTACTAGCAGCGCTACTTGACCTAATGACTGGATTATTACATTTAGTCATTGAATTTTTTGAATATTCATTTGAAGTACTGCTTGAGCATATTTTTAATACTCATCATCATGAAAGTGAAGTTATTCTTGCTAATGTAACGATATTGTTAATTATCTTTATATTCATTAAATTTTGTTTAAAGCTCCCTGAACTACTGATGATAATAAAACTCAAGATACAATCTGCTTGCTTAGAATACAGACATCAACAAGCCTGTCATTGGCAGTCCTTAACATTAGAGAGAAAAATTAAAACCAGCGCGGTTTATTCGCTGGGAGTTTTTAGCGTATTATTTTTTCTTACTCTTTAACAAACAAATACCTTCACCAAAATTGTCCACCTCTTTAACATCCAAGGTCTATCTTATTGCCAACCATTATTGTTTATTAACTGAATACCAATAATGGCAACGTGAGCACTAGAAAATATTATCTCCAAAAAAGTAAATATAATTCTTTTTAATAAGGTTATTTATTTTCCCCATTAAAATCATAAACACTTAATAATAAAGGGTAAAATACGCTTTTCGATAACCTTTTTCACAGCTTCTCATTATCTACAGGTATTTGGGGTATTCACACTCTAAAAAACTTATAAGTCATTGAAAAATAAAATTATAAATTACCCTTTTTTACTTTAACTCTTTGACTTTTCACAAGCTTACATCATGCTCTTTTATAAACAGGAAAATTATGCTCTTACTCTCTAAAAAACAAGATTGGCTCGGTAATATTCGAGGCGATTTATTAGCTGGAACGGTCGTAGCCTTAGCGCTTATTCCAGAAGCCATTGCCTTCTCCATTATTGCTGGGGTTGATCCAAAAGTAGGTTTATATGCCTCATTTTGTATTGCTGTTATCACTGCTCTGATTGGTGGTCGACCGGGAATGATCAGTGCCGCTACCGGTGCTATGGCTCTATTAATGGTAACATTAGTTAAAGAACACGGACTACAATATTTATTAGCAGCAACTTTATTAACAGGTCTATTGCAGATTATTGCCGGTTATTTAAAACTCGGTAGTTTAATGAGTTTTATCTCTCGCTCGGTGGTTACCGGTTTTGTAAATGCTTTGGCTATTCTGATTTTTATGGCGCAATTACCGGAATTGACCAATGTTTCATGGCATGTTTATGCCATGACAGCAGGGGGCTTGGGAATTATTTATTTATTTCCGTACCTTCCTGTTATTGGTAAAACTATCCCATCCCCCTTAGTCTGTATTACGGTATTATCAGTGATCGCTATTTACTGGCAACTCGATATTCGTACGGTTGGCGATATGGGTGAATTACCTGATACCTTACCTATTTTTCTCTGGCCTGAAGTCCCTCTAAACCTAGAAACACTGCAAATTATTTTGCCATATTCTTTACCTTTAGCGGTTGTGGGGTTATTAGAATCACTAATGACGGCAACGATTATTGATGATTTAACCGACACTAGCAGTGATAAAAATCGCGAATGCAAAGGTCAAGGGATTGCTAATATCGGTGCAGGGTTATTAGGTGGTATGGCAGGTTGTGCGATGATTGGCCAATCCGTTATTAATATAAAATCAGGAGGCCGTGGACGTTTATCGACTATGGTTGCCGGTGTATTTTTATTAATTATGGTGGTTTTTTTGGATCAATGGATTAAACAAATCCCAATGGCAGCTTTAGTGGCTGTCATGATTATGGTATCGATTGGAACGTTTAGTTGGAGTTCAATTATTGACCTAAAACATCACCCACTCTCAACCAATATCATTATGTTATCGACAGTGACAGTTGTCGTCTGGACGCATAATCTCGCTTTAGGTGTCTTAGTTGGAGTATTGTTAGGTGCTTTATTCTTCGCTAACAAAATCAGCCATTTTATGTATGTAAAATCTAACTTTGATGAGCATACTGATACGCGTCACTATGAAGTGATTGGCCAAGTATTCTTTAATTCTGCCGATAAATTTACCAATAGCTTTGATTTTAAAGAAGCAGTGAGAAAAGTCGTTATTGATTTACAACGCGCGCATTTTTGGGATATCTCTTCGGTTGCAGCCTTAGATAAGGTGGTGCTTAAATTTCGCCGCGAAGGAGCCGAAGTAGATGTTATAGGTTTAAATGAAGCCAGTGCTACGATTATTGATCGTTTTGGTGTACATGATAAGCCTGAAGAAATTGAAAAAATAATGGGAGGACACTCATGAGTAATAAAAATATAGTATTAGCATGTATTGATGGCTCAGCTTTAACTCAGGCTGTTTGTGATTACGCTGCATGGATCGCACAACGTATTAATATACCTTTGAAATTACTCCATACCATTGACCATCACCATGAGAAATCAACAAACACTGATTTATCAGGTAATATCGGTTTAGATACCCAAGAGCACTTGCTTCAAGATATGGTAGATCAAGAACAAGAGCACAGTAAAATACGCTTACAGCAAGGTAAAGCCGTCTTAACTGAAGCTAAAGAACGAGTTATTCAAGCAGGTATCACTGACCCTTTAACTCGCTTACAACATGGCAGTTTATTAGAAGCATTAGCAGATATAGAGCAAGATATTCGTGTTTTAGTCATTGGTGCACGCGGTAAACAACATGAAAACCAGGAAAATGAAGTCGGTGCCAAAATTGACTCATTGATTCGTTCATTACATCGGCCTATTCTAGTCGCTTATGAAGCCTTTAAAGCACCAGAGCAGATTATGATTGCTTATGATGGCAGTGAAGCGGCAGATAAAGCGGTCGATATGGTTGCTACTAGCCTTTTATATAAAGGGTTAGTCTGCCATTTAGTCTGTGTCAGTAAAAAAGATAGTGCAGCAATGCTATTAGAACAAGCAGCAAGCAAACTACGGGCTGCTAGTGATATTAAAATTATTACTGCGAGTTTACAAGGCGAAGCAGAAAAAGAACTGTGCGCTTATCAAATCACTCATAGTATTGATATGACTATTATGGGCGCGTTTAGTCATACACGTTTACACGATATTGTCTTAGGCAGTTTTACCCATAAGATGTTATTAAAAACGAAAAAACCGTTACTTTTACTTAGATAAAAACTCATTCGTTCAAATTATCTTAACATTTTTGTTTAAAGTTTTACGGATGGGTAGAGCCTCTTTTTGCGAACCCATCCTTCGTAGATATTCAGAGACTCCACCAAAAAATTGATAGTTCTGTTCCAAAACTATTCTAAGGAACATGCATGAAATAACATCCTAAAATTATAACGCTGGATTTCAGCTGAAGTAAAAAGACAAGTTAGAAACTGGGAGTTTGTTTCATGCACGCTCCTAAATTATTGATAGTTAATTTCTGGGCTGTCTGAATACTTACCATCCTTTAACTTGATTAACAGATAATTATTGATTTTTATAGTGTTACATATGGAGATTAGTTACCTAATATATAAATAAAGTTAAGTATCTTATATAAACTTATTATTACTATTAGTGAGCTGAATATCTGTGGATAAGTCATTTTTTATTTTTAGTATCAATATAATATGATGATTTTAAGTTTGTTATCAAGCTTAGACTTAAGTGTACTAAAGCTGAGTGAAAAAATGGGGTTAAAATTAAGCAACAGGCTATACACAGTATGCTACTAAAATAATCCACAAAGTTATCCACAACTTGGTTTGTTATTTTAGGTATACTTTAGAAATTAAACAATTTAGGTACTTAAACTATATGATAAGTATAGATATTGAGCACTAGTAAATAACGATTTCTTATCCTTCTTACTAGCTATATAACTGAACTTTATGAAGTTATCTACTTTTACGTAACTTCTCATTATCCACCGGAACTTTATTTTTCAATGACTTATAGTGTTGTAGAATGTGCTGAAGCATGAAGCGCATCCTACGCAATGAGGTGAATGTCTTAAATACCTGTGGATAATGAGAAGTTACCTTTTTACTCAGGTTAAAGGTCAACTGGTATGATTTCAACGACAGAATTAGAAATTTTGCTGAGCACTCTACGCGCTAACGAAGAACGGTATCGTAATTTAGTCGAAAACTCTTCTGATTGGATCTGGGAAATTGACCAAAATAGCATATATACTTATTGCAGCCCTAAATGTATTGATTTACTTGGCTATCAAACTGAAGAACTCATAGGTAAAACACCTTTTGATTTGATGCCGGCCGCTGAAGCACAACGCGTTGGAGTTTTTTTCCATAATATCGTCTTAACAAAGCGTGCTTTTAAGTGTCTGGAAAATATTAATCTACATAAAGGCGGACATCAGGTCATTATGGAAACCAGTGGCACACCATTTTTTGATAAGCAAGGTGGGTTACTTGGATATCGAGGTATTACCCGAGATATAACAGATCGAAAAACGGTGGAAGATCAAATTCATGACTCAGTAGTAGCAACAGACCTAGAAGGTTATGTTACTAGTTGGAATAAAGGTGCGGAACAACTATTTGGCTTTAATAATAGTGAGGCAATCGGACAACATATTAGCTTTGTTTACCCAAATAAAAAACACGAGTTCTTAAAAAACAAAGTCATAGCCTTACTTCAGGCTAAAGGTTTTCACAAGATGCATGCTCGTATGCTAAGAAAAAATGGCGACAATTTTTACGTTCACTTATCTTTATCTTTACAATATGATTGTCAGCATAAGCCAATAGGTATGATTGGCTACTTAATTGATATTAGCGAACAATATAAAATTCAACGCGATTTAGCCGAAAGTAACCAAAAGTTCTCAGATTTTGTTTCTGCAATGCCCGATATTGCATTTGTACTTGATGAAAAAGGAACCTATATAGAGATTTATGGCTCTGAACAGCAACTACTTATCCAAGATGCTAAAAAATTATTGCATCAGAATATTATGGATATTCTACCTATCCCTTTAGCGCTACAAATTATAAGTACTATACAAACGACTTGTCGTACTAATAGCGCTCAAGTCTTAGAGTATGAGTTAGAGTTAGAGTTAGCGCAAGGGAAATGTTATTTTGAGGGGCGAACTGCACCTATGCAGCATAAGTCCGGAGAATCGCAACGAGTTATTTGGGTATCACGAGACATTTCGACAACTAAACGGGCATTAAAAGCATTGCAAACCAGCGAGCAGCGGTTTCGACAAATTTTTGAAAAAATGCCTAATATTGCCGTACAAGGTTATAACCATGCCCGAGATGTTATTTTTTGGAATAAAACCAGTGAAGCTATTTATGGTTATACTAAAGAAGAAGCGATAGGAAAAAAGTTAGAGGATCTTATTATTCCTCCAGAATTCAAAGATATGGTGGTTACTGCAACTGATAACCTGCTGCATTACAATAGCGAAATTCCTGCAGGGGAACTACGCTTACAACGCAAAGATGGCTCATATATTCCTGTCTATTCTAGTCATATCAAATTAGGTGAAACTAAAGAAAGTGCTGAGATGTTTTGTATTGATATTGATCTTACAGATGATAAAAAAGCCAAAGAGGCCATTGAAAGACTTGCCTATTATGACCCATTAACCAGTCTGCCTAATCGACGTTTATTTTTGGATCGATTAGATCAGGAACAAAAAATTTCTAAACGGCATCTAACTTTTTCCGCTATTTTATTTCTTGATTTAGATAATTTTAAATACCTTAATGATTCATTAGGCCACTCAGTCGGTGATATGTTTTTAATAGAGGTAGGGCAACGCATGAAAGCTTTATTGCGTGCAGAAGATACGGTTGCACGCTTAGGTGGTGATGAATTTGTTATATTACTAAAAGAATTAGCCTGCGAAAAAGATACCGCAGTAAAACAGACACAGGACATTGCTGAAAAGGTCATTCAGGCATTAGCTAATCCTGTTAATATTCAACAACATAAACATATAATCACCACGAGCATTGGTATTACCTTGTTTTCTGGTGATTGTGAAACAGCTGACACGTTACTAAAACAGGCTGATACAGCAATGTATCGTGCTAAAGATGCTGGTCGAAATACGTTTCATTTTTTTCACCCAAGCATGCAAATGGCAACTGATTTACGTTTAGTATTAGAAAATGATTTGCGCCAAGCTTTGCAGAATAATGAACTAGAACTGTATTACCAACCTCAGTTTGGAAGGCACGCTAATATTATTGGTGCTGAAGCTTTAATACGTTGGAAGCACCCAGTACGGGGAATGATTTCACCAGCTGAATTTATTCCGCTTGCTGAAGAGACGGGGCTTATTATAGCTATTGGTGACTGGGTACTTGTTACTGCTTGTCATCAACTCAAGCTATGGGAGCAATATAACTTACCTGAACATTTTCATTTAGCAGTAAATGTTAGTTCTAAGCAATTTCGTAAACAGGAATTTTCGCCTCATTTACAAGAATTAATTACGGCTTCAAAAATTAACCCACATTATTTAATGTTAGAGTTAACTGAAAGTATTGTTATAGATAATATTCAACAAACGATAGATAAAATGTGGGCGTTAAGTTTTCTATTGATGATTTTGGTACTGGCTATTCTTCTTTAGTTTATTTAAAAAAACTTCCTCTTGATCAATTGAAAATTGATCAAGCCTTTGTACATGATATTCCGGCCGATAAAAATGATGCTGCTATTGTAGAAATTATTATTTCAATGGCTAAATTACTTGGTTTTCAAGTGATTGCCGAAGGGGTTGAAACTTTTGAGCAATTGGAATTTTTACAATCTGTCCAATGTCAGCAATACCAAGGTTATTACTTTAGTAAACCGATACCGGGAAAAGAATTTACTCATCAACTAAAAGCTTTGGCTACAGATAAAAACAAGCAAGCAACTTCATTACAGCTTCCGACTGAAGCTAATCATATTTAAATATACAAATAGTGGCTCTTGTATTGGGCTGTACACTGCTTATAAAAGCTATTCTTAACCCAGCTTCCGAGTTTAAATTTGTAAGGCATTAGAATAATCTATAGGTAGGTGTTATGGCATAATTCTTACTTTTCAATTTGTTACGAAGATTAATCACTATTTTTGATAGTCTAAATTAAGTCTTTAATGTTTAAAATACTTGCTTAATATATAAATAAGATTGAATATCTTATATAAACTTATTATTACTATTAGTAAGCTGAATATCTGTGGATAAGTCATTTTTTATATTAACTATCAACATAGTATGATCATTTTAAGTTTGTTATCAAGTTTGGACTTAAGTGTACTGAACCTGAGTGAAAAAACGGGGTTAAAATCAAGCAACAGATTACGCACAGTGTGTTACTAACATAATCCACAGAGTTATCCACAATGAACGTGAGTGTTAACTACTTTTTCTGATAATGTAGGTGAAAGAGCCTCTGTAAATTTCATCGCTATATTATTCGTTACTCTTAAAACACAATAATAAAAAAACTATGAGCATTGATACTTTAAAAGTTCGTCAGGTGGGAATTGATACTTACCATGAAAATGTCGCTTATTTAAACCGTGAATGTAGTGTTTATCGGGCTGAAGGTTTTCAGGCCTTATCCAAAATTCAGGTCAGTAATGATGGTTCAAAGCTATTAGCTGTATTGAATGTTGTAGATGACAATTCAATTGTGCTGCCAGGAGAATTAGGATTATCACAACAAGCCTTTAATTACTTAAAGGTTAAAGAAGGTACTTTAGTTACGGTGAATCATGCAGAACCCCCTAAATCTATGGATGCTGTGCGTCGTAAGATTAATGGTGAGCGTTTGAATCAGGCAGATTTTAATGACATTGCGCATGATATTGTACAAACGCGTTATTCAAAAATGGAAATGGCTGCATTTTTAGTGGCAACAGGGCAAAATAACCTCGATCGAGATGAGATATTGTATTTAACTCAAGCGATGCTGGAGTCCGGTGAAAAAATGGATTGGCATGAGCCACTTGTTGCTGATAAACATTGTATTGGTGGTATTCCAGGTAATCGTACTTCGATGTTAGTTGTCCCTATTGTTGCGGCACATGGTATGTTAATGCCTAAAACCTCGAGTAGAGCGATTACTTCACCAGCTGGTACGGCAGATACTATGGAGGTTTTAGCTAATGTAAATATCGAACCTAGTCAGATGCTGGATATTGTGCGTCAAGAGCGGGGATGTTTATCATGGGGGGGAACGGCAAAATTGGCTCCTGTAGATGATTTGCTAATTTCTGTAGAAAGGCCCTTAGGTATAGATTCTCAAGGACAAATGGTTGCTTCTATTTTGTCCAAAAAATTAGCGGCTGGATCAACTCATTTAATTATTGATATTCCTGTAGGGCCAACGGCTAAAGTGCGTCATATGCGTCAAGCCTTGGCTCTACGTAAATTATTTGAATTTGTGGGTGATCATTTAAATATTCATTTAGAAGTGATGATTACTGATGGTAGACAACCTATAGGTAAAGGTATTGGTCCTGTATTGGAAGCGCGCGATGTTATGCAGGTATTGAATAATGATCCTAGTGCACCCGCTGACCTACGTCAGAAATCTTTATTATTAGCAGGTAGAATTATTGAGTTTGACCCTGATGTACGCGGTGGGCAAGGCTATGCAATTGCTCGAGATATTTTAGATTCGGGACGTGCTTATGCAAAAATGCACGATATTATCAAAGCTCAAGGTGAGAGTGAGATTGATTTACAGCTTGGAGAATTATGCTATCAAGTGTGTGCAGAGCGCGATGGAGTTGTTATTAGTATTGATAATTTTCAAATGTCAAAAGTTGCCCGCTTAGCAGGTGCGCCAATGGATAAAAAAGCAGGTGTGGATTTATTGAAAAAATTAGGAGATGAAGTGAAAAAAGGTGAGGCTCTATATAAAATTTATGCAGAATTCCCTGCCGATTTTAATTTTTCTACCAGTCTAGCACAACAGAACAGTGGCTATGTAATAGGAGAGAAAGAACAAATATTAAAACCATTGGTTGATTTTTAAGTAGGAATACTCATTATGTTAATGCTCATATTTCCTGATTATCAACTTCAGGCTGAACGCTTAGCGGCACGCTTAGCAATACCAACAGAAAATGTTCATATACATCATTTTCCTGATGGTGAAAGCTTAGTCCGATTACCCCCCTCATTGCCAGAGCATGTGCTTATTTGTCGTAGCCTGAATCAACCGAATGATAAATTAATTGAATTATTATTTTGTGCCAGAACTGCGCGACAATTAGGCGCAAAACGACTGACGCTGATTGCTCCATATCTCAGTTATATGCGTCAGGATATTGCTAATCAACCAGGTGAAGCAGTAAGTCAACGGATTATGGGGCAGATGCTAGCAGAGTTATTTGATGATGTTATTACCGTTGACCCCCATTTACATCGTATTAATTCCTTAGATCAGGCAATACCGATTAAAAATGCGATAAGTTTAACCGCTGCTAATGAGGTTGCTAAGTTTCTTCAGAAAAAATTAGACTATGCCTTATTGTTAGGCCCTGATAGTGAGTCAGAACAATGGGTCTCAGCTATTGCCAATAAAATTGGTTTTGATTTTGCTGTGGCGACAAAAATACGTCGGGGTGATAAACAAGTAGAAGTAAGTTTGCCTGATTTTGATTTTAGCAATCAGCCGGTGGTTATTATTGATGATATGGCTAGCACTGGTAGAACCCTATCTAAGGCAACTGAGCTACTACTAGAGGCTGGTGCGCAGAAAATTGATGCTGTGATAACCCACCCGCTATTTTGCGGTGATGCCGAAGCTCATATTTTGCAGGCAGGGGTGAAAAACATTTGGAGTACCGATAGTATTAGTCATTCGACGGCTTGTATTTATCTGGATAATTTATTGGCTGGAGCAGTTTGGGATATTTTGTAGTATTTAATTTGTTTGTTACCTCAACGATAGGAGAGGTCTTAGGTATTGTGGCCGAATGCAAATTAGAGTGTTGCAAGGACAAAATAGGGAAACTAATAACTGTGTCGTTTTTTTAGCATCAGATATACACAGTATGTCGCTGCTGCAGCTAGTAAATGTTTGATTGTATGACCGCTTAATAAGTGAGCTGTCAGCTCAAAGATAAAGCTATCATTGAGTTCAAAAACTTTGGCAAGCAGGTAGAAAAGTAAACCATAAAGCAGATAATAATTGTGGCTATACTGGCTTTTATATAAACTCAATATAAGGGGTATAGAAAGCAAAGCACCGAATTGAATAAGTGCATAAAATCGTAAATCATCCGTGTAGTACCAGTAGATGACACTAGATAAACCTAAGGAAATAGCTATAGGTAGAATAAATTTTTCATAATGGGAAGAAATGTTCTCTGCACATAAGGCTGAGAATAAACTCATAAAACAAATTGTCATCGGCAAACGATCCCAAAGCAGTGTTTGATTATTGGGCTGTAAATGGTAATAGCTTGAGCCGGGTGCAACCAAAAAAAGACCGATAAAGAATAGGTACCAAGAGATAGATATTTCTTTATTTTTCAAGACAAGAAATAAGCCTGATAGCCCAATAGTAGCGAAGGGTAGATTGCTGATAATATTGGCGAAGTTAGGTACTATAAACCACTTTCGTTGGTCAATTAAAAGGTGGTAAACAAGGTCCTGAGGAATAGGATCTGTGCTGATAACAAAAACTAGAAGGCCAGCGATAATAGTAAACAGTATAAGGCGTGGGATAGTAGATAACATTTTATAATCCCTTCTTAAGACTGAGGATGAAATAACCCCCGGAATTGGACAAAAAGACAAGTCAGTTTCGGGGGTATAAAAGTCTCAGTCCTTAGTAGTTGAATAGCGCTAGCAACTGATATTTGATAGTATTAGAAAGCACGGCCTGTCTCCAGAGGAAGGCTAGTGCTACATCAACTAAAGTGTTGCGCTTATTCATCCAAAGGAATTCTAATTTTTTGTCCTGGATAAATAAGACCAGGATCTTTAATAACTTCTTTATTAGCCTCAAAAATACGCGGGTATTCTGCCGCATTGTTATAATATTTTTTAGCAATTTTAGATAAAGAATCACCGCTTTGAATAATATAGTATTCGATATTAGCAGGCTCTAACGCGGCAACTATATCGACTTCAGTGGTAGCTTCTTCTCCTTCCTCTGTATCGGTGGTAACGTCGTTAATTTGAAATTTTGGTATGACTTTAGTAACGCCTTCAACATTTCCTGCCATTAATACGGCTATTTGTGCAGCCTCAAAAGTATTGGATTCAGCAATTAGAGTTGCTTCGCCATCTTTAAAGATGACACTAAGATTCTCTACTCCAGGATTGTTCGATAAGATATGATCGGTAATATTTTTAGCGGCATCTGCATCACTAGTAAAAAGTTTACTACCTATGTTTTTTGCAAAATCAAAAAGTCCCATATGTATCTCCGTGATAATAAATTAAAAGAATTTTTTAGCTAAATTTAGTAAATCATCAGTCACATCACCATCGTTATTTGAATCTAAAAATGAAGTGATCATACCGACAACAGGACTAGAATTACTACCCAGTAAGCTACTTAAATCTAAATTGCCTACGCCTCCGATAGAACTGTTACTGGTTTCTTTACTCAACGCCCCCATCATAGCGGTTGCGACTAAAGGTAATAATTGCTTAACGATGTCAGTACTCACTCCAGTAGATTGTGCAGTTTGAGTGGCAATATTTCGACTAACTTCTTTGCTGCCTAAGACATGTCCTAAAATTGCATTACCTTCATTGATAGCAGAAGCATCTGCTAAAGCTTGGGGGTCATCAATATACTGTTGATGGTTACCTTTACTTAAAGCACCGATTAACTGATCAATACCACCTGGTTGGCTAACATTAGCTTTAACTCCCTGAGAAAGAGCAGGTAATAATTGACCCATAACATTCTGCACATCAGTACTATTAATACCGCTATTTTTGGCTAGCTGAGCCACAAGTTGAGCACTTTGACCGCTTAAAAGTGTATCTAAAAGTCCCATTGAATCTCCTCAATATAAAAAATTTCTAGGTTATAGTCATTTACAGTGTTTTATAATTATTAAATTTAGCTTAAATCAAGAAAACACATTATTTGAATATAAAGCATTTAAGCTGTTTATACTAGCGCTATACTCAGGGGATACTGTAAAATTTTATTTATCCTAAGGGCTACCTCACTGTCATTAAGCTAAGAGCAATAGAATATGGGGCGCAGTGCTTTAGCCTGCTTTCATAGCTGAAAATAGCAGGCTAAAGCACTGCGCCCCAATGAGTTAATTCCTTAACTTAATGGCAGTGAAGGGCTACCTAGGTAGATAATAGCTTAATAAATGCACAAAATGAGGAAATTTATGCAGAATAACACCCAATATCAAGCTGATGTGTTGGAGCGCTTTATCCCGATTAGTTTAGATAGGTTGATTAGTGACTTATTAACTTCCGATTTACTACCCTTAGAGCAGCATCTTGAATTTAAACAATTCTGCTCAACTTATACCTCGTTATTCCATGCTCAATCTCACGCATATTTACAGGATTTAAAGCAACTGTATTTACCGTTTAATCCGGATCGAGATACTTTAATAAACCCTCAAGAAAATTCTGGTAAAAAGTTAGCGTACTTAAAAGATAAGCTGTACGCTATTTTAGAAGATGCTAATTATGAGCGAATTTCAGAGGATGATTTGAATGAGGCTCTAAATAAAATTTCGCCTTATGGTGTACAGGTTTCTGTTGATTTTGATGATTTCGCTGAAGTTGCTTTGTTTTATCGTGGCTCGGCAATACAGCAAAAATTGTATCGAAACTGGAAAAAACTCAGTTTTAAAAAACAGCCCATTGATATTCTAATTTATAAGCGTTTATTTGTTTTTCTACAGCCTAAAAATCGCCAACAGTGGGTAGAATATTTTATAAACAATAAAAAAATGTCGGCACAAAAAGCTGAAAAAGAAGCCGACAAAGCTTTAAAAAAATTTGCTATTAACAATGACAATGATGTCGTCTATTTAAAATTATTTAAAGATATTCCACGTGCAGATTTGGAAATGCAATTTCCTAACACACGAATAAAAATGCGTCTTTTCGATAAAATTAAATTAGCCGTAACGGGAGGAGGGGGGACAGCGGGGGGTGTCATGGCTACTATTGGCAAACTTAGTGCTACCATCGATCCCGTTTCGGCATTAATTGCTATTGGGGGGTTATTGGGTTTGTTATGGCGACAAATATCTAAAATTTTTTCACAACGCGCTAAATATAGTGCCACTTTAACTAAGAATCTGTATTTTTATAGCTTAGATAATAATATGGGGGCGCTGACTTATTTAGTTGATACGGCAGAAGCAGAAGAGTGTAAAGAAGCGATACTGGCGTATTTCTTTTTGTTGATCAAGGGTGAGACGAGCCGCGCTAGTTTAGATCAATGCATTGAAAATTATATTTACGAAAAATATGAGATTCCTATGGATTTTGAAATTGATGATGGCTTGGATAAATTACAAAAATCATCGTTATTATCACGTTTTGATCAACTGATTAAGACTATTCCCTTAGCTGAAGCAAATAGTCGATTAAGGCAACAGTGGGATCAGATCATTGATAGTAAAGAGATAGTTTAAATAAGGATAAAAAATGTCTGAAGTGAATAAACAAGCAAAAAAAGCGGCTTATAGTCGTGAAGAGGAAGCAGGGTTTTTAGAAAAAATAGGTGTTAGATATTACCGCTATTTGGCTAAAAAATCAGGCACTGCGGATATGGAAAATATCAGTATTGATGATTTGGCACCAGATATTACTTTAAAAACGCTGGCTGCCAATATTACTGCTTTTGCCGCAGTTATTGCGTTTGCCATTGGTGCTTTAACCACTTTTGTTACCATTTGGGTCGAATGGACTTATATGGATACCATGGATAGCACCTCTTATTATTTACTGTATGGTAGTGTGCTTATAGTGATGCTAGTTTTGGAAATGTCAGTATTATTTTGGCTCGGCATGAAAATAGTTTATAGCTTAGCCTGTTTAACGGGACATAATCAGGCAGTAAAAGGTTCGTGTTTACCTGGTGATGATGCCGTGCCAAATATTTTAGCGCGTGCGGCTTTGGAAGTTCCTGATCCTATTATTCATTACTTGGGAATTGATCCACTTAAACATTTATCTAAATCAAAACTATTGATGGTTGCTTTTTTATATAAAGCGAAAGTTATTTTAAGTAGTATGCTAGTGAAATTTATCTGTATTCGTCTTTTTGGTAAAGGTGAAGTACGACTTACTTTTAGCTGGGTTGCTATTCCTATTACCGGTATATGGGATGCGTTTACTTTATATAAAGTGGCTAGAGAAGCGCGTTTAAGACTGTTTGGTAATAAATTGGCGGAGCATATTATTAGAGATATCTTAACCGATGAATTGATTGAGAAGCTTGGGCCTAAAGCGCGCGAAGGCTCAGTGCGAGCAATTGCGACTATGATGGTATTAGCGCAGAATTATCATCCGAATATGTTGGTGCTATTAATTCGTTTATGTGACAAATTTAATATTGAAGAAAATAAAGAATACGATAATTGGGAAGACTTTCTTGTCCTTTTAGATGAGGTTTCAGAACAAGAGCGATATTTTTTACTTGATTTACTCAGTGTTTCAGCTGCTTTTGATGGTCACTTATCGCAACTAGAGCGTTTTCATTTGCCGCAAGCATTTAAAGAACACACCGAAGTGTATATGGTGCGTACAGAAAAGCTTAAAGACTTATTATTAAACGGCGAGCTACATGCAGCGAAAGAATTATGTGTTTTAGATTTTAAAGCAGGGTAGAAGAGTAACGGTAGGGACCTTAGTCTGTGAATATTTTCTCGGTCATAAACTCTGCTTACTGAGAAAGTCACAGCAGAGTTTTGTTGTATGTATTCCCAAGCAAGGGTTTGAGAATAAAATTAAAGCATAAAATCTTTCTGTATAGCTAAGATAACGTCTCTAGCATTTTCCAATTGTCGAACACGCTTCCATAATCGGTCTGGCTCAGATGCATAAATAGTAAGTAACTTATCAGCTCCAATCCAAACTAATTCACGTCGTTTTTTAAATCGTCCAGTCTGGTCATTTTTCCATACATAATTTAGGTCAGTAATATCTCGATAGGGAAATTTGATAAAGAAGCTTTGCCAATCTTTCGGTTTCAGCTGATTGACAGTGGCGCGTTTGCAGTAGTAATCAGGGTGTTCTACGAGAGTTTTATCAAACAATGCTTTAACAATAGGTATTTGGGCATTAACGCTTTCAATAGATCGTTTTGCAAGCTGTAGATCATTTGAGAAATACATCGTTTCAGTTTCTTCGACAAACTCCCTAATCGCAGCTTCTTGGTAATTTTCACCCGCACCAAGACCACCACCGAAATCAATTAGATAACCCGTTTTTCGACCGGAAAATACGGTTTGAAATAAAAAATAGATATTTTTATCGTGTACAGAAAAAGGTATGACTCCAGCGCCCATTGTTATTCTTCCCCTTGTGAATTCGTATAGTCAGTGTATAAGTTCTGAAAATAACGAGTAGTGACAATAAATAAGCGGATAAAAGTTTGTCTTGTTTTTATTTATTGTTCCACGTGAAACAATAATCCAGTTTTCGAAAATAGTGATTAAACTCGATATTCTGCATAGCTTAGAGATATAAGCCTATATAATGATAATAGAAATACAACCAGAAAAGTAAAAGGTAGATGGGGGGTGTTTTATCCTTATGCTCTTTTTTAAAGGAAGAGCATAAGTTAAGGAATACTTATTTTATAATATCTAAAACTTTGGTTATACAGAGCAGCACTAGCCCTTTGAGAACTAGTGCTGCTTTTAGATATTCGATTCCTAAAGAGCAGCTTTAAAGGGTTAAGCTACTTTTTTTAAGGCTTTTTTAGCTACTTTTAGAGCAGATTTTTTGTTAGATGGTTTTTTCTTTAAAGTAATTTTAGTTACTTTTTTTAGTACTGATTTAGCATTTTTTTTAGCAATAACTTTTTTAGAAACTGCTTTTTTAGTGATTTTATTAGCTACTTTTTTTACTGATTTTTTCTTAATCATTTTTGACATAATTTACACCTTTGAAATAGTTGTCTATAGAAATAAACTATTACATATAGTAATAATTTATGGTGATAGTATATCTTTTATTGGTATTGGTCAATAAAAATAGATATAAGCTATAATAAGCCTTTCCTTTATCCTAATAAAATAAGTTGAATCGCGAATTTATAGTGCAAGATGCTGGTTTCAAAGTACTTGTAAAAAATCTTAGTTTAATCCACAGGATAAGCTAAGATTTTTTGAAGGCATTAAGAGCTTGTGCTAGAAGCCGTAAGCAACTGATTTTCTAGGTTTATAAAATGTAGCTGTTCAAGTGCCTTAATTTAATAGTCATGGCTAACCCAATGCCATTACCTTCTTTTATTAGGAGAACCTGAACGGTTATTACAAAACTGCTTAAGGTAATTGCTTATGACCTTTATAGAATTTAAAAAACAGTTACTTGATGCTGAAATAAGCCTGCCAAAATTTAGTAAACTGATAAAAGTCAGTGAAAAAAATATTCAGGCTTATAAAAAAAAAGGCGAGGTACCAAATACCATTGCAGCCATAGTCACTTGTTTTGTGGCTATGCATAAATCAGGGCTTGATTACCGTAAAGTAATTAATGACCTAGAGCTTGAAGCCAAAGTTAAAAAGGGAGCAGGG
Source organism: methanotrophic endosymbiont of Bathymodiolus puteoserpentis (Logatchev) (assembly GCF_900128525.1). GTDB lineage: Bacteria > Pseudomonadota > Gammaproteobacteria > Methylococcales > Methylomonadaceae > Methyloprofundus. Next base: position 123,941 of record NZ_FQTQ01000062.1, read on the forward strand.
TTCGCAAAAAATATTAAAAGTGACCAGGCAAAGGAGGGTAAAGTTGATAATTTTAGCGAGTGAAAGCCTTTTTCTAATTTGAAGAGGTAGGCTCAATATTTACATTTATGATGCTGTCAGGATTGCGACTAATTCATTCAGGCGTGTTTGATCAGGTAGATCGCTAAACACACCACTCATTGCTTGGTTGGCTTGCATACCACGCAGGAATAAATAGCGCACACCACCAAAATGCTTATCAAACTGATAATTAGGTAAACGCTTTTGTAAATAAATATGTAAAACAACACTATAAATCCAGTATTGCAAGCCGTAATTATGCTCGCGCATGGCATGTATTAAAGTTTCTGGGTGATAGTCTGGCAAGGCATTACTTTTATAATCCAGAACATAATAGCGCCCTTGGTAAACGAAGATTAAATCAATAAACCCAGTGAGATAGCCTTGCATTTGTTTTTCTGACAAGCTTTTATACGTAGGGCTATCTTGCAGAAGATAATTAATTGCTTCAGTGGAAAAATCAGCGAGTGTTAAATAGAACGGCATTTCCTTTAGGCAATGTCGGTCATTAAGGTTGGCTAGGGTAAATTTTGTATCATCAAATGCAAGTGGAGTCGTCACTGCTTGATAAAGTAGTTCATCAATGATTTCTGGTTGCTCTACTTTTAGACCGTAACGCTTACAGGTATTATCGCGTCGCTCACTAATGTCTTCGCGTAAGGCTAGTTTGCTAAAGGCAATATTTTCTAATAAGTCATGTAAGACATTACCGGTATGCGCGCCTTTGGCTAAGGCTAAAGGTTCTTGCTGTGTACCTTGGTGAGTAGGGTCGCTGGTTTCTTCAGCCTTATCTAAAGGTAATTCAGGCGCATCATGTAGGCTTAAATAGGATAAAGCGGTATAACTGCTCATTTGCCAAGTGCTATATAAATAGCGTTTTTGTTGGTGTGCGGATAAATCTTGTTCCGCTTTGCTTACTTGGTAACTGCCTTGTAAGGTGTTGTCTTTATCGATTAGTTGGTAACTAAAACTCGCAGGGTAGTCGTTGCTTAATTGCTTTAAGCTTGCTTGTTGTTCGGCAAAACTCATGTCAGCAAAGGCTTTTTCACCGCTTAATAAATACGCGAAGGCAGATTGATTAGGCTTTTTTTCAGAACGCTCATTAACCCAGGGTAGATAGCAACGATATTTAGCACGGGTCAGTGCTACATATAAAATGCGTAAATCTTCGGCGAGTTCTTCTTGTATGGCAATTTTTCGGTGTAGCTCAAATTGATCAGAGCCTAAATCGGCAATCATTTCACCTTGCGCATGACAGGTAATTAAATGTTTTTCGCTGGCTAATGTATTGCGCTTATACCAAAGGTAAGGGCAGAATACGATAGGGTATTCCAAGCCTTTTGAGCGATGCATAGTAATAATTTTCACCGCATCGGCATCACTTTCTAAACGCAATTGTTGTTCATCACCGGCATTTTCTGCGGTAATTTCTGTACGTAGCCATGCGATAGTTTTATGGATACCTAAATGATCATCGAGGCTGGCTTGTTGAATTAGCTCCAATAAATGATGCAGGTTGGTGATTTGTCTTTCGGCATTCTGCGTTTTGGCGATATGTACGCGTACATTTTCTTGGCTCAATAAGCGCAACATCATTGCCATAAAGCCATTTTTTTGCCACAGTAAATGGTAATCTTGAAAGCGATTCAGCCAAGACCCTAGTTGTACTTCGTCACTCAGTAATTTATGTAGGGCTTGCCCATCTAAGGCAAACCACGATAAAGTCAGTGCTTGTCTGAGTAAAGCCATATCGCTGGGTTGTGCTAAAGCCTGCATCAGGATATGTAAATAACTCGCTTCATCACTTTTAAAAACCGACTCGGTACTATTTAAAACAGCAGGAATGCCAGCCTCTTTTAAGCATTGTTGATACTGTTTTGCATGGCTATTTGTGCGTACTAAAATGGCAATATCGGCGGGTTTTAAAGCGCGTGATTTATCTTTTATTTTTAATTGAGTTGGCCCTGTTAGTAGTTCAACAATTTCATTGGTAATGGCGATTTTTAATGCTTCAGCGGCTATGCCTGAAGTCCAATACCCAGATTTTTTTTCGCTCTCTGCCAATTGCCATAAAGCTAAAGGTGGCAACATCGTGTCATCATTATACAAGCTGCCATCTTCTGAACTGAGTGCTGGACTGACCGCATTAAAGTTTAAATCCTCAAAAACAAAAGGATTGCTATTGAGTTGAAAGAGCTGATTAATCGCTTCGACTAAATCGGGATGTGAGCGCCAATTATGACCCAGCGTGTAATGTTGTTTGGCTTGTGTTTTGGCAGATAAATAAGAGTGTATATCGGCGCCACGAAATTTATAAATGGCTTGTTTTGGGTCACCAATGAGATATAAAGACTGCTCTTCGGCAGCGAATAAATGTGCAAAGATATACCACTGCGTTTGATCGGTATCTTGAAATTCATCAATTAGGGCAACACGATATTGTTGGCGAATTGCGGCAATTAATAATTCACCGCCAGTATTAGCAAGAGCTTCAGCAGTACGGGTGATTAAACTGTCATGCGACATGACATTCAGTTGTTGCAGGCGAATATCTAAATTTTCTTGCAAAGTTTGGGCTAAGGCGCGGCGTAAAACAAGGCTGACTTTATTGACCGCATTAGCGAGCGTATCAAATACCGTGCTATCAAAAGTGAGTTGCTCTTTATTGGCAACACGAATTTCTTTGCTTAAAGTGTTGGCGCTAAAATCTTTAAAACAGTTGGCACTGGGTAGGGTGCATTTGAAGTGTTTATCGGCCTTGACGGTTTCGTTTAGCCATTGACTTAATTGTTTATAATTTTCAGCAAAGCGTTTTGTATAGGTTTGTTTGAAATATCCTGCATTAACACATTCACTTAATGTGTCGCCTTGATTAGCTAAGCTCTCTTGTGCTGTGATGGCCAATTTTTTTATAGTGTCCAATAAAGCATCTATATCTTCAACATCAGGAAATATGGTAAGAGTATTGGCAACATTATCTAAGCTTTTTAATAAAGCATCGGGAGTTTCGTATTCATGGCAAAGCAATGAAACCTCCCAAGCACTGCGTGGATAAATTTGTGTCCGCCAGAAATCGTCTGCCATTTGTTGACGGACAGTAGCGACTTCATCACTTAATTCAACATCAAACATTTGCCCACTTTCTAAGGCATGTTCTTTTAATAAGCGTTGGCAAAAACCGTGGATAGTAAATATGCCCGCTTGATCGATACTTAATAGTGCATTATTTAAACGCTTGATTGCTGTTGCTACGCTAATCTCACCCGTGGCTATAAGTTGTTCTGCCCATAATCTAATATTGTCATCGATATTTGTGCTTTGTCCTGAGAAGTATTGTTTAGCTTCGACTAAGCGTGCGCGAACACGTTCTTTTAATTCTTTAGTAGCGGCTCGGGTAAAGGTAACGATTAAAATTTGCTCTATATTTAATTCTTTTTCGACCACAAAACGCAAAGCTAACATGGCAATTGCGTAGGTTTTACCCGTGCCTGCGCTGGCTTCTAAAAGGTTAATGCCTTGTGTTAGTTCAGTCTTAATCGGATTGAAATTTTGCTCAGAGATCATGTGTAGCCTCCCAAGCAGCTAACAATAAAGTGTTGGAATAATGCTCAAAATCGGCATTTAATAAGGTATCGACATCCGCTAGATTTTTATACAGTAACTTTAGTTCTGGCTCATAGCTTTGTTCTCGCGCTTTGTTTAAGGTTTCTTTTGCGGCTTCAATAGCAGGTTTTGAAGAGCGAGCTTTGGGTTTATTTAAATTAGCTTGTTGTTTGGCGTAACTAAAAGCGGCTTCCGTAAAAAATGCCTCAGGCTGATTTTTCCCTGCCTGATAATAAGCAATAAATTGTTCTAATTCGTTGCCTTGGATATGCTCGGGTAAAAAGCTGATAAAGTCATCTTGACTGACTAAATGGGTGATATGTTCATGCTTTCGATTGATAATTAAATGCTGTAACCAAGCGATAACAAAATCTTTACCTTTTATCGGTGCATAACGATAAAACAAACTTGCATGGTTGTATGTGTTAGCAAGTGCCCCTACTAAACGGACAGAGCCTATATTTAAATCAATGGCTAAAGGGTCGAGTGCAGTACCTGCTTCTTTGGCGTGAATTTTCTCCACAAACTGATCAATTTCCTGCTCTTTTTTTTCAAAAGCAACTTTACCTAACTCACCTGAAAGCCAGCGACCTTGAGCTTTTAACTTTTCCAGTGATAGATTACGCCCATGCAGTTTAGCTTCAATCCATTGATGGTTAATGCGGTAGCTATCTTCTAAATCAAATGGTTCACGCTCTGGTTCTTCGCCTTTAATTTGTGCAAAGCGAATATTTAGCCTGTGTTGTAAGAAGTATTTTTGTGGGTGACGGAAATAAGCAAAAAGGTCACTAATTTCTAGTACTTCTTGCTCTTCGTGGGCTAATTCTTTTTGCCACCAAGGTTCATTAGTGGGTTTGTATTGTTTTAAAGCTTTTGCCGTTGCTAAATCGGTTTGGTTGTAACTAATAAGGTCGGGGGTGTTGCTAAAATAGCGAGAGCTAAAACTTTGTAAAGGGTGCTTAATCACTAGATCAGTCAATTGATAATGGCTATGCATAATATCCAGTAATTCATGAATCACGACGGAAGCAGGAATGTCTTCATTTTCGCTGATCGATTGGCCGATATAAGTAATGATTAATTGCTTACGTACTGATAACAGAATTTCCAGAAACTGATAACGATCATCAGCACGACGGGAGCGATCACCTGGTTTAAAATCTTTGCCTAATAAATCAAATGTCAGGTGATGGTCAACATGTGGAAATTCGCCTTCATTCATGCCTAATAAGGCAATGACTTTAAAAGGAATCGAGCGCATCGGTAACATCGAACAAAAGGTTAATTGGCCGCGCAAGAAGCCATTGGCGGATACGGTTTCTTCCACTCGTCCTTCCAGCCATGCTGAAATAACAGCTAAGGAAACAGGCTGCTGATGAAGCTCTGAGGCTGTGTCGCTTAGTTCCAGTAAAATTTCATTAATCTGTTGTTTGCCTGCTTGTTGCACGGCATCCATGTTTTCTGCAGGAAACAATAAATCAACATAATAAAGTAGGCGCTTTGACCAGGACTCTAAGGTGTAAGCTTTGGCTAATTCTTGACTGGCTCTAAACAGCAAGTTAAGAAAATCATATAAGCCACCTAAGGCTTGGGCAGAGGAACCTTCAATGTCACTATAAGGTAAAACGCCCGCAAAAAAATCCTCCTCAGTACCGACAGCATAACCCATGAGCAAACGCTCTAAACCAGCTTGCCAAGTATTTTCGGGGGATTCAGGTAAGTTCAGTTGTTTTTTATGTGCAGCTGATTGCCCCCAGCGTATGTTTGTTTCAGCGACCCAATGGCTAATCAGCTCCAGATCTGTTTCGTTTAAACCAAAGCATTGATAGACTTCTTTTTGCTTGAGTAAATCCATTACCGCCTGCCAACCAAAGCGGCCTTGGGTTAAGCGTAGAAAACGTAAGTAAGCATCAAAGGTGGCATTACTACTGCGTAAACTGCGATCAGCAATACTGTGTTGTATGCTATCAAAAACGGCACTGATAAAAGGCGTGTATTGTTGAATATCCGGTGCCATAATAACAATATCGCGTAGTTCGATGGAAGGATCGTTCTCCAGTATTTGTAATAATTGATCTTTTAACACTTCCACTTCACGCATACGGGAATGGCAAGAGTGTATGCTAATCGAATTGTCGCGCTCTACAGGGGCGGATTCGCTTAAGTTATTTAGGATGTCATTTTGTACTTGCTGCAATAGACTGAGTTCGACTTCAACTTCCTCAAAACTATTCAGTTCGACGGCAAATTCATGGTCGAGTAACATTTGCTGAAACTCTCGTCCTTGTTGTCCCAAGCTAGCTAATAAAGGATGGCCATTTTCAAATTCATCTAAATCTGCTTGTTTTCTACTCACCATATCCGCCCAAAAGGCTTGCGCTGGATTGAGCAAATAAAAATGTACATCGGTATGTTTAGCCAAGCCTTGTAAGAATTCCATAAACAAAGGTGGCATGGTATTTAAACCAAAAATTGAAATTCGTTCGGGTAATTGTTCGTTTAATGCGCCTTCGGCGAGTTGGTCAAATTGAGCGATAGTTTGCAACCATAATGCACCACGATGCCGTGTGCCAGTTTGCGCGGTTAATTTAAGCCATAAAGCTTGCTGCCATTTTTCGGTATTAGTGGCATAGAGTAGCTTACCCTGCTGCCAAGTATCGAGCATTTGCGGGCGCATTATTTGATATTGGTCAAAAACTTGTGCTAAATGCGTGGCTAACTGAAAGCGTTTTAAATCAGTGTTTTCGCCATTGAGATATTGAGCTAGTGGAGAAAAAACAGGCTCGTCTAGTTCGCGTAAGATTAATTCAAAACGCCAAACCATTAATTCACGGGCAAATTCATCAGATTGTAATTGCTGCTGAATTTGCCTTGCCATTTGGCTAAAAAATTTACTGGGGAATAAGAATTCGAAATTAGCAAAGGTCTTAAATTTTGTTGCTAATTGTTGCGCTAACCAGCGCTCCATGCCTTGACTTTGGATTAAAAAAATTTCTTTAGAGAAGGGAGAGTCTAAAGGGACAGTATCAATAATTGTCGCTAAATGTTCTAGCAAGTTTTCTGTTTTATTCGAGCTATGTAGGATAAACATGATTTTTATCGCAGGTAAGAGGGTATGCGTTGATATGGGGCTACACTATCATTTCTAGGGCGTTGTAGACTACCCATACATATCAACGAGTATGTAAGCCGGTCTCGTCAGAGAACTTCCAGACGCGAGTAATCACTAAAACATCGAGTTCTTGAAGCAAGTCTTTAGGTAAAGGTGGAAAAGGAGCGCTAACACGCACGATACGTTTTGCTGCTTCATCTAGGGCAGGGTAACCGGATGATTTTCTGATACGCATACTATAAAGACTGCCATCAGGTTTTATGCCTACATCTAAAATTAAACTGCTGGAAAACCCAGGTCGCTTAGCAAAAGCTGGATAATTAAGATTACCAGTACTTTCAACTTTACGTTGCCAGTCGGTGATGTATTGTGCTGCAAGGTATTTATGTGCACTGACGGAATTAACAAATTTAATGCGATTTTTCTTGCTACTGGGCTTTTGGTAACGTATTTTTGCACCTAATTCTGATACTTGTCGGCGTAAAGCGTCCATAGATAATTTTGGTTTAGATTGTTTGCTCGTTTCTTTGGCTTTTTCCGTTAGTTGAATTTTTTGTTCAGCCGTTTTTTGAGTTAGTATTTTTTGGCGTTTTATGCTGGGCTGTTTGAGTACTTTTTGTCTAGGTGGTTGTTTGCTATGTGTGCCTGAGCTAGCTATTTTTTGTGCAGCTGGTGTTGGTTTATCTCGTTTTTCACCAGCACCAATTTGATTACTTTGCGCTAAAAATTCTGCCTTTTCAGGTGCTTTTTTTGCTTTATTAGTGATCAGTGTGATTTCTATAGATTTGCTAGTTTTATCAACTTTAGGTTTAGTAAAGTTAATACCTAAAATAAACGCAGTATGAATAATGGCGGCAAAAAAGATACAAACTAGTAGAGTGTCATTATTTGATAGAGGGGAAGAGGTTTGAAAGCTTTGTTCAGACATTTTTATGCAGATTTTGGTAACATCGATTCAATATGATCCATCAATTGAGCGCAGATATTGAGACCAAATTGATTATTCAGTTCTTGTACGCAAGTGGGGCTAGTGACATTGATTTCGGTTAAGTAATCGCCAATAACATCAATCCCCACAAAGACTAGCCCTTTTGCTTTAAGCGTAGGGCCTACTTGTTGAGCAATCCAGTAATCTCTTTCTGTTAAAGCTTGTCCTTGTGCACGTCCACCAGCGGCAAGATTACCACGACTTTCACCTTGTGCAGGAATACGTGCTAATGCATAAGGAATAGGTTCACCATTGATTAATAATATACGCTTATCTCCCGCTTTTATTTCTGGTAGATATTGTTGTGCCATGGCGTAATTTGTGCCGTGTGCGGTAATGGTTTCTATAATAACGCTGATATTGGGATCATTAAGGCGTACATGAAAAATAGAGGCACCACCCATGCCATCTAGCGGTTTGAGAATGATTTCCTGATGCTCTTGGAGAAATTCGCGTATTTGTTCGGCTTTACTGCTGACCAAAGTGGCAGCACAACACTGCGGAAACCAAGAGGTGAATAGTTTTTCATTGGCATCACGTAAGGATTGTGGTTTGTTTGCAATATAAACACCCTGTTTTTCTGCTTGTTCCAATATATGTGTGGCATAAATATATTCTTGATCAACGGGTGGATCTTTACGCATAATAATGCTATCCAGTGTTGCCAAAGGAATGCTTTGTTCGCTGATAACTTCGTACCACTGATTGGCATCACGCTTTACGCGGATATGTTTGGTATGTGCGTAAGCTCCTCCATTCAGTAAGGATAAGTCACTTAACTCCATATAATATAATTCCCAGTTGCGCGCTTGGGCTTCTAGTAGCATGGCAAAGCTGGTGTCTTTTTTGATGTTGATGCGGTCAATTGAATCCATGACCATGCCAAGTTTAATCGTCACAATGCTTGTCTCTTTGATAGGTAATGAGTCAGTGGTTCCCTAGGTAAGGAATGCGTATGAAATAATTTCGACACAATGGGGGAGCGGATTTTTAGTCCGCTTTATAAAATCCAGAACTTTAGGTTACATAGCACTGCCAGTCCTTTCGGAGATTATTTAATTTTGCTTCCTAACTAATTACATGATTAATATTATTTTGCCTGCGAGTATAGCCTGTTTTTTACTTTAATAGTGTGAATATTTAATGGGGTTCAGTGCATTTTAGCGACTGCGTAAATATATTATTGTTTACCTTTGTGAAAAAACTTGGTATAAAGACGGGCTAACTTTGAATAAAGGCTCATTAGAGGTGAATCATGTCTAAAATTTGTCAGGTAACGGGTAAACGCCCTATTACTGGTAACAATGTATCGCACGCGCATAATAAAACAAGAAGGCGTTTTAATCCAAACTTACACCACCATAGATTTTGGGTGGAAAGTGAAAACCGTTGGGTACGCTTAAGATTAACCGCAAAAGGTATGCGTATTATTGATAAAAAAGGTATTGATGCTGTTTTAGCTGATATACGTCAACGTGGCGAAAAAGTTTAAGGGGATATACTCATGCGCGATAAAATAAAATTAGTTTCTTCTGCTGGTACTGGACATTATTATACAACGGATAAAAATAAACGTACTATGCCGGAAAAAATGGAAATCAAAAAATTTGACCCTGTAGTACGTAAACATGTTATGTATAAAGAAGCAAAAATAAAATAGCACGATTGTTCTCTTTTGGTTGCCTTCGTTGTAAGTAGCTTCTCATTTTTAACGAGTACAAAGAGTGTCGTAGGATGTACTGAGGAACGAAACGCATCGTTTACATGATGTGCTTGCTATCGTCAGAACATCCTATATGTTCTTGATACTTCATACCTGCGGATAATGAGAAGTTATCGTTGTAACCTTCTACAGCTGTTTTTTAGTCTAGTAACAGTACCTCTTAAATTTGTGATATAAAAAAGTATAAGTGTGCTTTTAATTAATAGTGTTATTACTTTATTGCTTATTTCGAGGATGCTGTACTAGTTATATAAGTGTGATAATCTTTTTAGGAGGTTGTCGTATTGCTTATTTGTCACTTTGAGCTTTTTAGCTTGTCTAGTATATCTTTTAGTTTTTCAGTTTGTTTATACAGCATTCGGTATTGCTTTTTAGCACTATCTAATTCATTGCTTAAGCGTGTATTTTCTGCTTTTAAGTGTGTATTTTCTTTTTGTAAATCGAGTTCTGTCTCTTGATTTAATGAACCAGGATTATTAGTTCGTTGATCTATAGTGCTAGATATATCTTCAGAAGCGGTCTCATCTCTCTCAAAAAAGATATGACTTTTTTGGTCATTATCATCGATGGTAAAAGTTGCCTCACCTGTGTGGCTGGTATTTTTAGGGACATTTTGCATGCCGCCTTTTAATATCACTGCATCAATTTTATTTTTTATTAGAGTAAAAGCAGCAGCTTCGCTTAAAGTACCATCTGCACAAATAATAATAATTTTTTTAGTTTCTTTTTTTAAGTCTTTGAGTTGCATGCGCAGGGAAAAGAAAGGAAGGTTCCGGCTGCCTTCTATATGTGTTTCATTGTATTTATTGACTGGACGTATATCTAATATAAGTGGAGCTGTATCTTTAGCTTGCTCCTCTAATAGCTTCGGGTAAGTAATATATTTTAATGCAGGGGTTTTAATCAGCTTAATAAAGCGCTCTTTATCAATACGGGATAGCACCATATCGGTAGCAGCAGTAATAGTCATGCTTCTAGGTTCGCCAGAGAGCAATGCGTCTTCGCCAAAAGTCTCGTTTTCCCCCAGCTCAGTTAATATAATTTCTTTTGCCCGTTCAGTGGCTTTACGGCTTAAAGTACAGCGTCCTTCTCTGACTAAGTAATAATAATCGCCAATATCACCTTGGCGAAATAATACCTCTCCTTTATTTAGCTTGATCTCCTGCAGGCTCATAATGACTTGCTGTAAGTTCATTGCAGGTAAGCGTTGGAAGATAGGCGACTTTAATAATGTTGACATCCAGTCGCCCTTACTTTTAGCTTCTTTTTCTGAACCTTCATTATCTATCATATAAACACTTTCCTTTTCTTCATACTGTACTTCTTTTTGCTCAAATGCATTGAGATTTAAACTAATATAGCGGACATTGTTAATAGCTCGTGCGGATATTTTACGAGGAAATTGATGAGCTAGTGCGAATTTAGCTGAGTCAGAATCAGCATTTATGATTTCTACTTGCAGTGTTCCTGCTTCTAAAGAAATGCTACCATCAATAAGGTATATAAAACTTTCGGTACTGTCATGTCTAGTAAATATAAAATTTCCTTTAGGTATTTCAGATACACTAATTTCAGCACATAATAGATTAAACTGCTGTGCAGGCATGGTGACCAGCGGAAAAGATTTGCGCAGGTTTTGACCTTCTAGTGAATTAGGGTCTACAGCCATTAAAATTCTTTATTATTGAGAGTACGAGTTTTAATTATAGGTTTCAAATCCATCTTGTGCTAGTGAATAATTTTTTAGAGATATGGCTATAAGGAATAGAGATTTTATGACTTATGCATTATAACGCACATCAAACACGCCCATCTCTAAGCTATGTTTTACTTATGGGACTTGGTATAGCTGTTAATATAAGGTCACTAATATTGGTTATACCGTAGCTTGGTGTAAAATACTGCGAATAGCTTTGATAAAATTAAAATAGGTTTTTATATGTCCGGTAATGAAAGGCAGTTTCTTCCACTTAATATAGCGTTATTGACCGTTTCAGATACGCGTACAGAAGAAGAAGATATTTCAGGTAAAACTTTGGTGGAACGTTTAGAATCGGCTGGTCACCATTTATTTAGTAAAGCTATTGTGGCTGATGATATTTATCAAATTCGAGCAATCGTTTCTTCATGGGTTGCGGATGAACAAGTGAATGTTATTATTAGTACGGGTGGTACTGGCGTAACAGGTCGAGATGGTACGCCTGAAGCAATTGAGCCTTTATTGGATAAAGCCTTATCCGGTTTCGGCGAGGTATTTAGAATGCTATCTTACCAAGATATTAAAACCTCAACGATACAATCACGCGCTGTGGCAGGCGTAGCGAATGCGACTTATATTTTTTGTTTGCCCGGATCTGTTGGTGCTTGTCGTACAGCTTGGGATAGTTTGATCAGTGAACAGTTAGACTTTAGAACCAAGCCATGTAACCTAGTACAATTAATGCCGCGACTTTTGGAGAAATAAATGCATCCTGTAACGCTTTTTTTAAGTGCTTTATGTGCCTTTATTGCTGTGGCAATGGGCGCATTTGGTGCACATGGCTTAAAAACAATTTTAACGCCTGATATGTTAGCCGTGTATAAAACTGCAGTCACCTATCAGATGTGGCATGCGTTTGGACTAGGTTTGATAGCTCTGTTACGTGCACAAAATCCAGACGTTAATTTATTAAAATATGCTGCATGGGCTATGTTTTCTGGCATTGTTTTATTTTCTGGTAGCTTATATTTATTAAGTTTATCGGGCTTGACATGGTTAGGCATGATTACGCCGCTGGGTGGTCTATGTTTTCTAGCTGCATGGGGATTAGTTATGGTTGTTTCTTTCAAATCTTTTAAATCGTAGTTAGCATGGATAAGCGTAGTCATGTTAAGTCAGTACATAATGCTGATGACTGTTTTTCTAAAAATTATTGTTTTTGATTTTAATCAAATTAGCCCTTTATATATTTTTGTGTGGTTTTGGCATTAGGTATTACCTATAGTCTGATTTCACCCAAGCCCAAGAAAGTCGATACCGAGCATAGAGAGTAATAGATATGACAGACACCAAACCTCAAACCATTTACCTTAAAGATTACCTCGTGCCTGAATATTTAATTCAGACAGTCGATTTAAATTTTATTCTCGATGTTGAGCATACGCGCGTTGTTTCGCGGTTAACGCTTAATTCTAACCCAGACAGTCAAGTTAAGCATGCGCCTTTAGAATTATTAGGCGAAGATTTGAATTTAGTCAGTATTGTCTTAGATGGTGTGGCGTTAACTGAAAGCCAGTATCAGTTAACAGATGAAGCGCTAACTATACAACATGTACCACAAGACCAAAGCTTTACATTAGAAATTGAAAATAGCATTAACCCGAAAGCCAATAGCGCTTTAGAAGGTTTGTATATATCTAATGAGATGCTATGTACCCAATGTGAAGCGCAAGGTTTTAGAAAGATTACCTATTTTTTAGATAGGCCCGATGTGATGAGTCGATTTACGACGACTTTAGTGGCAGATAAAACGTTATATCCCGTTTTACTCTCTAATGGAAATAAAGTCGCGCATGGTGAATTAACAGAAAACCGCCATTGGGTGACTTGGGAAGATCCCTTTAAAAAATCTTGTTACTTATTTGCCTTAGTTGCTGGACAGTTAGAATGTATTGAGGATCACTTTACAACTATGAGTGGCCGAGATATTACCTTGAAAATTTTTGTGGAGGCACATGATATAGATAAATGTAGCCATGCCATGCAGTCTTTAAAAAATTCTATGCGCTGGGATGAAGAGACTTACGGCCGTGAATATGATTTAGGTTTGTATATGATTGTTGCTGTTGGCCATTTCAATATGGGCGCGATGGAAAATAAAGGCTTAAATATATTTAATACTAAATTTGTATTGGCGCGACCTGATACAGCAACCGATATGGATTATGAACATATTGAAGGGGTTATCGGGCATGAATATTTTCATAACTGGAGTGGTAATCGTATCACTTGTAGAGACTGGTTTCAGCTCAGTTTAAAAGAAGGTTTTACCGTGTTTCGCGATCAGGAATTTACTGCTGATCAAACTTCTAGAGCGGTGAAACGAATTGATGATGTGATTGCCTTGCGTACTCGTCAATTTGCTGAAGATACGGGGCCTTTAGCCCACCCGATTCGTCCTGAAGCGTATATAGAAATTAATAATTTTTATACGCTGACGGTATATGAAAAAGGTGCAGAAGTAGTACGTATGATTCAAACTCTATTGGGCGCAGAAAATTTCCGCAAAGGTTCGGATTTATATTTTCAGCGATATGATGGGCAAGCAGTGACCTGTGAACATTTTGTTCAAGCGATGGAAGATGCAAGTGGCAAAGACTTAAGTCAATTTAGACGTTGGTATGCGCAAGCAGGAACGCCGGTATTAAGTGTTGAGGCAAGCTACCATGCAGAACAGCAAAGTTTAGCACTGACTTTAAACCAAAGTATTCCAACACAGAGTAATGCAGCTATTTTACATATTCCCGTGAAAGTCGCTTTATTTACTGGTGATGGCTCAGTAATGACGTTGAATATTGCAGGCTGTCAAGAAACCGATAATGAAGTGACACTGGAATTAACAAAAGCCAGTCAAACCTTTATCTTTGAAAAGGTAGCAAGTGCTCCACATATCTCAGTATTACGTGAATTTTCCGCACCGGTTAAATTAAAGATGGAACGCTCATTAACCGAGTTAGCCTTTTTATTACAGCATGATAATGATAGCTTTAATCGCTGGGAAGCAGGACAACAACTTAGCACGGCTATTATTTTTGGTTTAATAGATGCACTGAAGCAAGGTCAAACATTAATTTTGCCTGAAATTTTATGTACTAGCTTTAAAACGGTTTTAGAACAATCGTGGACTGACTTATCGTACTTAGCTTGTTTACTGTCTTTGCCTAGTGTGAATTATTTGGCCGAACAAATGGCTGTGGTTGATGTACTTGCTATTCATCAAGCGCGAGACTTTGTTAAACGCAGTCTTGCCGAACAATTGAATGAGCAATTTAGTGCGCTTTACCAAGAGAACCATAAAGAAGAATCAGGGCAACTGAGTGCAAAAGCTATCGGCCACCGTAGAATCAAAAATATCTGTTTGGATTATTTAAGTCAGTTAGAAACGGAGAAAAGTTATCAATTGGTGAATAAACAATTTGCCAGCGCTAAAAATATGACGGATCAAATTGCGGCTTTGGGTGCTTTGGTCAATAGTCAAAACCCTGAAAAATCAGCTAGCTTAGAGAGCTTTTATCAACAATGGGAAAATGAAGGCTTAGTGATTGATAAGTGGTTTAGTTTACAAGCGATGAGCACTCAAGCGGATACTTTCAGTGTGGTACAACGCTTATTACAGCATGCTGCGTTTGATTTAAAAAACCCGAATCGTGTACGCGCTTTAATTGGTGCTTTTAGTCAATCTAATCCATTACACTTTCATGCTGAAAATGGTCAAGGCTATCAGTTTTTAGCCGATCAAGTTATTGCTTTAAATAAAATTAACCCGCAAGTAGCCTCGCGTATGGTGGGTGCTTTAACTCAATGGCGACGTTTTGACGAAGCACGCCAAACTCTGATTAAGCAGCAGTTAGAGCGCATTATTAATACCGAACATATCTCTAAAGATGTCTTTGAAATAGCGAGTAAGAGCTTGGGCTGAGAGATAAAGATAAGGTGTGGGAGGGGCTTTTAGCCGCGACTTGTATAAAATCGCGGCTAAAAGCCCCTCCCACAATATATTCTCTTTTTGGCATATTTCACTTAACTCCCGTTAATAACGCAACTTATACCAAGCACGCCCCATGATTTCATGGATAACTAATGAATTTTTTTCTAGTGCTTTGGCTGAAGGTAAAAAGCTAAATACATCGATTTTTCCTGACCCCGATAAAAATTCTGTCGGTGCCGCCAGAACTTGTAGGCCTTGCTGTTCAAATTGCTCAACGGCTCTACGCATATGTAAAGCATGAGTAACGAGAAGAATGCGTTGTATGCCTTCTTGGTGTAAAATTTTTTGTGTATAGCGAGCATTCTCAGCTGTATTTCGGCTGCGATGCTCTCGCCAACGCACTGATTGATGAAACTCATTATTGAGTATATCGCTGATTACTTCAGCTTCAGAAGGAAGTTCTGAATCAAGCACCATTCCACCACTGACTAGTAAGGGTAAATGCGTTTGTTTTGCTAGTATTGCACCATAGCGTACGCGTACTAAAGTGTTATCTTTTAAAGTGACTTGCTGTGTATACTCAACTGCGGGCTTACGTAAGCCACCACCTAGTATAACGATTGCTTGTGCAGAGAAATTTTCTAATGCTTTATTATTTAATGGCGGGTAAATTTCTTGTGTAGCCGCTAAATATCTTGTGACTAGCGGTAAGCTAAGCAGCCATAGCGTAAGAAATGAAAAACTGATTAGCATTATTGCAAAATTCCGGTTCTGATCTAATAAATATAGTCCACTAACCCCGATAACCAACAAGCTAGATAGTGGTAATAATAAGGTTTTGATAACATATATAATAAAAATATCCATACACATATAATAGCAGCTAAGTTATTAAACTAGTACAGTAGCCCTTAAATTTACAATATAAAAAACGTTATAACTGGCTGTTTTTAAAATATTATTTTTCTTATGGTTTGTGTCTTATTTCGAGGCTGCTGTACTAGCCTGGCATTTATAGCTAACCAATGTAAACAACGCTTATGCAAACTGATGCTGATATGCTTTCACCTTGCCCTTTTTCTAAGGGCTATAAAATACCAGTCCGACAGGCCTGGTTTCTATTAAAGGGATTTTATGTTTATCGTTTAGTTTTATCCGGCTTGTTTTTGAGCTTATATTACTCGCGGATAGGCCAGCTTATTATTCTGCCTGAGTACACTCAGTTGTATTTACTCACCAGTTTTAGCTATTTAAGTGTGACTTTAATAGGTTGGGTCATTATTTTTAAGCGAGTTGCGAGCTATGCAACGCAAGCGCAGTTACTTATTTTTAGCGATATTTTTCTAATTACTTTGATTATGCATGCTTGCGGCGGGATTGCTAGTGGTATAGGGGCGTTGATGTTAGTCTCTACCGCCGCAGGAGGGCTGTTAATTGGTGGGCGGTGCGCGATGTTATTTGCTGCTATTGCTAGCTTATTTATTTTTGCCGAACAAGCCTATGTATTTCGAATGGGAGAATTTAAAAGCGCATATTACCCTTATGCAGGTATGTTGGGTGCAGCTTTTTTTACCATTGCCATGCTGTCTTATTTTCTAGCTAAACGGACCGAGCAGACGGCTTTAATTACTTCGCAACAGCAAGAAACGATTATCTCTTTAGAGGAGTTAAATCAATATATTATCCAGAATATGCAGTCGGGAATTATCATCACTGATCAGCAGCAAAGGATTACTCGCTATAATCACGCTTGCCAACGTTTATTAGGACGTAATAGTTTGCCAGATACGTTAGCGGATATCTCGCTTTCATTTGCGCATGCTTTTGAGCAGTGGGCTGCTAATCCAAGCAAGGATTTTTTGCGTATTTCTGTTCTGGGGCAAGCCGATTTACATGTGCATTTTACTTCCTTGCCTACTCAGCATACGCTTTTTTTTATGATTACTCTGGATGATGTTGCCTTATATAATCAGCGGGTACAGAAAGGAAAATTAGCTTCTTTAGGAATGTTAACTGCTAATATTGCTCATGAAATCCGTAACCCCTTGGGTGCAATCAGTCATGCGGGTCAGCTATTAGCAGAGTGCCCAGACTTATCAAAAGCGGATTTACGCTTAGCTGAAATTATTCAAGCCCATGCTTTAAGAGTAAACTCCATTATTGAAGATATTTTGCAGCTTTCGCGTAGAACGGATTCAAAGCAAGAACGGATTCATCTGGCGACATGGCTGCCAGAGTATTTAGCGCTTTTTGAGATAGAAAATCGTGGGCATATAAAACAATTTACTCTCTCAGTAGCAGAGGAGGTGCAAGATATACTCTTTGACCCTGGACATTTAACGCAAATTCTAAATAATCTCTGTGAAAACGCTTTAAAATACGGCTATGCTCCTGATCAAGATATTGAACTTAAAGTGACCACTTTTTTTAATCAACCTTGTTTGCAAGTCATTGATCACGGAAAAAATATCTCTAAAGCAACAAAAGAACATTTGTTCGAGCCATTTTTTACCACCTCTAATTCAGGTACGGGCTTAGGTTTGTATATTTCTCGTGAATTAGCTGAACTAAATCAAGCCTCATTAAGTTACCAGGCTTTAGCGGATGGCAGTTGTTTTCGTTTATGTTTATCAAGTGCAGAGCAGGATGAAATTAAATTATGAATAAAGCGCAAGCCCTAATTATTGACGATGAAGCGGATATCCGGGAACTCTTAGAAATCACCTTAAATCGCATGGACATAGAAACGAAAACGGCTGAAAACTTAAGCAGCGCGCAGGTCTTATTAAAAGAACAGACTTTTAACCTCTGTTTAACAGATATGCGTCTGCCAGATGGTGATGGCTTGGATTTACTCTCTGTCATTCAAGCTGAATTCCCTCAACTCCCTGTTATTGTCATTACTGCACACGGTAGTGCTGAGGCAGCAGTTAAAGCAATGAAACAGGGCGCATTTGATTTTTTATCTAAACCTGTTGACCTAAAAGTATTACGCCAATTAGTTCGCAATGCCCTAAAAGCTAATTTTTCTCCTACACAAGATAGACGCTCAAGAAATACCTTATTAGGCGAGTCTGAGGCGATGTGTCAAATTCGGGCAAAAATCAGCAAAATTGCTCGCAGCCAAGCTCCCGTTTATATCAAAGGTGAATCAGGATCAGGTAAAGAATTAGTTGCTAGTTTGATTCATAAAAAAAGCGCTCGTTCTGATGCCCCCTTTATTGCCGTTAACTGTGGCGCGATTCCCGCGGAGCTTATGGAGAGTGAGTTTTTTGGTCACAAAAAAGGTAGTTTCACCGGCGCAAATGGTGATAAACAAGGTCTATTTCAAGCGGCAGAGGGGGGGACATTATTTTTAGATGAAGTGGCTGATTTACCTTTAGTATTGCAAGTTAAATTATTACGTGCGATCCAAGAAAAGAAAGTTCGCGCCATCGGTAGTCAACAGGAGGAAGCGGTTGATGTCCGATTATTAAGTGCCACACATAAAGATTTGGCGCAATTGGTTCAAGAAGGAATCTTTAGGCAAGATTTATATTATCGCATCAATGTTATCGAGCTGAATGTTCCCGCATTACGCAATCGTAAAGAAGATATTATCCAGTTGAGTGAATTTTTTCTTAGTAAAATTGCCAGAAATAATCAGTTCAGCGCGTTAAAATTCTCATCCGGTGCATTAAAGGCATTGAAGCAATATAAATTTCCTGGCAACGTTCGTGAATTAGAAAATATTTTGGAGCGGGCGGTTGCGCTGCATGATGGTGATATCATTACAGAACAAGACTTAGATTTACGTTCAGAGGCAACTGAGCTACCTGACTCAGAAGCCTATGATCCAATGGTGAGTTCTTTGGAAGAGTATTTAGAAGAGATAGAAAAGCAAGCAATTAGTGATGCGCTAGAACAAAATAAATGGAATCGTACCGCAACGGCCAAGCAGCTTGGCATGAGTTTTCGCTCTTTGCGTTATCGATTAAAAAAATTAGGGTTAGAGTCATAATGAAAAACACTATGTTAACGGTAATACTAAATTTAGCTATGTACAGTGGCACACTGCTTGCAGAAACAGGGCAAGATTTATTTATGGCAGCTATTCAAGGTCAACCACCAAGAGTACACACAATCCTCTCGTCAGGCGTTGATGTTAATAGCAAAGTTGCTGGCGGGCGTACCGCATTAATGGCCGCTGCATACAGTGGTAATTATCGTGTTATGCAGGTATTAATTGCTTATGGAGCCAATGTGAATTTATATGATAATCAAGGGTCTACCGCACTTATGGATGCTATTATCTTTGGTGATCCGCGTTTAGTTAATTTATTAATTAGTGCGGGAGCAGATGTTAATGCAGCAGATAAATTGGGTATACGCGTCTTAGTTAAAGCTAAGAAGGCAGGGCATACGCAGTTGCTTAAGATGCTTGAAGAGGCTGGAGCCAAAGAGCAGGAAGAAGTTAAAGTCGAAGCAGAGCCAGCTGAAAAGAAAGCTGACGAGAGTATAGAAAAGCAAAAAGTCGAATAGGTTTTTGCCGTCGCTTACGTCGGGTCGAGCATAGTTTGTTAAAACCTCATTCCCATGCCCTGAAGCACGGCTATTAAGTTAAGGAATTAGCGCATTGGGGCGCAGTGCTTTAGCCTGCTATTTTCCGCTATTGAAAGCAGGCTAAAGCACTGCGCCCCGCCTGTTAATCATGACAAATAATATTATATTCAATATAACTCATTGATAAATATTAAATTAATACTTTAACAGCTTCAGAGTGAGGGAACTAATGAGTGAGTGATCCCTTATTTTTTCTTAGTCTTTTTCTTATCTTTACTGATTTGTAGATTACCCTTATTTTTGGCAATCGTTTTCTTGCCTATACCTTTGACGCTAGCCAAATCATCAATACTGGCAAAAGGGCCATTTGCTTTACGATAGGCAACAATTGCCTTAGCTTTTTTTAAGCCCACCCCTTTTAAAGACTCAGACATTTCCTGAGCGCTCGCCTTATTTATATCAACAGGTGCCGCAAAAATATTAAATGACACCAGTAGTAAAGCCCATAATAATTGTTTCATGCATAATCTCCATCTATATAGTTAAACTGTGAGTATAGTTCAAAGAGAGAGCTTGGCAAGCTAGAGGGTAAGATATGTGGCGTTTTTTTAGAAAAATTGACAAAAATTACAATAAATACTAGACTTTAAATCAATAAATAACTGATAAATAAGAAAATGTCTGAAAATACTGACACAAATACATTTACGCAAAGAGACTTATTGCAGCATTTGCTACAAGCGGCTCAACACTCGGTCACACGCGAAGAAATGGCCAGTCAATTTGCACGTGCGGAACAACTCAATCTAGAACGCTTTGAGCATGCTGAAAAAGTGACCTTAGAGCGCTTTGATCAATCAGATAAAACGGCATTAGAGCGTTTTGAACATGCCAAACAAACGACATTAGAACGCTTTGAAGAAGTCGATAAACGATTTGAACAAGTCGATAAACGATTTGAACAAGTGGATAAACGATTTGAGCAGGTGGATAAACAGTTTGAGCGGGTGGATAAACGGTTTGACGAAATAAAGCTAGAAATTAGAGAGCAGGGAAAAAAACATGACCGCCTTTCTTGGGCTATCTTTTCAGGTATGTTGGCGATCTTGTTTAAAGATATTATTGTTAAAGCATTGGGCATTTAAACTTCACTATTAGATGTCCCGATTTTAGACTGGTAGTCTTTGGAATCGAATTCAATAATATCTGAAACCATACACATATTAAAAACTGTAGGGCTAGGCGCGCCATCCTACCTCATGAAATACTTGGGACTCCTGTCGCCAAATATTCATTCACATACGGAGCGGCTGGATAAGCCCCAGTACGCCCTGCGTCCACTTTACAACGCACAAAAGCCGCTACGTTAAAGCTACCCCTCAAATGGCTTGACGGCTTCGGGATAACTACTAGCCTCCCTTGCGCATTGCTATCGCTCGGATTGGCGACAACCCTGTCGCCTACTGCGGACTAAAAATCATCACTTCGCTATCGCTCCGTTTCCCTGATTTTCAGCGGTGGCTTTAGCCCGCTAATACCATGCGCCTATTCTAAATGCGGGCTGAAGCCACGCCCTACAAATATAACTAATATCCCGTCTTAAATGAGTAGCAAAAAATTTAGCTTATTTGTATAGAAAATCACAAATAAGCTAAATTTTTTGTACTAAACTTCTTTCAAGCTTAAAATAAAAAGCTTATTTTTCATTAGGATAAATCAAGCAATATGAAACATTTTAGCGAAAACAAGTCAGGTTTTACTCTAATAGAACTGATGGTCACCGTTGCAATTGCCGGTATTGTTTTAAGTATTGGCATCCCTAGTTTTAAAGAATCAATAAGGAGCAGTCGGTTAACAGCGACCGCTAATGAATTGATCTCAGCATTGAACTTAAGCAAAAGCGAAGCGATTAAACGTGGCGTACAAGTCACCATGAGGCGTAAAGGTGCCACTTCAAAACACTGGGAAGATGGCTGGGATGTTTTTGTCGATAGTGATGGCAGTAATGCCTTTAATGATGATGGTGATGCTACATTATGTGAAACTAATGCTGATGGCTCACCAAAAGAAGATTGTTTATTAAGAACGTATGATGCGTTACCCATCGGTTTGACTTTAATTACAGGGGCGAGCTCATTTAAAGATTATGCCGCCTATTTACCTACTGGAATGAGTAAAGGTGGTGTCGGGGATACATTTCACCTATGCCAAAATAACGATATCGCTAGTTCAAGAGAAATTATCCTTAATACTGTAGGTAGAGCTTATGTCAAATCTCCAGGCACCGCTTGTTCATAACACGGAGTGATTTATCTATGATGAAATTTAATAAAAAAACAGGTTTCACCTTAATAGAGGTTTTAATCGCAATGGTTGTGTTAGCCGTTGGCTTATTAGGCCTAGCAGGTCTACAAGCAACAAGCTTAAAAAATAACCAAAGCGCTTATAACCGTAGCCAAGCAACGCAGCTCGCTTATGATATTGCCGATAGAATGCGTGCTAACGCAGCACCCGATCCAGCATCAGGCACTTCTATGGCTCCTTATGGTTTTGCAGCAAAGTATTTAACTACCTTTATGACACCAGCCGCCGCCATTCAGGCTAACTGCAATACTGTTACGTCTTGTACACCCACAAAGATAGCCGAAAATGATTTATTCGAATGGAATGCAGCAATAGGTCAGGCTTTACCAGGTAGTGCGGTAGGCAGTATTACTGTGGTTGGCGATGTTTATACCGTTACCATCAATTGGGATGATAATCGGGATGGCGTTGTGGATGCGAGTGACCCCAGTTTCCAAACGAGTTTTCAATTATGATAAAGCAGCAGAAGCAACAAGGTATGACCTTGATTGAGATTATGATCAGTTTATTGATTGGCGTCTTTTTAATCGGTGGTGTACTGCAAATTTTTATTAATACACGGCAAACTTACCGTATGCAATCAAACCTATCGGGAATGCAGGAAAACGGCCGTTTTGCGTTGAGTTTTTTCGGTAACGATATGCGTATGGCAGACTTTCGAAAGTGCCCGACTTCACCTAGTGATCCGACAGCAGTCGCAGGTACTAATGATGCTGGTTTGAATGGCTCTGACACGATAACGGTTACTTGGCAGGATAACGTATGTGCGCCACCTCCGCCACCGCCACCGCCACCGCCCGCACCCGCACCAATAACAAGAACTTATAGCATTCAAGCGGGTGCAAGTGGCCAACCTGGCTTATTTAGAAGTGTGAATGGCGCAGCGGCAGATGAATTAATCGAAGGCATCGAAAATATGCAAATTCTCTATGGTGAAGACACCGATGATGATGGTACGCCAAATTATTATGTTCCTGCGAATGACGTGGTTGGTATGAGTAGGGTAATCAGCATTAGAGTTAGTCTATTAGTACGCTCCATTGATGATAATCTAACCACAGCCCCCAGAGCCTATAATTACCCACTGCCATCATCTACCGCGATAACGCCGGGTGATAAGCGCCTAAGAAGAATTTTTACCTCCACCATTGCCCTGCGTAATCGATTACCTTAAAGGAGCCAAGCTATGTTTATCTTATCGACACCACTTAAGCAACAATCGGGCGTGGTCTTAGTGATTAGTTTAGTGATGTTGCTATTATTAACCTTAATCGGCGTTACATCTGTGCAAACCACTAGCCTAGAGGAAAAAATGGCAGGTAATATGCGCGATCAAAATATGGCTTTCCAGTCGGCAGAAGCGGGACTAAGGGCAGGGGAGCAACGTATAGAACAAATATGGAATAATGGAGCTGGTTCTATTCAAACTTTTTGTAATGGTACGTCAGGGGTCTTTTATAAGGCGGCAACTGCAAATGTGTGTGATGGGGCATGTACCGCGCCTAGCTGCCCAGCTCCCTCTGCAGGGGATTCAAGCACCTGGACAACAGCAAGTAAATCAGTAGTCGCTGTGACAGGTAATACTCAAGTTGCTAGTGAACCGCGATATTACATTACTTATATTAGTAATATTCCAGATATAGCTGGAGTAGCTCCACCAGAGCTCAGCTTTATGATTACTGCCCGAGGAACTGGAGGGCAGAACAATACTCAAGTTATTTTGCGTAGCTATTATGGCGGCAAAACCAAATTCCAACCATAGCACTTAATTTATCTCTATCATTTGGAGAGGAACATGACACAGTACAGTAATACTTTATATGCAAAAATCATTTTAATAATGGGATTATGTTTAAGTCCAGTTTTGCCAACCTTTGCTGCTCCAGGAGCTTTGGTAGATACCCCTTTGTTTGCAGCCAGTAATGTTCCTCCTAATATTTTCTTTGAGATTGATGATTCGGGATCTATGGATTGGGAGATTTTAACTAGAAGGCATTGGACTTATTGTGATTATGATAGGGATGCCTTTGGTTTTAGTGGAAGTAGTAGCTGTTTTGGGCGTGTTGATAATGGCTTATATATAAGTTACTCGGGAACCGGTTGGTATTATTTTATATACAATTATAACAATAGCGATAATGCTTATGGGAGTGGTTGTGGGAACGCTTTAGAGCCCTGTCCTGCCAATACGCTAAATGCTGATTGGCGTATCAGATCCTCAGATCTAAATATACTCTACTTTAATCCTGTAATAGATTATAAGCCTTGGGATGGCACAGGGATGGTCAACGCTTCGTTTACGGTAGCAAGAAGTGATCCGCAGTCGGGCACTACAGGTTATCCCCTGACGCGTGATTTAAGTGGTTTTATTTACGAAGTTTGGCAGGATACACATGGTTATTCTGGGTCTCAACCTAGACGAGGCACTAGTATTAATCGAACTTCGGGGGCTAATAGTGAAGTTGATTTATGGGATGAACACTTTCGCTATACAGTAACAAACAGTCAAATAACTGTTGAAAGGATAACTTATGCGCCAGATAGTTCTGGTGCGTTAAATGAAACCGCAACAACAATCGCAACGCTTTCAGGCGGTGGTTCATTTCCGCAACTAGGTGGAAAAACCATTACGCAAGTTCAGCAAAATATAGCTAACTGGTATCAATACTCGCGTCGACGTTCATTTGTTGCTAAATCTGCAGTATCCAACGTTATAGTAGATAACCCAGACTATCGCTATGGTTTGAGTGTTATTAACCATCACAACGACTTGTTTGATGAAGTTCCTGTCGGTTTATCAGGCTTTGCCTCTCACAATACAAGTTTATTAAATAATTTCTTTAGTTTTGACTGGCCTGCTGCGGGCACACCGCTTAGGAGAGGCTTAAAACGCACAGGAAAGTATTTTGATAATGATGATAGTCGAACTGATCCAATTGTTCAGCAGTGTCAGCAAAATTTTGCGGTATTATTTACAGATGGTTATTGGAATGGCGGGGGGCCCTCAGTAGGTAATACAGATGGCGATAGTCATTCTGATACACTTGCTGATGTCGCTAAATATTATTATGACAAAGATCTAAGTTCTTTTCCTGATGTCGTCCCGACAAATGTTTTCGATTCTGCAACCCACCAACATATGGTGACATTTACGGTTGCTTTTGCAGTAACAGGGTTATTGACAGATACCGATGGCGATGGCTGGCCAAGTAATGCTCCTGGCTTAATAGAGAGTGACAATTGGGGGAATCCATATAATAGCGATTTGGAAAAAATTGATGATCTTTGGCATGCTGCCTATAACGCTAAAGGGACTTATGTGTCAGCGCGCACACCGCAAGATGTATCTGATTCTCTAACGGCGGCACTTGCTAATATTGGCAGTCGAGTAGGGAGTGCAGCATCTGTATCCTTTAATACCACTACGCTAACAGGTAGTAGCTCTGTTTTTCTGGCACAATTTAAGAATGTTAGCAACAGCTGGACTGGAGATTTGTTGTCATTTCCTTTGAATGCGACTACTGGAAATGTTTCGACCACACCTAATTGGCAAGCGGCCAACTTATTAGATGCTCAAAGTTCGCCAGCAACCACAAGGACGATTTTTACATTTAATGGCACACAGGGAATTCCTTTTCGTTGGCCATCTTTAACGGCATCTCAACAAGATGACTTAAGAATTGAGCCCAATGGGACATCAGGATCAAGTTCTAAAGCAGAAGCGCGCGTTGATTATCTCCGCGGTGCTAGAACGAATGAAATAGGGAAAGGCGGTCCTTATAATTTTCGGGTACGGAGTAAATTACTCGGTGATATTGTGCACTCTGACCCTGTATTTGTTGGCAGTGCAAATTCTAACTGGCCAGATACAGCCCCCTTTCCTACAGCTAATAAGTATAGTGCTTTTGTTTCTGGTTTAAGCCGAGATGAAGTAGTTTATGTTGGTGCCAATGATGGCATGCTACATGGTTTCAGTGCGAGTACTGGTGATGAACTGATGGCCTATATTCCGAATAATGTATTTTCATCAAGTAGTGCAACGACAGGGTTGCATTATTTAACAGACCCCGCTTATACCCATCGTTATTATGTTGATTCGCCCTCTACGGTAGAGGATGCGTATTTTAATACGGGTGCAGGAGACGCTTGGCATACTGTGCTGATTGGCGGAAATCGTGGTGGCGGAAAGGGTATATTTGCTTTAGATGTTACTAATCCTAGTCTTTTTTCTGAAGCTAATGCCGCGCAGATTGTATTATGGGAGTTTGATAGTAATGATGATGCTGATATGGGTTTTTCTTATAGTCAACCTACTATTAGGATGATGAAAAACGGGCGTTGGGCTGCAATTTTCGGCAATGGCTATAATAATAATGGGAGTGGGGAAGCGAAACTGTTTATTCTATTTTTAGATGGCGGTTTAGATGGCGTTTGGACTCCAGGCAGTGATTATATTAAATTATCAACAGGAGCTGGCTCGATTGTTTCAAGTGACTGTTCAAATGTAGCGAGTAACTGTAATGGTTTGTCAACACCACAAGCAGCAGATACTGATGGCGATTATATAGTCGATAGGATTTATGCAGGGGATCTGCAGGGCCATTTATGGGCTTTTGATGTGTCTGATGCTAGCACGACTAATTGGGGCGTTGCTTATTCAGGTAGTCCTTTATTTACGGCTCCTGCTGGCCAACCTATTACTAGTAAACCGGCAATAGCAGTGAACCTAGCTGTGACTGGTGGTAGCCCACCTAATATTATGGTAGCTTTTGGCACGGGACAATACTTAGTTGCTAGTGATATAGCATCATCAGGAACGCAAAGCTTTTATGGTGTATGGGATAGTGGAGTGGGTTCAATTACGACTAGTAGTTTAGTAGAGCAAACATTTTTATCAGGTCCATTTTTTAATAATGCAACTAATGTCTCTACCGATTTCAATGTATTAACTAATAATGTTGTTGATTTTACGGGAACAAGCCCAAAACAAGGTTGGTATATTAACTTAACTCAGAACGTAGGTGAGAGAGTTATTGTAGATCCAGATATAGTTAATAATATTGTCTTTTTTAATACATGGATTCCTGATAGTTCACCTTGTAGTACCGGTGGATCTGGATTTCTAATGTCAGTTAATTTATTTACTGGCGGCAGGCCTGATGGTGTTGTATTTGACCTTAATGGTGATGGAATTGTTGATTCTGGTGATTTTCTGAATGATGGTGGTTCCCCTGCTATTAATTATGCCGCGACAGGACAACGGTTTACCAAAGGTTTTCCAGCATCCTCTAGTTTCCTGAATGATAATCAATATACGCCTGGGACTAATGGTGGTTCAACTATTGAAAAAAGAAAAATTGGTTTTTTTACACTAGGTTCAGGAATGAAACGGACTGCTTGGCAGGAATTACGGTGAGTCTACCATCTGGCCATAAATAATTGCATTCTGACACTTTCCTCAGAGGGGTGCCAGAATGCAAAAATTACATAGGCAATAGCTTTTAGAATGGTTAAATCTTAGGAGAATAATATGTCAAAATTTATTAAAATAATACTTTGTTCTTTTGTTTTTGTGGCGGGAGCAAGAGCTGAATATACAACTCTATCTGGGGCAGTCGATAGTGTCGATTTGCGTAATAATGCGATCGTAATTAATAGTCGATCTTATATAATTACAGATAGAACTAAAATAATTACTAATAGAGAGAAATTAAAGCGGGGCAGCGTTGTCGATTTTACTTTGAATAGTGATAAGATGATCAAACGGCTGGAAATTAAACCGAACCTACATATTATTCTTCCTCCGATTAACAGTTAAATAAGCCAAACATGAAAAATAGCACAATGAAAAATGGTTTCACCTTAATAGAGCTAATGATCGTGGTTGCTATTATTGGTATATTAGCAAGTATTGCGTATCCTAGTTATCAAGAGAGTATATTAAAGTCACGTCGTGCCGATGCGAAAGGGGCGTTACTTGGTTTTGCTAATGCGATGGAGAGACACTTTACTGAGACGAATGGTTATGATAAGGCGGCTGTGAGTGCTGCAGATACCGGTCTACCTGCAATATATTCTCAAAAAAGCCCTGTTGATGGTTCAGGAAATTATTATACGTTAACTATTCATGCCGCTACGGCAAGTTCTTATACTTTACGCGCCACCCCAACGGCTGCTCAGGCTAACGATAGCTGTGGTACTCTCGAAATTACTCAGACGGGCGCTAAATCACCAACAACTGCTGGGTGTTGGTAAATAGCAGGGTACGCACTGCGTACCTTTCGGAGCTGCTTTTTTATATTGAAAATATGCCATTGTTCATAGAGTGCCAAAAGTAGTTTGTACTTTTAGTGCCTATTTAATAGGTTTCGTGGGAGTGGCTTTAGCCCGCTAATGCCATGCCCCTACTCTAAAGGCGGGCTGAAGTCACGGCCTACAAGTATCACTATCCCCCATCTTAAATGAGTAGCTAAAGAGAAGTAACCACAGGTATTTAAGATATTAACGCCATAGCGTAGGATGTGCTGACGATAGGAAGCGCATCGTTTTGTGATGCGCTTCGTTCCTCAGCACATCCTTGTATATTAAACATACCTACAATACGCTTTAGCACCTGTTAAAAATGAGAATTTACAAAGAGAAAGGTTAAGTTTCATAGCGTTCAATCAATGCTTGGTAATAGTCAACTGACTCCGTTTTACCTCGTTTTAAAGCACCTTTTTGGAAGATACGCGCTTTTTTTAGTAACATATTCTTTGCTGCTATTTTGTTTTCATTGCTTAAATCAGACTGCCTAAGTAGCTTATCTAAGGCCTGTATTCGGAAGCGATCCATTCCCCAGTATTGATGCGAAAGCTGATCTTTATGACCGCCATATTTATTAATTAAAGCTTGCTCTAAAAATAATACGGGGTATTTAGCGCTAATGCGTAGCCATAAATCATAGTCTTCGCATGCTGGCAGGGCTTCATCAAACAGGCCGACATCAGCAAAAACTGAGCGGTGTATCAAAGCTGAGGAGGGAGATATGGCACATAAAGGCAAGCAGTGGGTAAATATCCAACCACCGTATTTTTTGTGTTTATTCATGGCATTGACTCTTACACCATGACGAATCCATATTTCTTCAGTGTGACAGAGTTTTATTTCAGGTGCTTGTTGTAATGCTTTTATTTGTCTTTCTAGCTTCTCTGTAAACCAGGTATCATCAGAATCTAATAATGCAATCCACTCTCCTTTTGCCTGTCGTATTCCCTTATTTCTGGCAGCACTGACACCTTGATTTTCTTGATAAATATACTGTACTTGTGGAAATTCAGTGTTGATCATTGCCGCGCTTGCATCAGTTGAACCGTCATCAATAACAATAATCTCATCGGGTAATAAGCTTTGCTGTAAAACGGAGTCTAGCGCACGTTTGAGGGTTGCTTGCCGGTTAAAGGTAGGAATAATAAGAGAAATCGTCATAGATAGGGGGGTAAGGGATTAACTTTAATAATATCAGAAAGCATTGCCAGTTCTCTCGGGCGTTATAAAAAGTTCCTTCCGAATAACTGAAAAATAGTTATTTTAGCGCAAGTGCTGCCGTTAGAAATGACTCGTTAGATAAAATAATAAAGAGTGCCTATTAAGTGTCATTACGGACAATTTTCATTAATAGGTTATATGCCTTAAAGAATTAAGGGATATCACTTATTTGTAGCTAGGAATAGCTTTAAAATCATTGATTTTGTTGATTTTTTAATAGGCAAAACAATTTAATAAAGCAGTTACTATGCCAAAAGTAGCGACAAATTGTCGCGCGTCAAAATGACACATTTTCAGAGGCAAAGAATACGCATAAACTAAGTCCAACTTTGAATGCGCTCCTTTTTTGGGAAATCAAAGCTACTTCCTTCCTCTTATGCGGCTTCTGGCCGCATTTTTTTTTAGGACACCGCTATGCAACGTACCTATTATTTTCCTAATGCCCCTACCACCGCCTCCTATCAAGAGCGTTATAAGCATATTGCCTATCACGAAGCGGGTCATGCTGCGGCTATTTATATTCGTAATCGTGAGCTGCAGTTACCACCGATCTACTTTGCAATAACCTTTAATCGCCACGAGTGCGCGGAAGCCTCTTTTTTTGCCAAAATTGAAGGCGGGCGCTTAATTGACAATTTACCCGTTGCTGAAATTGAAAATACTCATTTAAATTTTGGCGCAGAAAAACAAAGCTTACAGCAAGCTTATGAAGCCGATGTTATTAACTTACTCGTAGGTCCTTTAGCAGAAGCTAAATTTGTTGCGCTACGTGATGATGAAGTATTTAATCCACAGCTAGTGAATATTAAGGCTTTAAATAATTACGGTGGGCACTCTGACTTAGAGCAAGCTTATGCTTATTTGGCGTATTTTATTGGTGATGCGAGAGAGCGAGAATTAAAAATAGAATACCTTTTTATAAGTGCGTTTCAATTTGTTAACCAGCCTAAAAACTGGCGGAGCATCGAGCATTTTGCTAACTATATTTTAAGTAACGGACAAGCTAATATTTCATGTGAAGAGGTTAGCCTTGTTTTTGATGAACTGGTGGCAAATTGATTTTTCGTTTATTTCGTTATCGGGGAGATTATTGGACAAAAGCGCTAAAAACCACCGAAGGCAAGAGCATCAATTTCATTACGCAATAAATTCAAAATGTCTTTGCCTGTTGCTGGTGCTGGTGCGGACTCGGTTAAATCAAGTCTTTTATCTCCCACTATAAGTTTTCTTTTATTCAATAAGCTTTGCAATTGCATTTTTTCGTGACTGCTAAAGCGCCATTGGCTAATCAGCTCTGTATATTCTGTTATATCTGTCGCTTGAACTAGGTTCGCTAATTGACTTAGTTGCTGGCAATAGTTATCAATAATGGGTAGTGCCTTTTTGATCCACTCACTGACCTGGGCGGGCTTAATTTGTGTGCTGGCATTCTCTTTATTATCGGAAATAACCTTAATACAGTGAATTAATTCACTGGAACTAAAGCGGATGGCTGTTTCGTAGAAGGCAGAGGCTTCCATTTCATAAAGCGTATCAGTAGAGTAATTTAATTGTGCCTGGCTCACTGTGGTGATCTGTTGTGTTGCGCAAGGTGGAAAACTAACTAATTGTGGATAAAAACTACGTTCGCTGTCATGATCAATAATTTTGTGTGCAGCAAATACTTTACCTAAAGCATAGTCTCTATGTCCGGCAATACCGATATTTAGCATGAGGGGCAAAGAGACGGCAGGACATAAAGCTAAAGTATAGCCTACACCTGCAGCCATTGCTGATTTTCCTAAGCCTGTTACTGTGAGCGTGATATGTGTGCCTCGATAAATAGTGAAGGCGCTTACTGATAGTTCTTTTTTTAATTTAAAGTGCTCAATTAAGGGCTTGGCTTCACAAGGCAAGGCAACAAAGAAGTAACAGGAAGGTTGGGGCATCATGTTAGCAATATCAGATAAAACCGTGCTTACTAATAGCTATAAATAAAATATAGCCAAAACAGGCTAAAGCGCCAACAAAATAACTCCAGCGTTTCATACCTGTATTACGCATAGCCAGTACACCTAAGCCGATATAAACCAATAAGATAATAATTTTACTAATAATCCAGCCATACTCTCCCGCTAACCAATTGCCTTGAAAAACCAAAGTTAATCCTGTCAGTATTAAAAGTGTATCGATAATATGGGGAGCAATTTTAGCTAATTTGGCTTGTAATAGAGTCGGCTTAAATTCTGCCAGCATAATGCGAGAAATAAAACCACTGACCGATAATATGGCGAATAGCATATGTATTGATTTAATCATTATTTTTTCCTTTCGTTTTTAGATGGAGCTACGCACACTAGGTCAGTGTACGTAGTAAAGCATACCAAGCTTATTTCATTTTATTATATAGCCAAGAAAATCCATCTTTTATTAGAGCAAACATTTTAGGAAAAAATTCTCTTCTTAATTTACCACCAATAAAAGCAAGACTATTTAAGCTGAAGCCAGAAATGACTTTTAAAGCTCGCTGACAGGGTGAATTAGGCTCACAAAACCATGGATTATTGATAAACCACATTTCTTTTATAGAAATAATCCACATAAAAGCAAATGAAGCGCCCATACCTGCACCCGCAATCATAATCAATGAGGCAAACATGGGGTGTAACTTTGTTAGCCACCAAGATAATATATCAACAATAAGAAACGCATACGGCATACCGATGGCGATGCTTTTATACTGGCTTGATGCGGTGGTTGAGAAGCTAAAAATAAGCCCAACAAACATAAAAATAAAACTGATACCAAATAAATGGATATGGGAAACGCGTGTTAATGAGGAGAAGGTTGCGCCTTCATCTTCTTTAGTCACTTCTTCTATATTTTCATATTGAGTAAAATCTGGAATGCCTGATGCACCTTCGTTATGACACATAACACATTTTTTATCGATGATTTTATCAATTTTTAAATTGGTGAATTCATCTTCATCCGCACCATCACGCACCCATTGCATAATTTTAAAGTTCTCTTGCTCGGTCGCTTTGTCTTTCATGGAGCCTGTTAGTTTTTTTTCTAACACCGTTCCAGAACGGTTACCGTAATAACTATATACGATATCATCTATAGATAGGCCAAATTTTCCATCAGCCATACCGTGGGTAAATAAAATTTGAATTAAGGCAAAAATATAACCGATAGCCACAGTCGTTAAGTAGCCAGTAAAGAGTACTTTTACAGGCGTATCAAGTTCACTCAAGGTGATTTTAAAGTTAGTCATAGCCGGATAGATAAAGTTGTATATTAGAAAACTCTATTTTAGCTTATATATAGAATTTCAGCTAAAATTCATTGTCTTATCTGAGTTATAATTTATTATAAATAGCAACTAAAATGCGTGATTAGCAGGGAATGCCAGTATAATATCGGCTAATGACAAGCAATACTTTTTACGAATATAGGTGTAATAACAATGATGACAATGATGACAATGGATGATAGAGACGGCAAAATCTGGATGGATGGCGAATGGGTTGAATGGCGCGATGCGAAAGTTCATGTTTTGACCCATACTTTGCATTATGGTGCTGGAGTGTTTGAGGGTTTAAGAGCCTACCATACCGATCAAGGGCCTGCTATTTTCAAGCTAGAAGAGCATACTGATCGTCTATTTCGTTCGGCGCACATCATGAATATGACGATTCCTTTTGCTAAAGAAGAGATTAATCAGGCGCATAGGGATGCGATTAGTAAAAACAACTTAGATAGTGCCTATATCCGTTCTATGTGCTTTTATGGCTCTGAAGGCATGGGCTTACGCGCTGATAATCTTAAAGTTCATGTTATGATTGCAGCGTGGAATTGGGGCGCTTATTTAGGTGCAGAAAGCATGGAAAAAGGCATCCGTATCAGAACCTCCTCTTATACTCGTAATCATATCAATAGCACGATGTGTAAGGCTAAAGCCAACGGTAATTACATCAATTCTATTTTAGCTTTACAAGAAGCTTTATCTGCTGGCTACGATGAAGCGTTATTACTTGATCATCAAGGTTTTGTTGCTGAGGGTAGTGGTGAGAATTTATTTATCGTGCGTAATGGTATTCTTTATACGCCCGAAACAACGTCAGCATTAGAAGGTATTACTCGCGATACTATTTTGACAATTGCTCAAGAGCAAGGCATAGAAGTTAAAGAAAAAAACATAACTCGTGATGAAGTATATGTCGCTGATGAAGCCTTTTTTACGGGATCTGCAGCGGAGGTGACCCCGATTCGTGAATATGATGATCGTAAAATCGGTTCAGGGTCTCGCGGCCCTGTGACTGAAAAAATTCAAACTTTATATTTTGATTATGTACATGGTCGTCGCTCTGATCATGAAGAGTGGCTGGCGCGAATTAAATAAAGTACAGGGTGTACACAGAAAGCACAGAGAAAAACATAATTTCTGTGCTTTCTATAGTTGTAATTTTATTTAAAGTCCATACTGCTGTTGATACGCTTTAATGGTTTCGATATTTATTTTGTAAGCATCATCATTCTCAATAAATTCAATAATATGCTCTAAAGCAATAATTGAAACCACTGGCATATCAAAGCGGTCACTTACTTCTTGTATTGCCGAAATATCATTTTTACCTTTTTCTTGGCGATCTAGCGCAATTAATACGCCTGCGGGTGTTGCCCCTGCATCGTTAATAATCACGACTGACTCGCGTACCGATGTTCCGGCAGTAATAACATCATCCAGAATCAAGACATTGCCTTTTAAAGGCGCACCCACTAAATTTCCGCCTTCGCCATGATCTTTTACTTCTTTACGATTAAAAGCAAAGGGGATGTCGCTGTCTTGCCTATGTGCATAAGCGATAGAAGTCGTACAAACTAAAGGAATACCTTTATAAGCTGGGCCATATAAAATATCGACTTTTATTTTTGCATGAATGAGTGCTTGAGCGTAAAACTCACCTAATTTCGCTAATTGAGCGCCGGTGTTAAATAAGCCAGTATTAAAAAAATAAGGACTGATACGACCCGATTTTAAATGAAATTGTCCAAATTTTAAGACGCCACATTCAAGCGAGTATTGAATAAATTGTTTTTGATAATCAAGCATTAAAAATCCTTTGTTATGTGTTTAGTCGTGATAACGTAATTGAGCCATCATAATAGTATTATCAGTTACTTTGTATACAATTCTATGCTCATCATTTATGCGCCTTGACCAAAAGCCAGATAAAGCATGCTTTAAAGGTTCTAGTTTGCCAATGCCTTCAAAAGGGCTGCGCTGAATCTCTTTAATGAGTGTGTTAATTCTTTTGACAGTCGCTTTGTCAGTTTTTTGCCAGTAAAGGTAGCTGTCCCATGCTTTAGGTGCAAAGCTAAGGTTCATTCAATGAGTTCTCGCTTAACGCTTTTACCCGCTTCAAGTTCTGCAATAGACTCCAGCAAATTGCGCGCATTCGCAGGGGAACGAAGAAGATAGTTTGTTTCTTCCATCGCTTGATAGTCCTCTAAGGAAAGCATAACGACAGGAGATTCTCGTTTTCTGGTAATAATGTTAGATGCCTGTTAACAGTAGGTCTATAGCACCTAAAATATCATATCTATAATGCTCGAGTGAGGTTACCTTATTCTTTAAAGTAGAGTAAGGTACTGAAGTCATTTGATGTGTAAGTAACACAAATACACCTTCATCAATTTCGATAGTAGGGCATAGTTTTTTTGCATTCAAGTTGTCCAATGTTTCTTGTGCGGATAAAGGAATTACCAGCCTGGAATTCAAGTCAACCAAAAGATCGCTTTGAACATCAATAAAATATGGGTAGGCTTTTTTTGAGTTTTTATTTTCATTTTTGTAAAGCGTAAATTGTGGCATCATAATTCCCTAAATGAATCGGAAAACAGTCCATTATTTTCAACAAGCTCATTTAGAGAAATTATTGCTTTTTTATTTTCTTTTAGCCATTCTTCACGTGCTGAGAGACGAACTTGAACTTCAAGGGCTGACTCTAAGGTGGCGGATAAGTTAATTTTTAAAATTCTAGCTTTTGTGAGTAGATCACTGTTGACACTAAGGTTTGTTGGTTTTTTAGGGGCGCTATGATTATAAATATGATGCATGTCGACAACCTCGAATATTATGCGCATAGTAAATGCGTATTAAAATATAGCATAAGCATCTAACAATGACATCCATCTGACTGTAATAAGCGTCATTTTTTGCTTTAGCAAAAAAAATCGCCCCTTATTACGTCAGCTGATGCAGGCGATAGGCGCATGGTCATTGCATACTTGCTCATAAATTTGCTCGCGCAACAGTATAGCTTATAGCATCAGGCACCAAGAAATTTTTCTAAAATGCTATCCAAAAAGTGCCAGCCTTTTTCTGAACAATAATACTGTTGTTGGTGTTGAATTAATAAGCCTTGATTTAGGCAGTGAGTTAAAGCAGGCTCTAGTGTTTGTGCGTTTAAACCGGTTCTTTGCGTATAAGTATCAAGGCTAAATCCCCCTTTTAAGCGTAAATTATTCATCACAAATTCGAGCGCTAAATCATTGCTATTTATCGCGAGGGCAAAGCGCTTACTTTTGTCTTGCTTAAGGTACTGCTCTGGCTGTTTTGGTTTTGTTGTGCGGACAATATTATGTGGCGTATTTTGAGTGATTTTACCATGTGCGCCAGCTCCTATACCTAAATAATCACCAAATGACCAATAATTAAGGTTGTGGCTGCATTGCTTATCTGCTTGCGCATAAGCTGAAATTTCATATTGCAAATAGCCGTGTTGTGCTAATAATTCCTGACACGCTAATTGGCTATTAAAAATAGCATCATCTTCAGGTAATACGGGCGGATATTTATGAAAATAGGTGTTGGGTTCTAAGGTAAGTTGGTAAAAAGAAATATGACTGGGCTGTAGAGTAATGGCTTGGCGTACATCATTAATGCTATCTTGCTCGCTACTTTCGGGTAAGCCGAACATTAAATCTAAATTAAGATTCTCAAAGCCAGCCTGCTGGGCAATGGTTACTGCGCGTATCGCTTCTTGTGCTGAATGAATACGCCCTAAGCGCTTTAAGTGCTGTTCATGAAAGCTTTGTATGCCAATAGACAGACGATTAATGCCTATCGCTCTATAATCAGTGAATTTTTCACTCTCAAATGTGCCAGGATTTGCTTCCAAGGTTATTTCTATATCATCAGCAAAATCGAGTTGTTTTTGAACTCCTTCTAGCAAATGTTGTATATGTTGGGCGGAAAATAAACTCGGTGTACCACCCCCCATAAAAATGCTTTGAATAGGGCGTGTTTCTGAAAATTGCGCAATATCTTGCGCTAAATCAGTGAGTAAAGCATCAATATATTGGTTTTCTGGCAAAATGCCACTGGCCTTATGTGAATTAAAATCACAATAGGGGCATTTTTGAATGCACCACGGGAAATGAATATAAAGGCTAAGAGGGGGAAGGTTTGAGGCGCTAGTGAGCATCTAAATAGGAGATTGGTGCTTTGTTGTAAGAGGGCTTTAGTCCGTTACCGAGACTAAAGCCCTCTTATAATAAGGTTACTTCGGGTTTATTTACCAGCAGCTTGCTCAGGCGTTACCATAACGCCGCAACTTGCTTCTTTGCCTTTCATATTCATACCCTTCATATCGCCACCTTGTTTTCCGTTCATTTCTTTCATGCCTCCCATTCCCTTCATATTACCCATGCCACCTTGCATATCCATGCCTTTCATGTCGCCCATGCCACATTTACCTTCTTTGCCTTTCATCATAGCGCCACACATCTGCTCCATGCCTTTTTTCATTTTTCCACCTTGCATCATACCACCGCACATGCCTTGCATGCCTTTCATATCCATTCCTTTATCCATGTTCATGCCATTTTTCATGTCCATGTTTTTCTTCATTTCCTTAGCTTTGTTTTTGCCCCAACCCGATGTGTTGACGGAATAGCCTTTATGCTTTGCTTTTCCAGAGGATGCTTTTTCTTTCATATCACCGCAAGCGCCTTCTTTACCTTTCATCATAGCGCCGCAAGCTTGCTCTAAGCCTTTTTTCATTTTGCCATTTTCCATCATGCTGCCACATCGACCTTCGCCACAAGCAGCCTCTGATTTTTTATCCATTTTCATTTTAGAGCCGCACTTCATTTCACCGGCCTTATCTGATTGTGCAAGCTGCATATAGCCGCTATCTAATTCAGTCATCGCAAATGGGTTGCTCTCAGCATTAGCAGCAGATACAGCGAATGAAGATGCTAAAGCGGTACCAATGGTAGTTAAAGTTTTAGTTGTTTTTTTCATATTCTTCCCCTTAGATTATTTATTATTATTTGTTAATATAGTCCTTTTTTCTACACTCATTGCCTTTCCTTTGCAAGGTTTCTCTCGGTACTAAACCGTTTTATAAGAACTTACTACGTCAATAGTCGTTCCTTCATTGCTATGCCCATTGCTGAGGGAGAGTTAACTACTTCGACACCGGCAGATTTTAGTGCGCTAACTTTGCCTTCAGCTGTGCCTTTACCACCAGTAACAATGGCTCCGGCATGGCCCATACGTTTTCCCGCTGGCGCTGTGAGGCCGGTAATATAAGAAACAACAGGTTTGGTAACGTGATTTTGAATATATTCAGCGGCTTCCTCTTCTTCACTGCCACCAATTTCACCCACCATAATAATACCTTGGGTGCTTTCATCCGCTTGAAATCGGCTGATGACATCAATGAAGTTCATACCATGAATAGGATCGCCACCAATGCCAATACAAGTACTCTGGCCTAAGCCTTGTTGGGTCGTTTGGTGTACTGCTTCATAAGTTAAAGTGCCTGAGCGCGAGACAATTCCAATCGAGCCGGCTTGATGAATATTGCCGGGCATAATACCAATTTTGCATTGCTCAGGAGTAATAATACCCGGGCAATTAGGGCCAATTAATAAAGCACCGCTTTCCTGCATCGCAGCTTTAACACGCAGCATATGTAATACGGGAATGCCTTCTGTAATACAAACAATTAATTTAATGCCTGCATCCACGGCTTCTAAAATCGCATCAGCAGCAAAAAAAGGCGGTACATAAATAACACTCGCATCAGCTTGTGTTGCGTCATAGGCATCTTGTACTGTATTAAATACCGGTAAACCTAGATGTTCAGTGCCACCGCGTCCTGGGGTGACTCCGGCAATTAACTTTGTGCCGTAATCTAAAGCGTGCCGTGCATGAAAAGTGCCTTGTTTGCCGGTAAAACCTTGGCAAATTACTTTGGTATTTTTATCAATTAAAATACTCATGCAGCACCTCTGGCAAGGGCGACAGCTTGTTCCGCAGCATGATCTAAATCTTCCGCAGGGATAATATTGGGCGCGACATTATTATGTAATAGTGCACGACCTTCTTCAGCATGAGTGCCTTCTAAACGAACAATCACGGGTAAGTCGGTTTTTATTTGCGCTAATGCACCTAAAATACCTTGGGCAATCACATCACAGCGCACGATGCCGCCGAATATATTGACTAAAACGGCTTTGACATTTTTATCTGAGATTATCAATTTAAACGCTTCTGTAACTTTTTCTATGGTTGTCCCACCGCCTACATCAAGAAAATTTGCCGGCGTGCCGCCTTTTAATTTCACTAAGTCCATCGTTGCCATTGCTAATCCCGCACCATTGACCATACAACCGATATTGCCTTCTAAGGTAATATAATTAAGATCGAACTGTTTGGCGGTATTCTCTTTTTCACCTTCTTGACGAGTATCACGCAAAGCCAAGATATCCTTATGCAAGGCACAGGCATTGTCATCAAAATTAATTTTTGCATCTAAAGCAAGTAATTCGCCGGTCTCTGTTTCAACTAAAGGGTTGATTTCAATTTGGCTTGCATCTTTATCTAAAAATAGCTGCATCATGCCAGCCATTAACTGATGTAGGGCTTTTAATTGTTCGCCTTGCAAGTCAAATGCAAAGGCAATTTGTCGACATTGATAAGCTTGTAAACCCGCAGCCGGATGGATAAATAGGCTAATGATTTTTTCTGGCGTTGCCGCGGCAACGGCTTCAATATCCATTCCTCCTGCTATTGATGCGATAAAACATAATTTTTCTGCATGGCGATCAATAATCAAGCTTAAATAGAATTCACGTTTAATCGCAGTTGTTTGTTCTATTAAAATAGAATTAATGGGTAAGCCTGCTGCTGTTGTTTGTTGTGTTATTAACTGTTGGCCTAACATCTGATTGACTGAGTCAACGACTGCGGCGGTTGTGTTAGCTATTTTAACGCCACCTACTTTGCCACGCCCCCCTGCATGTACCTGTGCTTTAACAGCCCAACTATCACTGGGAAGAGCGTGCACCGCAGTAAATGCTTGTTCAGCAGAAGTGACAACACTACTTTCGGGAACAGGTATTTTGTAGTCTCTAAAGAGTTGTTTTGCCTGAAACTCATGAATATTCATCGTTGGCCTTATGCGCTAGTGCAAGGAGTAGATTAAAATTTTTCCAGTATATACGTAGCCAGCTTATATTTCAGTATTTTTTAGTGCTATTTAAGTGGCATAGTTTGCTTTTATAGGAAGTTATTAATAATGACTTAACCACCCATAGATACGTTTAACAACTAAAGTCTGGTCCTGCCAATAAGGCGAACTAGCTCGGTTTAATTGGAATTGACGGTACTGTTTATTATTGCGTGCAGAAATACGCCGCTCTCTCGCGCTGTAAACAACATCTTCGGCATCCTGCTCACCATAGATATCGTAAAAGGGAATGCGAAGTTGTTTAATTAATTCGAATGTTTGTGCGTTTTTATTGTCTGTTTCAGGCGCATTTAAGCCAATAGTGACTAGGGCCTTTATTTCTGGCATAGGCTCATTTGCTTGGGCGTATAAAGCCATTAAAGCGCCTAGTTGGTGACCTATTAAGACTATAGATTCTGCACCATGATCCGCTAAATGGCGTGTTGCTTCATTAATTCTTTGTTTTGCTTCAGGAAATAATGAGTAATAATCTACCGCTGGAGCACCTATCTCGCGCAAGGGCATTTGTAATGCAAAGGTTGCCCAGTTATGTTTTGCTAATTCACGTCTTAGCGTATAAATAAGAGGGTCGCTATCAGGGTGGCCGCCCATGTGATGCAGTAAAATGGCGGTCCCTTTAAAGCCTGATTTTTCTGACTCTCTATAGAGTACTAAGAAACGCTTATTAGGCTCGCCTAGCCAAATGACTTCATCTCGGGCATTGCCTGCGGAAATTTCTCTAGCATACTGAGCTTCGCGTGCTGCATCAGTGGCATAAAGATTAAGGCTGATAAGGCAAAAAATTAAAGTAATGGTTATTTTTCTAATTAACATACTTAGGCCTTTTGTGTCTTTAATGGACTACCCTTTTGAGCGGATACCTAACAGCTGAAAGGCATGCAATGCGTACTTTAGCAGAATGTCCTGTCTTTAGCGTATAACCGGTTTATGTAAAAGGGGGTCGTACACGTTTGTATGATTAATTGAAGTAGGATGTAAATGTGAGATTAAGACGGCGTAATCATTCAGAACGAAGGCTAACATAGTTGAGCAATAAAAGTGTATCTCCCGTATGTGCCGATGCGAAGCATCGTCCTTGAACCGAATGGTTCAAGTGGGAATCTATCTTGCATTTCAGGCTTTCCGCAAGCGGACATGCACACCAGTACACGAGTCGACTCCCTGGGTAATTACAGGTCCAAGGAACACCCACTCCACTGTCGAACACGACAGGAGATACGCGGGGTATTCTAAACGTTTTTTAATGCAGTTTCGATCTTAAGATACATTTTATTTAACTGCTTGCTTACGGCAGAACTATCAGGTATGACATTTTTCTTGGCCTGCATGAGTTCATGGGTTAAATTCAATGCGGCAAGTACAGCGGTACGTTCAGCACCCGAGACTTTACCTGTTAAGCGAATCTGACGCATTTGCTCGTCTAATTGTTTTGCTGAATCCACTAAATCTTCCTGCTCTTCGACAGAGCACATAATTTTATATTCTTTGCCCAAGATAGTGAGTGAGACGGGGGCTTGTTGCTTGCTCATGAGCCATGTTCCATTGTTTTTAAACGACTAATCATTGCTTCTACACGAGTGCGTGCTAAGTTAGTTTTTTCAACTAGTTTTGCTTTTTCTTTCACTAATTCATCTTGCTTTACTTTTAAGCTAGTATTTTCTTGCTTAATGGAATTGTAGCGCTGAATTAACTCTTCTAACTTATCTTCAAGTTCTGTAATATCAAATGATTGATTTTTTGTACTCATTAGACGAC
Source organism: methanotrophic endosymbiont of Bathymodiolus puteoserpentis (Logatchev) (assembly GCF_900128525.1). Taxonomy (GTDB): domain Bacteria; phylum Pseudomonadota; class Gammaproteobacteria; order Methylococcales; family Methylomonadaceae; genus Methyloprofundus. Next base: position 165,834 of record NZ_FQTQ01000062.1, read on the forward strand.
TCATTAATTAAACCAAAACCGGCCTATAACAACTAAAAAAGCGCTATACTGGCTGACTGTTTTTTCTGAAAAGTTTATAACATTAATATCTATGTTAGCATAGCTACCCCAAAAAAATTAGCGCTAGTACAGCAAACCCTGAAATTTTTAATATAAAAAATCGCTATAACTAATTGTTTTTAAATGGCTAATGGTTTTATGGCTTATTTCGGGGTTGCTGTACTAGTGACGCTAACCCTACCCACCACTGATATTAAATTTACTCTACAACGCAATGAGCTATTCTGAAGTTAATTCAATCATTTTACAAAGAGATGCAGCCGAGAGTGCTGCCGAAGTGCATGGTATTGCAACGGCTATGTTATGCCTTGATTCTGCTGCGGAAGCAAGTTCATGGATGACGGAGGCTTTTTTTGAAGATGCGCATTTATTGGAAGAAGATAAATATGCTTTGATAAATTTATTCGATGAAACCAAGGCGCTATTAGCAGGTGATGAATTTTTGTTTGATTTGTATTTACCTGAGGATGAAGAAGCTAGTCTAACTGTTCGTTGTACGGCTTTAATTCAATGGTGTCGTGGCTTTTTATTTGGCTTAGGTCGAGCTAGCAACCCTGAGCAGTGGTCTAGTGGTATCCAAGAAATTCTTAAAGATATAGTTGAATTTACCAAGCTTGATACGGATATAGAGGAGGGTGATGACGAGGCAGAAGGCTCGTTGGTTGAAATTCAAGAGTATTTGCGCGCCTCTACAATGCTAATTCGTACTGAATTAACGGATATTGTTCAAGATGTCGCTAATAATAAGACTTTGCATTAGGAGCAACAATGGAAGCACAAGAATTTCAAAAGCGCCGCGCACAACTAATGGCGCAAATAGGGAAAGGTAATATTGCTATTATTGCCAGTGCCAATACACGCACTAGAAATCGTGATGTTGATTATCCTTTTCGCCAAGACAGTGATTTTTATTATCTGACCGGCTTTAATGAGCCTAATGCCTTAGCTGCTTTTATCCCAGGCCGTGAGCAAGGTCAGTATATTTTATTTTGCCAAGAGTTTGATGAGAAAAAAGCCTTATGGGAAGGCGCTCATGCCGGGTTGGAGGGGGCGACTGAAACCTATGGCGCAGATGATTCTTTCCCCATTACTGATTTAGGTGATATTTTGCCGGGTTTATTAGAAAATAAACACAAGGTTTTTTATCCTATGGGGCGTGATTCCGAGCTAGACCATCAGCTGATGGACTGGATTACGCATATTCGTAGTCAAACGCGTAGTGGTGTGAATGCGCCAGGCGAGTTAGTTTCATTAGAGCATACGCTGCATGAAATGCGTTTAATCAAAAGTCCCGCTGAGATTAAACTGATGCAAAAAGCCGCTGATGTTTCTGCTAAAGCGCATATTCGTGCTATGCGTAATTGCCAGGCGGGTCGCTATGAATATCAAGTGGAAGGCGATATTATTCATGAATTTATAGATAATGGTCTGCGCGCTGTCGCTTATCCATCTATTGTTGCGGGCGGTAAAAATGCCTGTGTATTACACTATGTAGAAAATAAAGCAGTGTTAAATGACGGTGATTTATTGTTAATTGATGCCGGAGCCGAATGTGATCATTATGCGGCAGATATTACCCGAACTTTTCCGGTGAATGGTGTCTTTTCTACAGAACAAAAATTACTTTACCAATTAGTTTTAGATGCTCAGTTGGCGGCCCTGGCTGAAATAAAACCCAGTGCACCATGGAATAAAGCACATGATGCTTCCGTTGCAGTATTAACTCAAGGCTTGGTCGATCTTGGTCTACTTGTTGGCGAAGTAGATAAATTAATTGCAGATGAAAGCTATAAGGTCTTTTATATGCATCGTATTGGCCATTGGTTGGGCATGGATGTCCATGATGTTGGAGACTATAAGATAGATGATGAATGGCGTGTTTTAGAGCCTGGCATGGTTTTAACCATTGAGCCAGGGCTGTACGTACCGCATGATTGTTTAAGTGTCAATGCAAAATGGCGCGGTATCGGTATCCGCATTGAGGATGATATTTTAGTGACTGAGCAAGGCTATCAAGTTTTAACGTATGCAATTCCTAAAACCATTGCTGATATTGAAGCAATTATGCAATAAGCTTTTCCCATAGCTAAAAGAGAACTTAAACATGAAGCAAGATTATGATGTATTAATTATCGGTGGCGGTCTCGCAGGGAATTGCTTGGCATTAGCTTTACAAAATAGTGACTTAAAAATTGCTATTGTGGAGGCCAATACGCGCGAACAATTGCATGATTCGCCTGCTGGAGATCGTGCTTTAGCCTTGGCAAACGGGTCAATACGTATGCTTGATGCCTTAGGTATTTGGCAATATGCACAAGCGCAAGCAACACCGATTAAGCAAATACACATTTCAGATCAAGGGCATTTTGGCAAAACACGTCTCTCGGCAAAAAAAGAAGGTGTTGATGCGCTAGGCTATGTCATTACTGCGCGTGATTTAGAAGCTGTTGTCGCTGACCTAGTCAAACAAGCAGGCATAGTGCAAATCTGCCCCGCTCGAGTTATCGGGGTTGCTGCAGATGACCAATTTGCACATATTAGCTTAAAGCAACAAGAGGCTGCACTTAACTTATCTGCCAAATTAGTCGTTGGGGCAGATGGTGGGCAATCAACGATCAGAAAACTATTGGATATAGAGCAAAGCATTACCGAATACCAGCAGAGTGCAATCGTCACTACGATTAAAACTGACGTGGTGCATGATAATACTGCTTATGAACGCTTTACGGTGGCAGGGCCGCTGGCCTTGTTGCCGATAAAACAAGACTATGCCGTTGTTTGGACGCGCAGCACCGAAGAAGCTGAGCAATTAATGATGGCTAGCGAAGAGGAATTTATTGCCAGTTTACACGCATGTTTTGGTTATAAATTAGGGCAATTTAGTCTAGCAGCACCGAGGCGGTCTTTTCCATTACGCCTTATTCGCGCGCAAAGCATGTATTCAGGGCGTACTGTTATTATAGGTAATGCCGTACATCAACTGCACCCTGTCGCGGGGCAAGGGTTTAATTTAGGTCTCAGGGATGTCGTGCAATTAGCGGAAATTATTCTTGAGACTGCCGCAAATGGTGCTGATATAGGTGCTCATTCGGTCTTGGAACGCTATGCCGAGCAGCGTAAAAAAGATCATGATACGGTGATTAACTTTACCGATAGCGTTGTTAAGTTATTTTCTAATGAATGGCTATCACTTGCTGCTGCAAGAAATGCAGGGTTAGCCTTATTAGACAGTATTCCTAGCGCTAAGAAACACTTGGCGCGCTATGCCATGGGCCTAAATACACGGATGCCACATATCGGTAATCGGAGGCGAGTATGAGTAAAAAATACGCGGTCATTATTGTGGGTGGCGGTATTGTTGGTGCAACTGCCGCCTGTGCTTTAGCACAAGCGGGTATTGATGTTGCTTTATTAGATGCTAGAAATCCTGCGCGTACATGGCCAGCAGATCCGGTTGATATCCGTGTCTCAGCTTTAACACGAGCTTCGCAAAATATTTTACGTGCTGTTGGTGCTTGGGATGCAATGGAGCAACGTGGTATCGGCCCATATGACCATATGCATGTTTGGGATGCTGATAGCGCGGGTGTTTTGCATTTTGATGCCGCAGATACTGAATTTTCTGAGCTAGGATATATTGTCGAAAATCGAGTGATAGTCGCTTCTTTATGGGACCAATTAGAGTCACTGCCTAGTGCAACGATATTATGTCCAGCAAGCATAATGGATTTGCAGCTTAGTGACAATAGCACACAAATAACCCTCAGTGATGGTACGGCACTGGAAGCTGATCTAGTGATTGCTGCGGATGGCCGTGATTCAGCTTTACGTCAGATGGCAGGTATACAAACAACAGGCTGGGAATATAAACAAGATGGCTTGGTGGCAACGATCAGTAGTGAAAAAAGTCATCAATTTACTGCGTGGCAGCGTTTTTTACCTGAAGGTCCACTGGCGCTTTTGCCTTTAAAAAATGGCCAATGTTCTATCGTTTGGACCTTAAAACATGATACCGCACAAGACTATTTGCAATTGTCTGATGCTGAATTTTTACAAACTTTAGAGCATGCTACCGAAGGTGTCTTAGGGAAAATACTAACAGTCGGGCCACGAGGTGCTTTTCCTTTGCGTTTTCAGTATGCACAACAATATAGCGCGGATCATTTTGTCGTCATTGGTGATGCCGCGCATGCTATGCATCCATTAGCGGGGCAAGGAGCCAATGCAGGTTTGTTAGATGCTGCAGCGATTGCAGAATTAACGATTAAGGCGGATCAAGTAGGCAGGCCCATTGGCAGTCATAAAACTTTGCGTCAATATGAGCGCTGGCGTAAGGGCGATAACCTGGCGATGATGAGCAGTATGGATGCCATTAATAAAATGTATACGACAGATAATGAAGTGTTGCGTCAGTTACGTGGCACAGGTATGAGCTGGGTAAACCATACGGCTTGGTTAAAGAATTACTTTAATCGCTATGCGATGGGCTTGCGTGATGATCTGCCTGCGTTGGCGCGTGGTATTTAGGGACATAGATTAACTAGCTCAAAAAACAGAGATTATTAGACTCTATTATTCGGCTAATAGTGAGAGCCTATATCATGAAATTTTTTAAAAGTGCATGGAATATTTTTTTGGTCTCTATTATTCTTGTCCTGGTTTCTACAAATATTCTGTCGGTTACTAATGCAAAGTTTCACGATCATCTCTATGGGTTGTTTTCACATTTGCCATATGGCGAGCTCCTTTCACAGAGTAAATCAAGGAAATATCAGTCACTTTCTGCTGATAATGAACGTCTGCGGAGACAGAATGAGCTATTTAGTAAAAAAGAAAAAGAACGCAAAGTAAAACTAGTAAAAGCCCAAAAGATATCTAAAAATATAGCTCGCAGAACAACAAAAAATGTAGCTCTTAACGTTTCTGCCGTTATTCCTGAATCGGTGCCTTATTTTGGAGTAGCTCTAATTATCACGGTTACAGCAGCAGATATATATGCAGGATGTGAAACGATGAAAGATACAAACGAACTTCTGCTAATGCTTGGGGGGACTCCAGCGTTGAGTGATGAGGCAACGGTATGCGGTATGACGCTTCCAAATGTGGAAAATGCTACGGATACGCTAGGTATCAGGTTTTATGATTTTCTACACTAATTTATTGACGGGTAAAAACTGTTAGGAATCAAAGGTAACTGGCAGCCTATCGGCGAAGAAAAGTACAATAAAGTCTATTAAGTGCTCATAAAACATTATATTGTCATCTTATGTAGCCTTATATAACGTTATAATTACTCTAATAAATAATCATTTAGGAAATAAAGGTTTATGCAAGAAACTAGCTCCTTTAAAAATCAATTGCTGATTGCAATGCCTAATTTAAAAGACCCCAACTTTTTTCATGGTGTAACTTTCATCTGCCAGCACAATAGCGAAGGGGCTTTAGGACTGGTAATTAATCACCCGCTACAAATGAGATTAGGTGATATTTTGGAGCAAATGGATATTTCTGTTGAAAATGAAAAAATAGCTAAACTACCGGTTTTTGCAGGCGGCCCCGTACAACAAGAGCGCGGCTTTGTTTTGCATCAAACTTCAGAAGAACTTTGGGAGTCGAGTATCTCTGTATCAGATACGCTTTCGCTAACAACATCACGCGATATTTTACAAGCCATTGCTGCCGGTCAAGGTCCACAAAAGTTTTTAATTGCTCTCGGCTATGCTGGCTGGGGAGAAGAGCAGCTAGAAAGAGAAATAAAAGAAAATGCTTGGCTGAATACGCACTATGATGAAAGCGTTGTTTTTGATACGCCCATTAGTCAGCGTTGGAACACGGCAGCATATAAAATGGGCTTAGATATTAACTTATTAAGTACGCAAACAGGCCATGCATAAAAAAGACCCTATTCTGGCGGGGTTACAATCGGAAACTTATCTAGGGTTCGATTTTGGTAATAAAAAAATAGGCACGGCTGTTGGTCAATTAATGACTAAAACAGCCAGCCCACTGATGACGATTCGCTCGCTCAATCAAACTCCCGGTTGGGATAAAATTAGCGCATTAATTAGCGAATGGCAGCCGACTGGTTTAGTCGTTGGCGTGTCTCGTCAAGCGGATGGTAGTGATAATATCATTACTCCCAGAATGTTAAAATTCTGCCGCCAATTAAAGGGTCGTTATCATCTCCCTGTTTTTCAAGTAGACGAGGCTTTATCTACCTTTGAGGCAAAACAAATGCTGTATGATGATTTGCATGTCAATGCGAGTAAGCTCTGGGAAGTCCAAGATCAATTGGCAGCGCAATTAATTCTTCAAACTTGGTTAAATCAACAAAAATAAAAAATGGCTATTGAACACATTGAAATTCCCGTTTTATTCAATCAGTTAGAGTCATCTCTTATTGAGCTTATGGAACAGCGCCAAATTACTGACCCTATTGTTATCGGTATTCATACCGGCGGTGTTTGGGTTGCAGAAAAAATACATAATTGGCTAAATATTAAAGAGCCTTTGGCACTATTGGATATTTCTTTTTATCGAGATGATTTTTCTCAGATAGGCATGCACCCTAAAGTTAAGCAAAGCACGCTTCCTTTTACCATTGAAGGACGTGATATTATTTTAATTGATGATGTGTTTTATACCGGAAGAACAGTACGTGCAGCATTAAATGAAATTTTTGAATTTGGGCGACCGAATCAAGTCATTTTAGGGGTCTTAATTGAGCGTAATGGCAGACAAGTGCCTATCCGTCCAGACTGTGTTGGGGCGAAAGTTTCGTTAGCGGACGGGCAGAGTATCAAACTAACAGGGCCAGAGCCATTAGATTTGATGATTGAACGGAGGCGGTATGCTCGAGATTGAGAATTTACAATTAAATTCGCAAGGTAAATTACGTCATTTCCTAAGTATCGAAGGATTAAATAAGGACTTATTAACCGAAATTTTAGATACAGCTGAATCTTTTGCGGGTGCTTCTGAGCAGAGCATTAAGAAATTTCCCTTATTACGCGGCAAAACCATTGTTAATTTATTTTTTGAAAATAGTACGCGCACGCGTGCTACGTTTGAACTAGCTGCTACGCGCCTTTCGGCAGATATATTAAGCATGAATATTGCAACGTCTGCGACCTCAAAAGGCGAAAGTTTACTGGATACTATTCGTAATATGGAGGCCATGCAGGTCGATATGTTTGTGGTGCGTCATTCGCTTAGCGGTGCCGCTCATTTTATTGCCCAACATACTGCACCCCATATTAATGTGATTAATGCTGGCGATGGGCAGCATGAGCATCCCACACAAGCGATGCTGGATATGTTTACTATTCGGCGTGTTAAAAAACAGTTTACTGGCTTGCGGGTTGCTATTATCGGCGATATTCTGCATTCACGCGTAGCGCGCTCACAGATACTTGCTTTAAACATGCTCGGCGTTGAAGAAGTTCGGGTTATTGCACCTAAGAGTTTACTGCCTGTACAAGTCGAAGCGTTAGGTGTTTCTGTTTATTATGATATGCAAGCCGGATTAAAAAATGTCGATGTGATTATTATGCTGCGTTTACAAAAAGAACGTATGAATAGTGCATTTTTACCGAGTGAAAATGAATATTTTAAATGCTTTGGCTTATCCGATGAAAAGCTAAAAATTGCCAATAAAGATGCTGTTGTTATGCACCCTGGGCCAATAAATCGCGGGGTTGAAATTTCTTCTAGTGTGGCTGATGGGGCGCAGTCAGTTATTTTGCAACAAGTTAGCAATGGTATCGCTGTGCGTATGGCTATTTTATCCATGACTATGAATGGCAATAGAGGTGCAGAATAATGCATATTGAAATTGTTAATGGGCATGTTATTGATCCGCAAAATGGTCTTGATCAACAAGGTTCGTTATATATCGCAGAAGGCAAGATTATTGGCATGATGCAAGCGCCTGATGGGTTTACTGCCGATACTAGCATTAATGCGCAAGGGCGTATTGTTTGTCCTGGCTTTGTTGATTTGAGTGCGCGTTTGCGTGAGCCTGGGCAAAGTCACAAAGCGACCATGAAATCGGAAACTAAGGCTGCAGCAAGTGCTGGTTTTACTAGTCTTTGCATTCCGCCTGATACAAGCCCTGTTATTGATTCTCCTGCGATTGTCGAATTAATTGAAGATAAGGCAGAAAAATGTGGCTACCCACATATTTACCCTATTGCGGCATTAACCCAAAAATTAGCAGGTACCGAACTCAGTTCTATGCATGCTTTAAAAAAAGCAGGCTGTATCGCGGTCAGCCATGGCTATCATGCCTTGCAAGATTTATTGGTTTTACGGCGCGCAATGGAGTATGCGGCAAGCTATGATTTATTATTAATATATTGCCCTCAAGAGGCTGCATTGAGCAATAAGGGCTGTGCGCATGAAGGTGCAATGGCAAGCCGTTATGGTTTACCTGGTATTCCTGCTGCTGCGGAAACGATTGCTTTAGTGCAGTGCATGGAGTTAATTGAACAAACTGGGTGTCGTGTACATTTTCAAGGATTAAGCTGCGCGCGCTCAGTAGATCTAATAGCTAAAGCTAAAATTGCTGGTTTGCCGGTTAGTGCTGGTGTTGCTATGCATCAATTACATTTAACTGATCAGGATATGCGGCCTTACGATAGCCATTATCATGTTATTCCGCCATTGCGCAGTCAGCAGGATAAAGATGCACTGCTAGTGGGCATACAGAACAACACTATTGATAGTATCTGTAGTGACCACCAACCACATGATGTCGATGCAAAATTAGGCGCATTCCCAGAAACGGAGCCAGGTATTTCGGCATTAGAAACGGTATTACCATTAATGTTGCGTTTGGTTGAACAAAAAAACTTAAGTTTAACTCAGGGTATTGAAAAATTAAGTACGGAACCTGCTCGAATTTTAGGTCTTAATGCAGGTGGATTAGCTGTTAACAATGTGGCTGATGTGTGTATATTTAATACGCGTGAAAGCTGGGAAATAAACGCTAAAACTTGGCAAAGTCGTGGCCTAAACACTCCGTTTTGGCAGGATACGATGCAGGGTAAAGTTACCCATACCCTACAGGGCGGTAAAATAATTTACTTAGCAGAAAGATAACGGAGGCCGTGGTATGCAGTATAAAAAATTAAGTTTATGGGTATTAACTTTAGGTTTAGTCGCTTGCTCAGATGACTATACACCCAGAGAAAGTTCACCCGCTAAAACTATTTATTTAGAGGCCTGTGCGAGGTGTCATGCGGGCGAACCTGAGAACCCTAAAAGGTATTATTGGTCTATTAATTCTAAAAATATTAATGCTAAATATATAGCGCATAAAGTGAATGCAGGTGGCTTAACTATGCCCAGTTTTCCAAATATACAAGGCGAAAGTATGCGTAAGTTAACTGAGTATGTATTACTGCATAACCTTAAGAAATAGGCATAAAAATAAGTTATTGTGCCAATCGTATTATTGATGCCTTAAAAGGCAGGCGTGGCCTCAAGCACCTGTAGGTCATGAGTTTTTTATGCCAAATTTAAAAGGTGCTGTACTCGCTAAGCAGTGACCTTACAAGTTATATTTCTTGATGCCTTGTTAACAGGTGCTATAATCAGTACTTGTCAACAATTTATTAAAGGTTCTCCCCATGCAAATAAAGTTCTCAGAAGATGTTATTCCTCTTTCAGAGCTCAAAGTTAACCCTGGGAAAATTATAAATCGTGCTAAAGACGCTCATCGACCAATCCTTCTTACTAGTCGAGGAAAAGGAATCGCTGTAGTGCAAGGGCTTGCTGAGTATGAAGAAAACCAAGAAAATCGGGAGTTTATGAAGGCCATTACACAGGGGCTCATAGAAATAAAGGAAGGCAGTGAATTCAAGTTAGATGAGGTTAAAAAGAAACTAGGTATAAGCTGAGTGAAAATTTTTATTTCCAATTCAGCTTTTGGTGATATTGAAAGCATCAAAGAATACTATGAGAATGAAGGTATTGCTCATGTTGGTAAGCAATATGTAGTTTCAATTATTGACCATATTCAAACTTTAAGTGACAACCCTGATATTGGAAGAAAAGTTCCAGAATTTGACGAAGAAAAAATAAGGGAACTTATTCATTCAGCATTTCGAATTGTTTATTTGAGGAAAAAAAATTCAATTCATATTATTAGAGTATGGCGTAGTGAGAGATTGCTTGTGCTACCAGAAAATGAAATATAACAAAAAAAATTCCAGTTGACCGCTGGCAGCTCAGTTTTTTCAAAGGTCATTTTCATCAAAGTTCAGTGTGTTAGCTGAGTTCATCGAATATCTGTCAGCGGCCACTGAATTTGGCGTTATCTAGCAAAATTGAACAAGAAAGATAAGTTTATAGCCTAGTGATCATTGAAATGGAAAATGTAATGATCATGTTATTGCTATGATGGTTTATAACAATTATATTTTTAAGAGGCTTCCATGCGAAATTGGAAATGGTTATCCGTTTTTATAGGGTTAACAGCACTCGCTGTCATCATCTACATTCTATTCTACTTTGTCTTTCTCGACTTCTTTGTCGACCTATGGTGGTTTCGCTCGCTTAATTTTGAAGGCTATTTTTGGCTAAGGCTACTCTATCGGTTTATTTTCTCTGGCGGTGTCACGCTGATATTTTTTAGTATCTTCTTTTTTCATTTCTGGATTGCCTCGCGTTATTTAGGCTTAAGCCCTCCAGATGAAATATTGGTTAGTGCAGATAAGCGGCAGCGCTTCCAATCTTTTGCCGATATATTTATGGATGGCTCAATAAAGGTTTATACGCCTTTGTCTTTGCTATTAGCTATCGTTATAGCCATTCCTTTTTATGATCAATGGGAGGCTGCTTTACTCTATTTTTTTGGTAGCTCCTCGGGGATTGTTGATCCTGTTTATGGGCAGGATGTGAGCTTTTATTTGTTTTCATATCCACTTTATATGCTGATTCAGCAAGAGTTGCTGTATACCTCAACGATTCTGTTTTTTCTAGTTGCCGCTCTTTATTGGATCGAACATGTTTTTGTGCCTAATCAGAACAAATCCTACCCTCTGGGCGTAAAAATTCACTTAACGATTTTAATCGGCTTTACGGCATTATTTGTGATTTGGGGGTTCTTCTTAGATCGTTTTTCTTTATTGTATGTCAGCTCACATGAGCCGGTATTTTTTGGACCCGGTTTTGTTGAGATACGTTATCAATTACCGCTTATTTGGCTGAGTATTGTTTCTTTTTTTGCGCTGTTCGTTGCTGCTGTTATTTATATTTTTTCTCCAAAACATCGTAGTGTTATCCCTATTTTCGTGGCCTTAGGCAGTTTGTTGCTGGCTCTAGGGTTACAAAATGTATCATTTATTCCTAGCTTAATAAATTCCTTGATTGTGCGGCCAAACCCCGTATTGACAGAAGGGAAATTTATGCAAAGTAATATCGATGCTACACTCAATGCTTATGATTTAAATAATATAGAGACGGTAGATTATAAAATTAATTTAGATGCTGCTGATGACATTGCTAGCTGGTCTACTCAAAAGCATTTTGAGAATATTCCTGTATGGGATAGAGAGTTTTTAAAAGATGTTTATCAGCAACTACAAGGTCTGCGTCCTTATTATAATTTTCAAAGTGTCGATGAAGATCGCTATTATTTAAGTGGTCATATCCAGCAAGTTAATTTATCAGCACGAGAGCTTAATATTGATAAGATACCCGATGCAGCAAAGAGTTGGGAAAATATTCATTTGCGCTATACACATGGTTATGGCGCGGTAGTGACTCCAGCCGCCCAAGATGCAGGAAAGCCTATCGTATGGTATTTGCGTGATTTGAATATGCATTCAGATGTAGAGCTTTCTGTGGAGACACCTGATATTTATTATGGTGAAGAAAAATATACCTATGCTATCGTGCCCAATAAATTGGATATTCTAGGTTTATCAGATTCCGGTCAAGATGTTAATAGCTCTTATAAAGGGGGGTCTGGCATACCGTTTAAATCTCTATTTAGAAAGCTATTATTAGCCATTTATTTTAGCGATGAAAAGATTTTTTTCTCAACGAATATTTCTTCTCAGAGCAAAATTTTATTAAGGCGTAATATTGTTGACAGAGTAACGCGACTTACTCCTTTTTTACATCTTGATAAAGATCCTTACTTAGTGATTACCAAAGGTCGGTTTTACTGGATTCAAGATGCCTATACCTTATCTGATAAATATCCTGTCTCTAAATTTGCCAGTGATAATTTTCTCTCGGGTACAAAGGATTTTAACTATATCCGCAACTCAGTAAAAATTATGATTGATGCCTATACTGGATCAGTAAAATATTATATTGCCGAGCCTGATGATCCTATTATTAATGCTTATCGTGTTGCTTATCCAGGTGTTTTTAAACAGTTAGAAGATATACCTAGCGATTTACGCAGACATTTACGTTACCCACGTGAATTATATTTTATGCAAATGATGGTTTATGCTAAATATCATCAAACAAACCCTAACTTGTTTTTTGAACAAGCAGAGACATGGCAGTTTGCTAAGGTAAATAAAAAGTCTATCATGCCTTACTATCAAACTATGGATTTTGGCCATTGTAATAATAGAGAGGAGTTCGTGATGATTAATCCGATGACCCCGATTAATCGCAGTAACTTAAGTATGATAGGTGTCGCAGGTATCTTAGATACTAAAAGCTGTGAAGCTGATAGCTATAAGCCGAATATAAAAGTTTATAAGTTTAAAAGAGATGTACAAGTTAATGGGCCTGCACAAGTAGAAGCATTAATTGACCAAGACCCAGTTATTTCAGAGCAATTTACTTTATGGGATCAACATGGTTCAAATGTAGAGAAAGGGCGTATGGTTATTTTGCCGATGGGCGAAAATTCAATTTTATATGTACAACCTATTTATATGATTGCGACTAAAACTAAGATACCTGAGTTAACGCGAGTCATCGTTTCCATAGGTAATGAAGTCGTTATGGCACGTACGTTACGAGTAGCCTTTAAAAAGTTGAAAGAAAAATTTGAACAGGGGGCGAAAGAGACAAGTAAAACAGGAATTTCTATTCCGTAAGTACGTCATTGTATCCATTAGCATTTGATTGCTAATGGATACACCGTATGTTCGACTTTAAGAAGTTGCAAGTTAAATTTGTTCGAGGTGTGTAGGATACAGCTAGCCTCGGATGGGTAGATAGTTCGCGGTAGGCGATAGGTTAGGAATGAGCACAAATTAATTTAGGCAAGTTCAATTTAAGAATTATAATGATGCAACTCATAAACTTTATTTAAAATCGACCCAAGATAAAACCTTACTCAAAAGAAATTGAAGCGCAGATGC
>NZ_FQTQ01000063.1 GCF_900128525.1 methanotrophic endosymbiont of Bathymodiolus puteoserpentis (Logatchev)
TATTTGTCGTGGCATATCTTGCTCATTTTTGACTAAAAACAAGCAAAATATGAGGGCAAGCCATTAAAATTCAAGGGGAAACCACGAAACGGCAACAGCCCCTAGTATAGACTTAAAATTTTTTAGTTTAACTTGAGATTCTGGCGCGCCATCCTCTCTCATGAAATATTTGGGGTTCCTGGCGTCAAATATTTATTCATATACGGAGCGATTGGATAAGCCTCAGTACGCCCTGCGTCCGCTTCATAAAAGCACAAAAGCCGCTACGTTAAAACTCCACAAATGGCTTGACGGCTGTCTGGATAACCACTAGCCTCCCTCGTGCACTACTATCGTAGTACACTTCGGATTGGTGAAGGTGTTTTTTGAAGGTAATTAATTTTAAATACTTAGCATTCTACGTGCGATAAAAAACTTTATTTTTTGTATTGGATTGCGGTTTCCCATCCACAAATAGCCTTTTTTTAGTTTATTTAGCCTAGCATCGTAACAAGTGTAATGGGGCAGGGGTTTTAGTTCGCTGGGGTGTAAGATTGCCAATAAGGTCTGTGTGATAACCATGCCTGTTGCTAGTTTGCAACCGCTAGCAATACTCGGCGCTTTACGGTTAGCCAAATCGACTGTTGTTGAATCAACATATTTAAGGTGAAACCCAGCAGGCGCACAGCCTAAGGACATTTTTAGAACCTGCAGCTCTGTAGAGGCATTGTAATCAAGGTCAAAATATTCATCAAATGACATTCCTTCTGGTGTGTACACCAGCATGCCTACACCAAAACCTAACGGGACTCCAAATATCGCGGGTATCCCTTGTTCCATACAGGCGTTTATAATCATGCGGTGCACACTGATTTCAAAAAATTCTACTGCATCTACAAATACATCCACATTAGCTAAAAAATCATCAACATTATCTTCGTTAATGCCTTCTCCGTAGGTTTTTATATTTGCCTCAGGATTTATATCTAAAGCAAGCTCATGCATAACATCCATTTTTTTTCGATTGACAGTCGATATGGTCGCGCCATATTGTCGATTAAAGTTACCTATTTCAAACTCATCGAAGTCTGATATTTTAAAATTACCTACTCCAGCACGTAGTAATGTAATCAAGTAATCGCCACCTACGCCCCCCATGCCTGCAATGGCAATAGTGGAATTTTTCAAGCGTTGTTGCTCTTCAGTACTTGTAATGCCATGATTTCGAGAAAATGCTAAGTTATAATCAAAATTTTCCATCGTATTACCTTAATCTATATTATTGGAAGAGTTTCTTGTCATTGTGTTCATATATCCAGAGCAGGCTACAAATCACATAGAGCCGAAAAGTTATGGCATCTGATATTAAGTCTAAGACCTCCCTTACATTGAGAAGCTACAGTGTAAACTGAAAATCAAAAATGCCGATATATACTTCGCGTTATTATGACTACAAGTGACCTAATGCCTAATTTTCTTCCAATTTTTTCAAAAGAGCTATTGCGGCATTTTTTTCTGAAAAAATTTGATCAGCGTTTACTATTTGATTCAGAATGTCGATGGCCTGTTTTTTGTCGCCGTTAGTAGCGTATGCTTCGGCTAGATGATACTTAATATCATAAGCCATGGGGGGCAGTTTACTTGCTTTTTCAAGAATATCAATGCCTTGCTGTAAGTTGCCAACTTTAGTTAGGACTACACCGTAAGTATCTGCAATAGCGGCAGAATTCGGTGCTAATTTATAAGCTTGTTCGGCAAGCTTTAAAGCCTTAGGGTTGTTTTGTTGATGATAAGCCCATGCTAGGTTATTGAGTACGAGAGCATTGTCAGGCATGACAGCAAGTATACTTTTATAATGCTTTTCAGCTTCGATTAAGTTGTTTTGTTGCTGATAAAGAGTCGCTAGTTTGAAATGGGCGGCTAGGTTTTTATTATTCTTTTTTAACTCTTTATTAAGGAAATTGACGGCCTCAGATTGCTTTCCTTTTGAGACCATTATATCTGTAATAATATTGAGTATTTTCTCCGTAGGTTTTATTTGGTAAGCTTGTTGAAAAGCCGATAGTGCTAGATCTGGATTTTTTTTAGATAGGTAAATTTCACCTTCGACTAGATGTAAAAATCCAGATTTTGGAGCCAGTCTATTAACCTTAGCTGCTACTTCTTTTGCTTCTCGATAATGCTTAAGTTTAATTAAATAAACAGTCTTTTGAGATAGGACTTGTAAATTGTCAGGAGCGATTGATGATATTTCGTCAAGTAACTTAAGTATATTTTTTTCTTTTTCGGGTTGACCTACTAGTAACTTAATGAGGAGCAGGCGATCAGGGATATTTTGTTTATCTTGATTAATCAGTTTTTTTAAAGTTTTCTCAGCTTCTTTTTTTTGATGATTGATAAGTTGTGCATTGGCTAGTAGTGAAAGGGCAGAGCTTTCTTTTGGGTAGCGAGTAATAATATCTTTTGCTAATGGGAGTAGTTTCTGGGGTTGCTTCTGAGTGATATAGAATTTTCCAAGATTATTTGCAAGCGCTACTTCTATTTTAATATTTCCTTGATTTCGTTGTTTGGCCGTTAATAATGCTTTTTCTGCTGCTAATGGTTGATTTTGTTTGAGCGCAATATCAGCTAATATATAAAAAGCATAAGGTGTTTTATTATTAATACTTAGAGTTTTATAGGCATATTCTTTGGCACGTTTGAGATTCCCTGTATCAAGTGAAATCTTGGCGATAGTAAGATGTGCTTTTAGATTCTTTGGATCTAGATCAATGGCTTTTTGGTAGCTTTTAAGCGCATGTTCTGGTTGTTTATTGGTGGATTCTAATAGTCCTTGTAAATTATAAAACTCTGCTTCTTTAGGATTATTTTTTAATAAGGTATTTATTTTTTTTTCTGCTTCTTGAAATTTTTGATTTTTAATGAGTTCGAGTGCTTCAAGATAGTCTCTTTTCTGATCGTTGATTGCTTGCTGTGGTGTAGGGTCAAGGGTAAAGAAAGAATTGCCGAGTTGGGTGTTTGGGAGAAGAAGTTGATCAGTTTTTTGCTCCTCTAATAAATCATAAGTAGCGCTTTCGACTGTGAAGCTTAAAAGCAGTAGGCTGACGGTTGTAAGACTTTTCTTGATGATGTTCTTAATCATTAGAGTACCTTTATATTGAGG
Organism: methanotrophic endosymbiont of Bathymodiolus puteoserpentis (Logatchev); assembly: GCF_900128525.1. Taxonomy (GTDB): domain Bacteria; phylum Pseudomonadota; class Gammaproteobacteria; order Methylococcales; family Methylomonadaceae; genus Methyloprofundus. Next base: position 3,143 of record NZ_FQTQ01000063.1, read on the forward strand.
TTTGAATTTTTATATTCTTCGTATTATCTTGTTTAGTCTAGCAGTAGCTTATAAAAACAATAAACTGTATATTCAATTTTTATCGTTCCCTATTTTTATTAAACCATTAAATTGAATACTGAATTCAGTATTTGTTTTAGATTATACAGAATACTGACTAGGCGATAAAACCTTCTCTGGGGCAAGGTTGGATTTAATCGTGCATGGTATCAACTTATTTAGATTTTGGTAGCTAATCTACTGACTGCAGCCCAAGGCGATAAGGGGTTAGTCAGGGTGTGTCAGTTTTTTTAACAGTTTGTCATGACGGGCTTTGTCACGTCTTCTCTGCCTGCTATCCAACCATTTTAAATAGGTAGTACCTAAACGAACAAGTCTTTTTATCGTGCGGTATTTTTTTTCCAGAATGACGCGACGGTTAATTTAATCAATTTGTCGTTTAGCATGCTGAGTTAATAAGGGAGACTCAAGTAGTTGTTAGTTAAAGGCATAATGCGTTATTTTTAACATAACTTATAGGCGTTTTGAAAATTCTATTAATACTGGACTGGGCGAATATTGAAGCCCGTACTATATCATAAGTATTTGTTTTATCTGATATTAGTTGGTTTATTTTCCTGAGATAAGTACAGGTTTTGCGTGTGTAAATAATTAAACTATGTTATTTAACGAATGAAATTAGCTATCTACCATAGTTTTTTATATACTGCCAGACAGTCGCAGCGGCATAATATAATATTTTCATTACTTTAGTTTACATAGATTAATCGGTATTGATAAGTAAAATGAAAGTATAGGTCGCGTGAATATTTTTTGTGTTCTGGAGTCAGGTTATGAGCTTATCATTACAGATTTTTCCTCAAATTAAACACAGTGGTAATTTAGGGTCTGCTCTATTGAGTGGACATGATGAAGAAAGTAAGCAAGAAGCGCTAGAGGCTATTGATATATTAGTAAAATATAAAACAATCGTCCATGAATTTACAGATGAGATTGTTAGTTTCTGGCCATTGCCTCGAAGAGTAATGGATCGTTATCAATTTAGTGATGTTGAACAGTTTAATGATTGGTTAGATGACCAACGCTAAGATGGCTATTTTCTTTGTGTAAACTTAAGGTCTTCATTTTTAGCTGAGCTTATTTATTTGGGATGAGCAGATTCCTTGCTTTGAAAAGTCAATAGGCACAATGATAGATAAGGTAAGCTGAGATTAATCATGCAGTATCCTAGCTTACGACTTATGTCTTTAATTTGAGTATTCATGGCTTAAGCATTAGTCCATACTTAAATAGCGCTCTCCTGTATCATGCATCATCGTGACGACTGTTTTGCCTGCACCGAGCTTTTGGGCAATACGCAGTGCAGCACAAACACTTGCTCCTGTTGAAATTCCCGCTAAAATGCCTTCTTCTTGAACAAGGCGCAGGCGCATAGCAAACGCTTCTTCGGTGCTGACTAACTCAATACCATCGATTAAATCGACATCTAGATTTTTAGGGATAAATCCAGCGCCTATGCCTTGTATTTTATGTGGGCTATGCTGCCCGCCAGAGATGATTGGTGATTCTGTAGGTTCAACCGCAATCGCTATAAAATCATCTTTCCTTGACTTAATAATCTCGGAAACACCTGAGATAGTTCCCCCTGTACCGACACCACAAACAAAAGCATCAATATTGCCATCAGTTGCTGACCAAATTTCTTGAGCTGTTGTTTTGCGGTGTATATCTGGATTAATCGGGTTTTCAAATTGTTGTGGCATAAAGGCATTATCGGTTTGCGCTATAAGTTCCTTAGCTTTTTTAATTGCGCCTGTCATGCCTTCCGGGCCTGGTGTTAATACAAGTTTTGCACCGTACAGAGCTAATAATTGACGGCGCTCTATAGACATGGTTTCTGGCATGGTTAAAATACACTTATAACCACGCGCTGCGGCAACCATAGCTAAAGCAATCCCCGTGTTACCAGAGGTAGGTTCAATAATAGTCCCACCTTCTAATAATTCCCCTGATTTTTCTGCTGCGATAATCATCGCTAAGCCGATACGATCTTTTACTGAACCGCCAGGGTTATTGGATTCAATCTTTAAAAAAACAGTGGCTGACCCTGGAAGAACAAGGCGATTTAATTTGACTAAGGGGGTATTGCCGATGAGTTGTGTGATGTCATGTACTGATGTCATATTTTACCTTTATATTACTGATAGTTAATATGTGATTACTTACTATACAATTTTATACGCTATAATGCTCGATTAGTCATTTTTTTCATTGGCAATTGCTGTATGGATTGCTAATATAGATAAATTATTTGATCGATCGTTTAGTGACAATGCTGTTAACTATCAATTACACCCATTCAGGTATAAGTACACTGTGAGCGGGATCAAGTTAAATTAATTCTATATTTTATGCAGGAACTAAGGTATGCCAAGGAAAGCTACGTAGAAATACGAGCTTTTTTTTTGTCTGAAATCTTAATTTATAAAAATATAGGCTGCGAGTTGAAAGCAAGGCACTGATTGTTACCGCTATATTTCCATGTAAACATGGACATGAGCAGCTCTTGGGTGTCCGGTTATGAGTCGCTAATATATTACTAACCTTTTTTTGAGGAACGAGCTTATGCAAGACTATTTACCTAAAATTCAAGCCCTGCTTTCTGACTGGTATTTACTGACGATAAACAATCCCTTGTATGCTGGGGCATTAGTGTTAACTGTTTGGTTGTGCTTAGTCTTTTTTTATAATATCAAAATTCTTTTTTTAAAAAAGAAACAAAAGCTAAGTGAGCAGGGACGTATTGATTTACAAAGTCAGTTAGAAACGACTCAGCAAGCATTAAAGCAAAGTGAAGAGAAGTTAGCTGATAGCACCCAACAAGCAGAGCAAAATACACAGGCTGCCGCTGACTTTGTTGAACAAGTGAAGGAGAGAAATCTTGCGATTGTTGCTGCAATTAGATCATTAGCAGCGAAATTTGATTTAAATGAGCAGTTAGTTGGTTCTGATAGCGATATGAAAGCTGAATTTATTTGGCAACAACAAGATAATATTGTGGCTCAGCTGGCTGAGCGTTTAGAAGCAGCACAACAAACGAATAATGAGCGTGAAACGATTCATCAGCAAGAAATTGACCAATTGCAGGAAAAGGAAGCTTTAATTAATTCCTTGCATGCAACATTAGATGCGCAAACTAAGCAATTTGCACAATTAGAGCAAGCCTTAGAAGTGCAAAAGTTAAGACAACAAGAGCAACAAAATGAAGCGCAGCAGTTACTAGCGAATACTTTGGAGAAACACCAATTAGATTTCACTCGACTTCTGAATGACTTAAAAAATCAAAAAAGTGTACAAACTCAATCTGTTAAAGAGGTACCGGTTGCCGAGTCTACAAAACCAGAACCTGTCGTTGTCGAGGAGCTAGAACTTGTAAGCGAGCCTGAGGCACCTATTTCAGAGCCTATTATTCAGCCAGTTAGTCCTATAAGCACTGATATTCAGGTTGACACGGTGACTCCTGAAGTTATTGAGCCTTTAGTTAATGAAGCGCCAGAAGTAGATATTCCTGCTGCAAGCCCCACCCCAGATAAAATAGACGACCAAGCAGCAAAGATTGAACCAGTCGTTCCACCTAAGCCTGTAAGCGCGCCAGACATTGTTCAGCCAGACATTGTTAATATTATACGAAAAGAAACGCCTGTTGTTGATAAAATGGAGCCTGAAGAGATAAATTATAATGCTTCTAGCCTACATTTAGGGGGGGCTTTTAAAGGGCTATTAGGGAAAATAACAGCTAAGAAAAAATCGAAAGATAAGCCAGCAGTAGAGCTAAGTGAGCAAGTCGAAAAGAAAGCTAAAAAATCTCCACTTAAATTAAAAGGGCTTTATAATAAACTAGCTTCTAAAGGTAAATAGTCGCCTTATTTTCTCTTGATGATCTATTGGAATAGAATAGATCATCAATATATTTCACAACGTTCGTTTTTAAAGTGAACTATGTCACGCTGGAAAGCCCCTCTCCCGAAATCCTCTCCTTATATAACGCCTGCAGGCTATCAACGTTTAGAACTGGAATTAAAAAACCTCTGGATTAAACGCAAAGAAGTCGTTGAGGCTTTATCAGCTGCAGCTGCGGAAGGTGATCGTTCAGAAAATGCGGAGTATATCTATCGAAAAAAAGAATTACGTGGCCTTGATCGGCGTATACATTTTTTACAAAGGCGTATGCCGCTATTGAATATTATTGCTGATAGCCCCGCTGATCAAGATAAGGTGTTTTTTGCTGCTTGGGTATTGTTGGAAAATGATAAAGGGGATGAGCTACTTTATCGAATTGTTGGAGCAGATGAATTTGAGGTGGATAAGCGTTATATCAGTTTAGACTCGCCATTAGCACAAGCTTTATTAAAGAAAACCTTTGATGATGAAGTGCTGATTCGTAATGAGCATCAGGCAGTGCGTTATTCAGTATTGGATATTCAATATGGGAATGAGTTTGTTGTGGATTAATTTTTTGGGTAGTTGGGAGTGAGAATTCAATAATACCCTCGTTCCTTATCAGTTTTTTTGAATCATTTTTTATAAACGTAATGAATAAGGAATGTGCATGAAATAACTTAGGCAACTTATAAAGTTGTTGCGTCAGGAATGGCAGTATAATTCCATTGCCTTATAATTCTTAAATTGAACTTGCCTAAATTAATTTGTGCTCATTCCTAAGATATTTAATAAGAGTTTTATCACTAATTTTTTGGCAGCACTCTTAATTGCAGCAGGCTATTTTTCACCGGTTTATCCAGAATTAATTAAAGCCATTGGTTTTTTTGCTTTATCAGGTGCTTTGACTAATTGGATAGCCATTCATATGCTATTTGAAAAAGTGCCTTTACTTTATGGTTCCGGTATTATCCCTAACCGTTTTGAAGAATTTAAAGAGTCTATCAAGCATTTGATGATGCATCAGTTTTTTACCTTAGAAAATGTTGAGCAGTTTATAGAAAGTGAAGAGCAAGAAGGAGAAAAGATCTTGAATCTTGACCCTTTATTGGCGGCCGTTGATTATGATCGTATCTTTGAAGGTTTGATTTCTTCCATTATGGAATCATCTTTTGGTGGTATGTTACAAATGATGGGAGGGCAGGAAGCACTTATCCCTTTAAAAGAGCCGTTTACTGAAAAGATGAAGGTGACTTTAACAGAAATGGTCGAGTCAGATAAATTTAAGGCAGCCTTAAAACAAGGATTAAATGCGCATCAAATTGGTGAAGATATTTTAACTAAAATTGAAACAGTGATTGATAAGCGTCTAGCAGAATTAACGCCTCAGTTAGTTAAAGAAATGGTACAAGCTATTATCCGCGAACATTTAGGATGGCTAGTCGTTTGGGGCGGTTTTTTTGGTGGTGCGATGGGAGCTGGTTTTTACTTTGTTTAAAGCGGAGAGTAGGAGAGAGATGCTGTTGAATTTAAGCCCTCTTGCTGGATAAATCCGTCAGGAATCAGTTTAACTTTATTGAGTTTAGTCTCTCTCAATAAGCTCTTAGGCATAAATATGGAGCATTGTTACCTGAAATCTTCGTTCAAAGGATGTTGAGAAATTAGTAGTTTACTATTTCAATGCGAATTAAGAGCTGAAATTTATAGATATTTGATATCAAAAGGTGAGACACCTGCGCTTGCTCTTCAATCGTTTGCTATATTCTAAGTATTTGATTTTACAATTCCGGTTTAGCTCTTAATTTATATTTAAAATAGGTTCAGAATGTATAGAAATAAACGATAATGTTACAAAGTAAATCAAGCAATACCAAGGATGTACCCTGTCGAGCTGTATGTATTGCTCCTATGCTCGACTGGTCTGACCGACACTGTCGCTATTTTCATCGTTTACTGTCTAAGGAATGTGCATGAAATAACTTAGGCAACTTATAAAGTTGTTGCGTCAGGAATGGCAGTATAATTCCATTGCCTCCTATGCTCGACTGGTCTGACCGACACTGTCGCTATTTTCATCGTTTACTGTCTAAGCACATTGTTTTATATACTGAAATGGTGACTACCGGCGCTTTAATAAATGGCGATGTGCAGCGACACTTAGATTATTCTCCACAAGAACATCCACTTGCTTTGCAATTAGGTGGTAGTTCTGTACATGATTTGGCCTTATGCAGCAAAATGGCAGAAGATTATGGTTATGATGAAGTAAATTTAAATGTTGGCTGTCCGAGTGATCGTGTACAAAATGGGCGTTTTGGTGCCTGTTTAATGGCAGAGCCTGAGTTAGTAGCGGAATGTGTTGCTGCAATGCAGCAGGTGGTTAATATCCCGGTCACGGTAAAAACACGTATAGGTATTGATGATAAAGATTCTTATGCAGAGCTAGTCAATTTTATTAGTAAAGTGGCTGATGGTGGTTGTGGTACTTTTATTCTGCATGCACGTAAGGCTTGGTTGTCGGGCTTATCACCTAAGCAGAATAGGGATATTCCTCCTTTACGCTATGATATTGTGCAGCAAATTAAACAAGATTTTCCACGTTTAGAAATTATTATTAATGGCGGCATTAACTCCTTAGAACAAAGTGCCTTGCTAATGCAGGGCGTAGATGGTGTCATGATTGGTCGAGAGGCTTATCATAACCCTTACTTGTTAGCGCAAGTAGATAAACTGGTTTACCAGCAAAATACCCTTGTTAAAACACGGGAAGAGGTAGTCTTTGCTTTATTGCCTTATATACAAGAGCAATTGGCGGCTGGAGTGCGCTTGCATAGTATAACGCGGCATATATTAGGTTTATTTCATAGTGTTCAAGGAGCAAGAGCATGGCGTAGACACCTAAGTACCTTTGGACCAAAGGCGGGTGCAGATGAGAATGTTGTCTTACAGGCATTAGAATTAGTGCAGGGATGATGTATACTTAATAATTATTTTATTTTAGAGACGAATAATGGAAGAACATTTCAGCAAAATTATTGAAGCAATTGGCGAAGATGTCACACGAGAAGGTTTAGTTGATACACCTAAAAGAGCTGCCAAAGCTTTTGAATTCTTAAATAATGGCTATAACAAAACCTTAGAAGAAGTTTTGAATGGGGCTATTTTTGAAGCCGACACGGAAGATATGGTGATCATAAAAGATATTGAGCTTTATTCTTTATGTGAGCATCATTTATTACCTTTTGTTGGTAAATGTCATATTGCGTATTTACCACAAGGTAAAGTATTAGGTTTATCTAAGCTAGCTAGAATAGTTGATATGTATGCACGTCGTTTGCAAATTCAAGAAAAGTTGACTAAGCAAATTGCGGATGCGGTTGATACAGCTGTGGGGGCTAAAGGTGTAGCTGTTGTGATTGAAGCAAAGCATATGTGTATGATGATGCGGGGTGTTGAAAAGCAGAATTCAGTCATGACAACATCCGTAATGACGGGTATTTTCCGTAAAGAAATGAGTACCAGAGCAGAATTTTTAAGTTTAATTAATCGCTAAAGGAATCGCTGTTGTGGCTCAAAAAAAGCGTGGTATTTTAATTGTTAATTTAGGCTCTCCTAAGCACTTAACAGTGCGCTCTGTTAGGCGATTTTTACGTAAATTTTTAAGTGACCCCCGAGTCGTTAATTTACCGCGCTCGCTTTGGTGGGTAATTTTAAACTTTTTTATATTACCTTTTCGACCTTTTAAGTCTAAAGCTGCTTATGCTGAGGTTTGGACGGATAGAGGCTCGCCACTCACTTTTTTGACGCAAGATTTAACCGATAAAGTTTCTGCACATTATCAGAGAAATCCACATGTCACTGTTGCCATGGCGATGAGTTATGGGGCGCCGTCACTAACAGCTCAATTGCATAAATTACAAAAAGCGGAGTGTGAGCAGGTCACTATTGTGCCTTTGTACCCACAATATTCTTCAACCACGACTGCCAGTGTGTTCGATGCCGTTGCAACAGAATTAATGCAGTGGCGCTATATTCCTGAATTACATTTTATTAGTGATTATCATCAACACCCTTTATATATAAGTTCAATTGCTGGTTCTATTCAGCAAGTGTGGGAAAAACAACCTGCTAACGAGCTTTTATTAATGTCATTTCATGGTCTACCGGATGTTTTAACTAAAAAAGGCGATCCTTATTATTATCAATGTATTAAGACAGCGGAATTAATTGCTCAACAGCTGAACTTGGAAGAGGATAAATGGCGCGTGGTATTTCAATCGCGTTTTGGTAAGGCAAAATGGTTACAGCCTTATTGTATTGAAACCTTAATGGCTTTGCCTGAGGAAGGCTTTAAATATATTGATATTATTTGCCCTGGCTTTGCGATTGATTGCTTAGAAACTTTAGAGGAAATTAATATGACTAATAAAGAAATTTTTCTTGAAGCAGGAGGGGAGCAGTATCGTTATATTCCCTGTTTAAATGATTCAGAAGAAAATGTGCAACTTATGGTCGATTTAATAGAAAATAAGGCGAATTAATTATGCGTGCTTATGATCCAGATAATTGCGCTTTCTGTCGTTTAATGCGCAGCCTAGCTTTTACCGGTGTAGGTATGGGAATTGGCAGTGGCACAGCCTATCTATTAGGTGCTACGCAGGAAAATATTATGATGTCGGGAATAGTGGTCTCTGCCATTATTGTTTTTGGTCTATTAGATAAAAATAAGAAGAAAAAATAATATGACTATTTTAAAAGCGTGGAATGGGCAGTGGCCTGAAGTTCGAATTAGCCAACCAGCAAAAACAGGTGCAGGCGTACTAGATGCCGGCGCATTTAAAAGTATTGAGGTTGATCATGTTTTCAATACCATTAATTATGCGCAAACGACGATTGGGCAAGCGGTATTGTATCGCTCTTTAGCGCAACCCTTGGATAGTTTACAAGCGATTGTAGATAAGCAAGAAGCACTTAAAGAAATACAAGAAAATTCTGAGTTAAAAGCGACTTTCCAGCGTTTAGTGGCAAATGCTAAAAAAGATGAAAAGTCTTTTTATCAGCTGTTATTTGCTAAATTTTTAGGTACAGGTGGAACAGCGAGAGATGATGTAGAGATTGAGGGTTATGGTTATACGCAATATAGGCGCGGAACTCGTTTTATATTAGGTTTTGTCGCTGGCTTATTGGCACTTGAGAAACCGAAAAGTACTTATCTTGATACGCTGCTGAACGAGGTTAAAGCATTTACTAAAACACGTGCTTATTCATTAATGTCAGGTCCTGCTTATATTACTGAAAAAGGAATACAAAGCAAATTAGATAGAAAACGCTTAAGTCCAGCTATTATTTTTAAACCGCGTATTTTTAAGCCATTATTAATTGGCTTGATATTTGCCTCTTTAATTGTCGTTAATTTATTCGTGCCGATTGGTTTACTAAGCTTTTCGCCGATGTTCGCTATTTTTCTTGTGCCGCTCGCTTTAGTTTATTTTCCTGTTATTGGCGGCTTTGATCGGGACAGTTGCATTAAACCTTTGCGTGAAGAATATCGGCAATCGGATGACGTAGCTAAGGTGTTAGATGCTCTAGGTAAGGTTGATGAGCTATTATCCTTAGTGCAATATGCGGAGTCTAATATTAAGTCTATGGTTTTGCCCGAGTTGATTGCTGCAGAGCATCATAAAATCAATTTGAAAAATGCTAAAAACCCAGTCTTAAGCAAAGTTGACCCTACTTATGTGGCTAATGATTTTTCTATTGATACTGAAAAATTAGTGTTCATTACCGGCCCGAATAGTGGTGGTAAAACGGCATTTTGTAAAACCTTAACGCAAATTCAGGTGCTGGCACAGATTGGTAGTTATGTCCCCGCGACGCAAGCAACACTAACGGTTGCAGACAGGATTTTTTATCAAGTCCCTGAAATTAGTCAGTTAGATGATGGTGAGGGGCGTTTTGGTACAGAATTAAAACGTACTAAAGATATATTTTTAGCAAGTACAGCGAAAAGTTTAGTCGTTTTAGATGAGCTATCTGAAGGGACAACTTTTGAAGAAAAAATGGAAACTTCAGCGAATATATTGAATGGTTTCTATCAAAAAGGTAACAATACGATTCTCATTACCCATAATCATCAGTTAGTTGATTACTTTCTTGCAGAGCATAAGGGGGTCGCTTTACAGGTTGAGTTTGTTGGTGAAAATCCAACTCATAAGCTAATTCCAGGAATCTCACGCGTTAGTCATGCGCATCGAGTGGCAAAGAAAATTGGTTTCTCCAAGGAAGATATTGCGGGTTATTTGGCGGATAACTAAGCAAATGCGAGCGTTGTTAATTTTTATTAGTTTGTTGGTGGTTGCATCTGCTGTTTCGGCTGATGTCTATAAATATACTGCTGCTGATGGTAGTGTTTATTATACTGATGAACCTAAGCATAAAAAATATAAACTGATTATTCGTAGTAAACCTAAGGGTTATGCGGGTGCATTTAAACATTTACAAAAAAACAAAAAGAAATATACGCCTATCATTGCGGCCGCAGCTAAAAAGCATGGTTTAGATCCAAAATTAGTACATGCAGTTATTCATGCAGAATCGGCTTATGATGCAAAAGCTATTTCTAGTGCTGGGGCAGTGGGTTTAATGCAGCTAATGCCAGCGACGGCACGTCAATATGGTGCCACAAACCGTAAAGATCCGAAGCAAAATATTTTTGCTGGCACTCGATATTTAAAGTATTTGTTGGGTTTATTTGATAATAATTTAAAGCTTTCTATTGCTGCCTATAATGCGGGGGAAAATACGGTCAAAAAATATCATAATCAAGTCCCACCGTATCCCGAAACTCAGAAATATGTAAAGCATGTTCTAAGTCTGTATAAGAAAAGTCATGGTTGATGCTAATGTCACTTTGACAGCTGAATCTTTAGTGCAGGGCAGTATTACTTTGTTCTCTTTGCCTGATATCTATCATCAAATAGAAAAAATGGTCAATGACCCAAGGTTTACTGCACTTGAGATAGGTCAGGTTATTGCTAAAGATCCTGCGCTTAGTATGCGTTTACTTAAATTGGTTAATAGTTCTTTTTATGGTTTTCAATCGCGTATTGATACGATTAGTCGGGCGGTTACGATAATTGGTATTAAGGACTTACAAAGCTTGGTCTTAGCCACTTCTGTGGTAGATGTGTTTAATGATATACCTAGCGATTTGGTAGATATGACTGATTTTTGGTTGCAAAGTGTTCAGTGTGGGGTAGTCGCTAAATTGTTAGCGAAAGAAAGTTCGGTTTTGCATGCAGAGCGTTTATTTTTAGCTGGTTTATTGCATAAAATTGGTACCCTAGTTCTCTATCAGAAGCTTCCTGAGTTGTCGTCAAAAGTGCTTAAATTGGCTGATTATAATGCCGAGCTAGTGCCTGTTATTGAGCAAGAAATGATCGGCTTTACTTTTGCTGATGTTGGGGGTGAATTAGCTAAGTCTTGGGCTTTGCCTGATTCTTTGCATGAGGCGATTGCTTATCAATTAACGCCTGAAGTAGCTTTAGCACACCGCTTAGATGCTCAAATACTGCATATAGCGACTATTTTTTGTACGGCGCTGGTGTATGACCAAGATTTGGTTAGTGAGTTGTGGGAAGCCATTCCTTTTGAGCGTAAGTCGCTAATTAGCTTAGATCAGAAGCAGTTTTTCACTCTGTTATTGCAAGCACAAGAAGATGTCAGGCAATTCTTTGAGTTATTGGCGTCAGGAAAGAAGTTTTATTAATTTTAAGCGTCTAAACTTGCTATAATAAGCGGCTGCTGCAATTCATGTTGATCTGGTTATAAAAGGCTAGATTATTTAAGAAACACTTGCCGATAAATCGAATTATTAGCTTTTTTATATAGATGGACCCATGTCAGAATTTGCCAAAGAAATTACCGTAGTTAATCTCGAAGACGAGATGCAGAAGTCATATCTTGATTATGCAATGAGCGTTATTATAGGACGTGCACTTCCTGATGTCAGGGATGGTCTGAAGCCAGTTCATCGACGCGTTTTATATGCGATGAGTGTATTAGGTAATGATTGGAATAAGCCTTATAAAAAATCTGCCCGTGTCGTTGGGGACGTGATCGGTAAATATCATCCTCATGGTGATACGGCGGTTTACGATACGATTGTACGTATGGCACAACCGTTTTCTTTACGCTATATGTTGATTGATGGTCAAGGAAACTTTGGCTCGGTTGATGGTGATTCGCCTGCTGCAATGCGATATACCGAAGTGCGTATGGCAAAAATTGCGCATGAAATGTTAGCAGATTTAGATAAAGAAACGGCAAACTTTGCCTCTAACTATGATGACTCGGAATCAGAGCCTGTCGTTTTACCTGCAAAAGTTCCCGCTTTATTAGTGAATGGTTCTTCTGGTATTGCTGTAGGTATGGCAACCAATATTCCCCCCCATAATTTGGCTGAAGTTATTAGTGCCTGTTTGGCACTTATTGATAATCCTGATGTTAGTATTAAAGATTTAATGGAATATATTCCAGGGCCTGATTTCCCAACGGCTGGGATTATTAATGGTATTTCTGGGATTTATGATGCCTATACGACGGGGCGAGGGCGAGCACATATCCGTGCGCGCAGTCATTTCGAAGATTTCAAAGACGGCAGTAGGCAAGCGATTATTGTTACCGAGCTACCCTATCAAGTTAATAAAGCCCGTTTATTAGAAAAAATTGCTGAATTAGTTAAAGAAGCTAAAATCGAAGGCATTTCAGGTCTGCGTGATGAGTCTGATAAAGATGGTATGCGTATGGTTATTGAGCTACGTCGTGGTGAGGTACCTGAAGTTGTGTTGAATAATTTATATAAACAAACACAGCTGAAAACTGTATTTGGTATTAATATGGTTGCCATTTTAGATGGTCGGCCAAAGTGCATGAATTTAAAAGAAATTCTGCATGCGTTTGTGGATCATCGTCGTGAAGTGGTGACACGTCGTACCATTTACTTATTACGCAAGGCGCGTGAACGTGCGCATGTATTGGAAGGCTTGGCTGTCGCTATGTCCAATATCGATGAGATGATTGCTTTAATTAAAGCGGCTGCAAATCCTGCAGAAGCTAAAGCCGGGCTTTTATCTAGAAATTGGGATGCTGGTTTAGTTGCTATTTTATTAGAAAATGCTGATGAAAGTCGTTCGAGACCGGATGGTTTAGAGTTAATCTTTGGTATACATGGGGCTGAATATCGTCTTTCTGAGGCGCAAGCTTCGGCTATTTTAGATTTACGTTTACATCGCTTGACAGGTTTAGAACAAGAGAAAATCGTCAACGAATATAAGCAATTATTAGAATTAATTGATGGCTATCTGGAAATTATAGGCAGTGCAACTCGTTTAATGGAAGTGATTCGTGAAGAATTAGAAAATATTAAGGAAGAATATGCTGATGAGCGTCGTACTGAGATTGTCAGAGATGTTTTAAGCTTGTCTGAAGAGGACTTTATTACTGAAGAAGATGTGGTTGTTACTATGTCACATGAAGGTTATGTGAAAACCCAGCGACTTGAGGATTATCAGGCACAACGTCGTGGTGGTCGTGGTAAATCTGCAACAGCGACTAAAGAAGAAGACTTCGTTGAAAAATTAGTAGTTGCTAATACACATGATACGATTATGTGCTTTTCTTCTGCTGGTAAAGTTTACTGGCTAAAAGTGTACCAGCTGCCGATTGCAAGTCGTGCCTCGCGCGGTAAGCCGTTTATTAATTTATTGCCTTTAGAAAAAGATGAGCAAATCAGTGCCATGTTGACGGTGCGTGAGTTTAGTGAAAACCAGTTTGTATTTATGGCAACAGCAGCCGGAACCGTTAAGAAGACACCTCTAAAAGAATTTGAGCGTCAAAGATCTAACGGTAAAATTGCCATTGATTTACGTGAGGGTGATAGCTTAGTCGGCGTTGCTGTGACTGATGGCGAACAGAATATTCTGTTATTTAGTAGTAATGGTAAAGCAAACTGCTTCAGCGAAACGGATGTTCGCTCTATGGGGCGTACGGCAACGGGTGTTCGTGGTATGCGTCTTGGTGAGGGGCAGAAGATTATTTCTATGATTACATCTTCGGAAGGTACAGTACTCAATGTTACTGAAAATGGTTATGGTAAGCGTACTAAATTAGAAGAATTTACGCGTCATAAGCGTGGCGGTCAGGGCATGATTGCAATGCAAACGTCTGAACGAAATGGCAACGTAGTTGGGGCTGTTTTAGTTTCAGATAATGATGAAATTATGCTAATTACGAGTGGTGGTGTATTAGTGCGTACCAGAGTTAATGAGATTTCAATTGTAGGTCGTAATACCCAAGGTGTTAAAGTTATTCGTTTAGATGCGACGGAAAAATTAGTAGGTGTTGATAAAATTGATGGTTTAGTTGAAGAACTAGATGAGTCAGTTGATACTGAGGCTCAGGAAATAATAGATGAGCCACTAGATACTCTAGACCCTCATAAGGGTGAGCCTGAAAATGAGTAAAACCTATAATTTCAGTGCTGGGCCCTCTATGCTGCCTGAATCTGTTTTACAGCAGGCTCAAGCTGAAATGCTTGACTGGCAAGGCTCGGGTATGTCGGTGATGGAGATGAGTCATCGTGGCCCTGAATTTATGGGTGTTGCTGAGGTTTTACATCGTGATTTAAGAGAGTTAATGGCAATCCCTGATAATTACAAAATATTGTTTTTACAAGGTGGTGCTACTGCACAGTTTTCATTTATTCCGACTAATATTTTAGGCGACAAAAATAAAGCTTGCTATGTTAACACAGGCGCATGGTCGGGAAAGGCGCTAAAAGCAGCTAAAAATTATTGTGATGTTGTTGTTTCCGCTAGTGCTGAAACGAAGAATTTTACTGCTATACCTGATCCATCAACATGGAATATAGATCAGCAAGCAGCTTATTTGCATTACACATCGAATGAAACCATTCATGGTCTTGAGTTTGCCAATATTCCTAATGTGGGTAGTTTGCCCTTAGTTGCGGATATGTCGTCTAATATTTTATCGCGTCAGATTGATGTCAGTAAATTTGGCCTGATTTACGCGGGTTCTCAGAAAAATATGGGGCCTGCCGGGGTAACGGTTGTCATTGTTCGAGAGGATTTACTGGGTAAGGCGCAATCAACGCTGCCTAATGTGTTTAATTATCAACAGCAAGTGAAGTATGAGTCCATGCTTAATACGCCAGTAACGTATAGTTGGTATTTAGTCGGTTTAGTTTTGCAGTGGTTAAAGGCGCAAGGTGGAATTGCCAGTATCGAACAGGTCAATCAACGCAAAGCACAAAGTTTATATGCGGCTATCGATTGCTCTAGCTTGTATAACAACGCTGTTGCTATTGCTGACAGGTCGCGTATGAATGTCCCTTTTATTCTTGCTGACAAGGGGCTAGAGTCTGTTTTTCTTAAGGCCGCTCAAGAACAGGGATTTTTGGCATTAAAAGGACACCGCTTATTAGGCGGGATGCGTGCAAGTATTTATAATGCCATGCCTGAATCAGGCGTGGAGGCTTTAGTTCAGTTTATGGCTGAATTTGAACGAACTCACTAAATTACTTTATATTGACGCTATGAGTAACGTAACTCCCCTTTCTGAGTTAAGAGATCAGATTGATGCTATTGACCAGGAAATATTGCAGTTAATTAATCAGCGCGCTGCGTTGGCCGAAGAGGTTGCAAAAACAAAGATAGCTAACGGTGAAGAAACTTGTTTTTATCGTCCTGATCGAGAAGCCTTAGTGCTTAGGCGTATTCAAGAGTTAAACCCAGGGCCTTTAAGCGATGATACAGCAGCCCGGTTTTTTCGTGAGTTAATGTCTGCCTGTTTAGCCTTGGAAAAGCCTTTACACGTAGCTTATTTAGGACCGGAAGGTACATTTACTCAGCAAGCTGCGTTTAAACATTTTGGTCAAGCAGTAAAAGCTGAGCCAGTATCTACAATTGAAGCAATTTTTGAGTCGGTAGAAAGTGATCATTGTCAATTTGGCGTAGTACCTATTGAAAACTCCACTGAAGGGATGGTAACGCATACTTTAGACCGCTTTGTCACATCGCCATTACAAGTTTGTGGTGAAGTTGCACTTAGAATTAATCATAATCTATTGTCTAATGTTGAAAATTTAAGTGAAATTACTGAGGTTTTTTCGCATAGACAATCATTAGCACAGTGCCGTAAATGGTTAGAAGAAAACTTACCCAATGTTCGTTGTACGGAAGTCAGTAGTAATGCAGAAGCTGCTAGAATTGCATCATCACAACAAGGTGCAGCAGCCATTGCAGGGGAATTGTCGGCAGAAATTTACAGTGTTAATTTGCTAGAGTGCAATATTGAGGATGAGTTAAATAATACTACCCGTTTCGTTATTGTCGGTAATTTAACAGCTAGCTCTACAGGGCAAGATAAAACCTCATTATTGATTTCTACAAAAAATAATCCTGGGGCTTTATATAGTATTTTAGAGCCGTTTGCTAAACATAATATTGGTCTCACTAAGATTGAGTCTCGCCCGTCGCGCCAAGGATTGTGGGATTATCTGTTTTTTATAGATATTGATGGACATAAAACGAATCAGAATGTTGTTCTAGCATTAGATGAATTGCAGCCTCGCGTTACTATGATTAAGGTTTTAGGGTCTTACCCTAAGGCAGTTTTATAGCTAATAGTTAATCTATAGGACGGATTTTTATCCGCCTTTCCCCCAAACAATATCAATAAATATATGCAAAGCATCAGTGCATTAGCCACTTCTGGCGTACAAAAATTAGTTCCTTATCAAGGCGGAAAGCCTGTTTCTGAGTTACAACGTGAATTAGGGCTAAGTGAAATTGTTAAACTGGCTTCTAATGAAAACCCTTTAGGCCCGAGTACAAAAGTGCTGGCCGCGATACAGGCAGGTTTTTCGGAATTATCGCGCTATCCTGATGGCAATGCTTTTGCATTAAAAGCGGCCTTGTCAGAAAAATATAAGCTAACAAGCGAGCAGATTACTTTAGGTAATGGCTCTAATGAAATTTTAGAAATTTTAGCGCGAGCTTTTTTAACCACAGATTCAGAAGTAGTTTTTTCGCAACATGCGTTCGCTGTTTACCCTATAGTAACGCAATCGGCTGGCGCAACGGCTAAAGTAATTCCTGCGATTAATTATGGCCATGACTTGTCGGGTATGCTTACGGCAATGACTGATAAAACGCGCTTAATTTTTATTGCCAATCCGAATAACCCTACTGGAACTTACCTGACCGAGCAGGCTTTAAGTAAGTTTTTGGCGGCAGTGCCTGAGCAGGTTATTGTCGTTTTAGATGAAGCCTATTTTGAGTATATTTCTAAAGAAGATTATCCCAACTCAATTGCGTGGTTAGCGCAATATCCCAACCTAGTGATTACGCGTACCTTTTCTAAAGCCTATGGTTTAGCAGGCTTACGCATAGGCTATAGTTTATCGAGTCCTGAAATGGCAGATATTCTTAACCGCGTACGACAGCCATTTAATAATAACGCTTTAGCCTTAGTGGCAGCAGAAGTTGCATTAAGTGATACTGATTATTTGCAACAAACAGTAGCGCTTAATAATGCTGGAATGAAGCAATTAACAAAGGCCTTTGTCGATCTAGGATTGTCTTGGGTTGCATCAGTAGGTAACTTTGTCTCGGTTGATTTAAAGCGTGATGCGAGTGCAATAAATACCGCACTATTGCATAAAGGTGTGATTGTTCGCCCTGTCGCTAATTATGAAATGCCTCATCATTTGCGTATTAGTATTGGTACTCAAGCTGAAAATGAATTTTTTATTCGGGCTTTAAAAGCTGTTTTAGCCGATGTTTAATAAACTCTGCATTATTGGTGTAGGGCTGATTGGTGGCTCTATTGCGCGAGCAGCAAGAAAGCATAAACTATGCAAAGAGATTAGTGCTTATGGTCGTGAGCAAGACAGTGCTAACTTATTACGCGCGCAAGAATTAAAAGTTATTGATAGCTATAGCTTTGATTTGGCTGAGGCTGTCACAGGTGCGGATTGCATTATGATTGCTACGCCTGTGGGAGCGATGCCTGTTATTTTTAAGCAATTAGCGCCTTGCTGGTCTGATGAGGCATTATATATGGATGCCGGCAGTACTAAAGGTAATGTCGTTGCAGCACTACAAGACGTATTTGGCTTTATTCCCACTAATTTTATTCCGGCGCATCCGATTGCAGGTGCGGAAAACAGTGGTGTAGAAGCCGCTTTAGATGATCTATTCCAAAATAGACGCTTGATTTTAACGCCTGCTGAGCAAGCTGATCCTGATTTTTTATGTGTAGCACAAAACTTTTGGCAAGCCATTGGCAGTGATGTTTCACTGATGAGTGTAGAGCAGCATGATGCCGTATTAGCCGCGACTAGCCATTTACCGCATATTTTGGCTTTTTCTTTAGTTGATTTATTGGGTAAAAAAGATGAAACGGTGGATATTTTTAAGTATGCTGCCGGTGGATTTAAAGATTTTACCCGTATAGCATCAAGTGACCCAACCATGTGGCTGGATATTTGTATGGCCAATAAAGCACACATAATGCCTTTGATTCAAGAGCTATGCATGGAGTTGCAAGGCATAAAGCAAATGCTTGAGCAAAACCAAACCAAAGAATTGTACGATACTTTTACATACGCCAGAAATGCGCGCCAACGTTTTTTAGATCAATACCAAAAATTATGACTCAATCGATTACTTTTACCGTTCAACCAGGCGGTCATTTGCGCGGTGAAGCGCGTGTGCCTGGTGATAAATCAATTTCCCATCGCTCTATTATGTTAGGCTCATTGGCTGAAGGCATCACTCATGTATCTGGCTTTTTAGAGGGTGAAGATGCCTTGGCAACTTTGCGCTCTTTTCAAGCAATGGGAGTTGAAATTGAAGGGCCTATTAATGGTAATGTGACAATTCATGGTGTCGGACTAGATGGTTTGACAGCACCTAAAGACCCTCTATATTTGGGTAATTCAGGTACTTCAATGCGTTTGTTATGTGGTTTGTTAGCCGGTCAAAAATTTGATGCGGTATTAACGGGTGATGAGTCATTGTCAGGCCGCCCTATGAAACGTGTTATTGACCCTTTAAGTCAAATGGGTGCAGTGATTGAGAGTGCCGATCAAGGTAGGGCACCATTAACAATACGAGGACAAGCTGGTTTACATGGCATTCATTACGATATGCCTATTGCAAGTGCTCAGGTTAAATCTTGTTTATTATTGGCCGGTTTATATGCAGAGGGCGTTACCTCGGTTGTGGAGCCGGCGCCAACGCGTGATCATACGGAAAGAATGCTTGTGGGCTTTAGCTATCCAGTTAAGAAAGAAGGCAGTCAAGTATCAATATCAAGACAAGTTAAATTAACGGCAACTGATATTGATGTGCCTAGCGATATTTCTTCGGCGGCTTTCTTTTTAGTGGGTGCTTCTATTGCTCCGGACTCAGACTTAACCTTAAAGCATGTGGGTGTAAACCCAACTAGGACTGGGATAATTGATATTTTAAAGCTCATGGGGGCGGATATCGAATTAAGTAACCAACGTACAGTTGGCGGTGAACCGGTGGCTGATATTCGGGTACAAAGTGCACAACTAAAAGGTATTGCCATTCCAGAAAACTTAGTAGCATTGGCAATTGATGAGTTCCCCGTGATATTTGTTGCGGCAGCTTGTGCAGAAGGCGAAACAGTTTTAACAGGTGCAAAAGAATTACGAGTCAAAGAAAGTGATCGTATTCAGGTAATGGCAGATGGGTTAAAAACACTCGGTGTTAATGCGAAACCTACAGAAGATGGCATGATTATTCAAGGTGGAGTGATAGGTGGAGGAAAAGTCATTTCTCATCATGACCACCGTATTGCTATGGCATTTGCAATTGCGGGTTTGCGTGCAAACGATGCTATTCTTATTGATGACTGTGCTAATGTAAATACTTCTTTTCCAGGCTTTGTTACCTTAGCAAGTCAGCTCGGGCTAGATATAAGCAGTGAGGAAAAAGTATGACGATTCCTGTTTTAACCATTGATGGGCCTAGTGGTGCTGGTAAGGGGACGGTAAGTCGTGCAGTTGCCAAAAAACTAGGCTGGAATTATTTAGATAGCGGTTCAATTTATCGCTCACTCGCTATTTCGGCTATGGATAAGCAAGCTGATTTAGCTGATAAGGCAGCCATTGCGCAAATCGCACAAGAAATGCAACTAGCATTTGAGTGCAATGATTCGCTCACTGTGAAGTTGGATGGTGTCGATATTACCCATAGATTACCTAGTGAAGAAACGGGGGCAGTAGCTTCCACTATTGCAGCGTATCCTGAGGTGCGAGCAGTTTTATTGCAAAAACAAAAAGATTTTCGTCGGTTACCGGGCTTGGTCGCTGACGGCAGAGATATGGGGACTGTGGTTTTTTCTGAGGCTCCTTTTAAAGTGTTTTTAACGGCGAGTGCTGAAGAAAGAGGCAAAAGACGATTTAAACAGTTGAAAGAAAAAGGAATTGATGCTAATCTTGATCAAATTACTCGAGAGATAGAGTTGCGTGATCGTCGTGATAGCGAACGAAAAGCAGCTCCGTTATCCATCGCTGAGGATGCTTTATATTTGGACTCATCTGCTTTAAGTATCGATGAGGTTATAAATAAAGTCCTGGCTTTGATTATTAAGTAATACTTTTGGTGGTTGTGTGATGATATACAGCTATTTTTTTAACTACAGAGATAGAGATCAGGATTACATATACTGGTCTGGGACATAAATACAATGAGCGAGAGCTTTGCTGAATTATTTGAAGAAAGTGTAAAACAAACGGAAATGCGCGCAGGCGCAATGCTAAAAGGTACAGTCGTCGATATCGATAACGATAAAGTTATCGTTAGTGCGGGGTTAAAATCTGAAGGTGTCATTCCAAGGTGGCAGTTTTTAAATGCTGAAGGTGATCTTGAAGTTGCTATTGGTGATGAGGTTGAAGTCGCTTTAGATTTAATCGAAGATGGATTAGGTGCAACTTTACTTTCACGTGATAAAGCGAAGAAACACCAAGCTTGGGGTGATCTTGAAAAAGCCTTTGAAGGCGAAGAAACTATTGTTGGTCGTATTAATGGTAAAGTTCGTGGTGGTTTCACGGTTGCTGTTGGTGCACTACGTGCTTTCTTACCAGGCTCATTAGTTGATGTTCGTCCTATTCGAGATACTACGTTCCTTGAAGGACGCGATCTTGAATTTAAAGTTATCAAAATCGATCAAAAACGTAATAATGTTGTCTTGTCTCGTCGAGCTGTTGTAGAAAAAGAATACAGCGCAGAAAGAGATGAGTTACTGAAAACACTGGAAGACGGTGCGGTCATCAAAGGTATTGTTAAGAATTTAACAGACTACGGTGCATTTATCGACTTAGGTGGTATTGATGGTTTATTGCATATTACTGATATGGCATGGCGTCGTGTTCGTCATCCTTCTGAGTGTGTTGAGATTGGTCAAGAAATCGAAGTTAAAGTTCTTAAGTTTGACAAAGAAAAAACACGTGTTTCATTAGGTATGAAACAAATGGCAGAAGATCCATGGCATGATATTGCTACTCGCTACCCAGCAGGTACACGTGTAACGGGTAAAGTTAACAACTTAACTGATTACGGTTGTTTTATTGAAATTGAGGAAGGTGTTGAAGGTTTAGTGCATGTTTCTGAAATGGATTGGACTAACAAAAATGTTAACCCATCTAAAGTCGTTGCTTTAGGTGACTCTGTTGAAGTTATGATCCTTGAAATCGATGAAGAAAGACGTCGTATTTCTTTGGGTATGAAGCAGTGCCGTACTAATCCTTGGGATGAGTTTGCTGCTACACATAACAAAGGTGATAAAATTTCAGGTAAAATTAAATCAATTACTGATTTCGGTATTTTCATCGGTTTAGATGGCAATATTGATGGGTTGGTTCATATGTCTGATATTTCTTGGTCAGATACACCTGAAGATTCTATTCGTAATTACCAAAAAGGTGATGAAGTAGAAACCGTTATTTTAGCAGTTGATGCTGAACGTGAGCGTATTTCTCTAGGTATCAAACAACTAGAGCAGGATCCTTTCCAGAATTACATTGCTATTAATGAAAAAGGTAGTATGGTAAAAGGTGTTGTTAAAGAAGTTGATGCTAAAGGTGCTGTTATTACTCTAGCGGAAGGTATTGAAGGTTACTTACGTGCTTCTGAAATTCAACGTGATCGTGTTGAAGATGCGACTAAATTGCTTTCTGTAGGCGACGAAGTTGAAGCTAAATTTATCGGCGTTGATAAGAAAAATAAATCTATTTCTTTGTCTATCAAAGCAAAAGATTCTGATGAAGAAGCAACAGTTATGAAAGAGTACTCAGAAGCTGCAGCTGGTACACCAACTATGGGTGATTTATTCAAGCAATTGGATAAATAATACCTAAAGGGAGGGGCTTAGTTATAAAAGATTAAGTCCCTTTTTTTTGCCTGAGTTTTAAGGCAATAGTAAACCTGACATAGGGTTTATTGAATTGGTTTTAAAAGTCAATTGAATATTTTAGGACATAGCGTGACAAAATCTGAATTAATTGAGCAATTATCTAAAAAACAACCCCACCTTGCCTTGCAGGATGTTGAGCTGGCAGTAAAATGTATCTTAGAACAAATGAGTCAATCATTAGCCACTAATGAGCGTATAGAAGTGCGTGGTTTTGGTAGTTTCTCTCTGCATCATCGTAAACCAAGAATGGGGCGTAACCCTAAAACGGGCGATGCGGTTTCTTTAACGGAAAAATATGTGCCACATTTTAAGCCGGGTAAGGAATTGCGAGATAGAGTTGATGAAACTCGGCATAAATATAAAATAACTGACTAATACTGAGTTTGAGAGAGATGTTATGATGCGGATTATAGTGCTAGCTTTTTTTTTATTAATTGCGGTTATCGCACTTGCCTTCTCATTACTTAATTTTCATTTAGTAGAAATTAATCTTTATATTACAAGTATTAAAATCCCTTTAGCGGTAGCTTTAACGATAGAGTTATTTGCCGGTATTTTTATTGGGTTTTTAGCTGCATTTATTCATATTTTGAAGTTAAAATCTCAATATAGAGTATTAAGTAAAAAAATCACCAAAACGAAAACAGGCAAATAAAATAATATAAATCACCCACGTTCCTAATTTTGTGGGTGATTTATAATGTATTTTAAATTAAAATTGAGCGGCAATTGTCGCTTGGATTTTATCAGCCATTACTTTACTGTTTTCGGCATCACGAATAGGCCGGCCAACGACAATATAATCTGCGCCATTCTGAAAGGCTTGTTCGACACTGACCACGCGTTTTTGATCATCATCAATACGGTTATCAACAGGACGTACACCTGGAGTAATTACAAGTAATTTGTGATCTAAATTTTCGCGCAATAAAGGTACTTCTAGCCCAGAAGAAACAATGCCATCGCAGCCTATGCTTAATGCACGTTTAGCACGTGATAAAACTAACTGTTGAACATCGCACTGAAAGCCTAAATCATCTAAATCACCACGATCCAAGCTAGTTAACGCAGTGACTGCTAATACTTTCAAATTACCTTTTTCCTTTGCCGCTGCTTCCATAATCGAGTCATTACCATGAATCGTCGCCATATCAACACCTTTACTGCTGAGAGCTTTAATTGCGCGAGCTACAGTTTCTGGAATATCAAAAAATTTTAAATCGACAAATATTTTCTTATTTTTAGATTTTAGCCATTCAATAAACGCAAAATAGTCACCGGACATGAAAATTTCCATACCGACTTTATAAAAAACCACTGAGTCTCCTAGCTTTTCAACCATCGCTTGCGCTTCAGGGATGCTGGGAAAATCAAGCGCCATAATCAGTCTTTCGTTAGTTGGAATGGGTTTAGTTGAAATAAATTCTTGAGTCATAATTACTGTTCTAATAGGGGGGTTATAAAAGTATATAATGCAGGTTTTTTTACGCGTAGGGAATCAATGCTAGCGCTCTATCTAAGTTATCTTTGGTGTTGTAAAAATGCGCAGAGAAACGAATACCACCGCCTCGTATAGCGCAAATAACATGGTTAGCTTGTAAATGGCTATATAGGGTTTCGTTGGCTATCGTTTTATGTTTGAATACAACGATACCGGATTGTAATTGTGCATTTTTCTGGGTCAACAGCTCTAAGTCAGCACGGCTTTGAATAGCACTCATTAGGTGTTGTGCATTAGCTAATATTTTTCGCTCAACTTCGGACATACCTATTTCGAGTAATAAGGATAAGCTAGCAGATAATGCGTGTATGCCAAGCATATTAGGACTACCACATTCAAAACGCTGTGCTGTCGGGTGAATTTTCCAAGGTTTATTTTCATAGTTATGGATATTTTCCATCATATGCCAGCCGTATTGAGTGAGCTTTAGTTTTTCTCTTGCTGTGGCTGAACTATAAAAAACACCTAAACCTTCTGGGCCAAGCATCCATTTATGACCGTCAGCCATAACAAAGTCAGCCTGGCACGTTTGTACATCAAATTGCACCGCACCTAAGCTTTGAATAGCATCTATACAGAATAAAATATTATGGTCTTTGCAAAATTGACCAATTTTAGCTATATCTAAACGCAGACCGCTGGCGAATTGTATGGAACTAATGGTAATTAAACGTGTATTCTGATCAACTAAAGCAAACAATGCATCTTCGGGTGATTTTTCACTGCTTAAATTAGCCTCACGGAATTCGACACCTTGATTAGCTAAAGATTGCCAAACAATACGGTTAGAAGGGAACTCCTCATTACTGGAAACAATATTATCACTGACTTGCCAATCTAAGCCATAAGCTACGAAAGACAAAGCTTCAGAGGTATTTTTGACTAAAGCAATATCATTTTGACTGGGAGCGTTCAGTAAAATCTGTAATTGCCTGCGTAATTTGGTTTCTTTTTTTAGCCAGTCTAGGTAAAAAGAAGATCCATATTGGGCGTTTTGTTCTGCAAAATTTTTGACTGCTATACTAGTTCGTTTTGGCCAAGGTGCAACAGCAGCATGATTTAAGTGTATAAGTTCAGGTGATAGTGGGAATTCAGGATGATTCATAGGGGTTAGATTTTAGGTGAACGCGGTAAGTATCATATAGCGAATCTGGTAGGCATTCAAAAAATCCTAACTAGAAATTTTAGAGCTAGATACCATTTGTTATTCTAGCATGTGATATAACACGCATATTTTACCAATAAACTAAAATTATACTCAATTTGAGCTACACTTTATCAAATTGAACGAGGAATACAGATGCAAGAAATTAATTCGTTGGTCGTAAGTGGTAAGGTTCTCACCTTGAACTTTTCGGATGATATTTTTAATGAGCCGAGTTTTTTATTGGAAAATAATAAGCAACTTTATTTTTATGGTGCTAATGATGATATATTAAAGCATTTGGTTTATACCATTATAAAGCAACCTCGAAATTTACTTGTCCATCTGCAACGAATCATATTGTGTTATGAGAACAATAGTGAAACGCAATTGTCGGCAGCTTTAATGGATTTCTTTATTGTTTTAGAGGGAAGGGGGAGTGCTATTAAACAGAGAATGTTAGCTGGGGCAAGAAAACATTTATCCCCTTTACTGTTTGGGCAATTACAGACTTATCTCAATACAGCTCAATTAATTCAAGGTAATATGTATAGCGTTTTAACTCCAGGCCGAGAATCTAACAATAAATTGATTTTGGTACAAGGGAATGAAGGCGATAAAAATGAAAACCATGACCCCTTACAAGTTGCACGTGATTTTGTTGAATATAGTCAGTTAGGGGAGGCAGTTAAAGTGTTAGAGTCGGCGATAATAGAAACACCACAGCGTAGCGAACTACATGCCGACCTGATTGAGTTATACCAGTCCACTGATGACCTAGAAGGTTGTAACAAAATGCAACTTGCTTTGGCAAAAATTAATCATCCTATGCAGATACAATGGGATGCTCTAAATTCTTACTTTAATCAATAAAATGAAAAGTAAACCGATTGATCGCTTAGCTGTTGCACTTTATGGGATGGATGGTAGAACTCATAAAACAATGGCTCTGTTTATTCAGGGGCCATGTAAAAGTATCGCTCAAATTGTTGATGAGCCTGAAGCTAATGTTGATATTATTGATGCAGATGCAATGGATGCGAGAGTGACTTTAGATCATTGTTTAGCGCGCAAGCCTTTAAGGCCTATTATTATTTTATCCCTAGAAAAATTAAAGATAGAACATACAATTTTTGTCGAAAAGCCTGCTAAAACTGAAACTATGCTCGCGGCTTTTAAAGAGGCTAATGATTGGCTAAAAAAGGAAAAGAAAAAAACCACAAAATTAAACCAAACAGAAGAATCTACCTATCCAGAAGTAAAGCTTGAACAAGCTAAAGTTAGTAAGGTTAAACCTCCTACAGAAAAACAAGCCCCTTTTGAATTAGCCACTGAGAAAAAAATTTTTACTAATCCTATAGAGCAGCAGAAAACGGCAAAACATAAAGCTGCCATGATGATTGATGAGCAGAATTTTTCCAGTTTTATCGGTATAATAAGAGGGGTTGACTTTAATGATTCTGAACAGTGGCGTAACGCAAGGTACAACCCCAAGCGGTACTATCAAGGCTATGTGCAATCCTCTATTCAAGTGGCTTATGAAAAAAAGCAGGTTATTAAACTTAACTCTGGCTGGAAGCCGCTTATTATTTTTCCATATAGTCATGAACTTTGGTTGAATGCGGATGACCAACAATTGCGTGCTTTTGCGGCTGTAGAGGTTAATCCGACGCCTGTATCGGGTGCTAAGGTTATGACTTTGTCGAAAGTTAATCCAAAAAAAGAAGATTGTTCCAGTGAATTAGATAAATTTCAGGAAATGAATTCCTTTATCTGGAAGTTGGCATGCTGGACATCTAAAGGCCGTTATCCGCAGGCACTAAATTTAACTGAGCCTGTTTACCTTAAACAGTGGCCTAATTTTACGCGCCTTTTGATTACGCCACATGCAATGCGTATAGCTGCCTTATTAACTACGGGGCCTAGGTCAGTGCTAGAGATTATTCATGGCCTTAAAATTAAGCCGCAATATGTTTTTATCTTTATAAGTGCAGCTTATGCTATTGGTATTTTAGATCAATCTAAGAGACTGGCAGATGAAATTATTACAGCTGAAGTGCCAACAAAAAAATCAGTAAAAAAGAAAAGTATTTTCAGTCGTATTTTAAATAAGCTTAGAGGATAGTAAGTAAGCATGAGTCAATATAAAATAATTTTTACTGGTCCCGTTGGTGCAGGAAAAACTACAGCCATTAGTTCTCTCAGTGATGTGCCACTGGTGAAAACCGATGAGGCGGCTAGTGATATGACCAAGGAACGAAAGGCTGAAACTACAGTTGCTATGGACTATGGCATTATGCATATAAACGAAGGTGAAAAAATTCATTTATACGGCACACCGGGTCAAGAACGTTTTGATTTCATGTGGGATATTTTAACGGCCGGAGGCATTGGCTTAGTTTTATTATTAGATAATTCACGCACTGATCCTTTTAAAGATATGCAGTTTTTTTTAAAGTCTTTTGCGGGCTTTATTCAGAAAACAGGCGTTGCCATTGGCGTAACTCAAATGGATATCAGTACACAGCCAACGATTGATAATTATCATCAGCAATTAAAGGAACTTGATATGAGCATTCCTGTCTTTTCTGTAGATGCACGAGAGAAAAAGGATGTATCTATTTTAGTGCAAGCTTTAATGTTTTCTTTAGATCCTGGCATAGAGGAGTAGCTTAATGAGTGATACTAAACTGGCAGAGGATTTATATATCTATTTGACGCCTGCAGGCTGTTATTATGCAGTCTCTGCAGTAGAAGAGGATTCAGTTAGAAAGTTTTTGCGCAATTTATTAGTACAATCTAAAACGCCAAAATTAGATATGTCGAGTTTACAAGGATTAATGAATAATGATAATTCTGAAAAATGTATTGCATTATTGCAGCGCTGTCAGCAATTAGGTTGGGTACAAGGTATTAAAGAAGAACGTGAAGTTCCCACAGGCGCATTAGAAGATTTATTACCTGAGTTATTGAGTAAAATTTCAGAAGAAGGAAAAGTGTTATTAGCGGATGACCAAGGCTTTTATTTGGCTTGTAATGGCTATGCACATGAGGTTGCAGAAGAGATTTCAGCTCTAAGTGCCGAAATCTCTATGGTCCATGCACGACGTACTGGACTATTAATAAAAAATTTAGGTTTAAATAGTCAAGCTTGGGGGGTTATTAATGCATCAGGTCATAGCCAATTAGGTTTGTGGCCTTTATTTATTGGTGATACCCGTTTTGTTATTGCTATTTCAGGTGTACCACATTTTAATCAACCTGAGTTTATCAGTTTGGTTTGGTTTTTAAGTGTTCGTTATGTCAAAAATAAATAATTTATTATTTAAGAAAAGGAAAGGAAAAAATTATGCGTGAAGAAATGTTAACTTCTACATTAAGTGAGTTAAATGGTACTTCTGCTGATATTGAAGCATCGGGTATTATTTCTACCGATGGTTTAATGATGGCTTCGGTATTGCCCGCTAATTTAGATGAAGATAGAGTCGGGGCAATGAGTGCGGCTATGCTATCTTTAGGGGATAGAACGGCACAAGAATTAGCCCGCGGGACTTTAGAGCAAGTATTAATTAAAGGTGATAAAGGCTATGTTTTAATGACCTATGCGGGTGATGAAGCAGTACTAACGGTACTTGCTAAATCTAATGCAAAATTAGGTTTAATTTTTCTGGATGTTAAACGTGCAGCGGAAAATATTGCTGAATTATTAAGTTAAAAGGTGGGCAGGCTATTTCACTGCAGCACTCTTTTTATCAATAATAAAATAAGGCATAACTATGTTGCATGATATGAAAGCAGAAGATATTACTGGCGACTTTACCGAAGTAGTACTCGAGCTATATGGTGGCTTAAGTAGGAAAATTTTATATACTGAAATTGAAACACCTTATCCTGACGGTAAACTGATCGTTTCTACTACGGATACAAAAGGACATATTATCCATGTTAATCGTTCATTTGTAGAGATGTCTGGCTATGAAGAAAATGAGTTAATTGGTGCGCCCCACTCAATTTTAAGGCACCCTGAGAT
The DNA here is from genome assembly GCF_900128525.1 of methanotrophic endosymbiont of Bathymodiolus puteoserpentis (Logatchev). Lineage (GTDB taxonomy): Bacteria > Pseudomonadota > Gammaproteobacteria > Methylococcales > Methylomonadaceae > Methyloprofundus. Next base: position 32,285 of record NZ_FQTQ01000063.1, read on the forward strand.
GCCACCAGCGGCTTTTAAAGATTTATGGGATACGGTAAATAAAGGCGTGAAGTGGCAAGGGTTTGTTAAAAACTTACGCAAAGATGGTGGCTATTATTGGGTTAAGGCAACTGTTATTCCAAATGTAAGAAATGGTGCAGTGGTAGGCTACACATCCGTGCGTCGAAAACCATCCAAAACCAAAGTAGAAGAGTGTATTAAGCTCTATCCTACTTTATTTTAAAGGCGGAGAGGCTTATGTCTTATCAATTTACGGTTAGTCCTGATTTTACGCCAGACCACCTTTCTGGCTGGTATATTTTTAATACTTGGTTACAAAAACAAACAGACAATGCGATTCATTTGGAAATGTACAATGATTTCCATGATCAACGTGCAGCCATTCAACAAAATAATGTCGATTTGATTTATGCCAATCCTTTTGATGCAGCTATGCTGGTGCGAGAAAAAGGATTTAAGCCTCTAGTTAGACCTGTAGGTGTGTCAGATGAAGCGATTATTGCCGTGAATGCTGATAATCACGTTGAAGATGTTGCACATTTAAGTGCTGGTACTAAAGTTGCAGTGACAGAAGACCCTGATGTACATATGATAGGTATGATAATGTTAGAGCCGGGCGATTTAGATACAAGTAATGTCGAAATGGTACCTTGCGATACCTATGTCTTAGTTGCTAAGCATTTATTGCAAAAAAATGCCGATGTAGGGATCTTTTTGGCTGAGGCATACGATGACTTATCTAATATGATTAAAAAACAACTACGAATATTAGTGCGCAGTCAAATCAGTGTTATTCATCATTCTATAATGATTGGTCCTAGGTTATTAGATCAGCATGAAAACATACAAAAAACTTTAGTACAAATGGCTGCTGATGAAAAAGGTAAAAATGTGTTAGATAGCTTAGGTTTTACAGAATGGCAGGTGGTTGATGATGAAGAAATGGAATTTATGATTGATCTTATGGATACATTGACAATGTAATGGAATTTAAAGACAAATTAGTCGTAGCGGTTTCTTCAAGAGCTTTATTTAATCTTGATGAATCCCATCATATTTTTGAAGCAGAAGGTAAAGAAGCTTATTGTGCTTATCAAGTCGCACATGAGGACGATATTTTAGAGCCAGGTTTTGGTTATGATTTAGTTAAAAAGCTTTTGGCAATTAATGCTTTGACGGATAGAAAAAAACCTCTAGTAGAGGTTATTTTATTATCTCAAAATTCAGCAGATACAGGGTTACGTATTTTTAATTCGATTAATCATTATGAGTTAGATATTACCCGTGCAGCATTTACCAGTGGTGCTACGCCTTTTGGTTATATTCCGGCCTTTGGTGCGCATTTATTCTTATCTGCCAATGCCCAAGATGTCACTAATGCATTAGCGGCTGGTTATGCTGCGGCGACAATTTTATCTGGTGTACAGCATCCATCTACTTGTGAGCAGTTACGTATTGCATTTGATGGTGATGCAGTGCTTTTTTCTGATCAATCTGAGCGCATTTATCAGCAGCAAGGGTTAGCAGCCTTTGCTGAAAATGAAAAAAATTCGGCACATATTCCGTTAACGGATGGACCTTTTAAAGGTTTTTTAGCGGCATTACATTGCATACAGGCTCAATTTCCAGCAGATTTATCACCGATTCGTACAGCATTAGTTACAGCGCGTTCAGCACCGGCTCATGAGCGAGTGGTGCGTACTTTACGGCAATGGAATATTCGTATTGATGAGGCTTTATTCTTGGGGGGAATGACAAAGCAGGCATTTTTAACGGCCTTTGGTGCAGATATATTCTTTGATGACCAAAAAAGTCATTGTGAAGCCGCAGCACAGCATATTTCTACCGCACATGTGCCGCACGGCATCTCTAATCCGGTTGTCCCTGAATCTGGTACATCATAAAATTCTCAGTGCTTTCATAAAGCCTAGCTAGGATAAAAGTTTGCTGATTTAGCTTGATTGTCGATGCTGTAGAGTACTTGTTTGGCATGACGAATAGTAAAGTCTCATCGTTAGGGGTTTTACACGTGATCGCTTTTTGTGTTTTATTTTGATTTATTATGGTCGCTATTTTAAGTTCTGAACCGATTTTTTCGACCAGTATTTGGTAGCTTTGTTTTTCATTTTTGAGTTGCGAGATAAGTCTAATAATACCTAATTGCAACTTATGATCACCATCAATAATAATGATATCTTCTGCCGTGCCTGAGAAAGAATTAAGCTCAACTAACAGAAAGTCTGAATCTAAACCTTCTTTTATTAAGGCGATCGGCTTAGTATTTATCAGTGCTTTATTATTTTTCCAGATACCTGTTGAAGATACTTTTTCTAGTTTTTTTTCGTAGTCAAAAGGTTGTAGTTCTAATTTATCTGCAAGTGATAAAAGTTGTTCCGATGTTTGCTGTATTTTGCTAGTACGCTTGTGCTGTTCAATTAACTCATAGACTGCGTTAATGCCATAGGCTATTTGTTTGCGGATAGCTTTTTCTTTACTGAGCTGAGGAAGTAACCTCTTTTGTGCAATCAGTTTTGCAATAACTGAAAAACTTTTTTCTTCCAGAATTGGGTGTAACAATTGATTATCTAAGTATAGCGTACTAAATTCAGCATCAATACCAGGGTTAGTAATTTTTGCTAGACCTGGCAGACTATAGTTCCAGCTATGTGTACAAGTCTCTGTGTATTGATGTTTGATTATAAGCTGGTCGCTGTATTGATCAAGCAAGGTATGTAGGCGTAATATTTCATTTTGTTTTAAGTAATAGGGTTTACATAGGTTAAATAATAGAATAGTTCTAATATTTTTACTAACGGTGTCTTGTTGGTTGAAAAAGGCCGTAGAATCATTATTTAGCGCTTCAAGTAAGGCTTTATCACTTGCAAGTTGGTATATTTGTCCAACGATTTTCCATATTTCTTGCGATGGGCGTTCATAAATTAAAGTGCTTTGTGTTAAGCATAAATCACAAATTTTTATACATCGGTTTATGTGTAAAGCAAGTTCTGTCTCTAGACTCAGCTGGTAATGCAAGAAAGCTAAATAGCGTAATGAATTGATGCTGAGGCGTGCTATTTTGCGTTTTGTTGCATCTAAACGGTCATCCGTAGTGCAAAATAGGGTCTGCAAATCAGTGCATAACTGAACTGTGATAGGTGTTAGTGCATCTAACAGTGTTGCCAAGTGTTGTTGATATTGAGCAGGGGATTTATTCAGGTTTTTAAGAACAGTATAAATTTTATTTACTGTTTGCACTGTTTGTTTTAAATTAAGCGAATCTAGCCATTGAGTAATAGAAGCTGTATCTATTGAAAATGGAAGAGTATGTGTGTTTCCCATATATTTTATCAGCTTAATTTGTGATGCTTTTTGGTGTTTTCTATATTTTTAATAGATTGATTGTAACGTGTAAAAATTGCAAATAATGTGTATTATTCCACAATAAAATATAGACTTAAAAAATAAAGGCTTAACGCGCCACCACTGGCGCGATAAAGGTCATGTAGGGTGTGCCGACGATAGGAAGCGCATCATGTAAATAATGCGCTTCATTCCGGAGTATCTACAACACTCTTTGTACCCGGTAACAATGAGAAGTTACCTTTTAGAGATTAAAAAATTTAAGAGGTACAGTGCTAGTTAAGGCGTACTGCTATCTCACCACCTTTAGTCATTTTAACGGCACAGAATTTAAATTCTGGAATTTTAGCCGATGGATCTAGTGCTTCATTGGTAATTAAGTTAGCACTTGCTTCGTTGTAGCAGAAAGCCATAAAAATAGTACCTTTTTGTATATCTATATCGGCACGCGCATAAGCAGAAATTTTACCGCGTCTGGACTTAATGGTAATGATTTCTCCAGGTTCTACGCCCAATTTTTGTAAGTCTTCTGGGTGTATCATGACCACTGGATCTGGCTCAATCGCATTTAAAGTTGGAGAATGGCGTGTCATACTGCCAGTATGCCAATGTTCAAGTTGACGACCTGTGATAAAGATAGTCGGATACTCTGCATCAGGCATTTCATCGGCATGAATATACGAAGCAGGGACAAATTTACCGCGCCCTGACTCTCTAGGGAAGCCATCGGTAAAAATGACTTGCTCGCCCGGATCACCAACATTTTCTAGTGGGTAGGTTAAAGAGTCTTCATTTTCTAATCTATCCCAAGTCATCCCAGCAATACTTGGCATGGCTAGACGCATTTCATTAAAGACATCTTCAGGTCCCTTATAATTCCAGTCACAGCCCAAGCGGTTAGCAATTTCTTGTAAAATCCATAGGTCTTGCTTGGCATCGCCTGGTGGATTAACCGCCTGCCTACCCATTTGTACGCGACGATCCGTATTGGAGAAGGTGCCAGTTTTTTCATAGAAAGCAGAGGCAGGTAAGATGACATCTGCAAAACCAGCTGTTTCTGTCAAGAAAATATCCTGGACAACAAAATGCTCTAGTTTTGAGAGGGCTTCACGCACATGATTTTGATTTGGGTCAGACATGGCAGGGTTTTCACCTTCGACAAACATACCAAAAATTTCCCCATCTAAAATCGCATGGATCATTTCTACCGTCGTTAATCCACGTTTAGAATCTAATGCCACGCCCCATAATTTTTCAAATTTTGCTTGATTTTCAAAGTGCTCAACAGGCGCATAATCAGGGTAAACCATAGGTATTAAACCTACATCCGATGCACCCTGTACGTTGTTTTGGCCACGTAGAGGGTGTAAGCCCGTCCCCCGTCGACCAATTTGCCCTGTCATTAAGGCTAAGGCAATTAAACAGCGCGCATTATCTGTGCCATGAATATGTTGAGAAACCCCCATACCCCATAAAATCATCGAGGCTTTTGAGCTTGCATATAACCTTGCTACTTCACGTAAGGTATCGGCATCAATTCCACAGATAGGAGCTACTTTTTCAGGGCTGTAGTCTTTTAAATGCTTTTTCATAAACTCAAAATCTTCGGTGTACTGAGCGATGTAATCATCGTTTTGTAAACCTTCTTCTAAGATTATGTGCATAAGGCTGTTTAGCATAGCCACATCGGTATCAGGACGGAACGCTAAATGATGTGAGGCATATTTAGCAATTGCCGTACGATTTGGATCCATTAAGATAATCTTGGTACCCGTTGTGGTCGCATTCTTCATAAAGGTTGCGCCAACTGGGTGGTTTACCGTTGGGTTAGAACCAATAATAATAACTACTTCCGCTAATTTTACATCTTCAACAGGGTTAGATACCGCACCTGAACCTAAGCATTCTAATAAGGCAACCACCGAAGAGGCATGGCATAAGCGCGTGCAATGATCGACATTATTAGAACCAAATCCTGTACGGACTAATTTTTGGAATAAGTAGGCTTCTTCATTACTGCCTTTTGCAGAGCCTAAACCGGCTAATGCTTTTTTACCTTTTTCTTGACGAATTTTTTTCAAACCGCCTGCGGCAAAGTCTAAAGCTTCATCCCACGTCGCTTCACGGAATACACTGTCCAAGTCATTTGGGTCTAGTAATTCAGTCGTTTTCGCTACACCTTCACGCCTAATTAATGGCTTAGTTAAACGTAGAGGGTTGTGGATATAGTTAAAGCCATAACGCCCTTTAACACAGAGTCGGTATTTATTCGTATCACCATCACGGCCTTCGGTATAAAGAATTTTATCGTCTTTTACATGATATTTAATTAAGCAACCCACGCCGCAATAAGGGCAAGTTGAATTAACAGTTTTATCAGGTGTTTCAAGGCCAACATTGTTCGCTGGCATTAATGCGCCCGTTGGACAAACTTGTACACATTCACCACAAGCTACACAGCTACTAGCTGCCATAGGATCAGCAATATCAAATACGATTTCAGCGTGAGCGCCACGGTTAGCAAAACCGATAACATCGTTCATTTGCTCTTCACGGCAAGCACGTAAACAGCGTGTACATTGAATACAAGCGTCCATATTCACAGCAATTGCTGGGTGTGATAAATCCGCGGCTGGTTGTGCACGTGATTCAAAGCGTGGTTCGCCTACCTTGAGTTTTTGTACCCACTGGTCTAATTCAGAATCAAGCTTGTAAGGTGAGCCAATTTGTTCAGGCTGGTCTGATTTTAGTAGCTCAAGTACCATTTTTTGTGATTTAAGCGCACGTTCGCTGTTCGCTTGTACGTTCATGCCTTCGGTAGGCATGCGACAACAAGAGGGGGCTAAGACACGTTCGCCGTCAATTTCTACCACACAGGCACGGCAATTACCGTCTGAGCGTAAGCCTTCTGTGTAACATAGGTGAGGGATTTCTTTATTGTGTCGTTTTGCTGTCTGCAGGATGGTTTCATCCGCAAACGCAGAAATAGCTTCACCATCGAGAGTGAAGTTGATCATAGGGTTGTTTAAAGTATCTGGATTTGCAGCCATGTCTATTTACCTATTATTTAATCTCTTCAGGGAAGTACTTAATCGCACAGCGTAATGGATTTGGAGCCGCTTGGCCTAAGCCACAAATTGAGGCATCGACCATCACTGAAGATAACTCTTCTAGTAAGTCCGTATCCCAGTTTTCTTGTTCCATGAGTTTCGCTGCTTTTGCAGTACCTACGCGACAAGGTGTACATTGACCGCAGGATTCTTCTTCAAAGAATTTCATGGCATTGATTGCTAATTCTTTAGCGCTATCTTGTTTAGAGAAAACAACGACAGCTGCAGAGCCGATAAAACAGCCATGTTCATTAAGTGTATCAAAATCCATAGGAATATCAGCCATTGATTCAGGCAAAATACCTCCTGATGCACCACCTGGGAAATAACCGTAAAATTCATGCCCGTCTTGCATGCCACCACAGAATTCTGCAATTAATTCACGCATCGTTGTGCCTGCTGGTGCCAAATGCACGCCTGGCTTATTAACACGACCTGAAATAGAGAAGGAACGTAAACCTTTACGTTCATGACGACCGTGTGAAGTAAACCACTCTGGACCTTTTTCTACAATGTCACGTACCCAATACACAGATTCCATATTGTGCTCCAGAGTAGGGCGACCAAATAAACCAACTTCAGCTAAGAATGGCGGGCGTAAGCGAGGCATACCCCGCTTACCTTCGATAGACTCAACCATCGCTGATTCTTCACCACAAATATAAGCACCGGCACCACGACGTAAGTGAATCGGAGGTAAACCAGAAATGCTATTTTCTAAATTAGCAATTTCTTGCGTTAGAATTTCACGACAACCTGCATATTCATCACGTAAATAAATATAAATTTCATCACAACCAACACACAAAGCGGCAATTAACATACCCTCTAAAAAGCGATGAGGATCTGACTCTAAATAATGACGATCTTTAAAGGTACCTGGCTCGCCTTCATCAATATTGACTGCCATTAAGCGTGGGCCATCAAAGCTACTAACAATACGCCATTTTCGACCAGCAGGAAATCCAGCTCCACCTAAACCACGTAGACCAGAATCTTCCATTTTTTTGATGATACTTTCGGCCTCAATAGAGCCGTCTAAAACGCCTTTAAGTGTTTGATAGCCATTACCTGCAATATAATTATCATGACTAATATAGTCACTGACTGGTGCTGCAATTTCTTTTTTCTCAACTGCAGTAAGCACATTAATCGGTGTTGCTTCATCAATTGGATTTTGACCAACAACAGCGACTGGGGCGTGTTGACAGCGACCTACACAAGGCACTTTTTGAACGCGTACATTATCTGGGTTTAAACCATTTTCTAGCGCAGTAATCAGGTCATTTGAACCAGCCATCGCGCAAGAAAGGGATTCACATACACGAACAGTTAAAGGGGGAGGGGGCGTTTGACCTTCTTTGACGATATCAAAATGATGATAGAAAGAAGCCACTTCATAAATTTCCGCGGGAGAAAGCTTCATTTCATGCGCGAGAGCGACGAGGTGTTTAGATGAGATATGTTGATATTGATCTTGAATTTTATGTAAATGTTCAATCAATAAATCGCGCTGACGGGATTCACCTGCCAACAGTGCCTGAACTTCTTCTAGTGCCTTTAGATCAATCGCATGGCCTTTAGGGCCTTTGCGTTTCTTTTTGGTGATTTGATCTGGGCTTATTGTAATAACTGCCACTCGTATTTCCTCCAGCTCTTTCCGTTTATTGAAGATTGCTCATAAATGTGTGCCAAAACTTTAATCATTATTATATTTCGGCAAATTTTATCCACTTTAACAAATCTGTCATATTAAGTTCAAGTAATCTTTTCTTTAGATGAATATCAAAAAAAATGATATTATCCATTTTAATATCATTTAATACATAGATACACTGATAATGACCTTGAACCCTCAACATTTATTGACTTTCTCAGTGGTTGCGCGATTAAAAAGTATTACCTTAACTGCACAGCATTTACATATCGGTCAGCCTGCTGTTTCGGGCCAGTTAAAACTTTTGCAAGCATTTGTAGGCGAGCCTTTGTATGAGCGTAAAGGACACCAAATTGAATTAACAGTCGCTGGCGAAGGACTGTTAAAGTATGCAAATCAAATGGATACTTGCTATATGCAAGCGCATGAATATGTACGTAGTTTGCAACAAATCAGTACAGGCACCTTGCGCATAGGTGCAACCATGACGATTGCTAGCTTTTATTTGCCTAAGTACGTCGTTGAATTGCAATCTCAGTACGAAGGTGTACAGGTTTTTATAAAAACCTTGGATACTAGTGAAACTTTAGATAATTTATATAATTTAGACTTAGGCTTTATTGAAGGGTCATTGCAGGGTGTGGAATTGCCGAGTAATTATCAGGTTATTGCTTGGCAGCAAGATGAAATTGTCATTGTTATACCAGATAATCACATATTATCATTAGAGTATCCTGATTATGTGCCCTTAGATGTATTTACTGAACACCAAGTCATTTGGCGTGAGTTAGGCTCAGGGGCTAGGCAAGTTGTAGAAGAAGCCTTAATCAAAGCTGATATTAATGCCCCCGTCAATATTGAAGTAACCGGCGTTTCTGCCGTTAAAGAGTCCGTGCGTGCAGGTTTAGGTATTGGCTTTTCTTCTGCGATGGCGCTAAAAAATGAGGCAGCAGGGCTAACGTCTCGCAGGATAGGGAGCGCAAAAGGACTGACTTGGCAATTAAATATTATTGCACCTAAGTTGGCATTGCAGTCGCGTGCTATTCGAGCTTTTTTATCTTTGTGCATGAAAGATAAGGGCTGACTTGACATCCACTTATCATTATAAGGAACAAATTGTTGTGCGTTATTTATTTCTCCTACTATTTGTTATCACAAGCAATGCTGCCATAGCAGCATTTAGCATAAAGCAAGTTGCCCAAGGCATCTATGTTCACCAAGGGCCGATAGAATTACCTGATGTACGTAATCATGATGCCATTGCTAATATAGGTTTTATAGTGGGTAAAAAGTGTGTTGCGGTCATTGATAGTGGTGGTAATCCAGCGCAAGGGCGTTTGTTAAAATCGACTATTCAGAAAATAACAGCCACCCCTATTTGTTATGTAATTAATACTCATGTACATCCTGATCATATTTTTGGAAATAGTGCCTTTCAAGATATTGCTAATATAAAGTTCATTGGTCATGAAAAACTCAGTAGAGCGATGGCGGCAAGAGGGGCATTTTATATTGCACGTTCTATGGAACAAATAGCGGTTAATTTGACTGAAAAAGACATTATTCCACCGAGTATTTTGGTTAAAGATTTTTTAAAACTTGATTTAGGTGGGCGGGTACTAGAATTAAAAGCCTATCCTACAGCACATACTGATAATGATTTAACGGTGTTTGATAAAAAAACCAACACCTTATGGATGTCTGATCTGTTATTTGTCGGGCACTTACCTGTATTAGATGGCAGTTTAAAAGGCTGGTTAAACGTGATTGCTGAATTAGAAAAGCAGTCTTTTGATGTCGTTATCCCAGGGCATGGACCTATTGATCGTGATTGGCCGAAAAGTGTACAAGCAGAAAAACACTACTTACAAAAATTAGCGACCAATGTGAGAGCTAAAATCAAGCAAGGCAAATATTTAGAAGATGTTTTGCAAGATGATGATTCGATATTTAAAGCTCAGTGGCAATTATTTAATGAATTCCATAAAAAGAATTTAAGTAGTGCGTTTGCTGAATTAGAATGGGAAGATTAGCATTTTAGATTAACGGCGCAAGCGCCGTTTATTGTTATATCAGGAAATAGGAACCTTTTATGAAATTACGAAAATTACTCTGCCTAGTTTTAGTATTTTTACTACCGGCTATGGCATATGCTGCAAAAGATGAAAATCTTTGGAATCAAGTTTTGAAGCAGCAATTCTTTGCTGGGAAACAGCTATTAAAAGGTGATGATATTATTCAGCTAAGCACGCCAGTACGTGCCGAAGATCCTGCTTTAGTTCCGATAAAAGTAACAGCGAGCTTCTTACAGACTAAAGAAAAGTATATTAAGCGTATTTTATTAGTGATTGATAAAAATCCATTTCCTTTTGTCGGTGAGTTTGAATTTACCCCCGATAGCGGCAAGGCGGATATTGCTATGCGAGTTCGAGTGAATACGTACAGCTATATACGTGCGATTGCTGAAATGAATACCGGCGAACATTATATGGTTAAAAAGTTTGTTAAAGCGAGTGGAGGCTGTTCCGCGCCGATTGGTGCAGATTATGATGCGGCTATGGCACGTTTAGGGAAAATGAAATTTAGACTTGATAAAAAAATCCAAGATGGCAAGCCAACTATGGCGCAATTACTCATTAGCCATCCTAATATTACTGGTATGCAAATGGATCAGGTGACACGATTTAAGCGTCGCGCACATTTTATTAAACAGATAAAAGTCACGTTTAATGAGAAGCCGATTCTAACGGCTAAAACGGATATTGCGATTAGCTCTGACCCTAATTTTCGGTTTTACTTTGTACCTACAGAGGCAGGGGAATTAAAAGCAGAATTTACCGATACGTCTTGTGAAAGTCCAGTTAGTCGAGATGTTTGTGAACCAGGGAAGTCTTATACTCAAACATATAGAATTATCCCTTAACTGCCTTTCGGAGAAGTAGCCACTCCTATCTTGTTAAAGCTATATTTGAGGAAGAGGGTGTTAAAATAGGTGGGGATCTGAACGGCTATTAAAAAAAGCTTAACGCTCCACCTTTATTGTTTTATTTTTTAATTCATCATTCTCTAATTGCCAGCTGACTTTGATATTAAAACGCTGTTCATTGCCATCTTGGGCGGCACTTAACTTGAGTTTCATCAAACCTTCAGGTTGAAAGATAATCTCATCTTCTTCATCGCTAAATTTTAGTTTACCTTTACCTAAGCTCTCACTAATAGCGGCGAGAATTTTTTCGATGCTTTTGGCATCTTGTAAGGATTCATGTCGAAAACTTTTCTTTTCTTGTTTCATGACTGAGTGAGGGGAGGTTGAAAAAGTTTAATATAGGGATAATCGGTACTAATACCTAGTACGCGGCCTTGTGGTTGGAAAATGGTAACGGCAGCTCCGTGACCTTGCTGTGTACCGATATGCTCTTTCTTGCGTGTATTTCGGTCAACCGAGGCATCACATTCAAAATTGACCATGCCTTTGCGCAGCATAATACGTTGACCGTAACGTAAGTTTTTATGCCCGTGAACAATGGCATAAATGCCTTTTTCACGTAACATTTTATTGCCTTGTTTGGTCATTGGCATATCAATATCACGATATTTGGTACGTATAGTATTGGCTAAAGGGCCATAGTAAAAATCAAAGATTTCATCATGTAGGTGTTTTTTGAATTGCTGGTTTAGGTATTTAACCCCTTTTTCACAAACCATATGGGCAATATGATCATCTATACCTGCATGGACATATAAAAAAGAGCCTTTATGTAGCGCTAAGCGCATTTTCTTAAAATACCAGTGAAATTCACCGTCTTTATCTAGAAATAATTCCTGCCATTTGATTGCTGCAGCATAAGCAATACGTAAGTCTAGGTCGGCTTTATGCAGGTCTTGTTCAAATTCATTGATTTTTTCACGTAAACGTTTAATTTCCTTGTTAATGATTTTTTCTGACAAAATACCTTTTGCAGCTTTAGGGAAAGTATCAAACCAGTCCTCTGAAGGGTATAAGCGTTTACGACACTCCTGTTCATTAGGCACATGTTTTAGTGCATGTTTACCTTGTAAATATTCCTGCTGAATTTCTTTTAAAAAGGGAATCGCTTTAGCACCCATACGAATGAAGAAGTGCTCGCTTCTTGGGTCTTTATTTAAATTAACGGCATGTATTCCTAATTTAACGCGAATATCATGATTACCTGCAAGAATATGTACTTTGGCACCGCTCTTAATTAATAAACGAATGCAGCGTAGCAGCCTTAAATTACTCGGGCCTTTATCAAAGCAATCACCCCCAATAACAAAATGCGCTTTGCGACCTGCAGACGTTAACTTAAATTGCTGGTCATAAGCTCCCGTTTTTTTGATGCCACCAGAGGCAACGAGTGAGGCAATAAAGGCATCAGTATCGGCATGTAGATCAGAAAAGAAAAAAATTGGGGATTTGGGCCATATCCAAGGATTTTCGTGTAAGGTTTGTTGCAATTGCTCAACGAGTCCAACGGGGCTACTGAAATCTTTACCGGAAGAATGAATTTTTCCTAATGGCCAGTTTTGCACTTTTTTAGGTAGCAGGGTACGAATCCATTTTTGGCCTTTATAGATAGGTAATTTAAGTGTATTAAGCATAAGTTTTAATCCGTAAATTGACTGTGTGCTTTTCTAATTTTCCATGCGCCGGCGATATGCTGCCAGTTATTTCCCGCTTGATATTCAATGAAAATAGGCTGGCAATGGAACATACTTAATTGAGCAATTTGCTCATATTGTAATAAGCCTAAATGATAGGCGGCATGACGAAAAGCGGCACCATGGCCAACAAATATTTTGATTTGATCCACTTGGCTTTGCTGGTACAGTGCCTGCATTTCTACTGTTAATAAATTAGCCACGCGTTGACCTGCATCGAGTAAAGACTCGGCTCCTTGAAACGGTAAGCAAAAATGACTATCAGATTTCCAGCCTTTCGGTAAATTTGCATAGCGGGGGTCTTGTTGGACTATATCAGTAATTTGTTGCATTGATAAATTAGCCGCACTACCCACGCCACGTTCTGCTAATTCAGTGTACTCTTGTATGGAGTATATCGAGCCATTTAAGCCTTGAGTTAAGGTGTTTGCTGTCTGCCAAGCACGTAATAATCTTGATGACGCAATCACAGGGTTAATCTGACACTTAAACTGGGTGCATCGCTCTTCTATTAAGTCAGCAAGCGTATTAGCTTGGAAAAATCCTTTTTCTGTTAAAGGAAAAGGTTGATGCGCACTGGGTGTATCAGTTAGTTGCTGATAATCACCATGCCTAATCAAAGCGGCAATAACTTTTGCCATTATGCTTTCTTGCTGCTTAGGTTCGCGGCTAGTGTTGCAAACATCGTTTGTAGCGACTTTTGTTTAACCACTGAGCTTGCTTTTTTTAGAGATAACCATTGCCGTCTGCGATGATTTTCTTGCCACTCATGGTCATCTACCATGTCTGTTACTGCCATTGGGTAAACTTGTACTGTACAAGTGCCACCCCATTTTTTATGTGGATAGTGACCAATCATGTGCTCACTGATAATACCGCGTACACCTGCCTCTTCCCAGGCTTCAATTGCCGCTGATGCGGGTGCTGTATAACCTGGTTCAATAATGCCTTTGGGAATGCCCCAATGATGATTGCCGCTAGAGGAAATAATTAAAATTTGTAATTTACCTTTTTCTATGCGGTAAGGAATCGCGGCTGACTGAGAATAGTAATAAGTGGGCCTTTTACGTTTCTCTAGCCCACTCAAGCCATTAAAAATAAATCTTTTCGGTAGTGTCGCAGGGCGAGTGATGGATTCGACGGTGGCACAGCCTTTATGTAGTAAGCCCCAATGATCTGGCATGCTTAAAATAGCTAAGGTAGCCGTAGGTAAAAGCTTTCCATCTTCAGGTCTTTGTAGCTTACCGTTATGCAGGTTCTCGATTAAGTTTTCTAAACTGGGATTATGGCCAATTAATAACACGCGTGCTGAGGATTCTGGACAATCGTTGAGTACATTCTTCAAATCGGTTAATCCTGCTGCATAAATACGCTCGTCAAAGTGAACGTGTTTAGCCGTTAACCCCATCGCTTTGGCAAGTTTTTCGGCGGTATTCTTTGCACGTTTTGCGGGGGAACTGATAATAAAATCAGGAATTAGGCCTTGTTGCTGTAACCAAGCGCCCATACGCTGGGCATCTCGCTTACCGCGATTTTTAAGCGGCCTCTCAAAGTCACTGGCATCAATATTCCAATCAGATTTACCATGCCGTAATACCAGTAATTGCCTACTCATTATTCTGCCTCTATGCTAATGTTTTGCTGGAAATAAGATTGTAGTGCTGCAAAATCAACTTTACCACTGACTTCATAAACTCTGACTTTAGATAAAATATCCAGGTAATTTTGTTCGTTTAATTTAGCATTTTCAGTTAAGAAATGACCGGCCTTATTTTGATAAAAAGGTCCGGGTGACTTCATAATCGGAGCTAATAAATCGCGTCGGTTATTGAGGTCAACCTGAGTGACTTGGCAAGTTTGTTTGCTGTTATGTTGCCAGTTTAATACGATAAAGGCTTGTAAAGGCTTGGCAGTCGCAATGCGATCTTTGCCGTAAATACTGACAATATCAACATCGTATTTTTGCTCTAAATCCCAAAGTTGTTGCTGCGGTAATTTAAGTAATTGTTCACGGCTCTTTTCAGGTATTAATCCTTGTAGGCGTGGGTTGGTTACAATAGTGCCAGGATTAATGCGAGGTAATTTGGCAATACCTTCGGCTTCTACGCCATTTTCATCGCGAATAAATAAACGGTCATTGCTTAAGAAATTGATGTTTTCATTATCCATTAAGCGCAGCATAAAAGTAGATTTTCCGCCGCCTGAAAAAGCAGCAATAGCGTAGGCCTTATTGTTATACACAACCCCAGCAGCATGACAAATCAACCAATGATGTTGTTGCAACCAATTCATGTGCTGGTTATTAATAAAATTAATCACTTGATTTGTGTTTTCTAGGCAAGGGCCAGCTGCAATTCTCTGAGTTTCACTTTGTAAAAATACCATGCCGGTACGAAATTTACGAATGAGTCGACCCCCTTCAATATTGTAAAAAACATCTTTTCTACCTTTTTTTCCCGCTTCTCTTGGCCAATTTTGAAAGGGGTATTTTAAGTTTGGCTCAGGGCAATCAATCGTGATAACGGTCATATCTACTGCGGTAGGAGCAATAGTAATATGTCGAAAATAGTGAGCGAGTTCGTCAAGCAGGGGCGAAGAATTGCTTTGTAATTGAATAACAGACTTCCCGCATTGGAGATATAATGTGCGCTCCAATAGAGTATAGTTTTGTATTAATTCAGCACTTACAGTTTGTAATGAGGTGTTCGATGTAATCACGTATTTATTGGTTTTGTTAAGTAATCGTGCAAAATTATGTGCACAAAAAGTAGATTCGAATTTACAAACCCTGTGAGATTTTAATGCGCTTTTTTAGCAATGGCGGACTAAAGTCCGCCCTACCGTTTTTAGGTATCTATGCATTCATTAGTCTGTTTTGGGCTAGTATTGTTGGTTCTACTAACGTCGGCTTAGGGCTCTTTAATGCTGTTAGGACATGCTCGACATAAAGTGTAGCAACATCTAGGTTTAAACCTTCTTTTCCACCGCGAAAGCCACCAAAAGCAGAGACTTCAAAAACAATGGCAGAGTTTTCCGTTTCAGCGACATCTACGGTGGTGTAAGTCATGCCAAATAAATTTTGCGCTTTGGTCGCCATGGCAATAATTTCATCTGATGGCTCGGCTGCTGCATAGCTGCCGCCACTATTAATCGTAGTATTCCATGCATCTTTTTTACCGACTCGAGCATAAGCACCTAAATAGCGCCCGCCGAGAAACATTAAGCCCATATCACGGCCACCTAAAGCAACTTTTTGCTGGATATACATCATTTTGTTATCCGTTTTAAAGGCTTCGACTGCTTTGCGTATTTTTGCTTTGCCATCTTTTTTACTAATGACGCACATGCCGCGAGCTTTAGTTGAATAGAGCGGTTTGAAAATAGCTTCACCGTATAATTCAACGGTTTCAATGGCAGTTGTGATATCTTCGGTAATCATGGTTTTAGGCATGGGAATATTTGCATTACGCAAAGTGACTGTACAGCTTAGGCGGTTAATTAAGCGTAATATTCTTCCCGGGTTGCTACAAACTTTAACGCCTGAATTTTCTGCAATACGTAATAACTCTAAGCGATCTAAACTATTGGGTGAATAATGATGGCCTATTTTTTTAATAATAATGGCGTCTAAATCGCACAAATTATGCTGTTGATAATTAAGTGAATTAGTTGCTAAGTCTAAAGAAACATCATCCATATCAATGACTAAACGAAACCCTGTTTTTGTCTCAATTGCATCGGCTAGTGTTTCAGTGGACCACTTTCCGGGCAAGCCGACAACGCCTATTCTTAATTTATCCAATAAAAATCTCCTTAATGGGGGCACGGTAAGCCTCTCTATGTTTGGTATTCAAGTTGAGTACCTGTTCTAGTAATAGTCGGGAACGGTAAAACATGGCTTTAGCCAAAGTTTTATCCAAGGTGAAACGAGTGGAGCTGGCTAAAGAACGTGCTAGGCCTAAAGCTAGCCGAAGTTCAAAAGTATCATCTTTATGTTGTCGTGCAAATTCGGCAGCAAATTGATAGATTGCTAGGTTAACTTGTAAGACGCGCTCTTTATGCGTTTGATTAAGTGCTTTTAAGCGATAATTCGAGACCATAAAGACGGAAATATCTTGGACATAATCCATAAAACAAGAGCGGTGTAAGTCGATAAAGTTAATTTTATTATATTGTGGGTCATAAATAATATTATCAGTATTAAAATCACCATGTATATAGACAGAAAAAGGAGCAGCAAGTGTTTTCTCTAGTTTATGTGCTTGTTGCAATAATTCAGAAAATGAAGGAATACTGATGCCTGCAATGTACGTATGTTGTTGCTGAAAGCTGGGGTGAATCGCATAAACATCCGATATACGTTTTTGTAATTGCTCTATATATTGTGCATTGACAGGGCTTTTTCGTTGAGTCTTTTGCCAAATATCAGAGAGTGTAAGGCAGAGCTGTTTTAGTGATGTCTTTTGTAATTTGTCAGAGCCTTGTAATAATATATTTTCAAAAGTACTCCCCGCTAAATGTTCAATTAATAAGGCAGCAGACTGCCCTTTTTTTTGATAAGACAGTATTGCAGGCGCAATGCCAGGGTATATCTTATGCCAGCGTTCCACGCATTGATATTCTTCTTTAAGTTTTTGTTTTTTGCCTTCTTTAAAGATAGCAATAATATCTTCTTTATTAGCTTCACTAACCCCTGATATAGCACTGCCTGAGCGAGTTTCAGCTAGGGTATCCAAGACTAGGTTTTTGCTGGCACCCTTTTTATGTAAATGATCTACACAGCGGGATAATGAGTCATAGCGGTCTACGCTAATCGTTTGGCCTAAGTTGTTCGATAATGTCGCATCGCAAATTTTCAGTAGGGCATCGCCCATAGATTTAATACTTTTTAGGACAAATAGAGCGGCAATAAGCTCATCAGTATGTTTTTTTGTTTTAAGTGCTTTACTATATTTATTAATGAGTTGCTCACAATGATGACTTAATTTTTGTTGAATTTCTGCTATTTTAAGTGCTTGTTGTGTGTCACGATCTTGATTGGCGCGTGCAATGAGGCTAATACCTAAAGCAACACGATCAAGTAGTTGCTCATATTCATCACCAAAGTCATAATCGTTATTCTGAAATCCAGTAATGTGGTGTGTGCAGTCTAAACATAACTCAGCAATGCGCTCTAAGTTATTGGCGATATTATTAATCGAGCGGAAGGTAACAGCATTGCTTTCATTATCACCGGCTTTAAGGCGTTCTTGGTAGCTGTCATTATGTAAACGTATTTTTAGGTTATGAATATAGCCGATGCGATCAAAACTAGTGCTAATAGTACTGGTTTCCGTATTGGCAATATAATTTTGCAAATTGGCTATTTGTGTACCGACCTCAACAATAAGAAAACATAGGTTGCTACGCTGATTTTTTTGTAGTTGAGTGGACAATTGGTTTTTCCTAGGTATAGTTTTTGTGATATTTCGGTTGGTTTAAATAATCGCCCAGGGGCAATCGTAACAGAGGGTATCGGTGTTATTGAGACGTTGTATAATTAAATTTAACTATTGCTTGGTTTGCATTGGATAATATGCGTGAGTTAAGTTGATCTGGGTCAATATGATTTTCACGATCATTCTGGCCGATTAAGTCTTCACGTATATGTATAGTAAGACGAGCCAGTGCACGAGAAATAATATCTGACTCTATTGAATTCAATGTCATGTCTGATACCGTTGAGGAAATCTCTGATACGAAACGGCCATATTCCTCCAGAACCGAAGGAGAAGCTGCAATCGCAAGACGGTGACTAAAAAACTCTAGGTGTAATAAATCCATCTGGCTTAATTCAGCCTTGCCTAGGACTTTCTCAATGTCATCGATAATAGAGAGATAAAGCTGCGATTTCAACTCCATATAGCGTACACTTTGTTCCTTTTTAAGCTCGACTTCAGTTTGTTTGTTAAGCAGTAAGGCGGTGATCAGTACCGTCATTAACGTCCCCATGACGATTAATACAACTTCCTGCGCGAAAGGCATTTCATCTGTAATTTTATATTCGTAACGTAATAACAGATAACCACCAATAATAATGATGGCGGTTAATAACAACAATACAATCTTATAAATAGTATGACTCAATTTCATTATGATTAATTTTATTTGGGTTATGCACTTATGATTTGAATTCAGGTGAAGGTAATAGGTAACTTAAATTCTTAATAGCAGATTATATGAAAATCTGTACCAAGCAATAAACCAATGAAATAGGAAGAACTATAAAATTATTTATTGTCAAGACCGTTTTTTGTGTAAATAAAGTGAAATTTCTATTTTCAATTGATCGTCGCCAAAATTTCTTGCCATAAAGCCTGGTAAGCTTCTGTAGATCGACTTTTATTGGTGTAGCCACCTAAAGGCATGCGTTCCAAGCCCATACGCTCAATATCACTCGCATAAGGGATGGCTGTTTGTAGTATATCAGGGTGCTTTTCTGACAATGTTTCCATAATTTCTCTATGCATTTTTTTGCGACGATCAGCCATAGAGAAAAAGGGGATAAGCTTTAAGTCTTTCAGCTTATTTTCTTTTATAAATGTTTTTAGTTGCTCTAAAGTGCGTAGTGATAAAGTTGTCGGAATAATCGGTGATAACAAAATATCTGATGTTTCAAAAATAGCTTCCGATAAAAGGGAAATATTAGGTGGGCAATCAAGAAAAATAAAATCGTAAGAATCGCTGAGCGGTTGTAGTAATTTCTTAAGTCGCTGAGTAGGTTTTTTACGTGTATCAAGAACTAAATCTAAATTTCTAAATGAAAAATCTGCAGGTAGTAAATCAAGGTTTTCAAAATCAGTGGCCTTAATTAGTCCATCTAATTCACGTTCGCCTGCAATAAGCTCTTTGCTGCCACCTTTTATTTTAGGTTTTACTCTAAAATAATAACTACTGGCACCTTGTGGGTCTAAATCCCAAACTAAAGTTCGATAGCCACTTTGCGCGGCAAGATAAGCTAAGTTGACTGCGGTGGAAGTTTTGCCTACACCGCCTTTGATACTGTATGCTGCAATGACTTTCATGATTTTTTTACCTCAATTTGAGGTGCGAATAAAGATTTAAAGACAATTCTATTTTCTTCCTGCTTAAAAAGTTTATATTGCTTGGCAAAGTCATGACGCGCTGCATTACGCATGCTATCTAAATATTGAACTAAAACACCCATAGCTAAAAAGGTATTAGATTCAACTTTATTGGCCATCATTTCTGCGCTAAATTTCTTTAAGCTATTTTCTTGTACTTCATAATCCTGGAAATCGCCCAATACTGATTGAAAGCCTTTTAAGGCTTTAATAAGTGCTTTAATTTCATCGGCCGGGTAAAGGCTTTGGAAAAATTCCATTAAATAACGTAGCTTTTTACACGTTTTTCTTAAGTCATGCAATGATTCTGCTGGAGAATCTTCAGTGATTTCATTTGCCTCTTTAATTAGACGTTTATACACTTTCCAAATACGTTGGTCAGCTAACTCTTTGATCGTTAGGTTTGCTGCATTGCTACAACCTTTTTCAGGTAAAGGCTCTTTTAAGAACTGTTCCCATGCAAGCAGTTGTTTAATGTAATTTGGATTTTTTAAGTGAGTGGCTAATTCAGTTTGTGCTTGTTTTTGCTTTTGTTTCAGAAAAGTATAGAGCGGGGTTATATCCTCTTGTAAAGATTTGGGTAAGGCAGCTTTATATTGTTGATAGTTAAGCAGGTAAACATCTAAATCGCGTGTGGCGCTGGTGATTTGTCCAAGCCAAGCAAAAAAACTAGCGTACTGGGTGACTATTGAATCAGGAAATACATTTTTAATTTGGCTTAAGCCAGCACGCGTACGTCTGATAGCAACACGATAATCATGTAAAAATTCGGTATCAATATCAGCGATAGTGCCCGCTTCATTGATTTTTATAGATTTAAGTAAAGCACGATAAATAACTTTGCTGGCTCGGTCTGCACGTAGCTCTGGATCAAGTTTTATCACTAATTTAGAGCTATAGTCTTGTGCTTTTCGCCCTTGTAGTTTTAATGCGCTGTTTAATATGGAGCTTTGTGTCGGTACTAATGCTAGAGATTTTTCTAATAGTTGGCTGACTCGAGCCACAGCTTTTTCATAACCTTTTAACGGTTGTAAGCTAATGCGACTGCCTAGATTTTCATAGGCTTCAAGCTTAATACGTACTGTGGTTTTTTGATCTTTATTTAAAACATTTATATGGAAGATCTGATACGGTAATTGACAGAGTGGTAATAAAGCACGCATTTCTAATATTGGGTCTAGCTGGGTTTTTAATCGTCCATCTTGGAATTGATTACTAAAGCTAGGGACTTCTTGTTGATTTTCTAAGGCAAGACATTTGCCAGTATTTCTGTCTATTAAGCTAATATGTGATGCTGATTTAGACTGGTTTAATTCACAAAGTATACCCGCACTATAAAGACGCCAGTCAAAGCTATCGTAAAAGGTTTTGGTTGCGTATTGTTCTGAGGCTATTTGAAAGTCAATCTTTTTACCTAACTTACTTAAAAATTTTTCCGCTGCCATATGTTCAGGCAACTCAAAGTGTAGAGGTAGTGCTGTCATTTGAATTTATGTGGGTTAAGTTGAAAAATAAGGTCCATTACTTACCTATAAATTAACGTCATATTGTAGATAGACCTTATAAAGGCTAAAAGCTGTACTTGTTTATACGTCGTGTAACGTTAACGTTTCTTTGTAATCATATCAGACTTAAAAGATATTTTAGCATGCTATATTGCTAAGGATTATGACAGTAATAAATAAATGCACCTGACAGTGTAGTGCATTTATTTATTGAATTATGTCATTTAAGAAATTAAGCGTTAGGCTTTTTCGCTAAAGGAAGCTTTGCGCCTATCTGAGGATACGCGGCGGTTGACGATCTGTTTCATACGTTTTGATGAGGTACGGCGTGTAGGTCGTTTTCGCCTTTCTGTTTTGACTTCCGGCGGTTGCTCTTCTTCATCAATAATAGTGGCATAGCGTATTACTTTTTTGGGCTTAGTGATGGGGTTGACTGCGGGGACATGAATATAGGGGATTTTAATCATAGCTTTAAACCTTATTATGTATATAAACAAGTTATCGGCATGGAAGGAAAAAAATTAATACTAAAATAGTAAGTTATTGAGTAAAAATAGAAAGAGCTTTACAAAATAATATAAGTATATTATAAAAGACTTAATCTTTTTGCCCCCAAGCGCTAGTTAAAAACTATACACTTTTAGGACAAGGTTTTAGTATTCAAAAAGCATTTCGGAGCGATATATTGCATTATTTTATAATGACTTTTAGTCGTTATGAAAATAACCTATGGGTTTTTAGTCCATAGTTTTGAGTTACCTTACTAGGAGACTACTATGAAGAATAACGTAAATATTCAGCGCCGCAAACTTTTAAAGCTTGCAGGTATTAGTGCAGCAGCATTAGCCACATTTCCTAGTCTACTTAATGCTAAAACAATGCGAGTGGGACGGCATGCATCTCCTGATTTTAACCCAGATATAGAAATTAAACTGACAGGCAAAGTGAAGTACGTGCCGATTTTTAATGGTCCACAAACTCGTGTCTGGAAAGTTATAGGTGAAGTTTTAAAAGGGCCTGCAAAGACCATTACCAATGAAAAGAGCTATCTTGCTCCAACGATTCGTTTACATAAAGGTCAGAAAGTTCGTATCTACTTAAATAATGAATTACCTTCTGCGACAATATTACACTGGCATGGACTACATGTACCTTCTGAAATGGATGGTAATCCTATGTATGCTATTGACCATGGTGAGACTTTTGTTTATGAATTTGAAATACTCAATAGAGCGGGAACTTATTGGTATCATGCCCATACCCATAGTTTAACAGCTAAACATGTCTATTCAGGGCTTGCAGGTTTTTTTCTTGTCAGTGATAACGAAGAGCAATCGCTTAAATTACCAAGTGGTGAATTTGATGTACCTTTAGTTATTCAAGATCGTAATTTTGATCAACAAAATCAGCTTAAATATGCTGGCGGCATGATGATGAAGATGCATGGTTTTTTAGGCGATCAGATTTTGGTGAATGGTACACCGGATTTTGAATTACCTGTGGCAACACGTGCTTATCGAATGCGTTTACTAAATGGCTCTAACTCACGCATCTATAAATTAGCTTGGGATGATGGCACACCAATAAAAGTTATCGCTACAGATGGTGGTTTATTAGAGCATGTTGAAACGCTTCCTTATTTAACACTAGCTCCTGCGGAGCGACGAGAAATCTGGGTTGACTTTAGCCATAAAAAAGTTGGCACGGAATTGACCTTGCGTAGTTTAGAATTTTCTTCTAGTGGCATGGGAGGAGGCATGGGTATGATGGGTGGCGGTCGTCGTGGCGGCATGATGGGGGGAATGGGTGGCGGCGGAGCACATGCAGGAGAAGATTTTTCTGTACTTAAAGTGCGGGTTAGTAAGAAAGTATCCAGCCATGATGTCTTACCGAAACGATTGAGCAAAATAACGCCTTTACGTTTAGCCGATGCTGAAAATCCTCATTCACCACGCCGTATCACTTTATCCATGCGTCATATGTCTGCCTTGTTAAATGGTCGCTCTTATAAAATGAATGATATTAGGGCAGATGAAATTTTTCATGTCAATACTTTGCAATTAATGGAGTTTGACAATGGTTTTCATCACGGCATGGGTGGAATGGGTGGAATGGGAATGCCGCATCCTATGCATTTACATGGAGAACAATTTCAGGTGGTTAAACGGGAAGTTAGAAATAAATCCGGTAAAGGGTACGCCTCAATTTCTGCAGGGTTTTTAGATAAAGGCTGGAAAGATACTGTATTAGTTATGCCGGGTGAAAAGGTAACTATCTTAAAGCCATTTAATGACTTTACTGGACCATTTATGTATCACTGCCATAATTTAGAGCATGAAGATATGGGGATGATGCGTGACTTATTAGTGAAGTAACCATAAAGTATTAGTTAATAATGTTTTGTCGATCGCCTATCTTTGATAAGCGCGATCAACATAGTCAATGCCAAATCAAGGAGTGAATATGTCAAAAAGCACACAGATTAATATTAAAGGGATGCACTGTAGTGGCTGTGAGTCAGTTATCGAAGATGCGTTAATGGAAGTTTCTGGTGTTATCGAGGTCAAGGCTGATTATTCAGCAGCCAAATGTTCTGTAGACTATGATGAGAGCAAGGTCAGCCTCGATGATATTTATCAAGTTATTGAAGGCAGTGGCTATCAAGTCGAGCTAACGCCAGATGATAAAGGTTCATTTTTTGTAAAATTGAGTTTGTCCTTATTAGCTTTAGTCGCTATCGTTTTATTAATGGTTTTTTCGCGAAAATTATGGCATCAGTTTAGTGTGCCTGAGATTAGCTCGCAACTAAGCTATGGAATGATTTTTGTGGTTGGCTTAATTACCGGCTTACATTGTATTGGTATGTGTGGCAGTTTTGTCATTAGTTATACTGTGAAAGATGCACAACAAGGTCAAGCACCTTATTTATCGCATATCTTATATGGTGTAGGTAAGACTTTATCTTATGCTATGTTTGGCGCGATATTTGGCTTTATAGGCTCCGTGATTAGCATTACTCCCTTTATTAGCGGTATGAGTATTTTATTGGCTGGTACATTTTTAATTTTATTCGGCCTGAATATGCTAAATGTGTTTGCTGTGTTAAGGCGGATACGATTTAAACAGCCAGAAGCGATGACGCGCTATGCTATGAAAAAAAGGCGTAATGCACGTAGTCCTTTTTTTATTGGTTTTTTTTCCGGTTTTCTTTTAGGCTGTGGCCCCTTACAAGCAATGTATATTATGGCTGCTGGTAATGCTGACCCTATTGAAGGGGCTAAATTTCTAGCTTTATTTGGCTTAGGAACGTTACCTGCGTTATTGAGTTTTGGCATGGCAGCGCATTTGCTTTCTGAGAAAATGACACATCGTTTTTTACAAGCATCGGGCATTATCCTGATTGTTATGGGAACAATGATGCTCAATAAAGGCTTAATGAAAACTAAATCAGGTTATGATTTTCAGTCAATTAGCACGAGACTAAGTCAAAAAATGATCAATGAATAATTACACAATTCTGCGTATTTCTATGGTTAGCATTTTAATTTCTGGGAAACTTTTGTTAGGTTTTTATGGCTAAAAAAACTTCAAACCAAGAACGTGTGTTTCGGGCATTAGAATTTATAAATCTTGGCTATAAAGACTATATTGGTGCAAGAACTTTGTTGTTAAATAAACTTCCTTTACAAGGTGCAACTCTTGGTAGTTCAGCTGTTGAAAAATATATTAAAGCTCTTTTAGCTGTTCGTGGTGAAAATACTCAAGGACATTTAAAAAAAGCACATATTTCTTCACTGAAAAATTATATTCCTGATTTAACAAAAAAACTAAATTCTGAGTTTTTAGATTTTTTAAGGAAGTGTTATTCATTACGATATACAGATGGCTTACCACAAAATTTCAATATTTCTGTATATGCAAGAGAAACTTTAGCTGAGTTAGATTACACTATATTTAATATGGAGTTTCAGCTGAATTTTCAGCACGCCGAAGGGCATGAAATTTATTCTATGTATCGTAGTGCATATAAAGCAGGGGATACAAGGTTGTTTTCAGATAATTATTTGCTATTAAAGCAAGATAAACAGATGTTTTTATCAAATCCAGATGTAGCATATGGAATGAGAAATAGACCAAATAAAGGAATACTGGAAGTGGAATTTAAAGTATTTGAAAGTATTAAGGATGGTAAGTTTTGTCGTGAAGCCGTAGTACCTGTACAAACAGAGCAACATGAGAATAAACCTAACGAATAAGGTTAGATTGTGATCGCGAAGCGAGCCACAATCTGAACCGTTTGTTGGACAAGCCCGGTTTACCCTTTGAGATGAATTCCGCTATTGCAAATAGCTTTTTGCTGAACAGCCCGAATAATGCATTGAGCTTCTATTTTTTAACCCTTTTACCGAAAACGGATGGATTTTCATTGCGATCATCCATAAAGCCCCTTTTTTTACTCATTTTCACCTATTATCCCTGTTTTTAGAGCAGACAATTGCCTTGGCTCAAGATAGGCCACTTTTCCCCTTTACCGGTGAGTGATTGAAGATTACATAATCAATAAATGCCTCCAGTGCTTAAGTCGGCACCAAGACTTGTCCGTTCATTTTTACCCTGAATACTTCGGCAATGGGAATCCGAGTTCGGCCCACCTGCATCTTTCCACCACAGCAAGTACAGGTCATCTGGGGACGCTGTCGCAGGCCTATTTTTTCCAGCATCTTTTTGGGGGTCAGTTTACCTAAGGTAAGTAGAATGTTGATCATTTTCTTGCTATTAGGGTGCAAAAAGCCATAGTTTCTGGCACGGCGAAATCCCGTTGGCAGAACATGCTGTAATACCCGCCATAAGAATTTTGCGCCTGTTTCTGTTCGGGTTTCCCAACGCTTGGTCTCACTGTTCTGATAGCGGAAGGTGACCTTGCCATCCTGGACAGACAGAATATCCTGCTCGCGGATGACACCACGATAAAGATAGCGCCCCAGATAGACCAGCGCTTTGCCGCCTGAACCGACTTTTTTACAATTAACAATCCATTTTTGGGGCACGGATTGAGGCAAAACTAAGTTTTCCTTGGCCAGTTTTGACAATAGTTTACCGCGAAAAACTTTGGCGAGCGCTTTATGGTTAAACAAATATTTCCCGTGTTTGGTACGCACAAGCTTATTGAGCTTATCAACCGCAATAGCAGGCATGACGGTATGGATATGCGGGTGATAGTCCAGATTCCTAGCATGGGTATGTAAAACGGCAATCAACCCCGGATCTCCCCTTAATTTTTTGTCATTGCGACTGAAGGATTGCAAGGTCTCCCAAACACAGTCAAACATGAATTGATAAACACGTTTCTGGTGGTTTTTAGCCAAAGGCCTCAGCTGTGCAGGTAAGGTAAACGTGATCATAAAGTAGTCGCCCGCCACCTGTTTCTTCAGCTGATTCTCAATCCACAACTGAGATTCATGATGTTGGCAATGCGGACAGTTGCGATGACCGCAGGAATGCGGAACAAAAGATTGATGGTCACAGTCGATACAGCTGACCTGCATAACAGGGCTGAATTTTGTTCGGCAGATTTTAAGCGCATTCAACGCTTTTCGCTGAACTGGCAGAACCTGCCCTTGATAGCTGTTAAGGAAATCCGCCTCAAACTGATCAATGATAGAGGAAAGTAAAATCATCTAATCGCCCCCCACGACACGTTAAAACCACCGATCAGCTGATTGATACGCTGTTCAGAATGATCGCAGCTCACATCGGTCAGATGCGCATAGCGTGCCGTTGTCAACAGAGAACTATGCCCCAAGAACTGCTGGAGTTCCAGTAATCCAACGCCGGATTCTAAAAGATGTGTGGCATAGCTGTGACGTAGCGAGTGACAGGAAATCTTTTTTTTAGTCCCATTTCCTTAGTCACAAGTCCAATTGTCTTCTGCACACCTCCACGATCAAGCGGTGATTCAGCCAGATGCGCACCTTTTAGCCCCCGCGTCCGATTGGGGAACATCAATATGGGGTGCCGATGCAGCGCCCAAAATTGACGTAGCACCTGCAAGGTAGCGAGGGGCAAAGGGACAAGACGATCCTTGTTGCCTTTTGCATTGCGGATATGCACCCGCATTCGCGTGGCATCAATATCCCCTACCTTCAGGTTTAAGCCCTCGCCCAGACGCAAGCCCATACTGTAAACCGTAAAATAGAATACGCGGTAGCTTAACTGACGTGTCGACATAAACAGCTGCTGTGCCTCTGCAACCGTCACGATATCGGGAATACGCGTACAGCGTGGTGGTTTTATCATCGGAATATCGACCCAAGGCTTAGCAAGGACATGAGTGTAGAAAAACTTCAATCCATAGAGGTCTAGCTTAACGGCACTCCAGGAAAGGCGGCCAAGCAGATCATGAAAGTAATCCAGCAGCTGATCTTGAGACAGATTATCCAGATGCCCGTTAAAATAGGTTGCAATACGACGAATAGCCCGTGAATACGCCTCAATCGTTTTAGGTTGTAAGCCCTGAAGTTTTAAATGCTTGCAGTGGAGAGAATAATAATGGTTGTATTTTGATTCAAGAGATGGTTTCATAACGACGTAACCTCATTGTTAGTTTAATGAGCTTGCAGGTTACCTTCCTATGCGAATAGAAGGAAGTGAGGTTACAACTTTAATTACCGGCGTGGTGGTTCTTTTCTCCGCGTTAGCGGCTTCGTCCAACAAGGCAAATCCAGCGGATAGTTTAAAGGGGCGATGATTTGGTCGTTAGAATCTTTTGCCATTTTAAAAGCATAAGTCACGATAAGTTTCGGGGCTTATGCTTTTTTATACTGAGATTGCTAACTTTATCCGTGATAAAAAACTTTAAAAATTTGTTCAAATTTTTCATGTGTTGTATCAAGGATCATACTTATTTCATCAATCGACATACCTAGGTTGTTTTGCCCTAAGTTACTCCAGTCTAAGTCTATTCGGCTATAAGTGTCTGCGACACGAATGATAGAGGCTAGCTTATGGTAAATACCTGTATTATCTGGATATGCGTGTAATCTTATAGAATCCGTAATTAGGTCTGGAAGGTTCCATAGTTTGGTCAGTGCCGCCCCCGTTTGAAAGTGGTCGAAGCCAATTAAGCTTTTTTCAATATCTATCTCAGTGAGGGCTGATTGTTGTCCCTCTTGTGCCTGAAACGCTAAAAAAGACTTTCTTGCTAGCTCAGGAATACGTAGAAGAAACACCAATTGACCAATGTTATGCACGAGTCCACAAAGAAAAGCGGAGTCAGAGAATTCATTACTCAAGTGCTTGTCCAGCTCTTGAGCGATAAGTGCGCAGCGTAAGCTTCGTGCCCAGAAATCATGCATATTTATCATGTCTCCTGGCAAATTAGAGAATTTATCTATAATCACAGTACTAAGAACGATACTACGTAGTTCTTTAATGCCAATCATAGTTATTGCTCTGCTAATTGAAGTGATTTGTGCAGGAAACCCATAAAATGCACTGTTCACTATCTTAAGCAGTTTTAGCGATAAGGCTGCATCTTGTTCAATAATAAAAGCTGCATCCGCTAATGACTTATTAGGGTCTTCAGATACTTTTTGTAGTTCAAAGTAAATGTTAGGAGGTGAGGCTAGTTGTACGTCACCTTGTAATAAGTCGGCAATGGTTAAGCCGCTATGTAGTAAAGTGCTAGGCATAGGTTATTAATCAATTAAGGGGCAGAAGACAACTTAGTATAAGGTGAATTTTTCTGTATGGATGAGGCAACTGTCATTTATTTTGTATAAATAGTGCTAATTATTTTGTTCATATTTACGTCTAATGGCCTCATCTCGGGCATCATCGATTTCACGCATAATACTTTTGACATTAGCTTTTTTATTGCTTGTTTGAAAAATTCCCGTCAACTTTGTATCAGGGCTTAGCTTGCCAGTTTGATAAATTTTCCAGATTTCTTTGGCATATTGAGTGTTTAATAGCTCTGGGGCAAATCGACCAAAATAGCTTGCTAGATTATTAACATCTCGTTCTAGCATTTTAGCGGCATTATTATTCGCAGCAGCATCAACAGCTTGAGGTAAATCAATAATAACGGGGCCGAGTTCATCAATTAATATATTGAATTCAGATAAATCACCGTGAACGAGCCCAGCACATAGCATTCTGACCACTTCGGTTATTAATAAGCCATGATATTCAAGTGCTTGTTCTTGATTCAAAACAAGATCATTCAGTCTAGGCGCGGCAGCTCCATGTCCATCGGTCACAAGCTCCATAAGTAATACGCCTTCGACAAAGTTATAAGGCTGCGGTACGCGTACGCCAGCTGCTGCAAGTCTATATAAAGCATCTACTTCGGCATTTTGCCAAACTTCTTCTTGTTGTTTACGCCCAAACTGGGATTTTTTTTGCATTGCACGTGCTTGTCGGCTATTGCGTACCTTGCGGCCTTCTTGATACAAAGCTTGCTTATGAAAACCGCGTTTATTGGCGGCTTTATATACTTTGGCGCAGCGAATTTCACCTTCAGAAAGCACCACATAAACAGCTGCTTCTTTGCCGCTTTTTAGTGGGTGAATGACTTCCTCAATAAAGCCATCGGCTATCAGTGACTCAAGACTTTTTGGGGGTTTCATTGCCATTTTTTATTACCTATCTTAAAAATTTGGAGGTAGAGCTTTTAGTTTACTCGCTTCAGTCAAGAAAAAACAAATCATAGAGAGTATAAAGAAATGACGTTTAGATATTTCTTTTCCATATCTAAATTATTTATCTTTATGGGGCATTCCCTAGCTCTTTTATCAAGAGTTTTCTTTTCTACAGGAGGTTTCTGTTAGAGCGTGCAGAGAAATGAGGATATATAGTATTGAGCTATATTACGACGCACGCGACATATATTTCCCCGTCGTCGTATTGATTTTTATAATTTCACCAGTTTCTAGATACTCAGGTACTTGAACTTCCAATCCTGTAGGTAAAATTGCAACTTTAGTTCTTGCGGTTGCTGAGGAGCCTTTAATACCAGGCGCTGTTTCTATGATTTCTAAATCAACAGAAGCTGGAAGTTCAATACCTAGAATATTATCCTCCATAATAAGAGCAGTAATCCCCTCTAAGCCTTCAGTAATATATTCTTTTTGGCCTTCAAGGTCATCATCATTTAAGTTGTACTGGCTGTAATCATTCATATTCATAAACACATAGCTTTCGCCATCATTGTAAGAATATTGCACCTTTACTTGAATACAGTCTGCTTCTTTTAGAAAATCGTCTCCCTTGTAGACTTCGTCTAATTTTTGGCCAGTTTTTAAATTGGTATAACGTACTTTGTAGGCTGTTCCTGCTCCACGTGAAGAAGGGCTACGGGCTTCAAGTTGTTTTATGGCATGAGGGACATCATTAATATCAATGATCATTCCGCGTTTTAAGTCTGTCGCTTTAGGCATGGTTATTCCTGGTTATGTAAAATGCCGATTTTGTCACCGGCATCTCATGTGGTATTTATTCAGCTGTTTTTTCTCTTATAAAAGCAACAATCTCATCTAATGAAATATCACGGTTTTCACTATCAGTACGCGCACGATATTCAACGCTATTATTATCTAAACCACGATCACCTAAAACAATTCGATGCGGAATACCGATCAGCTCCATATCAGAAAACATGAAACCTGCGCGTACTTTACGATCATCAAATAAGACATCAACCCCCGCCTCTAATAAATCCTGATACAGTTGATTAGCTGCAACACGTAAGCGTTCTGATTTGTGCATATTCATTGGACATAGAGCGACGGTAAAGGGCGCGAGTTTAGCAGGCCAAATAATGCCGTTATCGTCATGGCTTTGCTCTACTGCCGCAGCAACAATACGAGAAATTCCGATACCATAGCATCCCATCGTCATCACTTCGCTTTTACCGCCTTCGTTAATCACAGTCGCATTCATCGCAGAGCTGTATTTAGTACCTAATTGAAATATATGTCCGACTTCGATACCGCGCACTATATTTAGTACGCCTTTGCCATCTGGACTAGGGTCACCAGCAACAACCGAACGTAAGTCAGCAATTTCAGCAGGGGGAGCTAAATCCCTTTCCCAATTAACGCCGGTATAATGTTTACCTTCTTGATTTGCACCACATATAAAATCAGACAAAACCGTCACGCTACGATCAGCGATAGTACGAATACTTAGACCAATAGGGCCTATTGAGCCAGGCTTACATTGACAAGCAGCTGCCACTTCTTCATCACTAGCAAATGCTAATGGCGTTAGAATGCCGTCAATTTTTTCTACTTTGATGTCATTAAGTTCGTGGTCTCCTCTTAATAACAAGGCAACTAAACTACCTTCCTCTTCACCTTTAACTATCAGCGTTTTAAGGCATTGCTCAGCAGAAACATTTAAGAATTGAGTCAGCTCTTCGATACTATGTTGGTTTGGCGTGTCAATCAATGTTAAATCTTGTGTTGCTGCACTGCGTGAAGCTGTAGGCATCAGTGCTTCTGCTTTTTCAACATTGGCTGCGTAACTGCTTTCTGTAGAAACCGCAATGGCATCTTCACCACTCTCAGCCAGTACATGAAATTCATGTGAAACAGCACCGCCAATGGAGCCCGAATCAGCAATAACCGCACGAAAGTCTAAACCAAAGTTATTAAAAATAGCATGGTAGGCTGTGTGCATAATATCATAGGTTGCTTGTAGTGATTCTTGGCTTAAATGAAAAGAATAAGCATCTTTCATAAGAAATTCACGCGCACGCATAATCCCAAAGCGTGGGCGAATTTCATCACGAATTTTAGTTTGTATTTGAAAATAAGTGATGGGTAACTGTTTGTAACTTTTTAGTTCATTACGCGCTAAATCAGTGACAATTTCTTCAGCAGTAGGCCCTAAACAAAATTCTCTATTATGGCGATCTGTTAAGCGAGCTAATTCAGGACCATATTGTTCCCAGCGTCCCGTTTCTTGCCATAATTCAGCGGGTTGTAAAGATGGCATTAATACTTCCAGCGCCCCTGTTTTTTCTATTTCTTTGCGCGTAATCTGTTCAACTTTACGCAGTACGCGCAAACCTAAAGGCAACCAAGTATAAAGACCTGAGGCAAGCTTACGAATAAGCCCCGCACGAATCATAAGTTTATGGCTGGCAATTTCTGCATCGGCTGGCGTTTCTTTAACGGTATTAAGGGGGAATTGTGAGGTACGCATGTATATTTAAGAAAGTGAAATAAAAGAAAACAACTATTTTACCTAGCCTAATCCTATTTAGTCATGTTTTGTTGTATTTTTGTTTGCTGGCTGGGCTTTATAGGTGGGAGTTTATGCTTACCGACTAAAGTAGCAGCATTGCTAAGCAAAAATCTCTTCAAGAAAATTCTGCATACTTTTCCAAGCGCGTTTAGCGGCAACTTCATTATAAAGCATGCCTAAATCAGGAGCATTAGCTTGTGGGTTAGTGAAAGCATGTACGGTATGCCCATAACTGTGTAATTGCCAGTCAACGTTTAAATCGGTCATTTCTTGCATAAAAGCATTGCATTGTTCCGGTGAGGCCAAAGGATCATCATGCCCGTGTAAAGCTAATACTTTAGCAAGGACGGGTTTGTCTGTGGTATGAATAGGGGGATTTAATAAGCCATGAAAACTGACTACGCCTTGCAGGTTAGCGCCCATACGCGCTAGATCTAATACGCAGAGACCACCAAAACAAAAACCGAGTGCAGCAACTTTATCGTCATTAACCCAAGGTAATAATTTAACAGCATATAAAGCAGCATGAATACGTTGCTGTAATAGCTTACGATTATCCATAAAAGGCTGCATAAGCTGTGCATTTTCTTCCGGAGTAGTGCCTATTTTGCCCTGACCATACATGTCTAAGGCAAAAGCAACATAACCCAATTCAGCAAGTTCTTTTGCCTTTGCATCAACAAAAGCATCTCGCCCGCTCCAAGTATGGCTGATTAATACCGCGGGGCGCCTGTCTGAATTGCTATCGTCATATGCGAAAAAACCTTCTAATAAAGTATCGCCATCTAAATAGTTAATTGTATTAGATACTATTGCCATTTTAGTAGCCTATTGATTACCGAAATTATAAACAACCACTCTATTAACTAAAGGTTTTAGTTGGTCTTTGAGCATTTGTTTATGTTTTTTACTTTTCATATAATTTTTAAACGCTTTTGTATTTTCAAAAGTTACCGTTACCGCAACATCAAAAGTATCATCGACTTTTGGACGATTACTTGGGATAACTGCACTAACATGGCGTGATAAAACGCCCGGTAATGCTTCTAATGCACGACTTGCTTTAATAAATTGCTCACGCATTTGTAAATTTCCAGGTTCTTTTAACCAAACGACAATAACATGACTAACGCGTTGATCTGCTTGAGCATGTGCAATGTTAGCGCTAAAAAATGAACTGATAAATAATAAGCTAATGAATAATTTTTTCATTTATATTTCTCCTGATGCTCTTAAATAGGCTAAAAAGCCGGTTGAGGCTTCTTCGATTAAATCTAATACGTTTTCAAAACCATAAGCTCCCCCATAATAAGGATCGGGGACTTCGCGCGTTTTTAAGTGGGGCGCATAATCTAAAAATAACTTCAATTTATATTGGTGTTCTTCAGGACAGGCTTCGCGCATAATACTAAGGTTATCTTCATCCATGGCAAGTAAATGATCATAATATTCAAAATCACCCATAATCACTTTACGAGCACGTAGTTTACTTAAATCGATCCCTCGTTCTTTAGCTACTTTTTGTGAACGCAAGTCAGGGGCTTCGTTAGTATGGTAGGCATGGGTTCCTGCAGAGTCTATAGAAAATCTATCATGCAGTTGTTCATCTAATAATAACTTATTAAATACACCTTCTGCGCTGGGAGAGCGACAAATATTGCCCATACAAACAAATAGTACATTTATCTGTTTTTTGCTATTCATAACTATCTGATTCCTTTAGGTGTTTATATGTTGTTATTTATATTAGTATTGAGTTGTTTACATCTGGCTTGGACACAAATACTTAACATGAATCCTTATTCTAATGATTAAAAAATAAATTGAAAGCCTTAGTTATTGTGGGCATGATAAAGGTGATGGTCTTAATTATGGTTATATGGTCGCGTTCGTAAAGCGGAGCTTCAAAGGTCTAGATTTATTGCGGCATCCTACAGGGTAAATGACTGAGTACAGCAAGAGTTCACCCTGAAGATATTTAAAGTAATGATTACTTTAATGATGCTTATAAACGGCATTGTACATGTCTTAATTTGACACTTGAATTTGCTTATTCGTATCCCATGCAGAATAATAATGTAGTGGCTCACATAATTGATGAATAGCATCACTTTTCCAGTTACCTAATAACAAGCCATGCAAACGCAAACCCTGTTGTTTTTTTAATTTTTCTACCCGATTAAATAATAAGGTTTGCACGGGAAAGCGGCCATCAGAGATTAGTAAAATATCGGCATCTTGCCAGCCTTCCGTTTTTTGTTTCTCTAAAGCCATCAATAAAGGATGCACGACATCAGTACCACCATTAAAAGACTGTTGTAAAAATTTTAATAATTTTGTTAATCCACCTTGCGTTAAGTCCAGCTCATGCTCAAGGACTTGCTCTAATCCCCCAAAAGCATAGACAAAACAATGCCGCTGCTCATTAAAGGCAATGCGTAACCCTTCTAGAATAAGAGCTTTAGCAATCGTCTCTGGCATACCTTGCATAGAAGCTGAAGTATCTAGGCAAATAATAATGGGTCCATAGGCCTTACTGCTTCGATCCTCTTTGGGTGGTCCATTAATATCTAGCTCTTGCTCAACGAGCATGGGGTCAGGCATTAAGCCACAATGACAGTAGGTCAGTAATTTTCTTTCAGCACGCTTGGCATACCAGAGCATTTTTAATTTAGGGTGCCCGAGCATCGCAAGTTCACTTGGGAGTAGGCGGCTCAGGTCATCACTTAACACAATACCGCCAGTCTCCATTGCCGCTCTATCTGTCCAAGTCTCTTGTTCGACTGTCACTTCTCTGATGATAGGATTAAATACCTGTTCACTAAGCGAGTTTATTGCATCTTCACCAGCAACATGACGTAAACGCCCTAAAGTTGCCATCAGCTTTTGTAATTCGGGGAGTTCTTGCAGTAGCTTTCGGTAACGGATAATATCGCGCCAGCCTTGCGCAGATAATATCCCCTGGCTTAAGTCCCAGCCTTTGCCTAATAACTCACCAAATTCAGTATAAACAGTAGAAAGTTCATGCCAGCTATCGGCCAGTTCCTGCCAGTTTTTATCTAACTGTTCCGTGATGATAATATTTGCTTGTATGTCATCATCTGCTGTGGAAGCTGCGTTATGAGAAGAAGCTGGGCTTTGTTGGTTTACAAAAGGCGAGGTTAGTTCTGACTCACTATCGTTGGAAGTTATCGGCTTTGTAAGATTTATTCCTTGTGTAGCACTTTGGTTTATTTGAGTTGATGCGCTTTGGCTTTGCGGTTGCGCTGAAGGTTTGGGCTTATTATTGCTTGGTGGTATATGGTCGGCTAGACCTTCTTTATCTTTAAAAGATGAGTCTTTATTGTTGATTTTTTGCCGTTGCGCTAATTTATCAACAAAACCACCGGGCTTTAATGCGAAGTAATCTTCGGCACTGCTAATACCGCCTAAAATATCCTTTAATACGCTGTCTGTGAGTGTTTCCTGTTCTCGACAAAAGGGGGCAATATCTAAGGTTTCTAAACGCATTAAAATAGTACGTTTAATAAACCCCTCGGGCCAATCTAAGTCGCTTTCTTCTGGTAAAATTCCCTTTAACAAGCATTGCCGCCAGTGTAAGATCGCTTTAACTCTTGGCATAAGGTCGCCATGAGTATGGGTAACAATATCTGTATAAAGCGCATCAGGAATATCATCAAGAAGCGCAAATTTAGCCTCGATTTCCTGAAAAAACATTATAATCTAGGCAGTTGCTGATAGCTGTTCATAACGGCTTGCAAACGAGACAATAACGTTTCAGTTTGTGCTATCGCTTTATTTAAACTCGATGAGGCTAGCTTAGCAAAGTCATCTAATAGCCATAAATGTTGGCCGATAACTTGTTCAAGTGTCGCGTGCTGCTGGTGTAAATTTTGTTGTAATTGCACTATATCTTCAGCTAAGTTACCGGTTTCTTTTAGACGTCCTTCAATAAAGGCGATACTGTGCTTTTTTGCCATCATACAAGGTTCATTCGTGTATTCTTCTATATAGCAATTTTCTGGATCCGCGATATACTGATTGAAATGTACCCATTGGCCGTTAATATGAGTTTGCTGGTAACGATCATCAAAGAACTGGTGTTTTAATTCTTCTGGTGTATAGCCTAAACTATTATTACTTCGATCTTCTTGGTCCGGCGGCGCTAAGTAGAGAGGATCCCCGTCACGTGTTCGTTTGACTTGAGTTATTTTATCGGTACTGATTTCCCCTTGCCGATTAATAAAAAGTAGTCGGTTCTTATTATCAACTTGTTGAACTTTGCTATCTTGGTCTTGTTGCAAAACATGCTCCCAAGTCAGGGTTAGCTTATCCAGCGTCTTTAAATTGACCGTACCATTCATGCCAACTTGCGTGTGATACCAATCAATAATTAATTGCCGTTGCTCGGGAGTTTGCCATAAGCAATGCTGTAATAAATAACAATCCCAAATAGAAACAGAGGACTGAGCATTAGTGAAAGCAGCCACTTTTAATAGCTTGATCACTTTACGCCAGCGGCGGTCAGACACATAAATCTGCTTCTGTTGCATAAAATCTCGTAAATCCGCTAAAAAGGTTAACACCTCATCCGGGAGGTTTATTTTCTCTGCCTGCGTTTGAATATGTTTTAATTCTAGTTTAGTAAATAACTGATTATCCGCTAGCATTACGGGCTTATCTTGTAACTGTAATAGGCTAGAGAAATGTTGTGCTGAAACTGGCTCGACCTGATAACGGCACAGAAACCGGTCGTATAATGCAGCTAAACCTTCATCACTGGGTAACTCATTACTCGCAGCTATAACGGAAACGAGAGGCACTTTGACACGCGCATCTCCATTATCAAATTCACGCTCATTCAGTATCGTTAATAAGGCATTAAGAATAGCACTATTCGCTTTAAAAATTTCATCGATAAAAGCAATACTGGCAGCGGGTAGATAACGATCTGTTAAACGTAAATAACTATCATTTTCTAAGGCTTTAATGGATAAAGGCCCAAATAATTCTTCGGGAACAGAAAATTTAGTCAATAAACGTTCAAAGTACTCACCGTCTTTGAAGGCTAAATGTAGCTTTCTGGCAAGCACACTTTTAGCAGTACCGGGCTCACCGATCAATAATAAATGCTCGCCCGATAAAGCCGATAATAAAGCTAAACGAATAGGTTCTTCTCTTTCGATTAAGCCTGTATTAAGTTGTTCAAGAATAGTTTGAATGCGTTGTTTCATATGACTTAGGATAAACCTTGTTCTCATGCCCTTAGGCTATAACAGTATTTATTATGCGTAGGAATACTGTTTGTGAGGCTGAGGTTTTAGTTTGATTGCCCCACGGAGGCCGTGGGGCTAGAAGAGGGGGGGGGGGTTATTTCTTGCCAAAAATCCACTTAACATGCTCAAGCATATCATGCAGTGAGTTTTCTTTAATAGTTTGTATAAGTTCATCGACTTTAAAGGCGTGATGCCGCTCATAAACAACACCAACTTGTGGAGATTCGGCTAAACCTGTTTCACGAGCATGATCGACAAAGCCATCATTTTTCCAGAAAAAAGCGCCTGGCATCGTGGTTGGAATAACCAGTACAAAAAATAATGAACGCCCAAAAGCAGACATAATTATCATACTGACCGTTAATAAACTCGCTGCAATCAGCCCCAACATGCCAGATAAACCGGTTATTATAATGACACCAGCTAACACGATGCTAAAGGCCAATAAAGCATTACGTAATAGGTAAGATTTACCATATTGTGTTGTTTGACGGTAATAAGATACGGCACCTTCATTATCAATAGCGCTCATATCACGGGCGTGCACTATATGACCAATAGCCTCAATAGTAAGACCTAGGGTCATTAACATCGCCAATGATGGAATCAATTCAGATAATGCTGATAAAGGTAGCATCACTAAACTGACTATGGCAATGATTAATGCCCCTAAACTCAACATAGAACCGACAAAAGCAGTCCCCGTTTGTAAATGATCCCAAAAAGGACGGGCGGGAATACGGTAAAGTTTGTACATAAAGAATAAGCCAATCGGACCACTGATCACCGCTAAATAAGCAAAGATATCGGCGAAAAAACTCATAAAGGTATTATCAAAAAAAGCAAAAAAGACATAACCAAGCAGCCCCGTGTAAAACATGGAAACGCCTGCTATTTCACGACTAACAGGTGATAATCTCAAGTTATTAAAACCCCGATAAAAACGATGCGGTTTACCTAGGTGCATATTCAATTTATACAAGCCAATGGTGCTTAGAACAAAAATTGTCACAACCAGACTCATATGTAAGTTGTATTCTTGTAATAAGTCAAAACCTGCTAAGCCAAACAACGGCCCTAATATAAGCATTAAAAAAGCACCTACGGTCGCTTGAGTAAACAGGGTGAAAATGACGTGAGCACTTTCATGACTGGTTAACAGGTGGCGCAAATTCCAGTGTTTTTTCTGGCCCATTTTTTCGTCAACAACAGGCTTATATTTTCCTTCTTTATCATCTTTATGATATTTCAGTGGCATTGAATCAGGACGTGTCATTTCACGATGATTCTGCTTTTTTTGCTGAAAACGAATATTCGGGTGGGTAATATCGGTAGTCGGAAAACCAGGAATTTCTGTAATGGCCTGATCGCGTTTTTCAGGGATGTTTTCAATCACTCCAAAATCCAGTGCATTGCCTAAACAAGCTGCTACACATGAAGGTTTTAAACCAACTTCTAAGCGGTCAACACACATATTACATTTACTTACTTCACCTTTTACTGGATCAAGTTGTGGTGCGTTATAGGGACAAACCCAAGTACAATAACCACAACCAAAACAAATATCAGGGTCTTGCAAAACTGCACCGTATTCGGTGAATTTAGTATATGCACGTGTTGGACAACCTGTTAAACAAACCGGATCATCACAGTGATTACAGGCCATAGAGATATTCAGACGCTGGTAATCAGGGTAGGTTCCCCCTTCGACATAACCAACCGAACGAAAGGCGATATGTGCAGGGTTATCATTTTTCTCACTACAGGCTGCCTCACAGGCATGACAGCCTATACAGTTATCTGCATTAAGAAAAAAGCCATGCTGTTTATTGCGATTAGGGTTGTCGCCTATGCCATCATCACCATTGATATTGAGGCTTTTATTTCTGCGCTCATCCCCTTCTTGGGTTAGCTCAATATCTTTACCATAACGATTTTTTTCTTTGGTTTCTTTATCCCAAAGGTAGGCATATTCCGGTTCGTCACTTCTTACTTTTATCATAATATTTTTTTGACTGTTTTCGTTTCTCACGTGGAGAGACTGTAAAAGAAGGTAGGTTGGATGAGCTTATCTAGCATAGTGCAGATAACGTAATCCGATATTTTTATCGGTGCTGCCCCGCGTTGGATTACATTTTTTTATTGCGTAGCATTTAAAAAACTTACCTAACCTACGATGTAACACTTTGGTTTATCATTATTACTTAACTTAATGGTAGTGCTGCCAAGCATGAAAACCAGAAAGAAAAGATACAAAAACAGATAAAACTAAAAACTGCGTGATTCTTTGTTGATCTTGGCTGCCTCTTCCTGATTGATATGTTCAATACGTACAGCAGACTGTTTAAAGGCAGGTTGGCGCGAATGAGGGTCTAACAGCCCTAGTGTTAAACGATTCACACAGTCAAAAAAGTGGAATGGAATAAACACCATATTATTCGGTACTCGATGCGTTAGCATTACCATAACTACCGCATCACTACGCCGCGAAACGACGCGCACATAAGTCTGGTGTAAAATGCCCATTTCAGCTGCCACATCAGGATTCATTTCCATAAACGGAGTAGGGCTGTATTTGTTGTTATTGCCGATTTTTCCAGTACGGGTGCGGGTATGAAAATGCTCGACCAAACGGCCTGAATTTAGCCAGAAAGGGTATTGCTCATCCGGGACTTCATTATTATCAATAAATGGCAGAGGAATGAGTTTGGCCATACCATCTGCAAAACGAAAAGTACCCGATTCCGTATACAATCGCTTTCCGCCT
This sequence comes from methanotrophic endosymbiont of Bathymodiolus puteoserpentis (Logatchev), assembly GCF_900128525.1. Lineage (GTDB taxonomy): Bacteria > Pseudomonadota > Gammaproteobacteria > Methylococcales > Methylomonadaceae > Methyloprofundus. The sequence goes on from NZ_FQTQ01000063.1 coordinate 73,017, forward strand.
TTCGGTGGCTCTTCACCATTTTTTGCTTGTGCTTCGGTGTAAGGCCATTGAATGCCTCGATTTTTCTCAATTAAATCGTGTGTCATACCCGATATATCGACTAAGCGACCTTTAGATAAATGACGCATTTCGTCAAAGACTTCAGCTGGCTTATCAGGGAAGTTCATTTTCTCTGATTGCTCAAATTGTTTGGCAATTTCATTAAAAATATGTAGATCCGTTTTGGTGTTTTCGTAAGGCTCTTTAACCTTTCGAACAATATTGACTCGCCTTTCAGTATTGGTAAAACAGCCTTCTTTTTCCGCCCAAATAGCAGCGGGTAAAAATATATGGGCATATTCGGTCGTTTCTACATCAAGATAAGAATCCTGAACGATGAGACATTCCAGTTTTTCCAATGTTTTGCGAATACGTGCGGTATTAGGCATCGAGGTCATCGGATTCGTACCAACTAACCACAAGCCTTTAATTTCACCGGTTTCAATGGCAGGAAAAATATCTGTTTGCGCCATACCGCGTTGCTTAGGGAAAAATTCAGGGTCAACATTCCAGAATTTACCGATCTCTTCACGATCAGCTTTATTCTCCAGCGCACGATAAGCAGGTAAACCCGAACAAGAAGACCATTCTCTTGTCCCCATGGCATTACATTGACCGGTAATGGATAAACTTGTGCCACCTTTTTTACCGATATTACCGGTCAGCAGGCTTAAGTTGTTTAAACCCACGACACCATCAGAGCCGTGGGTACTTTGATTAATACCCATAGTCCAGATATTCATTGCCGCACCTGCCTTAGCGTAAAGCCTAGCAACATGACGAATAGTATCTTCATCAATACCACAAATTTTTGCTGCACTGGTAGGATCGTATTTCTGAACTTCTTTTTCTAGCTGTTCGAAGCCATTAGTGTTTGCTTCTATGTATTCTCTATCTTCCAGTCCTTCTGCAAGAATTACATGCATTAAGGCATTTTGTAAAACCACATCAGTGCCTGGAGTAATTGCTAAATGCATATCTGCATTTTGTGCCAGCATAGTGACTCGGGGATCTACGACAATCAACGGAAAAGGGCGCTTTTCTTGTGCTTCCTTCATACGCCAGTAAATAATTGGGTGTTGCTCAGGCAAATTTGACCCCCAGGCAATTAAACATTCTGTGTGTTCAAAATCTTCATAACACCCAGGCGGACCATCAGACCCAAAGGAACGCTTATAACCCGATACCGCAGATGCCATACATAAGGTGGTATTACCATCATAGTTATTAGTACCAATAACACCTCGCGCTAACTTACCTAAAGTGTAAAAACCTTCGGTTAAAATCTGACCTGTGGAAACAATTGCAAAGGCATCACGCCCGTAAGTAGATTGAATGCGTTTTATTTCAGAGGCCATTTGAGCAGTTGCTTCATCCCAGTCAGAATTCTGCCAAGGTTCATGAAAATCACTGCGGATAAGTGGCGTTTTACCTCGTCCAGCAGACTCGAATAACTCATGTTCAAAAATACCTTTTAAACATAATTTACCTTGATTAACATCTGCGCCACCGACGCCGCGCGAAGAAACTGGAATGCCTTCTTTATTTGTACCGATTTCAATGGAGCAGCCAGTAGAACAGTAGCCACAAGTTGAATAAGTCCATTTTTCAATCTTTTTATCGGCAATAGTAATAGGATTTTTTTTGTTACGACCAAATAGCATAATTTTTCAACGATTTTTATATTTAAGTTAAGCAAATTGCTGGAGGATGTGCTGAGGCACGAAGTATATCGTCAGTTATCTATCGATAGTAAGAGGACTGAATGATGACTTCGCACTTGTTATTACGCTTTGAATATAAATAAAAATTCTGCGTCATAAGGTATAAGTTATTGCATTCCCATTCCTAAATAAAAATTAGCTTTGCGGAATAAAGATAGTTCCTTCAGCAACCATTACTGCTTCGCCACCAACACGTAAATTTAATGTATCTTCTCCTTTGTGATCCATTTCTAGGTTTAAAATACTACGGCGCATTTTGTCATCACCTCGCTGTACTGCAAATGTATAAGTTCCTTTTTGCATGTGCTCGAAAGAGCATAAATAGGCGGCTAACGCGGGTATTGCCGAACCTACTGGAGGATCTTCATGAGCACCAATATTTGGCCCAACTAGACGCGCAGCAAAATCTGAGTCTTGGTAGGGGGTTTTGGGGGAGACAATTAAAATTTCTTGTGCTGCTGTTTGTGGCGCGATAGATTGGCTCCACGCAGCAAAGTTAAACGTTGCATTACGTACTGTTTCATAATAATAAACAGGCACAATTAAATAAGGAACATCACAAGAAACAAGGCGTGCTGCATATTTTTTTGTATCTATATGCGCTTGATTTATCCCTAAGAAACTAGCAATTTCATTTTCGCTAGGTGCGTAATAATCCACAACAGGGGAGACTGTGCGTGCAAACTGAATAAAGTTTTGCTTATCTTCAGAGTGACTGATGCTAGCCTGAATTTCTCCGGTGTTTTGTTCGAAAACAACCGCTGTGTGTGCCTCACCAGCCGGAAGCTTACCGCAGGCTGCTAAAATATACCCAGCTGCAATAATTGTTTGACCTGCAAAATCTACTTCACCTCGGGGGGTGAATATTTTCATGGTGTAGTGATTCTCTACACCCTTTTTGTGGGTCAAGAAAACGGTTTCTGATAAGTTTAATTCACGGGCTACTAATCCCATTTGTGTGAGATTTAACCCTTCAGCATTAGGGAAAACTGCAATTTGCGCACCGCTAAAAACCTGATTAGTAAAAACATCGGCAATATAATAAGTATAATTCATTCTGTTATTCCTCTAGACTGACTGCTACGCGGTTATCTTTAATACGGGCTGCATAGACAGGTATACAGACGTTTTCATCTTCAAAACATTTGCCAGTTAGTAAACTGAAATGCTGTTTATAGAGAGGTGAAGAAACCATCGGTTCGCCTTTAATATCACCTAATAAGCCACGTGATAATACGTGAACTTTGCCAAAAGGATCATAATTACTTATTGCAAATACGGCATTGTCTTTTGGCATATAAAAAATTGCCACTTGTTTATCTTCAACCAAGGCGCAAACTCCCGAATCCGCTGGTAGGTCAGTGACTGCGCAAATATCCACCCATTTACTCATTATACCTCCTCCACTAAGGCAAAATGCTGCCGTTCATCTTCATTAGCAGGACGAATTTGTCCTCGCTCTTCAACAAAAATAATATTTTCATCTGTTTTATCACTATTAATAAAGTGACGAAAACGCTTTAACTTACTTTCATCTTCAATTGTTGTTTTCCATTCGCATTGATAGGTATCTACGACATGTTGCATTTGTTCTTCTAAATCAGCGCAAATATTCAACTTGTCATCAATTACAACTGATTTCAGGTAATCTAAGCCACCCTCCATATTTTCCATCCATACGGAAGTACGCTGTAAGCGGTCAGCCGTTCGTGTATAAAAGATTAATACACGATCAATATATTTAATTAATGTTTCTTTATCTAAATCTGTAGCAAATAAATCACCATGGCGAGGTTTCATACCACCATTACCACAAACATAGAGATTCCAGCCGCCTTCGGTCGCAATCACACCGATGTCTTTACTTTGTGCTTCAGCACACTCGCGCGTACAGCCCGATACAGCAAATTTAATTTTGTGCGGTGAGCGTAGCCCTTTATAACGATTTTCTAGTTCAACCGCTAACCCAACGCTGTCATCAACACCAAATCGACACCAAGTACTACCAACACAAGATTTAACGGTTCTTAAAGATTTTCCATAAGCATGACCTGACTCAAAACCCGCATCAATCAACTCTTTCCAGATAAGCGGTAATTGATCAACTCGAGCACCAAATAAATCGACTCGTTGTCCTCCAGTTACTTTGGTATACAGTTTATATTTTTTCGCTATTTTACCAATAGCGATCAAGCCATCAGGTGTCACTTCGCCGCCTGTCATCCGTGGTACGACTGAATAAGTCCCGTCTTTTTGCATATTGGCTAAAAAGGTATCATTGGTATCTTGCTGGCTGAGGTGTTCAGGCTGCAAAATATAATCATTCCAGTAGGAAGCTAATATAGAGCCAATGGCTTGGCGGCAAACTTCGCAACCTCGGCCTTTACCGTATTTTTCTAATAATTCATTAAATGATTTAATTTTATTAACCATAATCAGGTTATATAAATCCTGGCGCGTATAAGCGAAATGCTCACAGATATCCGTATTTACTTCAAAACCTGATTTTTCTAATTCACAATCGAGTACAGATTTTAATAATGCAGCACACCCGCCACAACCTGTAGCAGCTTTCGTGCTATCTTTTAATTCAGCCATGGTATGGCAGCCACTTTCTACTGCTGAACAAATCTGCCCTTTAGTAACATCAAAGCATGAACAAATTTGCGCAGACTCTGGTAGCGCATCAGGGCCTAAGCCAACAGATTCATCAGATCGAGCTGGTAAGATTAAGCTATCCGGGTGTTCAGGTAGTTCGATGCCATTAAGATAGTATTGCGATAAAGTGCCATAACCTGAGGCATCACCGACGAGTACTGCACCCAGTAATTTTTTCTTATCTGCACTCACAACTAGGCTCTTATAAATTTCATCTGCGCCATTTTGGTATTGATAAACAATGGCATTTTCTGTATTCGCATGCGCATCACCAATACTAGCAACATCAACACCATTTAGTTTTAACTTAGTGCTCATATCCGCACCTTTAAAGCTAGCTTCCTGCCCTGATAAATCAGCTATAACAGTACGCCCCATATTATAGCCTGGAGCCACTAAACCAAACGTTTCTCCTTTCCAGACAGCGCATTCACCAATCGCATAAATATCAGGGTCAGATGTTTTACATTGGTCATTAATAACAATTCCACCGCGCGAACCGACCTCAATGCCACTTTGACGTGCAATTTCATCGCGGGGGCGGATACCCGCAGAAAATAAAATAATATCTGTTTCTAAGTCCGTGCCGTCAGCAAACAACATTTTGTGTTTGCATTCTGATCCATCAATAATTTTTTGCGTGTTTTTACTGGTCAATACTGAAATATTTAATGCTTCAATTTTAGCGGCCAGCATTTGTGCACCACCCGCATCAAGTTGTGCAGACATTAAACGGGGTGAAAACTGAATAACATTAGTCTTAAGGTTTAAATCTTTAAGTGCTTTTGCTGCTTCCAGCCCTAATAAGCCACCACCTACGACTGCACCAACTTTTGCATTTTTAGCGGCTGCTGTTAGCGCTTCTAAATCTTCAATCGTTCTATATACAAAACAATTTTCACGGTCATGTCCTTGGACGGGGGGGACAAAAGCATAAGATCCTGTTGCTAAGATTAATTTGTCGTAACTGATAGTGATACCTTTTTCAGATGTCACAAACTTATTGGCCGTATCAATAGCGACAGCCTTATCATTCAAGTGAATTTTTATATTATTTTTTTCAAAAAAACCTTCTGTGACCATTGATAAGTCTTCGGCTGTTTTGCCTGAGAAAAATTCTGTTAGATGCACTCGATCATAAGCAGGTCGCTGCTCTTCACAGAAAGTAACAATTTCATAATTATCACTTATATCACTAGCAACAAGGCTTTCTAGGAAGTTATGTCCTACCATGCCGTTGCCAATGACGATTAATGTTTGTTTATTGCTCATGCCTTACCTCATGTGTGCCTTAAGTCTTGTTGCTGTTATGTAAGCACATATTGTGCCATATCATAATATATTGATTTTCTGTATCTATTTTGGACCTGAAAGAAGAAGGTGCACCGATATAGTGCGATTTGAGTGCTTAACTGGTGCATTATAAGTTATTTGCTTAAGGCGCCTCACTAAATCGATACTTGACCCATGATATTACCTCTTTAATTCAATAATATATATTAAATATCATTGGGTTATATTTTTGGCATATATAGTGCTTATAAAGATGTTATTAATCTTTAATTAGGAGGACGCATGAGCGCACAATCGTTAAACTTTTTTTCTTTTTCAGGAAAAATGAAAATCCTGCATACCACTTGGCTTGCATTTTTTATCTCCTTTGTTGTCTGGTTTAGCCATGCTCCTTTAATGCTGGTGATTGCTGATAGCTTAGGAATGAGTAAAGCTGAAATTAAGACTATTTTGATCTTAAATGTTGCGTTGACAATTCCTGCTAGAATTGTCATTGGTATTTTGGTAGATAAATTTGGTCCTAAACGTACCTTCTCTATATTATTGGCGTTAGGTAGTTTACCGACTTTTATGTTCGCTTTTGCTGATAGTTTTGAACAGCTTGCCTTAGCTCGATTTTTATCGGGCTTTGTTGGTGCTGGCTTTGTGATTGGTATTCGCATGGTCGGTGAATGGTTTCCTGCTAAACAAGTTGGTATTGCTGAAGGTATTTATGGTGGCTGGGGGAATTTTGGTTCTGCGGCAGCAGCAATGACATTACCCACTTTAGCGCTGATGTTTGGTGGACCTGAAGGCTGGCGTTATGCGATTTCGATAACGGGTATTATTGCATTAATTTATTCAGTGATATATTTCTTTAGTGTCACTGATACGCCTAAAGGCTCAACCTATTTTAAACCGAAAAAAGCAGGGGCAATGGAAGTCACAAGCATTTGGGATTTATTCTTTTATATCCTAATGACAATTCCTTTATACGCAACGCTAACCCTATTAACCTGGAAGTTATCACCTGCTGGCGTAAGCTTATTATCAGGCTTTTCAGCTTTATTAATTTATGTCGGTATCTGGGTATTATTCTTTTATAACGTATACAAAATCGTACATGTTAATGAAGAGCATTTAATGCAGCCGATTGATGAAATCCATAAGTATAAATTTAAACAGGTAGCTATATTGGATTTAGCTTATCTGATTACTTTTGGTTCTGAATTAGCGGTCGTTTCGATGTTGCCGATGTTTTTCTATGATACCTTTCATGATTCGCAAGGTATAACTATGATACAGGCAGGGCTTTCCGCATCAGGCTTTGCTTTTATGAACTTAATCGCCCGTCCTACAGGGGGTTGGATTAGTGATACATTTGGTCGTAAATTATCTTTATCTATTTTCATTATTGGCTTATCAGTCGGTTATTATTGTTTATCACTTATCACGCCTGACTGGCCAATTGTTGGTGTTATTATCTTAACTATGGCATGCTCATTTTTTGTGCAATCAGGCGAGGGGGCTGTATTTGCGATGGTACCTTTAATTAAGCGTCGCATGACTGGACAAATTGCGGGTATGGTCGGTGCTTATGGTAATGTCGGGGCAGTTATATTTTTAACTGTATTATCGTTTGTGGATCCTTCCGTATTTTTTACTGTTATTGCTGGTGGTGCTTTGATTGTTTTGGTTGCTGTACAGTTTATTGAAGAACCTAAAGGGCATATGGTTGAAGTTCAAGAGGATGGAACAGTGGAAATGATTGAATTGGATTGAATTTAATTAATATTTTTAAAATTTCTACTTAACTTTCTCAGTACAGAAAGGCTAATAGTAATAATTAGCTAACTGGGTGAAAACTTATAAGTAATTGGGGTAAATCATGACAACATCAACTCTCAAAATATCCATCGGTTCCAGCAGTGACAAAGGTATTAAGGAGAGAAATGAAGATTTCCTAGGTGCTTTAATTCCGGAAGGAGCGCAATTAACACACAAAGGCATTGCTATCGCAATTGCGGATGGTATGAGTGGCAGTGATGCTGGGCATGAGGCGAGTCATTGTTGCGTCGCTAGTTTTTTAAGTGATTATTACAGTACGCCTGACTCTTGGTCTGTTAAGCAAGCTGGGCAAAAAATCTTATCTGCAACTAATTCTTGGCTTTATAGTCAGGGGCAGCAGCGCTATGAATCAGCTAAAGGTATGGTGAGTACCTTAAGTATTGCAGTACTTAAATCAACTACTGCTCATTTATTTCATATTGGTGACTCACGTATATATCGTTTACGTGAGGGTAATTTAGAGCAATTAACTCGTGATCACCGTGTTTGGGTTTCAGATGAAAAAAATTATTTGAACCGCGCTATGGGGATAGAGCCTAGGTTAGAAGTTGACTATAAGGCCATTCCTTTAGAAAAAGGCGATATGTTTTTTATGAGCACTGATGGTGTGCATGATTTTATTGCCGAAAAAACACTGAAAATATTATTACAGTCAAATGATAGCTTGGAGTCTATCGCTCAGAAAATTGTACAACAAGCGAGTGATAATAACAGTGATGATAACCTTAGTTGTCAGCTTTTTAGAATTGATAATATTCCACTAGCGAAAGAAGATGAGGTATTACGTCAATATGATAACCTACCTTTTCCGCCGCCATTAGAAGTTGGTATGGTATTAGATGGTTATAAGATTGAGGCTGAATTACATGCGAGCACGCGTACACAAATTTATCGTGCATTTGATACCAAAACCAAGACTAAGGTGATTTTAAAAACCCCTTCTGTTTTATATGAAGATGATACTCACTATATTGAGCATTTCTTGCATGAAGAATGGGCAGGAAAGCGAATTAAAGATAAAAATGTACTTCAGGTATTTGGCTCGGATCGAGCAAAAAGTTGTATCTACTATGCGACTGAATTTATTGAGGGTGAAACCTTAAGAGAATGGATGGATAGCCACCCCAAGCCCTATATACGAGAAGTCAGGCTTATTATTGAACAGATTGCCAAAGGCCTGCGTGCTTTTCATCGAATGGAAATGCTACACCAGGATTTAAAACCTGAAAATATTATGATTGATAAGTCTGGTACGGTAAAAATTATTGATTTTGGGTCAGTAAAAATTGCTGGTATTTCTGAAATAACCCCTTTGGATCAGCAGGAAGATAATGTCTTAGGGACGCTTAATTACACGGCTCCTGAATATCACTTAGGGCAGCGTGGTACCGTTAAATCAGATTTATTTTCTTTGGGTGTGATTACTTATGAAATGATTAATCGTGCTTTGCCTTTCGGGGGGGATATACCAGAGAAGCCCAATAAAATTAACCTATCTAAGTTAGTGTACGTGCCAAGTTTTCAAAAAAATGCCATGGTGCCAGCATGGATTGATGGTGCGCTAAAAAAAGCTACATCAATTTCTCCGCAAGGCCGCTATGATGAGTTGTCTGAATTTTTATATGACTTGAATAACCCCAATGCTAGTTTTTTAAGTGAAGCAGACAATATACCCTTGATGGAACGTAACCCACTAGTATTTTGGAAGGGTTTAAGTGGGGTGTTGATGTTAGTAAATGCAGTACTGCTATATTATCTTTTCGCGCGTTGAGTGAGTGCTGTAGTGGCGTTTATCTTCATCTTGACATGTTTTGCCTGCAATATAGGAAGCAGGTAACTGTCGTTATGAGAAAGTTGTTTATTGGGTGGTAAAAAGGCCCCTTTTTCTTAAAGGGGATGAAGCAGTTGTAACAGATTTATTTTGGGGGGATTCAATAATACTCCAGAGTACTACTGGTGTTCAATCTTGGTGTTTAATGTTGATTGTGTAGCGAAGCATTTTTTTGCTGTATGAGTTAGAAAATCTATCGCTTGATGTATCAAGTATTTTAATACCTTGATGTTGATTTTATTTATTGGGCAATGGAAAATGGTCAAGTCATCGTCTATAAATAAAGGGAAAACATTGATTAGGATTTATTTTTTAGTTATTGTAATTGCTGCTTTTTTCTGGTTTAGAGTAGGCTTAAAAAAAGAGTCTCATGAGCGTAAGCGGTATATGCAGAAAAGCGCCTTGCTAGGCTTGTTATTATGCTTCATCATTTTGGCGCTTAATGGGCGCTTGAGTTGGATTTTGGCGGTGTTAAGTGTTTCCATTGCATTTGTACTGCGTTTTATACCAGTGATTTTGCGCTATGCGCCTCAATTGCAGCGTTTGTGGGCTTTGTGGCGTAATAAGCAAAAGGAAACAGGAAGGCCTGTTAATCAAGGCGAAATAACGGTTAAGGAAGCTTATAAAATCCTGGGTATTGATGCAACAGCAACAAGGCAAGAGATTATTGATGCGCACCGGAAACTAATTTTAAAAAATCATCCTGACCGTGGTGGGTCTAGCTACCTTGCTGCGCAAATTAATCAAGCGAAAGATGTTTTGTTAAAGAAATAGACAGGCGATGTTGCTTTGTAATGTTCTTTTTAGAGGTAAGGTGCTTGGCTGGCAATCCTTTGCGTGTTCTTTAAATCGGTGGTTTCTTTTGCTTTTTTTAAGTTTTCTTGTGAGTGGTTGTGCGGGATTTCAATCTCAAGCGCCTATTCAGCCGAAAAAACGTGATTTGACGAGTAGTTCATATTATAAGGTAAAAAAAGGTGATACTTTATATTCCGTTGGTTTTAGGTCGGGGCATGGCTATAAGCGACTTGCGGTATGGAATAATATTTATTCGCCATATAAACTTTATATTGGGCAGAAATTAAAGTTATTTAAGTCTATGCCGACTAAAGAGGTATTGAAAAAAAAAATAAAGAAAAAAAATACTAGTATTTCAACGGGTAATAAAAAGGTGTTAAAGTTACACTGGCAGTGGCCAGTGACCGGAAAAATAGTACGAAATTTTTATTCTACAGGAAGTAAGGGGATTGATATTTCTGGGCGTGTTGGGCAGAAAATTAAGGCGGCTGAGTCAGGGGTTGTAGCCTATAGCGGTAGTGGTTTACTTGGGTATGGGAAACTTCTTATTATAAAGCACAATTATTTATATTTGAGTGCTTATGCGCATAATCGCCGCTTGTTAGTCAAAGAAGGACAAAAAATTAAAAAGGGACAATTGATAGCTGAAATGGGGGTGGGCGTGAATGGTAAGCCCGCATTACACTTTGAAATTAGGAAGAACGGAAAGCCCGTTAATCCCGTGATATATTTATCAAAATAAACTTTATTGTAAGTGCTTAAACTTTCTAGGGTTTGGTGCTTTATTTCTGTGAATGACAAGAAGTAGGAGTTAATAGTGAAGGAAGACTTAATGAGTACTGAAGAAAATAAGACGTTTATTGCTGAGCTGAAGTTTCCCAGAAATTCATCAAGCCACCATGCGTAATAGCGTGGCGACGAGAGAATTAACTGGGGAGTTGCTAGGTTTGGGGCAAAGCCTACTAAAATCCGGATCCAATCCCGCTTCCGCAATCATACGCCGAACATCTGAGAAGGCAAAACTTGTCCTTCCTTTCACTTTATGTCTGCGTTCAAATCAACATGCCGATCGCTCAATTTAGCAACTAAACCAGCAATACTTTTGAGGTCACTCACCTCAACACTCTCAATTACTTCCACACCCAGAGCATCCAGCGCCGGAGAACTCTGTCGACAAGCAGCAATAACATCAAAATCTCGTTGTTTTAATTGAGCACATAATTCAAGCCCTATACCACGGTTACTGCCTGTTACTAGCGCTATTTTTGACATATTCTGCTCCTGTATTTTTAATTTTATTTCTTTAAGATAGCAATATACCTGAATTCAAATTATAAATGCATAACCCAATAAGTTTTTAGTACCACATAGTTTCAATCCCACTCTTAAAACATCAAAAACTTCATTTCGCATAAGAAATCTTAAGAAAGTCAGTCAACATACATTAACAAGCCAAGTCAGATTTATTCTAGTTATGGGATGTTTAGACCGGGTAAGGCTGAAAAAAACAATAGAACAAAATCCTTCATACCGGCATGGATAGTACTAAAAACCATCACTTATCCCCCCCTCTATTCACTCTGGTTGAGATAAAATATAGAAAAACAAGCTATACTCCTGCTTGAAAGTCCCCTGCCCCAAGCTAGTAGTATCAGTTTTTGAGGAGTAAATCATGAATCCAGAAAAACTAACCAGAAAATTCAAAGGTGCTCTTAACGATGCACAGAGTTTAGCATTAGCAAAAGACCATCAATTTATTGAAAGTACACATGTTCTTTTAGCTATGCTTGAGCAACAAGGTAGCAGCATTAAGCCTTTATTGGCACGAGTAGGCGCTAACACCCCAAAACTAGTGAATGCACTGAAGAAATCGCTCAAAAGTATGCCAGCAATTTCTGATACGGACACTGCTGTGCGAATCTCTAATGACTTAGCAAGGCAGCTCAACCTAACTGAAAAGTTAGCACAAAAACATAATGACAGCTTTATCTCTAGTGAGATTTTTTTATTAGCCGCGTGCACAAATAAAGGCCAACTGAGCATTGCTTTACAGCAAGCAGGCGTAAACCAACAAGCAATTAACAAAGCAATTAATGACGCTCGAGGCGGTGAACACCTCCATGATAAAAACTCAGAAGATCAACTTAATGCGTTAAAAACGTATACGATTGACATAACGGAGCTCGCCGAACAAGGCAAGCTAGACCCTGTTATCGGCCGTGATGATGAGATACGCCGCACTATTCAAGTCTTGCAGCGTCGCACAAAAAATAACCCTGTGTTAATCGGTGAGCCAGGCGTTGGTAAAACCGCCATTGTTGAAGGTTTAGCACAACGCATTATTAATGGCGAGGTACCTGATGGTATCAAAGGTAAGCGCCTTTTAGCACTGGATATGGCGAGCTTAATTGCTGGGGCAAAATTTCGCGGTGAATTTGAAGAGCGCCTAAAAGCAGTGCTTAATAACTTAGCCCAACAAGAAGGTCAAGTCATTCTATTTATTGACGAATTACATACCATGGTCGGTGCCGGCAAAGCTGAAGGTGCGATAGATGCGGGTAATATGCTTAAACCTGCCTTAGCGCGCGGTGAATTACATTGCGTTGGCGCAACCACATGGAATGAATACCGCCAATATATAGAAAAAGATGCAGCATTAGAACGGCGCTTCCAAAAAGTATTAGTCGACGAACCTTCTGTTGAAGACACTATTGCGATTTTACGCGGCTTAAAAGAGTGTTACGAGCTGCATCACGGTGTTGCTATTACTGATCCAGCAATTATTGCTGCAGCACAATTGTCATCTCGCTATATTGCTGACCGCCAACTGCCCGATAAAGCCATTGATTTAATTGATGAGGCGGCTAGTTGCATTCGCATGGAGTTAGATTCCAAGCCTGAAGTCATGGATAAGCTAGAGCGTCGCTTAATTCAATTAAAAATTGAACATGAAGCGACGAAAAAAGATTCTGATAAAGCCTCCCAAAAACGCCTAGCCACTCTAAACGATAAAATTCAGGAATTAGGCAAAGAATTTATCGATTTAGAAGAAGCTTGGAAAGCAGAAAAAGCCGCGATACAAGGCTCAGCAAATATTAAAGAAAAATTAGAGCAAGCCCGTACTGAATTAAAAACAGCACAGCGCAGCAATGACTTAATACTTATGTCTGAGCTACGATACAGTAAAATTCCCGAATTAGAGTACCAGCTTGATTTAGCTTCTCAAGCAGAAATGCAGGAAATGACATTATTACGCAATAATGTCACAAAAGAAGAAATCGCTGAAGTTGTGTCTAAATGGACAAGCATTCCAGTCGCTAAAATATTTGAAGGCGAGCGCGACAAACTGCTAAATATAGAACAAGTCTTAGCAGAACGCGTTATCGGCCAACCTGAAGCGCTTAAAGCTGTCAGCGATACTATGCGTCGTTCGCGTGCTGGATTATCTGATCCAAGCCGCCCTAATGGTTCTTTCTTATTTTTAGGGCCAACTGGCGTTGGTAAGACTGAACTTTGCAAAGCTTTAGCTAACTTTTTATTTGATACCGAAGATGCCATGATTCGTATTGACATGTCTGAATTTATGGAAAAACATTCAGCCGCACGTTTAGTTGGCGCTCCCCCAGGTTATGCCGGTTATGAAGAAGGCGGTTATTTAACAACGGCTGTGCACCGCCGCCCTTATTCCGTTGTTTTATTAGATGAAGTTGAAAAGGCGCATGTCGATGTTTTTAACATTCTATTGCAAGTGCTTGATAATGGGCGTTTGACTGACGGTCAAGGGCACACGGTTGATTTTCGTAATACCGTTATCATCATGACCTCAAACCTTGGCTCTGCCCTTACTCAGGAACTAGTAGGCGAAGGTAATTATGAAGCCATGAAACAAGCTGTTATGGAAGTGGTCGGTAGCCATTTTCGGCCTGAGTTTATTAACCGTATTGATGAAACTGTCGTCTTCCACCCTTTAACAGCTGAACATATCCGCTCGATTGCAAAAATACAGATTGAACATTTACGCACTCGTTTATTTGGTAGAAATATACAGCTAACTATGTCTGAGGCCGCCTTAGATAAAATCAGCAAAGCTGGGTTTGATCCCGCTTTTGGCGCAAGGTCGCTTAAACGCGCCATTCAACAAGACTTGGAAAACCCGCTAGCACAAGATATCTTAAGTGGTAAATTTGCCGCAGAAGATACCATTAATGTTGACGAGCAAGAAGGAGTTCTTAGATTCATAAAAACCTAAATACGCTCCTACAGAAACTCTGAATATTTACTCATTATTTAAATATCGCTTTATCTGAGGTGCAAAATACCATATCAAAAAGAACATGACAGCAGCTCCGAGTACAGGAAATGCAATATCAGGATTAGTACGTAAAGTAACTTTTGCAATACCCAAAATAAATAATACGACAACGGCTTTTAATATCGCCAGCAACCAACCCAACGTAGAGTTCACAATCTTTTGTCCTAACTTCATATTGATTTTCTTATTCAGTAATTAATTTATTTAAAATACTAGCGCAGCACTCACTTAAATCTGAAGTTTCCCAAAAATTCATCAAGCCACCATGCGTAATAGCGTGGCGACGAGAGAATTAACTGGGGAGTTGCTAGGTTTGGGGCAAAGCCTACTAAAATCCGGATCCAATCCCGCTTCCGCAATAATACGCCGAACATCTGAGAAGGCAAAACTTGTCCTTCCTTTCACTTTATGTCTGCGTTCAGGGTTGGTCTTTAATCGGTCAGCATAAATCCAAGTGATCGTTGTCGCCATCATGCAGAAGTTCAAATGATTGGTGACCGATTGAGCTGTACGGCACTGACTTTTCTGACTCCCCATATCCTGCTTTAATTCCTTGAAACCCGATTCTATCTTCCAACGCGCACCATAAAATTCAATCATCTGGATGACCGTTAACTCCAAGTCAGTAGAAAATAAAGCAATCCATTGTGTCCGACGAAAAACCCATACAACACGGATTGGACATTTCAAGCTCTTCGACATGACAATACGATCATAAGCACGAGCGGTACGCTGTTTACCATAGAGATTAACTGAATATTCAATGGCTTCTGCCTGAAAAGTGCTGGCCATTTCCGTTGCTGAACCCAGCCGTTGACCGTATTTTTTACGCCGTCCGCGTTGTCCTGATTTTCTTGGCTCTGGAAAATCATACAATACATTATTGCAGCGTAAACGCGATAGCATATCAAAACGTTCACCTATCACTTGACGGACTGGCTTTAACAAACCGGCATTGCCAAACCAGCTATCGGTTACGGCAAGTAGGGGAGGTTCTGAGAAATGCTCGCCAATATCAACGATCATCTCAGCGGCTTGAGATAACTTGGTTTTAAAAGGCAGTATTTTTCCTTTCATCTTCACTCTATCGTATTTAGCCTCAATCGTTTTCTTGGGCAAGTAGAAACGAAAATCTAAAAACAAACAAGCCCAGCGCGCATGTACTCGTTTCAGCAGTCCCACCGAAACAATATTTTGTGCCCACGGGTAGTCGCTTTGGTTAGCTTTCGCGGCATGATCAAAGATTTGTTCACAACCAAATATTTTCTTCCCCACTTTTGTATTGATGGAGTCATCAAGTGCAAGCAATAATCTGCCCTCTGTTTCAGGCGAATCAATAAGCCCCCAAGTGGAGCGCCATAGCTTTTTCCACGGTAGCGTTGACGAGGCCATAAAAGTATAGAATCGTTTCTTTTTAATGTCGATCCCAAACAAAACACCTAATCCTCGCCATAAATTAGAGCTCATGGATGACGTAAACGGCACAATAATGGCCAAGAGCGTGTAGACAAATAACGACGCACGTTCCTTGCCAAGTTTGGTGTCGGAAAAATGAGTTTGCAGGGGGAGAAGAAGATCGCGTAAAATGAACATGAATGAGGTCTTTTGTTTGTATAATCAATTGCTTAGAACAATGTATTATACAGGGTTTCGAGGCCTCATTCACCAATAAGTTGTTGTTTTAAAAGAAATAAAATTCATTTCAGAAAGAAACATTAGATAATGCTAATATTTTTCGAAAATTAGCATTTCCTAATGTTTCTTTGAATAAAAACTGGGAAACTTCAGTTTGTTGTCTTCTTGACTATTTTATTTTTTTAGTCTATGTGATTGATATATTAATAATATGTGAATAGACTGGCGCTTTTTGGATGAGATACTTCGCGTTTTTTTTTAGATTTACAATGGATCTGCCTTAGTCATTTTGGCTACACCAAAATCCTCCAAAATCGCATACAAGCACGGTGTGACAAACAATACCAGCAAGGTCGAACTGATAATTCCAAAGACAATGCTGGTCGCCAGTGGAATTAAAATTTGTGCTTGTGAGCTTTGCTCAAATAATAGCGGTGTTAAACCAACCGCGGTAGTTAACGAGGTTAAGAATACGGCACGAAAACGTTCACTACTTGCTTTTGCAGCCGCTTCATGTGGTGTTATATCAGCTTGAATATGTTTTTTGACAAATTCGACTAATAAAATTGAGTCATTAACCACGATACCCGCTAACGAAACAAAGCCTAATAACGATGGCATAGTAATATCCAAGCCCATAATTAAGTGGCCGAAAATGACACCGATAAATGCCAAAGGAATATTAGCCATGACGAGCACAGGTTCGATATAAGAGCGAAATTGCAGGCTGAGTAAAATAAAAATCCCAACCAAGCCCATTAACATGCTTTTACGCATAGAGCTACGTGTCAGTGGGCCTTCTTTTATTTCTCCTTCAAAAGAAAGGCTAATATCAGGATAGCTCTGTTTAAAGTCAGTAAAAAATGAGGCTTCCATATCCTTAAAAATAGCTTGGGTATTATTCAATGAAGCATCGATATCTCCATAAATAGTCACCGCTCGTTGTGCATTAATGCGCTGCACACGTGAGAAATCTCGATTAACACTAATATCTGCAATATTAACCAGCGGAATCATCATGCCAGTTTGTGGGTGAATAATCGGGAAATTGTCAAAATCGGATAATTCATCTTTAGAAGCATCATCCAACTTTACGATCACTTCGTAGGTTTCTAAATTAATTGCGGTTTCTAGCACCTCAATACCTTGATAAGCGGCACGTAATTGTGTCGCTATTTCCTGTGATGTTAAGCCTAGTGCATAAGCACCTGTTTTTAGTTTTAAGGTAAATTCAGGTTTGCCAGGGCGTAGATCATCCATTAAATTACTGACACCAGAATAGCCAGATAGCCATTTTTGTAGCTGATGTGAGGCTGAGGATAGTGTGTGCAAATCATCCCCTTGCAAACGGATATAAATGGCACGGCCTGCAGGACTGATCCCAGGTTCTTTAATGCTGATATTTAAGGCTTCGGGCACATCGCCAAGTTCGGTACGCCATTGTTGCGCAATCTGGGTAATAGACAGCTGACGTTGCTCGCCCGTTAGTAGGTCGACACTGAGCGTAGCCAGGTGTGCTCCGCTTTCAAAAGCATCTATATTCATCCCATAATGTACAGTCACCCCTTGTATTAATGAGACTTTATATTTTTCTTGATAATGCTTATTAACTGCTTGTAAACTGCTGTTGATTTTTTCTACAGTACGCTGTGTTTGCGCCAAAGAACTGCCTACAGGCATCAATATCCGCGCTTGTAATAAATCGCCTTCTACATCAGGAAAAGCAGAAAATTTTACGACACCTGATACTAATAAACTGACTGATAAGATAAATACACCGACGACTGAGCCCATAAATAGGTAACGATAAATAATCAGTTTTTTTACCCAGTCATTGACTTTACTGTGCAACCTTTCAAAAGCATCAGCAAATTGTTGTCTGATTTTAGGGATAGGCTGACCAGCCCCTTTTTGCAATGAATGTTGTAAGTGATGTGGGAGAATCAAAAACGCCTCCAGCAATGAAATGGTAATCACGGAAATTAAAACCGCTGGAATGGTATACAGTAATTGTCCTATATCGCCATTGAGAAATAATAAGCCAATAAAAATACACAAGGTAGTGACATAGGAGGATAATACGCCATTTTTAATTTCCAGTGTGCCATCAATCGCTGCTTGGGTCGGTGTTTTTCCTAATGAAATATGTTTGCCAATACTTTCACTAATGACAATCGCATCATCCATTAAAATACCCAGTGCTAACAGTAATGCGACCATCGATAACATATTAATGTTAATCCCCCATTGCACTAATAAAAAGGCACTAGCCAAAAAAGAAACGGGTAAACCCATAACCACCCAAAATGCATAACGTGTGCCAAAAAATAGCCACATAACGGTAAATACTAAGAGTAAACCTTGCCAGGCATTGGTTATTAGCATAGCAATGCGGTCATTGACGATACTGGTGAAATCCTGCGTTAGGTTAAATTGCACTTGTGCCGGCAAACGTCTTTTTTCATCGCTAATAAATTGTTTAACGGTCTCTAAAATACGTAAACTGTCATCTTGTGTATTTTTGCGAATTTTTAGAAAGGCGGTGGGTAAATTGTTATAGGTTACTTGATCTTCCGCTTTTTCAAAAGTGTCAATAATGGTGGCTATATCTCCTAAACGCACTTCATTACCATACTTGCCTTTTATAATGACTAAATCTCTGAGCTCATCCGGTGAGCGACGCTCATCATTGACACGAATTTGGTAGTCACGTTCAGCAGTTTGAATTTCACCGACAGGTAAATCCAGATTTTGTTGGGCAATTCGAGTCGCTATGGTTTGCAAGCTTAGCCCGTAAAGGCGTAATTTATCTTGCGTTAGCTGAATTTGAAACTGGCGTTTAGAAAACCCTTCAACACTGACCAAAGGAATGCCTGGAACGCGCAAAATACGTTGTTTAATATTTTCGGCGAGGTCTTTTAATTCTGTTTTCGGTAAATTGGCACTTAAGGCAATCGTAACTACATCTTGTGTGCGACCTAATTCGCGAATAACCGGCTCTTCGCTATCAATAGGAAAATTGTCGATTTCATCAAGCGCACTGCGTATATCATTGTTAAATTGTACAAAGTCACCATTTTCCTGCATTTTAACAGTGGCAATGGCTAAGGACTGGCGTGCTTCGCAACGGATTTCATCAATAAAGCTAGTGCCGTCAATCGCATCTTCTAAAGGGCGGCAAAGTTTTTGTTCAATTTCTAGGGGTGTTGCGCCAGGATAAACGATTTTAACTTCAATCTCATAGCGTTTGATTTCTGGAAAGGTTTCGCGTTTCAGTGTAGGTAATGTAATTACCCCTAAGATAATGAGTAAACCCATTAATAAATTGGCAGCGGTTGGATGCAGAATAAAATAACGAATCATGTTATTGCTCCTGTGCCCAGTTTTCGATGTTTTTTTGTAATTCTGGTTGCGCTATTATTTTAACTTGCATCCCCGTTATTGCTGGAAAAACATCGGATACAATCAGCATTTCACCTTCTTTTAAGCCTTGAGTTAATAACACCATTTTACCTTGTACTTGTGCCTTCTCAATTGTACGGCGCTCTAGTTGTGCATTTTTATTAACGATAAAAATTTCATTTTCATGTAGTGCATCGCGTGGAATGACAAAAAAGTTTTGCGCTTTACCTTGTAGCATAATTTCGGTATACATGCCTTGCATTAAGGGTGGGTTAGTGCCTGGGATAATATTTTTATATGGATTATCAACGCTGACTACAATGCCTAAAGTACGTGTTACAGGATCGATCTGGCTACTAATGCGTTCAACATTAGCAGGCCAATAAGGTGAGTTATTATCAGCAAGACGAACCTTTGCTGTTAGACCTAATTGCTGAAAAATTTCACTCGAAAAGCCAGATGAAAATGCTTCTTTGAGTAAGGCTTCATTCCCCCGAAAGCCTTTCGCTAAGGATCTAAAGTGCTGTAGAGAAAATTGCGCATTAATTAAAATTTTATCGGTGGTTTGCGCACTAAATAATAAAGCACCTTTGGCAATATATTGGTTTTCCTCAACCACGCGCTCGGAAATGCGCGCGTTAAACGGCAGTTTAATTTCGGTACGTTTAAGGTTTAATTCTTGTGTCATTACCAGCGATTTGGCATTCGTTAGTGCCGCCTGAGCACTGGCTAATTGTTGTGGTAAAGTTTTCAGTTGACTGCTTAAATTTTGCACTTCTTGTTGTAAGCGTAAAACGCTGGACTGTTGATTATCGCGACTCGATTTTGAAATGGATTGCTTTTTAACTAAGGATTCTATGCGAGCTAATTCAACTTGTGCTAGTTTTAGCTTTTTTTGGACTAATTTAAGGTCGGCCTGAACATTATTTTTCTGTAATTCGATTTCCCTGACTTTTGCGTGGCTACTAGCGACGATGGTTTTCGCCTGCTGTAAGGCTAACTGATAGTCTTCGGGGTCAATGCGAATAACGACAGTACCTTTTTGTAAAATTGCACCGTTACGTAATTGCGGGTGTACATAGCTAATTTTTCCTGAAATCTCTGCTTTAGAGGCCAGTGAAATATCTGGCTCAACAGTACCAAAACCAATAATTGCCGGTTTAACCGCATAAGATTTTACTGCGATAACATTTACCGGCGTGATTAAACCTGCGCTGGATTCATGTGTCATTTTTGGCTGTGACTTAATAATGACAATCGCTATTATCAGGCTGGCAATAATAGCGATAGGGAAAAAACGGCGTAAGGTGAGGTCTTTTAGGAAAGGCATAGGCTTATTTTATGGCTCTGGTTTTGGTTCCTAGGTGAGCATCACTGTCATTAAGTTAAGACCAATAGGATATGGGGCGCAGTGCTTTAGCCTGCTATTTTCAGCTATGAAAGCAGGCTAAAGCACTGCGCCCCAATGAGCTAATTTCTTAACTTAATGGCAGTGAAGCGGCGCGCGGGAGCGAAAGGAAAGTGTTTGGTTTTTAAAAAATTTTATTAATAAACCCCGAAATATCTATAATCTCTTCTATGCAAAGTGAATGTTGCATCGGATACTCATGCCAGCTTACTGGGTAATCCATCGCTTTTAAGTCGCTAAAAGCCTGTTTGGCTATTGGCAGGTGAACTACGGGATCCATCGTGCCATGTGCCATAAAAATAGGCGTATCATTATTAATGGCAGCACGTTCAGTTTTTAATTGTTCTGTGGTTGGCAAATAAGTGGATAAAGCCATGATACCAGCTAGTTTGTGTGGATAACGCAAGCCGGTGTGTAAGGCAATAACACCGCCTTGTGAAAATCCAGCAAGTAAAATATTTTTCGCTTTAATACCCTTATCGATTTCTTTTTGAATGAGCAGTTCAAGTTGGGCGGCGGAGGTATAAATGTCATCAACAGCAACTTCACGATCTAAAGAGGCATCAATAATGTCATACCAAGAAGGCATTTGCATGCCGCCATTAATAGTAACGGCTTGAATAGGTGCATTTGGGAAGATAAAATTAATGTGTGCAGCTTTATTGAGCCTTAGTTCAGGTGCGATACTTTCAAAGTCATGGCCGTCCGCACCCAAACCATGCAGCCAGATGACTGAATAAAAAGGCGTGGAGGTCGCGGGTATTTCTACGCAAGTGAGTAATGAAGTCATAATATAGTGGCTAGTTTTTATATTAGGTTTTTATTATATAGTGTTTTACGTTGTGTTACCTGATCTAGTACCTGTTGTTTTTCAGTATTGCTATAGTATGCCCACTGAGTAATTTCATTCAGATCGCGAAAACAGCCCAAACAAATATCCTCATTATTTAAGCAGCATTTGCGGATACAAGGTGATTCAATGCTTATGCTTTTATGCCTATTCAGTAACGTGCTGATTTGTGTGATTATTGGCGTTACATCTGAGTAATTGATAGCAATATTATAAACTTCATTTGTTAATACTAGGCGTAAGGACGGATAGGAGTTTACTTCTAGAGTTCGCGTAAATTGTATATGCTCAGCGAGTTTTATTTTTATTGTCGTGCTATTTAAAGCGGCGCTAAATTGTTCAATATTTAACCCTGTTTGTGCGGCGCAATCTATTAATATGTTGTCTAGTGAAGGGTTTTTGGCTTTTTGGTAATAAGCTTGTTGAATATTTTTGCGTAGCATGGGTACAAATTCAGGTGCTTGTTCTTCAGCAGCTAATAGTGCCCGGCAGGCTGGATAAGTCGAGCGTAGCGGGATATTTTCGCTCCAAAAATCAAAATTAAAATATATTTCGGGGACGGTTTGCTCTATACGTCGCCAGGCTTGCTGAATCATTGCTTGAGTTTCGCCAAGCATAGGTTCAGTGCTATCTGCAGCAAGCCCTCCTAAAATAGCCTTAAAACTTAGCGATTGAGGTAATTGCTCTTGTAACTTAGTTAAAGTCCGCTCAAAAGCATAGCACCAGCTACACATGGGGTCATATACATAATAGAGGGTGTTGTTTTCGATCTGCATGTTAATGTTTTTTGTAGGTGTTTAAGTTTTTAAGCAAGTTGTCGATATACTGATTATTAGGTTCTAGGCTTTTAAAAGGTACAAATTATGGATATTAAATCATTTAGTCAAGATGTGCGATCTTTACCCAAAGTGGATGATAACAGAGTAAAGCAACCGAAAGAGGAAGAAGTTTCGGAAATGGCGCAGGCTAAAAATACAGAAAAAATACAAGAGTCTGCGGCAACGATTGTTAAGAAACAAATGAATGCACAGATATTAGCTTCGGCTGTTGAAGTCAGTGTTAACGCAGGCGATCAGCCTTTGTCACTAGTTTTAAAGACGGCTCTGGAAGGTATCAATGAAGCTTTAAAAGAAACCATGGGTGATAATGCCATTCAAAAAGGCTATGACGCGGGTTTAGATGTGACTCCTGAAGCAACAGCAGGACGTATTGTGTCATTAAGTACGGCATTTTTTGGTAAATATCAGGAGATGCACTCAGATATGAGCCAAGAAGAGGCACTCACTTCATTTACCGATATTATCAGTGGAGGGATTGATAAGGGTTTTGCTGAGGCGCGTGATATTTTGGATGGCTTGGGGGTTCTGGAGGGCGATATTGCGACTAATATAGATAGAACTTATAGCTTGGTACAGGATGGGTTAAAGTCGTTTGTTGAGAGTCAGGGAGGTAGAGCTGTAGCTGAGTGAGTATTTTTGGGTAAGAGTTCCGAGTATTTCATGAGACGGGATGTCGCTCTCGCCCACTTCGTATTGGAGAGGCCTACTTCTTGACACTTAATAAGGATTGTTAGTACTATTAGTTACTGAATTTTTTCAGTTTTTATGGAGTGAATGATTGGTCGGTCGGGGAATTTTTGGTAGGTTTGCCTTATTACATTTAGCCTCAATAAATATTCATATAGCCCTGTGTTGCTACAGTTCGCTTTTCAATTATTGAGAAATTTCAGTTCTTAATAATCAACTATGATTAATAATTAATGGAGTTACCTAAATGCAATTAAAAATAATAAAACTATTATCTAGCAGTTTATTGCTTGCTGTTAGTTCAGTATCAGCAAATGAGACTATCAATATCTGTCCAGATGATAGCTCTAAGGCAGCCATTCATTCAGTGCTAACCACTTTATTACAAAATGCTCAGGCTGAAGAGAACGGTGGCTTTGGCTTTCATATGTGGGCAAGCGTTGTAAATCGTGCCGGTGAAGTTTGTGCTATCGCACGTTCAAGTAAGGATGGTGCTGGTGACCAATGGCCAGGCAGCCGTGTTATTGCTGCACAAAAAGCCAATACAGCTAATGCTTTTAGTCTACCAGGCTTTGCGCTATCAACGGCAAATTTGCATGAAGCAACACAAGATGGCGGCAGTCTTTTTGGACTGCAAGCAAGTAACCCAGTGGATGTCTCAGTCGCCTATGCAGGAGACTTTGATGCTTACGGCACAGTAAATGATGCCATGTTGGGGAAAAAAATAGGTGGTGTTAATGTTTTTGGTGGTGGTCTTGCTTTGTATAATAGTGAGGGGTTATTAATGGGTGCACTCGGTGTCAGTGGTGATTCATCTTGTGCTGACCATAATATTGCTTGGCGCATTCGGCATGCTGCAAACCTTGACTTTGTACCAGCAGGCCCTAGTCCAGAGGGTAATGATCAGATTATCTATACAGGAGAGACTGGTGATGCTGGCTCGCCAGGTTTTGAGCATCCAGATTGCGGGCATACTGAAAAAACTGTGGCGACAACACTTGCCATTACTCAGGCTATCATAGGACAGTAAAGCTCAATTCAAGAGCAAGTGAATAATGGTATGGTACTACTAAGCCCCTAAGTTTGCTTGGTAGTATCTTTTAGTGTTGTTGAACCTTTCCTGTAATTATTATTTAGGAACGAGAGTTATTGAGCTGAAAGGCTACGTATATACATTACTTAATATTATGACCTTAAAGCTAAAGTAACAGCTTATGGAGGTATTAATACGTAAGTTCTTTTTTCTGAGTTAAGGGCATTTGCTTAAAATAATGTTTAGTCACCAGTCGAACTGAAAGGTCAATGGTTACCGTTGTGCTTAATTTATTGCTTAAATATTGCTCAAAGGCCAGCAGTGTTTGTGGGGTAGGTGTGCTAGTGGTAATTAAGTCACCATTGATTCTCATAGGTGTACCTAAGCGAACTTTGATATTTTGTAGTTGTTGTATTTGACCGTTAATTTTATAGTTCTGGCTAAGTAGTTGTTTTTTGACCTCCGCAATCGTTTGCATATTGGAGAAAGATAAAACTAATGGCACGGAAATAATTGCGACCATAAAAATAGAGAGAGCAATGCCTTTTTTGGCGCGTGAAAAAGGGGCAAAACCAATAGCCATAAAAGATACACCGGCAGCCATAATAATACCGGTTAAGTTGGTTAGAAATAACAACATCGCACCATAAAAAACATCGAAATTCAGCCAGCCGATACCAATGCCGGAAACACATAAAGGCGGCACCAAGGCAACCGCAATAGCCACGCCTGGCAAACTTTTGGCAATATTCTCACGGGCGTTGGCAAAGGCACCCGCTATGCCTGAAAGTACGGCAACCAGTAGGTCTAATGTCGATGGGTGTAATCGACCTTCAATTTCATTTGTGATTTCTTGAAATGGCAAGATAAAAGCCATCACGGCGGATAGAGAAAGGGCAATAAACATGCCTGTTAATAAAGTGCTAAATGAACTTCGACTTAAATCGGAATCTGAACGCAATAAGCCCATAGATGAGGAAATAATAGGCGACATTAATGGCGCTAAAACCATGGCACCAATCACTATTGAGGGGCTGTTGAGAAATAAGCCCAAGGTTGCTAATAAGGCACTTAATACCATTAATAGCACAAAAGTGCTGGTGGTTTGAGCATTTTCTTTTAAGGCTAGGAAAAGATCCTTAAAGTCAGATTCGAGGGCGTGCGTAAAAAAAGGCAGTGTAGTGCTTAAATATTTAATGCGACTATCTTGTTGTGGGAGGTGTTCGCAAACTACATTTTCTTTATCATCGGTATACTGTTGAGTGTCGCGAAACTTCTCACCGGCATTAACTTTGACACCTTCGTTGAGTACTTCTATATATAACTCACGGGTTGTTAACGGCTTATTGTTGACTAGAAAATGGGTATCGACAGGTGATTTAACCGTTAATGAGGCAGTACGAATATAGCCTAGCTGTTGGGGGACATGTTTTTTCTGAGTCGTTGCTAAAAATGATGAAGATAACCGTAGATAGGACAGAATAGACTGCGGGGCAAATAAAGCAATAGAAATACGCCTGTCGCGCAATGAGATGGATTCCTCAAATAAATCAGTAAGTGGGCCATTTCTATGGAAGTCTAGCAAGACCATGCCTGTAATGGCCGTCGAAATAGTTTTCCCCTTTGCTGTTATTAAAGTCACGGGGTGTGGCGTTAGAGAAAACGCATGGATAATACGATTTACTTGAAATTTAAATTTGGCGAAGGCAGTGAATTCTCGGCTATCACCCATGAATTCAGCCATTGCTGTTTGGTTCTCTAGGTTAACACCGTTGGTGATAACTTTTTTATTACAAACAATGATATCAATAGACAGCGGGTCGTCTTGTAAAGCAATTTCTAGGCAGGCATCAAAGTTTTTTGGTAATTCTAAGCTTTTATAGAATTGACAGGGTGGATCGTTGGCAATTGGCAAAAAACCGAGGGACATTTGTTGTTGCTCGGCAAATAACAGAATATGTGGATAATCTTTTTGTTCAACCCAGACTAGGGCGTGACTTAGGTTATCTTGAATAGAAATAGTCGATAAATTTGCGAGCTTTATTTTATAGACTTCAATGTCTAGCTCAGCGATTAGTGAGTGATTAAGCACATCCTCTAATTGCTCTTCTACGCAAGGGGCATAAATGAAATATACTTTTTTCAGTAAAGTCATGTTTTAAATATGGAGTTTCATTAAAAAAATAGTATAATTTTTTGGTTGATATTTATTTTTCCAAGGATTCTAGCTGCTTCCAGCGGTTAACAATTTTGCAAAAGATTTCTGCTGTTTGTTTCGCATCGTACAGTGCCGAGTGAGCCAGTTCATTATTCCATTCTATACCTGCTGCTTTGCCTATTTGAGCTAGCACTGTCTGTTTGTACATTAGGCCACCTAAAGTAGCGGTATCAAAAGAGCTGAAAGGATGAAATGGGCTGCGTTTTATTTTTGTACGTGCAATGGCTGCATTAAGAAAAGTAATATCAAAAGTTGGGTTATGACCAACGAGAATAGCGCGCGTGCATTCATTGCGCTTAACTGCATTTTTTATAGGTGTAAATAGTTTTCCTAGTGCTTCTTTTTCTGTTATTGCCATACGGAAAGGGTGGTAGGGATCAATGCCTGTGAATTTTAAGGCCGCTGGGTCTAAAATAGAGTTCTCAAAAGGAATGATATGCGCAGAGTGGCTTTCCGTGATGACTAGTTCTTCATTGTCATCATACTCAACAATCACGGCGGCTATTTCTAATAAAGGGTGTTTTTTAGCATCAAATCCTGCTGTTTCTATATCAACAATTACGGGTAAATACCCTCTGAAGCGTTCTTTCATTAGTTGCTTAACAACGGTTGTCATGATGCTAAAATAATAAATTGTTAGGAAAAATATGCTATGTTACGCGAACTTTCTATACGAACCTAGAAAAATCAGTTGCTCATGGATTCTAGCACAAGCTCTTGATTCTACCGTACTTCCAAAAAATCTTCACTTAGCCTAAGAATTTTTTGTAAGCACTGTGCAATCTATCTTGCACTATAAATTCGCGCTTAATTGATTTTTCTGAGATGAATAAATTTTTAACCCGTATTTTATTGGGTAATTTAGGTAAATAATGAAAAATAAAATTAAAAAATACCAATGGGTACTAGGTATATGTTTACTGCCAGCCTGTACCGTGGTGCCGCATACTGATCCTGTTGACCCTTGGGAAGGGATGAACCGTGATATTATGCAATTTAACGATAAGCTTGATAAAGATGTGCTTAAACCTCTGGCTAAAGGCTATCAATGGATAACGCCTGAGTTTATGGACGTGGGTATTACTAATTTCTTTTCTAATTTAAGAGATATTGGCGTTAGCGTTAATGATTTTTTACAGGCAAAACCAAAGCAAGGTAGTATGGATATAGCTCGATTTGTCGTTAATAGTACCGTAGGTGTGGCTGGGTTTATTGATGTGGCTACTTTAATAGACTTGCCTAAACATGATGAAGATTTTGGCCAAACATTAGGTGTATGGGGTGTACCCATGGGGCCTTATTTTGTTTTGCCTTTTTATGGGCCAAGCTCGGTGAGAGGCGTTGGTGGGCGAGCAGGCGATATGGCTTTACATCCGCTAACCTATACTGTCCTTTTTGCAAATCCTGCCGTGGGTTGGGGAGCTGTTGGTGCACGTACATTAGATGTAATTGATGAACGAGCAGATTTTTTAGATGCAGAAGCGGCTGCTTCAGAAGCCGCTGTGGATAGATACTTATTTTTCCGTTCTGCCTATATACAGCGTAGAAAATATTTGGTCAATGATGGGGCTGCACAGCCGCTAGATCTTGAGGGTATAGATGATGAGTCGTTATATGATGGTTTAGAGTTTGAGTAAGTAACAGTAGCCGTTGTTTTTTAATGTCCGCTACTGTTTAATTTATATCGGGAATTAATCTTTTAATTTCCAGTGTAGAGTTTCCCCTGCTTTTAGCGGTGTTAATTGTAAACCTTTAGCGATAGAGTAACTAGCCGGTACCTGCCAGTCAGTTTTTTCCAAGGTGATTTTCTTGGTGTTACGCGGCAACTCATAAAAATCTGCACCATAAAAACTGGCAAATCCTTCTAATTTATCTAAAGCATTAGCCTGCTCAAAGGCTTCAGCGTAAAGTTCTAGCGCACCATAAGCTGAGTAGCAGCCAGCACAACCACAGCTGTTTTCTTTTAAATGTTGCATATGTGGTGCGCTGTCTGTGCCTAAGAAGAATTTAGGGTTGCCACTGGTCGCAGCTTCAACTAAAGCTAAACGATGCGTTTCTCGTTTCAATATAGGTAAGCAGTAATAGTGGGGTTTAATGCCACCCACTAAAATCGCATTGCGGTTATAAAGTAAATGTTGCGGAGTAATTGTTGCGCCTATATTGGGCGGGGCTTCCTGTACAAACTGTACAGCTTCACGTGTGGTAACATGTTCAAGTACAATACGTAAGGTAGGAAAGCTCTGATGGATGACGCGCAGTTTTTGGTCAATAAAGAGACGTTCGCGGTCGAAAATATCAACTTCGGCATCGGTGACTTCGCCATGTATCAATAAAGGTAAGTGGTATTTTTCCATGGCCTCGAACACTGGAAATATGGCCTGTAAGTCGGTTACACCTTGATTAGAGTTAGTTGTTGCGCCTGCTGGATATAATTTAAAGGCATATACTGCAGCTGATTCGGCGGCTTTTTTTACCTCTTCAATAGTCGTGCTATTGGTTAGGTAAAGCACCATTAGTGGGGTAAATTCATATGCACTAGAGGTTGCTTTTTGAATTTCTTGCTGATAGCAGAGTGCTTGTTCAGTATTAGTGACTGGGGGTTGTAGGTTAGGCATGATAATGGCACGAGCAAACTGTCTAGCCGTGTGATTAATGACTGTTTTGAGCATGTCGCCAGTGCGTACATGTAAGTGCCAGTCATCAGGTTGAGTAAGGATTAATTGTTGCATTGTCATTACCTTTAAGATAAGTAAAAGTGAAATAAATTGCTTGTATACTATCTTATTATTAAAATAGTCGGTTAATTTTGGGTTAGTATCTTGAAAAAAGGCGAAACAGTCGCCATATTTTTAGTTATTTTCCTCTTTTGGAGTAGCAAATGCCAATTTATGAATATCAGTGTCAAGCTTGCGGTTATGAGCATGAAGCTTTGCAAAAAATAAGTGCAGAACCACTGACTACTTGTCCTGCGTGTAACAAATCTGAATTAAAGAAAAAGATTTCAGCAGCAGGCTTTCGCTTAAAAGGTTCGGGCTGGTATGAAACTGATTTTAAAAGCGGTAATAAGAAAAATGTAGTGGATACTAAAAAGCCTGCTGCAACTGCCGACAGTTCAAAGGATTAAGTCTGAACAATTCAAAATACGAGCTTGAGTGAGTTATTATTTAAGCCATTACCTTAACTTTTTAGATTAAATAGAGAAAAACTATGCGTACCCACAAGTGCGGAGAATTAAACAAAGAAAACTTAGGTGAAGCTGTAGAACTGTGCGGCTGGGTACATAGACGACGTGACCATGGCGGCGTTATCTTTATTGATTTAAGAGATCGTGCAGGCTTAGTGCAAGTCGTCTTTAACCCCGAATCAGAAGAGACGTTTGCGCTTGCTGAAAGTGTGCGTAGTGAATACGTATTACGTGTTGAAGGGGTTGTTAGAGATCGTTTGGAAGGTACGGTTAATTCCAATATGGCGACGGGCGAGGTTGAGGTTTTAGTGCATCATATTGAGGTGTTGAACGAATCGGAAACACCACCATTCCCGATTGAAAGTGATATTGAAGTGAATGAAGAAATGCGTTTACGTTATCGTTATATTGATTTGCGTAAAACGGCGATGTTAAGAAATATGACGATGCGTAGAGATGTGACGCGCAATGTACGTAATTTTTTGGATGCGCAAGATTTCTTTGAAATGGAAACGCCTATTTTAACTAAGGCAACGCCGGAAGGGGCGCGAGATTATATTGTTCCTAGTCGAACTCACCCGAATAATTTTTTTGCTTTACCGCAATCACCGCAGCTGTATAAGCAACTGTTAATGATAGCGGGTATGGATAAGTATTATCAAATTGTACGTTGTTTCCGTGATGAAGATCTACGTGCAGATAGGCAGCCTGAATTTACGCAATTAGATATTGAAACTTCATTTATGAATGAAGATAAAATCATGGCCGTGATGGAAGATATGATGCGTGGCTTATTCAAGGATGTGATTGATGTTGATTTAGGGGATAAATTCCCACAAATGACCTATGCAGAAGCGATGTCGCGTTTTGGTTCGGACAAGCCTGATTTGCGTATTCCGTTAGAATTAGTTGATATTGCTGAGGAAATGAAAGACGTAGACTTTAAAGTTTTCTCTGGTCCAGCAAATGATCCTAAAGGGCGTGTTGCCGCTTTAAGAGTTCCAAAGGGCTCATCATTGAGCCGTAAAGATATTGATGTATATACTAAATTTGTTAGTATTTATGGTGCACGCGGATTAGCTTATATTAAAGTTAATGATCGTGATGCCGGTATTGATGGGTTGCAATCACCGATTGTAAAATTTGCTCCTGCAGAAGTTTGGGAGGCTGTTTTAGAAAAAACAGGTGCACAAACGGGAGATTTGATTTTCTTTGGTGCAGATAAAACCAATATTGTCAATGAAGCTTTAGGTGCATTACGGGTCAAAATAGGTCTGGATTTAGACTTATTAGAAGGTGAATGGAAGCCATTGTGGGTCATAGATTTCCCAATGTTTGAATGGGATGAGAAAGGCCAGCGATGGAATGCAATTCATCACCCCTTTACTGCGCCGAGTTGCACTGAAGAAGAATTGAAAGCGAACCCAGGAGCCGCATTATCTCGTGCTTATGACTTAGTTTTAAATGGTACAGAAGTCGGAGGTGGTTCGATTCGTATTAATAAGACAGCAATGCAGTCTACTGTTCTAGATATTTTAGGTATCGGTGAGCAAGAGGCGAATGATAAGTTTGGTTTCTTATTAGAGGCCTTAAAGTATGGCTGCCCTCCGCATGGCGGTATGGCTTACGGTTTAGATCGTTTAGTGATGCTAATGACGGGGTCAAGTTCTATTCGTGAAGTGATTGCTTTTCCTAAAACGCAATCAGCAGCTTGTCCTTTAGTGGATGCGCCTGCCATTGTGAACGAAGCGCAGCTAAAAGAATTGAATATTAAGCATCATAAAATAGTAAAAGACGAAGTTAGCGCTCAGTAATATGAGCAGGGGACGGGTATTTTTCGCCCCCGTTTTTTACATATTGTCTTACACCTTAGAATAAATGTTATGACAACAGCATACTCGATACAAGATTACGCATTACTTTCTGATGAAGAATGCGCCGTAAAAATTCAAGCAGCCAAAACAATACTGGGTAAACGTTGTATTGTTTTAGGTCATCATTATCAACGTGATGAGGTTTTTCAACACGCTGATATTTCAGGTGATTCATTGAAATTATCCAAAGAGGCTGCAGAATCCGATGCTGAGTATATCGTCTTTTGCGGTGTACATTTTATGGCGGAAGTGGCAGATATTTTGTCGCGTCCTGAGCAAATTGCTATTTTGCCTGATTTAGCGGCGGGTTGTTCGATGGCAGATATGGCGAACAAGGTGAATGTGCAGCGTTGCTGGGATGAACTGGCGACCGTTATTGATGTCGAAAATGAAGTGACCCCCGTGACTTATATTAATTCAGCTGCTGATTTAAAAGCCTTTTGTGGACAACACGAGGGGATAGTGTGCACCTCTTCTAATGCGCAAAAGATTCTGGAATGGAGTTTTGCTAAGCGTGAAAAAATTCTATTTTTCCCTGACCAGCATTTAGGCCGTAATACGGCTTTTCAAATGGGTATTCCGTTAGAAGACATGGTGGTCTGGAATTTTAATAAGCCAATGGGGGGCTTAACAACTGAGCAGGTTCGCAATGCGAAAATGATTCTTTGGGGAGGATATTGTTCTGTGCATCAGTTTTTTCAGCCAGAACAAATTGATGCTTTTTTAGAACGTTATCCAGAAACTAAAGTTATTGCTCATCCTGAAGCCTGTTTTGAGGTGTGCCAAAAAGCTGACTATATTGGCTCTACAGAATATATTTTAAAAACAGTACGTGAAGCTGAGCCTAATACGCGTTGGTTAGTCGCTACAGAATTAAATCTAGTTAATCGCTTACATGAAGAATGTCAGGCGCAAGGTAAAAATGTGCATTTTATGTCGCCTGCATTAAGTATGTGTTCGACTATGTTCCGTACCGATCCACAGCATTTAGCTTGGATATTAGAAAACTTAGCGGCAGGCCATGTTGTTAATCAAATCAGTGTAGCGCCGGAAGAAGCAGAATTTGCCAAAATTGCTTTAGATAATATGCTGGCTCTATAGTTTGCTTACCTAGTACAGTGCCTTTGATTTGTGATATAAAAACAGCATCAATCTATTTCTAATGAATGAATAACCTTATTATTTTATCGCTTATTTCGATCGCGTAGTTATTCGTAGCTTATTTCAAAAAAGCCTTATTCCTGAGTATTTTATCGGGGATGAGGCTTTTTTTTGGTTTTTACTCCAAGTTGCTTATACGTTTGATTTTATTGTTTATGTTTTCTGAGGGGGGGGGGGCGGTAAATTTTGGCCGCAGTGGGTGACGATAAGTGTATTTTTTGTCATTGGTTAATTTATTTGTAACTTCTCATTATCCACAGGCAGCGGCCGCACGGATGACTTCCGATAACGGAGGAATATCGCCTATACCCAA
>NZ_FQTQ01000064.1:0-110283 GCF_900128525.1 methanotrophic endosymbiont of Bathymodiolus puteoserpentis (Logatchev)
CCTAAACTGGGGCGACATTATGAACCAGAAGCATTAGATCAGTTTTTACCCTGGGTAATGACTGAAAAAATTCCGCCTTTAAAGTAAATGGAATGGTTTGGCTAGGTGGGTTTAATTGACGGTTACAAATAAACAGCATGCTAAAAGGGAGTTCATTAAAGTAGTTGGTGAAAAAGTTGAACAATTAATTAGAGCTGTAGATCAAAATACCAAAGAATCACAAGCGCAAGAGAATATGTTGGGTTTTTTGCGAAGGATTATGATTGAACTAGCGACTGCAATTGAAGGTAATAGTGTAAATTATGAGCCTTGTTTGCCTTCTGGAAAAACAGAAACAATGGGCATTATGTGTCTTATACAAAAATTTAGAGAAATAAAAGAAACGCTTAGAAATACAGCAATTCTGTCTCTAGGAGAAATATTAGAGATACGTTCCTATTACACTATTTTTTTAGAAAGCATTTCTTCATTTATTATCTTGTTAGATGAGTTTTATTCTTTTTATGCGACCAGCACAAATTTCGCAACAGAGCTAGGGGATGATTATTTTTATACCCAATATGATGAAATTAAAAGTACTTTAACATCTCTAAAACGCCAGATTTATTGGGCTATTAACAAGGTTGAAGAGATAGAAAGAGCTTATGTTTTAAATCATCCTGGTCGAGTTAACCTAAGTGTTGAAAATAGTATTGATTGGGATGAAACGCCTACCATTTATGAAAATACAACCATTGCAAACGGTCATATTTTACATTTTAAGCAAAAATGGAAAGCGGCTGGATTTTCTCTAGGAGACTGCCTTTACAGCTTGCCCTTGGCTCCTTGTCAAGAAAAACAGATTGCTATTATTGATTGGGATAGAAAAGAACAAGGAAGTAGAGCAGAAGCATCAATAGCTGTTGATGAACTTCAGGCTGATATATCGAGAGATAGAGATATTACAGAAATAATAAACTCATCTTTTGGTGAATCTATTAACGCATCATCTACAAATAGCACTAGTTCAACTAGTGCGGGTATTGCAGCAGGTATAGGGGGATTTATTGGTAAGGCTATTTTTGGTGTTGTTGGAGGAGTATCGCATTCAGGCGCATCATCAAACTCAACAGCAACGCAAAATTCATCTAGGAATATATCAGCAAGCTCCCTTAATAGGATGCAAGACAGTACATCCCAATCGGCATCTAGTTTACGAAGCCAAAGAAGTACAGTTATTCAAGCGGTAGCGCAAAATGAGTCTGTTAGTGCGCAAACTGAAGTGATCAAAAATAATAATCATTGTCATGCCATGACGATAGAGTATTTTGAAGTACTAAGGCATTACGCAATAGAACAACAACTTGTTGATGTGCAGGAATGTCTTTTTGTGCCAATGCCTATGAGTCATTTTGATCATAAAAAGGTACTACGCTGGAAAAATACCCTACAAAAAACGATCTATGGACGAAAGCTGAGAAGAGGTTTTGATGCAATTGAACGTATTGAATCAAACTATGTTAATTCAGACCTTCCTGCTGGTAGTTATGCTAATGAAGTAATTGAAGAGTTTTCTGGGTATTTTACCATTTCTTTTGAATTGACAAGACCGTTCATAAAATCTATAGATGAAGCAACTAAAACGGAGGAGTACGATCTTTCAGTCCCTTTTCCTTGGTTTTCTGGGCGGATGGTTTTCCATTTAGAAAGAGACGTGCCGCTAACAGAGGCCGAAAAAGATATTATATTTGAAGAGCAATATGTGCCGGATATCGTCAGATCTTTTATAGACAGGCTACAAGTGGATGCCATTGCTGATGATGGACGAGAAGAGAAACTAGAACTTGATGTAACACTTCTTTCAAATTATAGAAAAGGAGCAGTTCTTAGGGTGAGTATTGCCAGCAAGGCAAAACAAAATATTTCTCGGGCACAAATTAAACACTTACGTTTTAGAGCCAATACAGATGTTAAGGCTTCTTCAAAAATAATTTTGCGTTCAGTATATTTACATTATAGAACAAAACATTTAAGTGAATATATTGTGCGTAATAGTCGTGTTAATAACGATATTATAAACGCTTCAATTTTAGGTGGCCTAATTACAGTAACAGATGCTGCCTTAATGTATGCGCCTTTAAATGATAGAGAAATAAGAAACCCTAGAAAAGAAGACCAGGATGCAGCATCTACATTAGTTAGTTTTTTAAACGAGCATATGGAAATGTCACATAAAATGATTTGGTCCAGTATGGATGCCAGTCGTCTATTTGGTTTGCTTGATGGGTTTATTGCACCCTATAGTGGCGGTAAAAGTGTTGCGAGTGTCGTAGAAAACAAAGTAATGGGTATTGTAGGCAATAACTTGGTTCTAAAAGTTATTCCGGGTGAGCGGCTTGATCCAGTATTTAAAGGCGTAGAAAATCTTTTAGAGTATTATAAACCTACTACAAAACCAGATCCTTTTAGAGTCAGTGTGCCAACCAAAGGGGTCTATGCTGAAGCAGTTATGGGACAGTGTAATAGTTGTGAAGAGATCGATGAAACGAGACATTGGCGATTTAATGACGAGCCTTGCGGTACTAAACCGACAGCTATAGACCCGATCTCTACCGCAAGTAGGCGTAGTGATCCAGGCAACTTACAGGTTAAAGATTTACCTGCTAATATTATTAATCTGCAAACAGCACCTTCAGCGCCTAACCCAACAGGTCTTTCAGCCGCTTTTGGGCTTCTTGGTAAGGGAGATTCCTTTAATGATTTAACGGGCTTAGCAGGTACTCAGGCCAATGCTTTAGGCGCATTGCAAACAACCTCAAAAAGTGTTACTGATCTTGCTAATATTTCTAAAGATTTTGCTGGTCTTGCAGTTATGGCGAATCAGAAAAAAGATGGTGCTAAACAAATAGAGCAGATAAAAAAATTAAATAAAGATGGATATTTGAATGATGAGGAAACCAACGAACAAATTAAAAAAGTATTGGATTCCTATACGGATGCTGCAAAAAGTGTCACAAAGAATGAAGAAAAACCAATAACTACAAAGGAAATAGAAGAGGTTGCTAAAGCCTCTGATGCTAGCAAGGTTGATGTTGTGGTAGATAAAAAAGCAGGCACAATAAGTACAAAATCCAACAGGAGCAAACCAAGAGCAAAGAAAATTGAAAAGAAAAAATTAGTTATTGCTTTTAATATTGCTGATAGTGCAGCGTTACCAATGCACGGGCTGATAAATGCAGATATAAAACTCCTTCTCCCAGACGCTGAAAAAGAGATATTACCTACGTTTTTTGTCAATCGTGGACTATCAACTGTGACGGTAGAAATGGATATACAATCTGGAGCAAGAGGCCAGTTACATGTGGAATTCCTCTCGGCAAAAAATCCTTATAAGCCAGCATTTGCATCAGATGATATTGATGAAAGCTTCCCCTATAAAGGTAATGAGACATTTACTATTCCTAATGATAATGGCCCTTTGGTTTTCAAAATAGCACCAGCATCTAAAGAGTACACAATTATATCTACTAGTAAGCAAGGTGCAATTCAAGCAATTAGTAGTAGTGAGAAAGTGACGAAAGGAGGTAAGGTCTATGCTGAAGCAGAAGGAGGTCTGCCGTTTATAACTAAGGTCAAGGGCGGTGTTGAAGTTAGTGGAAGTTTAGAAGATACAAATACTATTGTTGATTCCACGATGCAAGAAGGTGAATTAGGAATAGCGTATAAGGTGAGACTGCCAACTGGAGGGCTTGTGGTTGAGCAAGAATAAAACGAGTGTAATTATTTTTAATAAAAACTCGTATGTTGGGATAGCGTCGTTTTCTTGGAGTATTAATTGTTGCTGCCGGTAGATTGGCTTGTTACTAATGCTGGAAAGTACTGACGCTATTCCACGCTAAGCACTATAGCCAAGCCATGTCCAACTGTCCCTACTGAACACTCAGCATAGATGATAGGGTTAATCACGAAAGTATTGTTTTGATCTAATTTTTCAAGTGTAGATGCACTCCATTCAAACCAAGCGCTTTTGGGGTCGGCTAAATCAGTGACCACACAAGTATCAATTAAGATGATGGCCATGCTTCATCCCGCGTTAAAGCCATGATTTCATCGGTGCTCATCGTGAGTTTTCCGGTTTTGTGAGCCGTTCTAAAGCGACTTACTGTTTTATCTGAGGATTTAGCTTTGGCAAGATACCAGCGACCGTTTTCATCTTGTAAAAACTCAACTTCGGTTTGAGCTGGAATAATCCCCATACTTTCCCGTACACCTTTGGGAATAGTTACCTGGCCTTTACTGGTTACGTGCATTGTGCTGTCCTCCATAAGTAATAATTTAATCGTAATGCTTTTTGGTTTTTAAATCAATGATTTAACTTTGTTGTTTTGTTTATTGTATTTTGATATAACAAAAATTAATTATTGTATGAACAAAATTAAAACTATGTTTATAAAATCCACTTTTTACCTAATCTTATTTATGCCATTACAGGCGATAGCTTGGGATGATGCGCGGGTTTTAGCTATACTAATCCAACGTAAGTATTGGCTTAAATATTGGGGGGGCACTATATAATTCGTGAGTCTGTTAATGTGGAAAAGTGCTCCACTAAGCTACAATTTATAATGACATCAGCAATAAAAATAATATGATAGCTATCTTGTCATATTTAAATTTCTTTTAATGCATTGACCCTGTGGTCGCTGCCAGCGGATAATGAGACGTTACAAAAAACGATATAATTGCTTGTTCTTTAATTATTATTAGTCTCATCGTTTTATGGCTTACTTCAGAGGTACTGTGCTAACTTGGGTTATGGTGGCTAATTAAGGGGATATATATTTTTAAAACTCGAAATTTAAGATATGTCGTTCTAGCAGTACTTTCGGAGTATTATTGATTTTTGCTGCTTAAGCTAAAAGTTTGAGGTAGTTCTATGGATAAATTAACGGGAATGAAGGTGTTTACCAGTGTTGCCAAGGCTGGGAGCTTTGTTGGTGGTGCAAAAGAAATGTCTATCTCTCGGGCGATGGCAACCAAGCATATTGGGCACTTGGAGGGCTATTTAGGCGCTCGCTTATTTAACCGGACCACACGTAGCTTAAGCTTAACGGATGTCGGTGCGGCTTATTTGCAGCGGTGTCGAATCATTCTTGCTGAGATTGATGAAATGGAAGATGCAGTCACACAACTGCATACTGAACCTAGAGGAAAGTTAAAAATCAGCGCTCCACCTATTATTGGTGCTTTATATATTGCCCCTGCCGTTACTGAGTTTTTGGCAATGCATAAAGACTTATCGGTTAATTTAGTGTTACAGAGTAGTGTGGGTGACTTGGTTGATGAGGGCATTGATATTGCGATTACCTTTGGTGGCTTAGAGGATACCAGCCATATTGCTAAAAAGCTCGCTAGCTCGCCTTTATTGGTTTGTGGGTCTCCGGCTTATTTTAAAAAACAGGGTAAACCTCTGGTGCCAGATGATTTATTGCATCATGGTTGTTTGGTGAATTGGGCTATACCTCCACGTAATAAATGGATTTTTAGGGGCTTAGAAGGTAAAAAAGAGGTGCTTGTTTCTGGGCGAATGCAAGCTAATGCGGCAGATCCGATTCGTATCGCTGCCAAAAAAGGCTTAGGTTTAGTGATGTTGCCTGAATATATTGTTGCTCGAGATATCGAAAAAGGTTATTTACAGGTTGTTTTAGATGATTATGCAGTAGAACCTATGAAGATTCATGCGCTTTATCCACATCGAAAATATTTGTCTGCTAAAGTACGTACTTTTTTAGTGTTTCTTGAAGAGTGGCTGAAAACAAAATCTGCAGTTCGTGAATAAGGCGCTGGTTGAGAAATGGAATACTATTTATTCTGAGAGTATTATGTCGGAGGCTATTGCTAGTAAGGTTTTAAGCGATAACCTTTACTTATTGCCTCAGGCAGGGAATGCATTGGATTTGGCTTGTGGTTTGGGTGCTAATGCTCTATTGTTAGCTCAGCAGGGTATGACTGTGCAGGCATGGGATATTTCCACGCTTGCCTTGCAAAAATTACAAGTGCAGGCAAGCACTGAAGCCTTAGCAGTTAAGACATTCACCAAAGAAATCACTCCGTATAGTTTTTCTAAAAACAGTTTTGATGTCGTCGTTGTAGGGCGATTTCTTGACCGTTCGATTTGTAATGCGATAATGGAATGTTTAAAGCCGAATGGCTTGCTTTTTTATCAAACTTATACGCAACATAAAGTTTATCTGCATGGGCCTAAAAATCCAAAATTTTTACTTGCAGATAATGAGTTGTTAAGTTTATTTTCCCCGATGAAGGTTATTTATTATCGTGAAAATAGTGCCGTAGGTGATACAAGGCAAGGTTTGAGGAATGAAGCGCAGTTTATTGGGCAAAAGCGTGGCTAATTGCTTTAAGTTAATTGCCTATAAACTCATAGAGTGAACGTATGATAGAGAATTTAACACCCCAGCAGTCTTGGACATATATGCAGGAAAATCCTTCTGCAGTAATGATTGATGTCAGAACTAAAGTTGAGCATGGTTTTGTGGGACATCCCTTAGCGGCAGTGCATATACCTTGGAAAGAGTTTCCAGATTGGCAAGTTAATACGCAATTTGTTGAGCAAGTAAAAGTAGCTGTTAATAATGATGTAACAAGGCCTGTGTTACTTTTATGTCGTAGTGGTCAGCGCTCTCTTGATGCGGCACAAGCCTTAAATGAAGCTGGTTTTGCGCATTCAATTAATATACTGGATGGCTTTGAAGGTGCTTTAGATGATAATAAACATCGAGGCAATCTTAGTGGCTGGCGCTATTGCCAACTACCTTGGGAACAAAGTTAATAATTACACTGTTTGATCAAACATACCCTGATTTTTAAATTAACCGTACAAATAAAGTGATAGATAAATTAAGAAATATAGCAATTATTGCGCACGTTGACCATGGTAAAACAACTTTGGTTGATAAATTATTAGAGCAGTCAGGTACTTTTTCAGCACATGAAAAGACCACTGAAAGGATGATGGATTCTAACGACCTTGAAAAAGAGCGTGGCATTACTATTCTGGCAAAAAATACTGCAATTGACTGGAATGGCTATCACATTAATATTGTAGATACACCAGGACATGCTGACTTCGGTGGTGAGGTTGAGCGTGTTTTATCTATGGTTGACTCTGTGTTGTTATTGGTTGATGCTGTTGATGGACCTATGCCACAAACACGTTTTGTAACCAAAAAAGCGTTTGCTTTGGGTTTAAAGCCTATCGTTGTTATTAACAAGGTTGATCGTCCTGGCGCTCGCCCTGATTGGGTGGTTGACCAAACATTTGATTTATTTGATAACTTGGGAGCAACGGATGAGCAGTTGGATTTTCCAATTATTTATGCGTCTGCCTTAAATGGCTTTGCGGGTTTAGAGGAGGATGTTTCGGGTGGTGATATGACACCATTATTTCAAACGATTATTGATAAAGTAACACCACCTCCTGTTGATGTTGATGCGCCTTTTCAGATGCAGGTTATCAGCTTAGATTATAATTCTTATGTGGGTGTTATCGGTGTTGGGCGTATACAGCGCGGTACAGTAAAGAGAAATCAGCCATTAACTTTAGTTGATGCTGAAGGAAATACGCGTAATGGGCGTATGTTGAAGATTTATGGTTTTAGTGGCTTAGAACGCGTTGAAGTAGATTCTGCACAAGCAGGAGATATTATCGCTTTCTGTGGTATTGAAAATTTACAAATATCTGAAACTTTATGTCACCCTGATCATGTTGATGGATTGCCAGCTCTATCAATTGATGAGCCAACGGTGAGTATGACTTTCCAAGTAAACAACTCTCCGTTTGCAGGAAAAGAAGGTAAGTTTATTACCACACGTCAAATTTATGATCGTTTACAAAAAGAATTACAGCACAATGTTGCTTTACGTGTTGAGATAACGGATGATCCTGATAAGTTTAAAGTATCAGGTCGTGGTGAGTTGCATTTATCGGTTTTAATTGAAAATATGCGTCGAGAAGGCTATGAGATGGGCGTTTCTCGGCCGCAAGTTATTATTAGAGAAATTGATGGCGTTAAATCAGAGCCTTATGAAAATGTAACCATTGAAGTTGAAGAGCAGCACCAAGGCACGATCATGGAAAAATTAGGTGATCGTAAAGGAGAGCTAAAAGATATGGTTCCAGATGGTAAAGGGCGTATTCGTCTGGAATATGTTGTGCCTTCTCGTGGATTACTGGGCTTTCAAACAGAATTTTTAACTGCAACTTCTGGTTCAGGTTTGTTCTATCACGTATTTGATCATTACGGCGCAGTAAAAGAGGGAGCTGTGGGTAATCGAGTTCGTGGTGTACTCATTTCAATGTCTAAAGGTAAAGCCGTCGATTATTCTTTATACCCGCTACAAGCGCGTGGTGAATTGTTGGTTGTTAATGGTGATGAAATCTATGAAGGTCAATTAGTTGGAATTCATTCACGTACGAATGACTTAGTGGTTAATCCAACTAAACCAAAGCCATTAACTAACGTTCGTGCATCAGGTACAGATGAAAGTTTAACTTGTGCAAGAATTCAGAAAATGACTTTAGAGCAAGCTTTAGAGTTTATTGCGGATGATGAGCTCGTTGAAGTGACGCCTGAGTCAATTCGGCTACGTAAAATATTATTAACTGAAAATGAGCGTAAGCGCGCTAAGTAAGAGTATCTTGGGGCGGGTGATGCTCGCCCCTTATATTTAGGAATGAAAATTTTATAACTTGTCTTTTTGCGCGTCTCTCCGCGGTATAATAGTTACATAGTTTGCTATGCGCCTTGAAGACAAGCACAAATTCTGAGTCAGAATGCACAAGTTATTTCATTTCCATTTATTAACAATATAAAAAAATGACCAATAGAACCGCAAGTATTGAACGTAATACACTGGAGACGCAAATTAGTATTAGCATTAACCTAGATGGCACAGGTAAAGCTAAGTTTGATACTGGCGTACCTTTTTTAGAGCATATGCTAGATCAAATTGCGCGGCATGGTATGATTGATATGGATGTAACCTGCAAAGGTGATTTGCAAATCGATGATCACCATACCGTTGAAGATATAGGTATCACGCTAGGCAAGGCTTTTGCAAAGGCATTGGGTAATAAAAAAGGCTTGGTTCGTTATGGCCATGCTTATGTGCCTTTAGATGAATCTTTGTCACGTGTTGTTATTGATTTTTCAGGCCGCCCAGGCTTGTATTATGAAGTGCACTTTTCGCGAGCTATGATCGGTGCGTTTGATGTTGATTTATTGCGTGAGTTTTTCCAAGGATTTGTTAATCATGCCGGTGTTAGCTTGCATATCGATAACTTGAAAGGTGTGAATGCGCATCATATTGCTGAAACTGTTTTTAAAGCGATGGGGCGTGCCTTGCGTATGGCTGTTGCTGAAGATCCGCGTATGGCGGGTATAATGCCTTCCACTAAGGGTGTTTTGTAAGTTAGCAACCCTCGTTTTTTAATTGATATATCTAAACCATTAAAATGTCTTCCGTAGCCGTGATAGATTATGGTATGGGTAACCTCCATTCCATTGCCAAAGCTTTGCAACACGCAGCACCTGATGTTGATGTCCGTGTTGTTTCTGATCTAAAATCCATATTATCAGCTGATCGCGTAGTCTTCCCGGGCGTGGGAGCTATGCGTGACTGTATGCATGCCTTGCAAGAAACTGAATTAAATCAAGTCATAGCTCAAGTTGCGCAAACTCGACCATTACTAGGTATTTGTTTGGGGATGCAAGCTTTACTGACTAACAGCGAAGAAAATGGGGGTGTTGAATGTTTGAATATCCTGCCTGGTCAAGTTAAGCACTTTCCGGAAGATTTACGTGCCGCCAATGGCGAGCGCTTAAAAATTCCGCATATGGGGTGGAATCAGGTGGAGCAACACGCTCACCCGCTTTGGAAAGGTGTTCCACAAAATAGCCGGTTCTATTTTGTGCATAGTTATTACGCACAACCTGATAGCTCTGTTATCGTTGCTGGAACCACTGAATACCCTGAAAATTTTGCCTGCGCTTTAGCGAAAGATAATATCTTTGCTGTGCAGTTTCACCCTGAAAAAAGTCAAACAGCTGGCTTGCAGCTACTTAATAATTTTTTACATTGGGATGGCTAGGCTTACAAAGCGACCTCCCTAATTCTATTTCACTCTATTTGAGGCTAAAAAAATGTTGTTAATACCCGCCATTGATCTAAAAGATGGTAAATGTGTTCGTTTACGCCAAGGGCGTATGGATGATGACACAGTATTTTCAGATAACCCTGTTGAAGTTGCAGGGCGCTGGGTGGCCGCAGGAGCACGACGCATTCATTTGGTCGATTTAGATGGTGCTTTTGCTGGTAAGCCAAAAAACGCTGAAATTATTCATGAGATTGTTGCCACTTACCCTGATGTACCTGTACAGATTGGCGGTGGTATACGTGACGAAGAAACGGTGCAGGCTTATTTAGAGGCGGGTGTGCAATATGTCATTATTGGTACTAAAGCGGTAAGTGATCCTCTGTTTGTGCGTGAGTTAGCAATGGCTTATCCTGGGCATATTATTGTGGGTTTAGATGCTAAAGACGGTAAAGTTGCGGTTGATGGCTGGTCTAAATTATCACGTCATGATGTTATTGATATGGCCCTGAAGTTTGAGTCTTATGGGGTAGAGGCCATTATTTATACTGATATTTCTCGTGATGGCATGATGAATGGAGTGAATGTTGAGGCGACTGCTAAATTGGCAGACGCGATTAATATTCCCGTTATCGCTTCAGGGGGGATTACTGACATAGAGGATATTAAAGCTTTAGCTCTAGCTGCGGAAGACGGTATTATGGGAGCTATTACCGGTCGTGCTATCTATGAGGGGACTTTAGATTTTGCTGAAGCAGAAAAACTGGCGCAATCTTTTCCTAAAGGACACTATGAGTTTAGCTAAACGAATTATTCCGTGTCTTGATGTTGATAATGGTCGCGTTGTTAAAGGCGTAAAATTTGTTGATATTCGTGATGCCGGAGATCCGGTAGAAGTCGCGCGCCGATATGACCGCGAAGGTGCTGATGAAATTACTTTTTTAGATATTACTGCAACGCACCATGACCGTGATACCATCGTACATGTGGTTGAGCAGGTCGCTAGTGAGGTGTTTATACCTTTAACGGTTGGTGGCGGCATCAGAAAGCTGGAAGATATTCGGTGCATGCTCAATGCCGGTGCGGATAAAGTGGGTATTAATAGCGCGGCTGTATTTAATCCTGAGTTTGTCCGTGAAGCCGCAGAAAAATTTGGTTCACAATGTATTGTTGTCGCTATAGATGCGAAGAAAGTTAGTCGTGTCGGTGAAGCTAACCGCTGGGAGATTTTTACTCACGGAGGCCGCAAAGAAACAGGGAT
Organism: methanotrophic endosymbiont of Bathymodiolus puteoserpentis (Logatchev); assembly: GCF_900128525.1. Lineage (GTDB taxonomy): Bacteria > Pseudomonadota > Gammaproteobacteria > Methylococcales > Methylomonadaceae > Methyloprofundus. The sequence goes on from NZ_FQTQ01000064.1 coordinate 11,415, forward strand.
TAATGCCATCGAATGGGCAAAGAAAATGGTTGATTACGGCGCTGGTGAGATATTATTGACTAGTATGGATCGTGATGGCACGCGTGAAGGTTTTGATTTAGATTTAACGCGGACTATTAGTGAAGCGGTAACTGTGCCAGTTATTGCTTCTGGTGGTGTTGGTAATTTACAGCACTTAGCTGACGGCGTTACTCAAGGTAAAGCGGATGCTGTATTAGCCGCGAGTATTTTTCATTTTGCCGAATATAGTGTTCAGGAAGCTAAAGAGCATATGGCAAGCCAAGGCATAGAAGTGCGCTTAGCATGAGCGGAACTTGGTTGGATGAAATTCGTTGGACAGATGATGGTCTAGTCCCCGTTATCGCCCAGCAAGCAGGTACGGGTAAAGTCGTGATGTTCGCATGGATGAACCGTGAGTCTTTGGCGCTTACTAATGAGTGTGGCTATGCGGTGTATTGGTCCCGTTCACGCAATAAATTATGGCGCAAAGGCGAAGAGTCAGGCAATAGGCAGAAAGTTTTAGCGATTTCTGTAGATTGTGATGAAGATGTTATCTTATTGAGTATAGAGCAAGAGGGCGGTATTTCTTGTCATACGGGCAGAGAAAGTTGTTTTTATCGGACTTTAGAGCGAGGTGTTTGGCAAGAAAATTCACCCGTATTAAAAGATCCCGCTGAAATGTATAAAAAATAATAGCGACTGTAGGGCGGGCTTTAGTCCGCTAATATAATTTATGGAATATCGAGCATGAGTGACGTTTTAACTGAATTAGCTGCTATTTTAGAGCAGCGCAAACAAGAGTCTGCCGATAGCTCTTATGTAGCTAGTTTATATGCGAAAGGTTTAGACGCTATTTTAAAGAAAATAGGCGAAGAAGCCACAGAGACAGTTATTGCTGCAAAAGACGGCAATAAAGAACAGATTGTTTATGAAACAGCTGATTTATGGTTTCATTGTATGGTTATGTTGGCCGATCAAGAATTAAGCCCTGACGATGTTTTGAATGAATTGCAGCGTCGCTTTGGTTTGTCTGGTTTAACAGAAAAAGCACAACGCAATAAATAATACATATAAAGTAAGAGGATTTTATTATGGGAATTAGTATTACTCAATTAGTCATTGTTTTAGTCATTGTTTTGGTTTTATTTGGCACTAAACGGTTACGTAATATGGGCGGCGATTTAGGGGGTGCAATTAAAGGTTTTCGTTCGGCTATGAAAGAGGGTGAAGAAGACAAAAACTTATCAGATAAAGGTGGCGATGTTATCGATGTTGAAGTCACTGAAAAAGATAAAGATAAAGCTTAAATCATGTTTGATGTCGGATTCTGGGAGCTTTGCTTAATTGCTGTTGTTAGCTTGTTGGTTATAGGGCCAGAGAAGCTACCTAAGCTTGCTCGTATTGCTGGCTTTTGGGTGGGTAAAACGCGGCATATCGTTGCTTCTGTTAAAGAAGAGATTAAAGAAGAGCTAAAGGAAGAGGAGTTAAGGCAACTGTTGAAAGAACAGCAAGCACAACTAGATGATATGACTAAGGGCTTGGACTTAAATAAGCGAGCTGAGCACTTTTTAGATGCCAAAGACAAAACGGATAAAGAGTCAGATGTCGGAAAATGATGAAGTAGAGCAGCCATTTATTTCCCATCTTATAGAGTTACGTAACCGCTTATTGCGGGTGGTGCTTAGTGTGTTGGTGGTTTTTTTAGCAATGACGCCTTTTGCTAATGAGATTTATAATTTTTTAGCCCAGCCTTTAATGCATTTTTTGCCAGAAAATAGCTCTATGGTTGCTATTGATGTCGTTTCTCCTTTTTTAACACCGTTTAAATTGGTACTTGTGGCGGCTATATTTATTTCAGTGCCAATTATTTTGTATCAATTTTGGGCGTTTGTTGCGCCTGGACTCTACTCCCATGAAAAGCGCATGATTGCGCCTTTATTAGTGGCAAGTACTTTATTATTTGCGCTAGGCATGGTCTTTGCCTATTTTGTAGTCTTTCCCTTGGTTTTTGGTTTTTTAACGTCTGCTGCGCCAGAAGGCGTTACAGTGATGACAGATATTGCCAAATATCTGGATTTTGTTCTGACGATGTTTTTTGCTTTTGGGATGGCTTTTGAAGTGCCTATTGTCACTATAGTTTTAGTTTGGGCTGGAATTATGACGCCGCAACAGCTTGCTGATAAACGCCCTTATGTCATTGTCGGCGCTTTTGTTATTGGTATGTTTTTAACGCCACCTGATGCTATTTCCCAGACTTTATTGGCTGTCCCGATTTGGTTATTATTTGAAGCAGGTCTATTGTTCTCGCGTTTGTTTGTTAGAAAAGGTAAGCGTAAACGTATAGCTAAGGGCTGAGGATGAAATGAATCCCGAAACTGGACAAAAAGATGAGTCAGTTTCGGGGGGAGTATAAGATTCTCAGTCCAAAGTAGCTGTCAGTTTCACTCGGTATGCCGTCAGTTTTCGGTGTAGAAGGGGCTGTTAATCAATGCTCAATTTTATTTTCTGAATATGTTTTATCAGATTTGACTTTAGTTGTGCTGTTATGTTGATGGCTAAGTTAAGCAGAGTGAGACTTCAACAAATTTCGCACTCTGTATGTGGTAGCCGCGTATTTCCAGAATACCTTTGGTATTAAGGGAAATAATTAAATAGAGTGCTTCAGGGTAATTTGCTTGTGCTAAGTCAGTATTTGAAGGAATAGCCGGTGCTGTAGGGTGTGAATGATAGATAGCAAATAGCTGCTCATTATTATCACGCATCTTTGCCATAACTTGAATTTGTTGCTGGGCATCTAAGTTAAAAAATCTTGCTGGTTCTGGTGCATTGTTTTTAACTGGATAGCTGCGATAGGGTGTGTTATCACGGCTGCTGATTAACCCACAGACTTCTTGTTCTGGTGTTTGCTGGGCGTGATGCAGGAGATTTTGTACTATTTTCCTAGGGATTACAATTTCAGTAATTTTTTCTGCCATGGTAATTATGCTGCTTAAAGTTGAGGTAACCATTGTGCGTAGCTAACACGAGGGTGCCCCGATAAGTCGTGTACGCAATGAATATTTTGATATTGCTGCTGTTCAAGTAGGTCATGTACGGCTTGTTTTTGATTGTAGCCATGCTCAAAAATAAGGTAACCGCCATGACTTAGGTGTTGATGGCTTTGTTGGCTAATATCAAGAATGTCTTGTAGTCCTTGTTGCTCTGCAATAAGGGCGCTATTAGGCTCAAAGCGCACATCCCCTTTACTTAAATGAGGGTCGTTTACATCTATATAAGGTGGATTGCTAACGATGAAGTCGAATTTTTCTTGAGGAACTTCAGCTAACCAATTGCTGTTTAGGAAGCGAATATTTGGCGTATGATTTAGTTGGGCATTGTTTTGAGCTGTATCTAACGCTTCTGTGCTATTGTCGACAGCTGTCACTTTGAGCTGCGAGTATTCAGCGGCAAGTGTAATGGCGATAATACCCGATCCAGTCCCTAAATCAATGAGTTTTGCACCGGGTTTAGATTCGAGTAATTGTAGGCAGACTTCGATTAATGTTTCGGTATCAGGGCGTGGAATTAATACGCTGGGATTGACTATGAAATCACGTGACCAAAATTCTCGAGTGCCAGTAATATAGGCAATAGGTTGCCCTTGTTGGCGTCGCTCCAGTAAGCGAGAGAATTGCCTTAGCTGCTCATTGGTAAGCCGCTTTTCTGGCCAAGTACGTAGATAACTGCGATTTTTTTCTAAGACGTGACATAGTAAGACCTCTGCATCTAGGGTGGCTGAGTCAGAAATGGTTTGTAAGGTGCTGGCGGAGCGTGCCAGGACAGATTGAAGGTCTTGCATATATTTACTCTTCTTCGCCAAGCTGAGTGAGTAGTTCAGCTTGGTGTTCGTTAATCAGTGGTTGAATAATATGATTAAGCGCGCCCTGCATAATTTCATCTAGTTTATATAAAGTAAGGTTAATTCGATGATCAGTGATTCTTCCTTGAGGGTAATTATAAGTGCGAATACGTTCAGAGCGATCGCCACTACCCACTTGTAATTTTCTGTTTTCAGAGTTTTCTGCGTGTTGTTTTTCTTGTTCAGTTGAGAGTAAACGTGATTGTAATACCGACATCGCTTGTGCTTTATTTTTATGCTGCGAACGTTGATCTTGGCATTCCACAACGGTGCCTGTTGGTATATGGGTAATACGCACTGCAGAGTCAGTTTTATTGACATGCTGCCCACCTGAGCCTGATGCGCGAAAGGTGTCGATGCGTAAGTCACTAGGGTTAATATCGATATTATCAATTTCAGTCGCTTCTGGCATGATGGCGACAGTGCATGCCGATGTATGTACGCGACCTTGTGATTCAGTTTCGGGGACTCGTTGAACGCGGTGTGTGCCTGCCTCAAATTTAAGCTGGGAATAAACGTCCTGTCCAGCAATACGTAAAATAATTTCTTTATAACCACCGTGTTCGCCGCGAGTTTCACTTGCGGTTTCTATTTGCCAGCCCTGATTTTCTGCATAGCGCATATACATCCGTGCTAAATCACCAGAGAAAAGCGCGGCCTCATCGCCGCCTGTACCTGCCCTAATTTCCATAAATATATTGCGGTTATCGTTAGGGTCGCGAGGTAATAATAAGATTTGTAGGTCTTGTTCAATTTTCCTTTGTTGTTGTTCGGCATCGTCAATTTCTTCTTTTGCCATAGCGCGCATTTCCGCATCGTCTTCGCTGAGCATTTCTTGTGCAGCGTTGATTGATTCCTCACAATCAGTAAATTTTTTATAACAGTCAACTAGAGGGGTTATTTGTGAATATTCTTGGCTTAGCGCACGAAATTTATTTTGATCACTTTGTATTTCTGGTTGGGAAAGTAAGGCGGCAATTTCATCAAAGCGATCTGCTAGATTTTCTAATTTATTTTTTATTGAAGCTTTCATTGCTGGTTCTGTAGTTTGAATATTTCACGAGCAGCGGCAATGAGGTCATGGCGATCATTTTGGCTGGCTTTGCGTAACTGGACACAGGGAGTGTGTGTTAATTTATTGGTTAGGGTATGGGCTAATTGCTGCATAATTTGTTCAGGGTTGCCGCCGTTTTGTAATGCGGCAAGTGCTTTAGTTAAGCTTTCTTGTTGCAATTGTTCAGCTTGTTTGCGGTAATCAACAATGGTTGACTGCACATTTTGCACTTTCATCCAAGACAAAAAGTGCTCGACATTAGTATCGATGATTTCTTCGGCTTGTTCTGCAGCCTCGCGGCGTGAATTGAGGTTATCGCTAATGATATTTTGCAAGTCATCAACAGTATAGAGGTAAACATCATTAAGTTTTTTAACTTCAGGCTCAATATCTCGCGGAACGGCAAGGTCAACCATAAAAATAGGCTTATGTTTGCGTTTTTTAATGGCGCTTTCTACTAAGCCCTTGCCTAAAATGGGTAATTGGCTTGCTGTTGAGGATACAATAATATCCGCTTCGGCAATATGCAGTGGTAATTCCGATAGGGCGATAGCATAGCCATCAAACTGACTCGCTAGGGCATGAGCTTTATCAAAAGTGCGGTTGGCAATGATAATGCGACCTATGCCGTTTTGATGTAAATGGCGTGCCGTAAGTTCAATTGTTTCACCTGCACCGATTAAGATGGCTGTTTGTTCGCTAAGATTATCAAAAATCTGCTTACTTAGTTGTACGGCGGCAAAGGCAACAGAAACGGAGCTAGAGCCAATAGTCGTATCAGTGCGTACTTTTTTTGCTGTAGAAAAGGTATGCTGAAAGAGTTTATCTAGTTCTTTACCTAAAGTGCCTGCTTGACTTGCTGTTTGGTAGGCGGTTTTCATTTGCCCTAGAATTTGAGGTTCGCCTAAAATCATTGATTCAAGGCCACTAGCAACACGAAACATATGGCGAATAAATGCGTTGTCAGTATGCGCGTATAAGTAGGGTTGAAATTCAGTTTGATTTAGTTGACGATTGTGGGCAATCCAATTGACTACAGGTAAAATATCGCTATCTTGAGTTGTACAGTAAATTTCGGTGCGATTACAGGTCGATAAAATTGCTGCCTCAGATATAGTTTGTTGCTGCCAAAGCTCTTTAACTGCGTCGCTTAATATTTCAGCAGGGAACGCAAGGCGCTCTCGGACTGAAACCGGCGCTGTTGTATAATTAATACCTAATGCGAGAAATGTCATTTATGCCAGTTAATTCTTAAAGTTAGAGGATAAGCTTGAAATCATAAGTGAATAGTCTATTCTAAGGAACTTTATGAGTTTAGCCAAATGGAATAAATCATTGGTCCCATTTATTAAATTATAAAGTTAGTTATTTTTTAGGTTCAAGCTTTAAAAAAAGTTGCATAATTGTTCGTATAATATGTACAGTAAGCGGTGGCTGAGTCGTTGAGCAAATTTGTTTTACGACGTTTGTTGGGTTATGGCAATTCAAAATTAAGGAAATTTCATTGATAGTTTTAAAGGTAGTAACGATTGTTAGTGCGTTAATGCTTGCTGCTTGTGCAGCTATGCAGCCAGAAAATCAACCTAGTGCTGAGCAAACGATAGAGCCTGCTGCGCAGGTTGAGTTGAAAAAAATACCAGAGATAAAGACGGCAATTGACCCAGATGTCTTGTTTTTGTTGATGACGGCTGAGATTGCTGGGCAGCGTGGACAGTATGCACTGGCATTAGATGGGTATTTACGGGCTGCAAATAAAATTAAGGATGTCGAGGTTATTAAGCGAGCAGCTAAAATTGCAGTATATTTACAAGACATGCCTAAGTTAGAGCGGTCTTTGCAGTTGTGGATGGAGGTTGATCCAGATAATTTGGAAGCCCATTATTTACTGGCTATTGAGGCAATAAAATCAGGTAATAAGTCACGTGCAATTGAAAGCTTAGACTTTATTCTAGCTCGGGATGATAGTGATTTTGAGAGTAATACTTTAGCTATGCTTAAAGGCTTGCAGAAACCGGCAGAGTTAGCCTTGGCTTATCAGGTTTTTGAAGCGTTAAGTATCAAGTATCCTGGCAATGAAAAATTATATTTTGTGCAAGCGTTAATGGATGTGCAAGGCAAACGTAATAGACAGGCACAGTTAAAAATTGCCAAGGCGCTAGTGCTTGAGCCAAATTGGGTTAAGGCTTTATTATTACAGGCGCAGCTATATATTGTTCAGGGCAAGTTGGCAGAAGCGACCGAACTTTTACAGCGCGCTGATACGGAAAAGCCGCGCATGCAGATAAGAGAGCAAATAGCGCAGTTATTGATGCAGCAAGGGCGCTTTGATGAGGCGCAAGATGTTTTGCAGGATTTAATTGTGCAAGCACCTGAAAATAATGAATTAAAGTTTAAACTAGCTTTAGTGTATTTGCAGGTAGATAAAGAGGCGGAGGCGCGCGATATTTTAGAGGCTTTGGTTGATGATCCTGCGTATAGAGATAGAGCAGCATTTTACCTAGGTAGAATTGAGGCTAAGGCAAGGCATGCCAAAGAGGCATTGGAATGGTTTGATGGCATTGGTACGGACCCATATAAATATGAGGCTGGAATTAGTTCAATTTTAATTTTAATGGATGAGCAACGGTTTAAAAAAGGGCTACTTAGAGTGCAGCGCATGCAAACTGAGTATCCGCAGAAAAAAAGTGATTTAGTGCTGATTGAGTCGGAGATTTATAGTCAAATGCAGGCTTATGCAAAGGCCTTTGATGTACTGACTACAGCTTTACTGGAGGATGCTGATAATCATAAAATTCTTTATGCGCGAGCGTTGATTGCGGAGAAATTGGATAAGCTTGACGTTCTTGAGGATGATTTAAAGTATATTTTAGAGAAAAATCCAAATAATGTCAGTGCATTGAATGCGTTGGGTTATACCTTGGCAGATAAAACCAATCGTTATGCGGAAGCTAAGGTGTACTTGGATAAGGCGATGGCGCTGAAGCCAAATGATGCAATCATAATGGATAGTTATGGTTGGTTGTTATTTAAGCTTAATAAGGTATCTGAGGCATATCAATATTTGCGGCGCGCATATGATTTAGAGCCTCAGGCTGAAATAGCCGCGCATTTAGTAGATGTCTTATGGGTCATGGGGGAGCAAAGAGATGCAAGAGCAATTTTATCTGATGCGCTGCAAAAAAATCCTAGTGATAGCTTGTTAATTGAAGTGAAAGAACGTTTGCTTGGTAATAATTGATGCTCAAAGTTTTAGCTGGTTTGTTGTTGTTCAGCTTAGTTGCTTGTTCATCAATTGAAACTTATCGTACGCGTCCGGGGGCATTAAAAAATAGGGGCTCGATAGACTTACCGGCCTGGACAATGAGTGGGCGCATATTAATTAAAGGTCAAGAAGTGATGACGGCTAATATTAATTGGCAGCATAAGTCGGCAGTCGATAAATTAAAGCTAGCCGGTACTTTGGGCTTGGGAGCTATTTATATTGAGCTTAATGAGCAAGGCATACTTATAGATAAAGGTTACGGTGACAAACAGACCTCTATGGATGTAGATACATTTATTGCGCAGCAAATTGGTTTTGCCGTGCCGGTGACGGCTTTGCGTTGGTGGGTTGTGGGTGTGCCGATTATGGGTGTGCCAGTGGTATGGTTTGATGATGGTTTTGAGCAATTGGGATGGCAAGTAATATATAGTTCATTTATGTCTACGCGGGTGGGTAAAATGCCACATAAAGTAAAGATTGTAAAAGATAAAATTAACTTGAAATTAGTTGTAGATAATTGGGAATTTGAATGAGCAAGCAGATAGATTCAGAGTTGGGTTGGGGGGTAAGGTGGTCAGCGCCTGCAAAGTTGAACTTAATGCTGCGCATAGTTGGTCGGCGAGAGGACGGTTATCACCTATTGCAGACAGTTTTTCAAATTATTGATATTGATGATGGGTTGGTTTTTCATAAAACAAACGATGGGCGAGTGCGCCTACAGAGGGCCATTCCTGGTATTAAGGAAGAGGATGATTTGACGGTTCGTGCAGCAAATATGCTAAAAAATGAGACGGGTTATCAAGGAGGTGTTTGTATTGATATTGAAAAAAACTTGCCCATGGGGGGCGGGCTAGGGGGAGGGAGCTCTGATGCGGCAACAGTTTTGGTGGTATTGAATCAACTTTGGCAATTGGGATTGTCTAAACAAAGATTGATGGGGTTAGGCGTAAAATTAGGCGCTGATGTACCGGTGTTTGTTAATGGCGCTAGTGTTTGGGCTGAGGGAGTCGGCGAGCAATTAACTGAAATAAATTTGCCTGAGGCTTGGTTTATTATTGTTAAGCCAGATTGCCACGTGAACACCAGGAAAATATTTTCGACAAAAGGTTTGACAAGAGATAGTAAATCAATCAAAATGTCGGAATTCCAATCGGGGCAGGTTAAAAATGACTGTCAGGAAGTGGTAGAGAAAATCCATGGCGAAGTAAAAGAAGCTCTGGCTGAGCTATCTCAATATGGTAATTCAAGGCTGACAGGGACGGGTGCTTGTGTATTTGTCCAATTTGATGATAAATTGTCGGCAGAGGATGCTTATAATAAACTTAATTCAAAGAGAGAAGTTTATTTGGCTAAAGGATTGGCAATTTCACCATTGCAAAAACAAATGAGTGAACTCTTTAATTTCTAAATAATGGGCTGTCGCCAAGCGGTAAGGCACGGGGTTTTGATCTCCGCATACCCAGGTTCGAATCCTGGCAGCCCAGCCATTTATCTTCCGTATTAAATCAACTCCATATATGTGGGGTGTTCTGAATGAGTAATGCTTCAATGAGTGACGCTTCAATGATGGTTTTTTCTGGAAATGCTAACTTAGTGCTGTCGAAAGATATAGCGCGGAGATTAAGTATGCGTTTAGGGATGGCTACTGTGGGTCGCTTTAGTGATGGCGAAGTTATGGTGGAAATTGAGGAAAATGTAAGAGATAAAGATGTTTTTATTATTCAGCCGACTTGTGCTCCGACAAATGAAAATTTGATGGAATTGTTGGTTATGATTGATGCTCTTAAGAGGGCTTCGGCATCTAGAATTACTGCGGTTATGCCGTATTATGGTTATGCTCGTCAAGATAGGCGGTCGCGTTCGGCTCGAGTGGCGATTAGTGCAAAACTAGTTGCTAAAATGGTCGGTGTTTCAGGGGCAGATAGAGTGTTAACTGTTGATTTGCATGCGGACCAGATTCAAGGTTTTTTCGATATACCGGTTGATAATGTTTATGCGTCACCACTATTGCTGGGTGATGTTTGGCGTCAAAACTATAAAGATTTAATTGTTGTTTCTCCTGATGTGGGCGGTGTAGTTAGGGCGAGAGCTTTGGCGAAGCGTTTGGATGATGCGGATTTAGCAATTATAGATAAGCGCAGACCTAGAGCTAATGTTGCTGAGGTGATGCATATAATTGGTGATGTAAGTGGTAAAACTTGCGTTATGATTGATGATTTAGTAGATACGGCTGGGACGCTGTGTAGTGCGGCTTCTGCTTTGAAAAAGCAAGGTGCGGTTAAGGTGGTTGCATATTGTACCCATCCGGTACTGTCAGGAAGGGCGATAGAAAATTTACGTAACTCTGAATTAGATGAGTTGGTGGTGACTGATACGATTCCGCTGAATAAGGAGGCGGAAGCGCTGGGGAAGATACGGCAGTTAAGTGTTGCAGATATGTTGGCTGAAACAATTAGAAGGATAGCCGTTGGTGAGTCGGTTAGTTCGCTGTATGTTGATTAGTATTTTAAAGTTGTTGTAGGGTGTGGAGAAGTTAGATGTCTAACGTATTTGAGTTTAATGCTGTAAGTCGAGTGGCTGCTGGAACGGGCTCTGCTAAAGCTAGTCGTAGAAATGGTAATATTCCTGCTGTTATTTATGGTGGTAATAGTGAGCCAGAATTAATTGAGTTAAATCACAATGCAGTGGTTAAGAGTTTGGCGAATGAAGCAGTTTATTCGCATATCTTGAAGTTAAATGTTGGTGGTAAGATCGAGAATGCAATCTTAAAGGATATGCAAAGGCATCCTGCAAAAACCCAGATTTTACATATGGATTTTATGCGTGTTGTCATGAGTGAAAAGTTAAAGTTAAATGTACCTTTGCATTTCATTAATGAAGAATTGTCTCCTGGTGTTAAAGAAGGGGGTGTTGTTATGCATTCAATGACTGAAGTTGAGATTGAGTGTCTGCCTGGGAATATTCCTGAGTATATAGAGGTCGACTTAACTGGGTTGCAGATTGGTGAGTCTATTCATTTATCGCAGCTTGTTTTGGTTGATGGGCTTGAGATAATTGCTTTAACTCATGGAGAAGATCATGATTTGCCTGTGGCTCAGGTTATGAAGTCTAAAGGGGCAACTGATGAAGATGCAGCTGCTGCTGAGGGTGATGATGGTGCGGCGACTGAAGAAGAAGTGGCGAGTGAGTAGTGATTAAGCTTGTTGTTGGTCTGGGTAACCCAGGTCAAAAGTATGCAAAAACCCGGCATAATGCCGGGTTTTTGCTGTTGGATGAATTGATATGTACAGGGGATGCTGTTTTTTCTCCGCAAAGTCGTTTTTTTGGTGAGTTGGCGGAGATGAAGGTGGGGGAAAGGAAGCTCTATTTGTTAAAGCCTACTACTTTTATGAATCGTAGTGGGCGGTCTGTTTCTGCGGTAATGAAATACTATAAGATTCAGATGGAAGAGGTTTTAGTGGTGCATGATGAGTTAGATTTTGAGCTGGGAGTGCTTAAACTTAAGCTTGGTGGTGGGCATGGTGGCCATAATGGGCTTAGGGATATTATTGCAGCAACGGGCTCTAAAGGTTTTTTAAGGCTTAGAGTTGGGATTGGTCGGCCGCAAGGGTCGCGAGCTATCGCTGATTATGTCTTGTCGGACTTTTCTAGGCTGGATTTTGAGCTGCTAGTGTCTAAGTTTGCAAGTTTTCTTGTGCTGATGCCTTTGTTGTTGGCTGGGAATGTTGAATCTGCAATGCATGAGTTGCATTCACAATAAGAAACCTTTAAAAAAGGTTGACACAATAATTTATATCTAGCATAATAGTGTTTCTGTATGGAGGGGTTCCCGAGCGGCCAAAGGGATCAGACTGTAAATCTGACGGCTCTGCCTTCGGAGGTTCGAATCCTCCCCCCTCCACCATTCAGAAAAGAATTCTGCGGGTGTAGTTCAATGGTAGAACTCCAGCCTTCCAAGCTGATCACGTGGGTTCGATTCCCATCACCCGCTCCAAAAAAAACAAGCCCATATAGCTCAGGGGTAGAGCACTTCCTTGGTAAGGAAGAGGTCGCCGGTTCAATTCCAGCTATGGGCTCCAGTACTGCTGATTGTTGCAAACATTAAATTTAACAAAAGGTCCTTGATAAAATGGCTAAAGAAAAATTTGAACGTAATAAACCACATGTTAACGTAGGGACAATTGGTCACGTTGATCATGGTAAAATTTCTGTAGAAGTAACCTTAATTGCGCCAATCGCAATGGAAGAAGGGTTGCGTTTTGCGATTCGTGAGGGTGGTCGTACGGTTGGTGCGGGTGTTGTTGCGAAAATTATTGAGTAATTGTAGGAAGTAAGTTATAATTATTCGTTCAAAGGTTTGTGCATGTAGGTCAGTGGCTCAATTGGTAGAGTAGCGGTCTCCAAAACCGCGGGTTGTGGGTTCGAGTCCCTCCTGGCCTGCCACACGCATAACTTATATTTCAAAGTATTTCTCAAATAAAATCCAGTAAATGAATATTCAGGCAAATGAAGCTACATCTGGCGGAGATGTACTTAAATATTTCTTGTCTCTTGTACTATTATGTGCGGGTGTAGTCGCTTTTTATTATTTCTCAGAGTATCTGCAGTTATATAGAGTTCTTGGGGTAGTGGCAGTTGTGGCAATGTCATTAGCTATTATGCTGACTACATCTATAGGGCAAAGGTCTTTAGCATTTGCGCGTGAGGCGAAACAAGAGGTGAGGAAGGTGGTTTGGCCGTCACGGTCTGAAACAACCCAAACCACATTAATGGTATTTGCAATGGTAATCATTGTTGGCTTTATTATGTGGATACTGGATACGTTTTTATTTTGGTCGATAACATCGCTGACAAGTTAAAGAGGTTAAAGAATGGCCATTCGTTGGTATGTTGTTCATGCATATTCAAATTATGAAAAGAAAGTAAAGCAGTCACTAGAAGAGAAAATTCAAAGAGAAGGTTTAGAAGGATTTTTTGGTAAAATTCTAGTTCCGACTGAAGAAGTAGTTGAAATGCGCATGGGTCAGCAAAGGAAAAGTGAAAGAAAGTTTTTCCCTGGCTACGTATTGGTGCAAATGGAATTAACTGATGAAACATGGCATTTAGTTAAGGATGAGCCTAGAGTTTTAGGTTTTATTGGTGGTACTTCAGAACGGCCTGCTCCTATATCAAACCAAGAAGCGGAAAGGATTTTAAATAGGGTAGAAGAGGGTGTTAATAAGCCTAGACCTAAAGTTTTATTTGAGGTTGGTGAAGTTGTTCGAGTTAATGATGGGCCATTTAAAGATTTTAATGGTGAAATCGAAGAAATTAACTACGAAAAAAACAAATTAAAAATTTCAGTTTTAATTTTTGGAAGGTCGACTTCAGTAGAGCTCGGATTTAATGAAGTAGAAAAAGTTTAAGCATCCACGTGTATTGAAAATCAAAACGGTCCTCATCATAATGATGGGGATTTTTTATCTATGGGGAGCTGAAAGGCGCTAGTACCCGAGTAGGAGCATATAATGGCTAAAGAAGTCTCAGCATATATCAAGCTGCAAGTTAAAGCAGGCGAAGCAAATCCTAGTCCACCAGTAGGGCCTGCATTAGGTCAGCATGGTGTGAATATTATGGAGTTTTGTAAAGCATTTAATGCAAAAACTGCAGATATCGAGAAAGGGTTACCAATTCCAGTTGTAATTTCTGTTTACAGTGACAAAAGTTTCACGTTCATTACTAAAACACCACCAGCTTCAATTTTATTGAAAAAAGCAGCAGGTATTACTAGTGGTAGTGCAGTCCCTAATAAGACAAAAGTAGGCACGGTAACTCTTGCTCAAGTAGAAGACATTGCGAAAACTAAAATGGAAGATTTGAATGCTACAAATCTTGAAACTGCAGTAAAAATAATTGCTGGTAGCGCCCGTAGTATGGGCCTTGTTGTGGAAGGTTTATAATGACTAAGTTATCTAAAAGAGCAAAAATTGCTATAGAAAAAGTTGATCCAACACGTCAATACCCTTTCGCTGAAGCGATTAAATTATTAAAAGAACTTTCAACAGTTAAATTTTCTGAGTCTGTTGACCTAAGTGTTAATTTAGGTATTGATGCAAGAAAATCTGATCAAAATGTTAGAGGTGCAACTGTATTGCCTAAAGGCTCAGGAAAGACAGTGAGAGTAGCGGTTTTTACGCAAGGTCCAAACGCTGAAGCTGCAAAAGAAGCAGGTGCAGATATTGTTGGTATGGAGGATTTGGCTGATCTAGTTAAAAAAGGTCAAATGGACTTTGATGTTGTTATTGCTTCTCCTGATGCAATGCGTGTTGTTGGTCAATTAGGCCAAGTATTAGGACCAAGAGGTCTAATGCCCAACCCTAAGGTTGGTACTGTGACGCCAGACGTAGCAGGTGCAGTGCGTAATGCGAAATCAGGCCAAGCTCGTTACCGTACTGACAAAGCTGGTATTATTCATTGTTCAGTAGGTAAGATTGATTTTACCGCAGAAGACATCAAAACAAACCTGGAAGCAGTTGTGGCTGATTTAGTAAAAGCTAAACCTAGTGCAGCTAAGGGTATTTATTTAAAGAAAATCAGCTTGTCGACTACGATGGGGCCTGGTGTGACTTTAGATTTAAGTAGTATTGAATGTTAAGGAGTGGAGGAGAATAACTTAGGCATTATGATACAGGATTTTTGTTTGTATTTAAGGCGCGAAAACAGAGTACAGATAAAAAATAAGTCAGAATGAATAAGTTATAAAACCCTCATTCCTGAAGTAAAAGTTTTGGTTGCCAGCTTTGTTGGTAGCCATCAAAGACCGTAGGTGCGTAATGCTTAAATAAACGCCTACGTAGATGGGAGCTGTAACTAGGAAACTGGTGAAGAACCCGTTGGGGTGCATCTACTAAGATGTGTTTTATAAAACTGATGAAAATCAGTAAGAACGGAGAAAATTGTGGCCTTAGCATTAGATGGCAAAAAAGCTGTCGTAGAGGAAGTTGCTCCATACGCTGCTAAAGCGCATTCTGCTGTTGCAGCTGAATATCGTGGGCTAACTGTAGCTGAATTAACTCAGTTACGGGTAGTTGCAAGAGAAACAGGTGTTTATTTGCGTGTAGTTAAAAATACATTGGCAAAACGTGCGGTTGCTGGAACTCAATTTGAATGCATGCAAGAAAAAATGGTTGGACCATTAATTCTAGCTTTTTCGATGGAAGATCCGGGATCTGCAGGTCGTTTAATCAATGATTTTGCGAAAACAAATGAAAAGCTGATAGCTAAAATTGTATCAATTGATGGCCAAGCATACGATGGTTCTGAATTGGCACGACTAGCAAGTCTACCAACGCGTGATCAAGGTATTAGTATGATTATGGCGTTGATGTTAGCTCCTGTAGGAAAACTAGCTCGTACTTTAGTTGCTTTAAAAGAGCAGCGTGAAGAAGGGTCGGTAAGTGCAGAAAGTGAAACAGAAGTAGTGTCAGAAGCGGCAGAATAAGCTTTTATAACCAGTTTACAACTTAATATTTGAGGAATTACGAATGGCTATCTCACAAGAAGATATCTTGGAAGCAGTATCTAATATGACTGTAATGGAAATCGTTGATTTGATTTCTGCAATGGAAGAGAAATTTGGCGTATCAGCGGCAGCTCTTGCTGCAGGCCCAGCGGCTGGTGGTGATGCTGCAGCTGCAGAAGAAAAAACTGATTTTGATGTTGTTATGACATCTTTTGGTGCTAATAAAGTTACTGTTATTAAAGCAGTACGTGCAATTACAGGCCTTGGCTTGAAAGAAGCAAAAGGTGCAGTTGAAGGTTGTCCTACTGTATTAAAAGAAGGTGTAAGCAAAGAAGATGCTGAAGCAGTTAAAGCTCAGTTAGAAGAAGCGGGAGCTTCTGTCGAAATTAAATAATTTTGATAAAATACTCTAAGCAGTAACTGTGATATGGGCTGGTGATTACTTAAGTAGTCATCGGCCTTTTACTGTTTTTAATGACCTGAATTCAACACCTACACTTGAAAAGGATAAGGAAGTAATATGGCTTACTCTTTTACTGAAAAAAAACGCCTCAGAAATAATTTTGGAAAAGCAAACGAGGCATTAGAAGTTCCTTATTTGCTTGAAACGCAAATCAAATCCTATGAAGGCTTTCTACAGACAGGCGTAAAGCCAGCAAAAAGACAGGATGCTGGTTTACATGCGGCATTTTCCAGTGTATTTCCGATTGAGAGTCATTCTGGATATGCTGTTTTAGAATATGTTAAATACAATTTAGGCGAACCTGTATTTGATGTGCGTGAGTGTCAGCAGCGTGGTGCAACTTTTGCTGCGCCGTTACGAGTTGTTGCGCGTTTGGTTATTTATGATAAAGACGCACCAGGTAGTACGAAGGTTGTTAAAGATATCAGGGAACAAGAAGTTTACATGGGTGAATTACCGTTAATGACGGAAAATGGCACCTTTGTAATCAATGGTACAGAACGAGTTATCGTTTCTCAGTTGCACCGTAGCCCAGGTGTATTTTTTGACCATGATAAGGGTAAAACACACTCTTCAGGAAAGTTACTACTCAATGCACGAGTGATTCCATATCGTGGTTCATGGTTAGATTTTGAATTTGATCATAAGGATTGTATTTTCGTTAGAATCGATCGTCGTCGTAAAATCCCTGCAACAATTTTATTGCGTGCATTGGGTTATGACAATGAACAAATCATTAAAATGTTCTTTGAATTTAATACTTATAGTATTGGTAGTGAAGAAATCAAATTGCATTTAATTCCTGAAAGGTTAAAAGGTGAGATAGCAACATTTGACCTTAAGCATGACGGCGTAGTGCTAGTTGAAGAAGGGAGAAGAATTACTGCAAAACATATTAGAAAAATGGATAAGGCTAATATTGAGCGTTTAGATGTTCCTAGGCATTATTTGCTAGGTAGTGTCCTAGCAACTAATATCATAGATGAGTCATCCGGCGAGTTAATTGCCAAGGTAAATGACGAAATAACAGAAGAATTACTAGATAAGTTAATTGCGGAAGGTGTTACTGAAATTCAGACACTTTATGTAAATGATTTAGATCGTGGTGCATATATATCAGATGCGATGCGTTTAGATTCTACGACTAATCGTTTAGAGGCGTTGATTGAAATATACCGTATGATGCGTCCTGGCGAGCCGCCAACAAAAGACTCAGCAGAAAACCTGTTTAATAACTTGTTTTTTACGGAGGAAAGGTATGACTTATCAGCTGTAGGGCGAATGAAATTTAATCGCCGTTTAAATATTGCAGGTGATGTTGGTGCTGGCACTTTAAGTAAAGAAGATATTATTGCTGTATTGCATGAATTAATTGCCATTAGAAATGGTAATGGTGTTGTTGATGATATTGATCACTTAGGTAATCGCCGAGTGAGATCAGTGGGTGAAATGATTGAAAACCAATTTAGAGTTGGTTTGGTTAGAGTTGAAAGAGCGGTAAGGGAACGTTTGACTTTGGCTGACTCTGAGGGGTTGATGCCACAAGAAATTATTAATGCTAAGCCTGTTTCTGCAGCCGTAAAAGAATTTTTCGGTTCTAGTCAGTTGTCACAGTTTATGGATCAAAATAATCCATTGTCTCAGGTAACTCATAAGCGACGTGTATCGGCTTTAGGACCTGGCGGTTTGGCGAGAGAGAGAGCTGGATTTGAAGTTCGAGATGTGCATACAACTCATTATGGGCGAGTATGCCCAATTGAAACGCCAGAGGGACCAAATATTGGTTTGATTAACTCTTTGGCTGTTTATGCACGTACTAATGAATATGGATTTTTGGAAACTCCTTATCGTAAAGTGGTCGATGGTCTAGTTACTCAGCAAGTTGACTATTTGTCAGCAATTGAAGAAGGTACCTTTGTTATTGCTCAGGCCAGTGTTCCGGTAGACGATAATGGTAGGTTAGTTGAGGGTTTGGTATCTTGTCGCTATAGAGATGAGTTTACTTTATTGTCCTCTGACTCTGTGCAGTATATGGATGTATCGGCAAAGCAGATTGTATCTGTAGCCGCATCAATCGTACCGTTTTTAGAGCATGATGATGCAAACAGAGCCTTGATGGGGTCTAATATGCAGCGTCAAGCAGTACCTGTTTTAAGAGCAGAAAAGCCAATTGTCGGAACAGGAATGGAGCGTACGGTTGCTAAAGATTCAGGGGTAACAGTTGTTGCAGCACGTGGTGGACGTATTGAAACTGTCGATGCGAGCCGAATCGTAGTGCGTGTAAGTGATGCTGAAACTGAAACTGGTGAAGCGGGCGTAGATATTTATAATTTAATTAAATATGTGCGTTCAAATCAAAATACATGTATTAATCAAAAGCCACTCGTTAAGCCGGGTGATATTGTTGCCGCTGGTGATATTATGGCTGACGGACCTTCTACTGATATGGGGGAGTTGGCATTAGGACAAAACATGCTGATTGCCTTTATGCCTTGGAATGGCTATAACTTCGAGGATTCAATCCTTGTTTCAGAGCGTGTCGTCAAAGAAGATCGTTTTACTTCGATTCATATTGAAGAAAAAACCTGTATTGCACGTGATACAAAACATAGTCCAGAAGAAATTACTGCGGATATTCCTAATGTAAGTGAAGAAGCTTTATCTAAATTGGATGAGTCAGGTATTGTTTATGTCGGTGCTGAAGTTAAAGGCGGTGACATCCTAGTAGGTAAAGTTACCCCTAAAGGTGAGTCGCAACTTACACCGGAGGAAAAGTTACTCAGAGCAATCTTTGGTGAAAAAGCAGCCGATGTTAAAGATACGTCGTTGCGAGTGCCAGGTAGTATTCGTGCCACGGTTATTGATGTACAAGTCTTTACGCGGGATGGCGTAGAAAAAGATAAGCGTGCTTTAGCTAATGAAGCAGCTGCGATCAAAAGTTATAAGAAAGATTTAAATGATCAGTTAGCTATTGTAGAGAAAGATATTTATCAGCGTACAGCTACATTGATTATCGGTGAAAAAGCATTGTCAGGGCCTAATAGCCTGAAATCTGGAACGGTTATAACTCAAGAGTATTTAAATTCAGTTAAGCATTCTGAGTGGCCGAATATCAAAATGGAGGGTGAAGAACTTAATGTGCAGCTTGAAGGTCTGAATGCGCAAATCGTTAAGTTACGTAAAGAATTTGATGAAAGGTTTGAGGTAAAGCGTAAAAAAATCACTATGGGCGATGATTTAGCACCGGGTGTATTGAAAATGGTTAAGGTCTATTTAGCTGTTAAAAAACGTATTCAGCCGGGTGATAAAATGGCCGGACGACATGGAAATAAAGGGGTTATTTCAAGAATTAACCCTATTGAAGATATGCCGTTTACAGCTGATGGAACGCCGATTGATATTGTTTTGAACCCATTAGGTGTGCCTTCGCGAATGAACGTAGGGCAAGTACTGGAGACTCATTTAGGCTGGGCAGCTAAAGGACTGGGCATTAAAATTGGTAAAATGCTCGAGGCCCAAGCAGCGGTCAAAGATATAAGAGATTATTTGGATAAAATCTATAACAGTAGTGGTCAAAGTGAAGATTTAGATTCTTTCTCGGATGCTGAAATTATTGAGATGGCAAAAAATCTTGTTGCCGGTGTGCCAATGGCGTCGCCTGTTTTTGATGGTGCAAGTGAAGAGGAAATTCGCTATATGCTTAAACTCGCTGACTTACCAGAAAGCGGCCAGACAACTTTGTATGATGGTTTAACTGGTGATGCATTTGAGCGTGATGTGACGGTGGGGTATATGCATATGCTAAAGTTGAACCATTTAGTTGACGATAAAATGCATGCGCGCTCAACAGGGCCATATAGCTTAGTTACTCAGCAGCCCTTAGGTGGTAAAGCTCAGTTTGGTGGTCAGCGTTTTGGTGAAATGGAGGTCTGGGCGCTTGAGGCTTATGGGGCGGCTTATACCTTGCAAGAAATGTTAACCGTTAAGTCTGATGATGTGACAGGTCGTACTCGCATGTATAAAAACATTGTAGATGGTAATCATCAAATGGAGGCAGGTATGCCTGAATCATTTAATGTATTACTTAAAGAAATTCGCTCATTAGCTATTAATATTGAAGTGCAATAGCACTTATTTTATTAAGTAAAGAATGGTTAACGAGTTCTGGTTAGGCCAGATAACAAACTAAGGGGATAAGCTCTTGAAAGATTTATTAAATTTCTTAAAACGCCAAAATAAATCTGCTGATTTTGATGAAATCAGCATAGGTTTAGCGTCACCAAATCAAATTAGATCGTGGTCTTATGGTGAAGTAAAGAAGCCAGAAACAATCAATTACCGTACTTTCAAGCCAGAGCGTGATGGTTTGTTTTGTGCCAAAATTTTTGGCCCAGTCAGTGATTACGAGTGCTTATGTGGTAAATACAAGCGATTGAAACATCGTGGTGTAATTTGCGAGAAATGTGGCGTAGAAGTGACTTTATCCAAAGTGCGTCGTGAGCGCATGGGACATATTGAGCTAGCAAGTCCAGTTGCACATATTTGGTTTTTGAAGTCCCTGCCTTCGCGCATTGCACTGCTATTAGATATGACACTGCGCGAAATTGAGCGTGTTTTGTATTTTGAGTCCTTTGTAATTCTTGATGAGGGTATGACGCCTTTAGAAAGAAAGAAATTAATGACCGATGAAGAATATCTAGATGCCTTTGAGGAGTATGGTGATGATTTCATAGCCAAAATGGGTGCGGAAGCTATCTATGAATTATTAAAGTCAATCGATATTAAGGCTGAGGTCGATCAGTTAAGGGAAGATATTAATAGCACTAACTCAGAGACTAAGATTAAGAAGTATTCTAAGCGATTGAAAGTTCTTGAGTCATTGCTAGGTTCTTCTAACCGCCCTGAGTGGATGGTAATGAATGTATTGCCGGTATTGCCGCCTGAATTAAGGCCGTTAGTTCCATTGGATGGTGGACGTTTTGCAACGTCTGATTTAAATGATTTATATAGACGTGTTATTAATAGAAATAATCGATTGCATCGTTTATTAGACTTGAGTGCGCCTGATATCATTATCCGTAATGAAAAGAGAATGCTGCAAGAATCAGTTGATGCGCTGTTGGATAACGGTCGGCGTGGTCGTGCGATCACGGGTACCAATAGGCGACCGTTGAAATCGCTTGCCGATATGATTAAAGGCAAGCAAGGGCGCTTTAGGCAGAACTTATTAGGTAAGCGAGTTGATTACTCAGGGCGTTCAGTTATTGTTGTTGGGCCGACTTTAAGATTGCACCAGTGTGGCTTACCTAAAAAAATGGCATTAGAGTTATTTAAGCCTTTTATTTTTAGTAAGTTACAATTGCGTGGTTTAGCGACGACAATTAAAGCTGCCAAGAAAATGGTAGAAAGTGAGAGTGCTGAGGTTTGGGATATTCTTGAAGAGGTTATTCATGAGCATCCAATTATGCTTAATAGAGCGCCAACTCTTCACAGACTAGGCATTCAGGCGTTTGAGCCTACCTTAATTGAAGGTAAGGCGATTAATTTACACCCATTAGTATGTAGTGCATTTAATGCTGATTTTGATGGGGATCAGATGGCGGTACATGTACCACTATCAATTGAAGCTCAGATTGAATGTCGCACCTTAATGATGGCGACTAATAATATTCTGTCCCCAGCGAATGGTGAGCCAATTATTAATCCATCTCAGGATGTCGTATTAGGTTTGTATTATATGAGCCGTGAAAAATTAAAAGCTAAAGGTGATGGGTCTTATTTTAGTAATGCAGATGAGGTAATGAGGGCGCTTGATGCTAAAGCTGTTGAGCTGCAATCAAAGATTCTCGTAAGAATTACTGAGCAAGTTAAGAATGATGCCGGTGAGTTGGAACCCAGTATTACGCGTATTGAAACAACAGTAGGCCGAGTTTTAATTTGGAATGTTGTACCTGATGGTATGCCATTTGATGTTGTTAACTGCGATATGACTAAGAAGAATATCTCGCGCTTGCTAGATTATAGTTATCGTCATTTAGGTAATAAAAGTACGGTTGTTCTGGCAGACCAGATTATGTATCTTGGTTTTAAATATGCAACGCGTTCAGGTATTTCATTCGGTATTAATGATATGGAGATTCCGGCAGAGAAGTCGCAAATTCTATCGGAGGCTGAAAAGGAGGTTATTGAAATCCAGAGTCAATATGCATCTGGTTTGGTGACGGATGGGGAACGCTATAATAAAGTTGTTGATATTTGGTCGCATGCCAATGAGAAGGTCGCTAAAGTGATGATGGATGCTTTAGGGACGGATGAAGTAATTGATGATGATGGTGTTGTTTTAAAGCAAAAATCATTTAACTCAGTATTTATGATGGCTGAATCAGGGGCTAGAGGATCTGCGGCGCAGATTCGTCAGCTTGCAGGTATGCGTGGTTTGATGGCGAAGCCAGATGGCTCTATTATTGAAACACCTATTACAGCGAACTTTAGAGAAGGTTTAGATGTGTTGCAGTACTTTATTTCAACACATGGTGCGCGTAAAGGCTTGGCTGATACGGCACTTAAAACAGCGAATTCAGGTTATTTGACGCGTAGGTTGGTTGATGTTGCTCAAGATTTAGTTATCAATGGCGTTGACTGCGGTACGACTAATGGTATGTTAATGGCGCCAATCATTGAAGGTGGAGATGTTGTTGAGTCATTGTCGGAGCGAGTCTTAGGGCGAGTTGTTATTGGTGATGTATTAAATGCAATGACCGGTGAGTTGGTTGTCGCTGATGGTACTTTATTAGATGAGCAATATGTTGCTGACTTAGAAAAAAATAGTATTGATGATGTGTATATTCGCTCGATTATCACTTGTGATAATCGGCATGGCGTTTGTGCTAAATGTTATGGTCGTGACTTAGGTCGTGGTCAGATGGTTAATAGTGGTGAGGCGGTTGGTGTTATCGCTGCACAGTCTATTGGCGAGCCAGGTACACAGTTAACTATGCGTACTTTCCATATTGGTGGTGCTGCATCTCGACAAGTTGCGATTAGTAATGTTCAGGTTAAATCTAATGGTTTAATTAAATTGCACAACCTAAAAACTGTAGAGAATCGCGAAGGAAATCTAATCGCCGTTTCGAGGTCAGGGGAAGTAGGGGTTATGGATGAATATGGTCGTGAGAAAGAGAAATACAAGATTCCGTATGGAGCTGAGTTAACTTGCCGCGATGGCAGTGAAGTAAAAGCTGGTGATATTGTTGTTAGTTGGGATCCGCATGTTCATCCGGTTGTCTCAGAAGTTGCTGGGTTCGTGCAGTTGATAGATTTTGAGCCTGGACTATCTGTTCAGGAGGTCTCAGATGAAGTGACAGGGGTAAGTTCAGTTACTGTGTTGGATCCTAAGCAGCGTGTAAGTGCAGGGAAGGATTTGCGTCCATTAGTTAGGCTGGTTACAGATGATGGCGAAGAAATTATGTTGCCGAATACTGACTTAACTGCGCAATATGTGTTGCCATCCGGTTCCATTGTTGCGGTAAAGAACGGTGCTGAAATTCAGGTCGGTGATGTATTGGGAAGAATTCCTCAAGCATCCAGTAAAACGCGTGATATTACAGGGGGTTTACCAAGAGTTGCAGACTTATTTGAAGCGAGAAAAACTAAGGATCCTGCTATTTTGGCTGAAGCAACCGGTGCGGTTAGTTTCGGTAAGGAAACAAAAGGTAAGCAAAGAGTTATTATTACTGACTCTGAAGGCGAGCAATATGAGACTTTAGTGCCTAAATGGCGACATATTACGGTATTTGAGGGTGAATTTGTTGATAAGGGCGAGACTATTGCTGAGGGTGAGTTAACGCCGCATGATATTTTGCGTTTGCGTGGTGTGACCGAGTTAACAACATACTTAGTAAAAGAGATACAGGATGTATATCGTTTACAAGGTGTGAAAATTAATGACAAGCACATCGAGGCGATTATTCGTCAAATGCTGCGTAAAGTTGAGATTACAGCAGCAGGAGATAGTAATTATACGAAAGGTGATCAAGTTGAGAAAGCGGCTGTTAAGGTCATAAATGATCAGTTAGAGGCGGATGGGAAAGTTCCTGCTAGTTATGATCCTATTTTATTAGGTATTACTAAAGCATCTTTAGCAACGGAATCATTTATATCTGCAGCATCTTTTCAAGAAACAACTAGGGTCTTAACTGATGCGGCTGTTCGAGGATTGAAAGATCCGCTATATGGACTTAAAGAAAATGTAATTGTAGGGCGTTTAATTCCTGCAGGAACAGGACTAGCATTTCATGAAGCAAGAAGAAAACGTCAATTAAAGCAAGAAGTGTCGATGAATGCTTCGGAGGAAGTGAAAACTTCAGATGCGGTTGTAGATGCAGAAGAGGCATTAAAACAAGCCTTAAATGCGGAATAGTAATATAAATCTTGACTTTACATGAGCAGGGCATATAAAATGTCCTGCTCAATAGAGTTATTATAAATAATTGTAGTACGCTTATGTGCGTACTCGGCAGAAATATGCAAGACGGAGTAATTTAACTTATGGCTACCATTAACCAGTTGGTTCGTAAGCCGCGCGCTAGAAAGGCAGAAAAAAGCAATGTACCTGCGCTTGAGGCTTGTCCTCAAAGACGGGGCGTTTGTACGCGAGTTTATACAACAACACCAAAAAAACCAAATTCAGCTTTACGTAAAGTAGCTCGTGTAAGACTAACTAGTGGGGCAGAGGTTAGTAGTTATATTGGCGGTGAAGGGCATAATTTGCAAGAGCATAGTGTTGTGTTGATACGCGGTGGAAGAGTGAAAGATTTGCCGGGTGTTCGTTATCACGTAGTTCGCGGAAGTTTAGATACTTCAGGTGTGGCTAGTCGTAAATGTGGTCGTTCTAAGTACGGCACAAAAAAACCTAAGAAATAAGTTGGTGAATTAAATGTCAAGAAGAAGAGCGGCGATAAAACGCA
The DNA here is from genome assembly GCF_900128525.1 of methanotrophic endosymbiont of Bathymodiolus puteoserpentis (Logatchev). Taxonomy (GTDB): domain Bacteria; phylum Pseudomonadota; class Gammaproteobacteria; order Methylococcales; family Methylomonadaceae; genus Methyloprofundus. Next base: position 36,559 of record NZ_FQTQ01000064.1, read on the forward strand.
ACGTTTTACAAGATCCAAGATATGGAAGTACTACCTTAACTAAGTTTATGAACATGGTTATGGTTGATGGTAAGAAATCAGTTGCTGAAAAAATTGTATACGGTGCACTTGAAGCGATTGAAAGTAAAGGTCATGCTGAGCCATTAGAGGTTTTCACTAAGGCTTTAGAAAATATTCAGCCTCGTGTTGAAGTTAAATCAAGACGTGTGGGTGGAGCAACTTATCAGGTTCCTGTCGAAGTTAGGCCAACTCGTCGTGTCGCATTGGCTATGCGTTGGTTGATCGATGCTTCGCGTAAGAGAAATGAAAAAAATATGCCATTGAAATTGGCTGGTGAAATGATGGATGCTGTTGAAGGTCGTGGGTCGGCCTCTAAAAAGCGTGAAGATACGCACAGAATGGCTGAAGCAAATAAAGCATTCTCTCATTATCGTTGGTAAGGTAGGATCTTAGGGTGGCACGTATAACGCCGATTGAGAAATATCGGAATATAGGTATTATGGCTCACATTGATGCGGGTAAAACCACAACGACAGAGCGAATTTTATATTATACAGGTGTGTCACATAAGATTGGTGAGGTTCATGATGGTTCTGCTGTTATGGATTGGATGGAGCAAGAGCAAGAACGTGGAATTACTATTACTTCTGCGGCAACAACTTGTTTTTGGTCTGGCATGGAGGGTCAGTTTGATAAGCATCGCATTAACATTATAGATACTCCGGGGCATGTTGATTTCACGATTGAGGTCGAGCGCTCGCTGAGGGTTCTAGATGGTGTTTGTGCTGTGTTTTGTGCGGTTGGTGGTGTTGAGCCGCAGTCAGAAACTGTTTGGCGGCAGGCAAATAAATATGCTGTGCCAAGAATTGTTTTTATAAATAAAATGGATCGTATTGGAGCTGACTACTTTAGGGTGGTTGCTCAAATTGCATCAAGATTGGCGGGACATCCTGTTGTAATGCAAATCCCGGTTGGCTCTGAAGATGAGTTTTCTGGTGTTGTAGATTTGTTGAAAATGAAAGCGATATATTGGCGCTCGGCTGATATGGGGATGGCTTTCACTGAAGAAGAGATTCCCGAAAATTTGCAAGAAACGGCAATGGAGTGGCGTGAAAGGTTGGTTGAGGCAGCGGCTGAGGCTAATGATGATTTGATGGAAAAATATCTTAATTCCGGTGAGCTTAGTCTTACAGAAATTAAGTCTGGGCTAAGGCTAAGAACATTAGCAAACGAAATAGCCCCTGTTTATTGTGGTTCCGCTTTTAAGAATAAGGGTGTGCAGAATGTTCTTGATGGCGTAATTGAGTATCTGCCTTCCCCCGCTGAAGTTAAGCCTATAATAGGTCATGATGAATCGGGTGGTGAGCTAGTTAGAAAGGCTTCTGATGATGAGCCTTTTTCTGCTTTGGCATTTAAAATTGCAACAGATCCATTTGTCGGGGTTTTGACCTTTTTTAGGGTCTATTCCGGGGTGTTGCAGTCTGGCAGTGTTGTCTATAATGTGCTTAAAGGTAAGCGCGAGCGAGTAGGGCGCTTATTGCAGATGCATGCCAATAGTCGAGAGGATATTGTCGAGGTTAGGGCTGGAGATATTGCTGCGGCTGTCGGCTTTAAGGATGTTACGACCGGTGAAACATTGTGTGATGAAGGTGCAAAAATAATTTTGGAGAAAATGGATTTTCCAGAGCCAGTCATTTCGATTGCAGTCGAGCCTAGGACGAAGGCGGATCAAGATAAATTAGCTGATGCACTAGATAGGCTGGCTAAGGAAGATCCATCGTTTCGCGTTGCCTCGGACGAAGAATCGGGGCAAGTGATAATTTCAGGGATGGGTGAGTTGCACTTGGAAATTATTGTAGATCGCATGAAAAGGGAGTTTGGTGTGGGGGTGAATGTAGGTTCACCTCAGGTTTCTTATCGTGAGAGCATAAAGGGCTCGATTGAGCAGGAAGGTAAGTTTGTCCGTCAGTCGGGGGGTAAAGGGCAGTACGGGCATGTGGTGCTTAAGCTGGAGCCAATGGAATTGGGTTCTGGTTATTCTTTTGTAAATAAGATTGCGGGTGGATCTATTCCAAAAGAATATATCTCTGCTATAGATCATGGGATTCAGGAGCAAATGAAAAATGGTGTTCTCGGCGGGTTTCCTGTTGTGGATGTTATGGTGACTTTGCTTGATGGTTCTTATCATGATGTAGACTCTAGTGAGATGGCGTTTTCGATTGCTGGGTCCATGGCTTTTCGTGATGGCACAAAGCGGGCTAAGCCGGTATTGCTTGAGCCTATAATGAAAGTGGAAATCATGACTCCTGAAGATTATATGGGGGATGTAGTGGGAGATATAAATCGGCGTAGAGGTATTGTATTGGGCATGGATGATACGCCAACAGGTAAGACAATTAACTGCGAAGTGCCGTTAGCTGAAATGTTTGGTTATGCAAACGACCTGCGTTCTGCAACTCAAGGTCGTGCTACTTACAGTATGCAATTTGAAAAATATAATGAGACACCTGCAAATGTTGCAAGTGCAATTATTGATAAAACTTCATAAGAATTGATATTAAATAAAGGTATTGGCTAATGGCTAAAGAAAAATTTGAACGTAATAAACCACATGTTAACGTAGGGACAATTGGTCACGTTGATCATGGTAAAACAACTCTAACTGCTGCTTTAACGAAAGTTATGGCTGAAAAAATGGGCGGTGAGGTAAAAGCATTTGATCAAATTGATAATGCACCTGAAGAGCGTGAGCGTGGTATTACAATTGCAACATCACATGTTGAGTATGAATCAGAAACACGTCATTATGCGCACGTTGACTGTCCGGGTCACGCGGATTATGTGAAAAACATGATTACTGGTGCCGCACAGATGGATGGGGCGATTTTAGTTTGTGGTGCGACTGATGGTCCTATGCCGCAAACAAGAGAGCATATCTTGTTATCTCGCCAAGTAGGCGTGCCTTATATTGTTGTCTTCTTAAATAAAGCTGACTTGCTAGCAGAAGACTGTGGTGGTGTTGGTACGGAAGAGTATAACGAAATGCTTGAATTGGTTGAAATGGAGCTTCGTGAGTTATTAGACTTGTACGAATTTCCTGGAGACGATACGCCAATTATTGTTGGTTCAGCGTTAAAAGGATTAGAAGGTGATACAAGTGAACTAGGTGTGCCATCAATCTTAAAGCTAGTCGCAGCACTTGATGAGTATATTCCTGAGCCTGTTCGAGCGATAGAAGGGGCATTTATTATGCCGATTGAGGATGTATTCTCAATTTCAGGTCGTGGAACAGTAGTAACAGGGCGTATTGAACGTGGAGTTGTTAAGGTTGGCGAAGAAATTGAAATCGTAGGAATTAAAGATACAGTAAAAACAACGTGTACGGGTGTTGAAATGTTCCGTAAGTTGTTGGATCAAGGGGAAGCCGGCGATAATGTTGGTATTCTGTTAAGAGGCACGAAGCGTGAAGATGTTGAGCGTGGTCAAGTATTAGCGCATGTTGGGTCAATTAAGCCACATACAAAATTTGCATCAGAAATTTACGTATTATCGAAAGATGAAGGAGGGCGTCATACACCATTCTTTAACGGCTACCGTCCTCAGTTTTACTTTAGAACGACAGATGTAACGGGTGCTGTTGAGTTGCCAGAAGGTACTGAAATGGTAATGCCTGGTGATAACGTTTCTGTAGAAGTAACCTTAATTGCGCCAATCGCAATGGAAGAAGGGTTGCGTTTTGCGATTCGTGAGGGTGGTCGTACGGTTGGTGCGGGTGTTGTTGCAAAAATTATTGAGTAAGAAATATGTCTAGCCAAACCATTAGAATAAGCCTGAAAGCATTTGATCATAAATTGATTGATCAGTCTGCAGGTGAGATTGTTGAGACAGCAAAAAGAACTGGGGCACAAGTTAAGGGTCCTATTCCGCTACCAACAAAACATGAGCGTTTTACAATTCTAACTTCTCCGCATGTAAATAAAGATGCGCGTGATCAGTATGAATTGAGAACATATAAACGTCTACTCGATATTATCGAGCCTACTGATAAAACAGTAGATACGCTGATGAAATTAGATCTAGCGGCAGGTGTTGACGTTAAAATAAAGCTTATTTAAGCTTTGTGTAATAAGAGGGTTTAACTATGGCATTAGGTCTAATTGGTCGTAAATGTGGAATGACTCGTGTATTTTTGGAAGATGGAACTTCAGTTCCAGTCTCAGTAATACAAGTTGAGTCAAATAGAGTTTCTCAAGTTAAAGGTCTTGAGGTTGATGGTTATCGTGCGGTACAAGTTGCTGCTGGCGAAAAGAAATCATCAAAAGTAAATAAAGCAATGGCTGGTCATTATGCTGCGGCAAATATGACTGCTGGTCGTGGTTTGTGGGAGTTCAGATTAGGTGATGGTGAAGGCGAAGAATTGAAAGTGGGTTCTGAGTTAACTGTTGAGTTGTTTTCTAATGGTCAGGTTGTAGATGTTCAAGGCACAAGCATAGGTAAGGGTTTTGCTGGTGGTATTAAGCGTCATAACTTCGGTATGCAAGATGCAACACATGGTAACTCGCTATCACATAGATCAAATGGATCTATTGGTATGTGTCAGACGCCAGGTAGAGTATTTAAAGGCAAGAAAATGTCTGGACATATGGGTGCTGAGAAAGTTACAACTCAAAATCTAACAATCCATTCAATAGATACTGAAAGAGGCCTTGTATTAGTGAAAGGTTCGATTCCAGGAGCTAAAGGTGGGGATGTTATTTTGACTCCTGCAGCAAAGAAAAAAAATAAAGGATAAGTCATGAGTTTGAAAGTACCGGCACTAAATAGTGCAGACTCTGCCGGTGAGGTAGAGGTTAGTGAGGGTGTTTTTGGGAAAGATTACAATGAAGCCCTAATTCATCAGTTGGTTGTCAAGACTATGGCTGGTCAGCGCTCAGGAACAAAAGCTCAAAAAAATAGAGCTGATGTGAGTGGTGGTGGAGCTAAGCCTTGGAAACAAAAAGGTGCTGGTCGTGCAAGATCTGGTACAATACGCAGTCCACTTTGGAAAGGTGGTGGTGCGACATTTGCTGCTCGGCCAAGATCATTTGATCAAAAGTTAAACAAAAAGATGTATCGCGCAGGAATTCGTTCTATTTTGTCTGAATTATTGCGTTCAAATCGTTTGTTGGTAAGCTCTGATATCATTCCTACGACGCCTAAAACTAAAGAGTTGGCGGCAAAATTGAAAGATTTTGGTAGTTCTCGGGTGCTGATCGTTGCTGATGAGCTAGATGAAAATATATACTTATCTTCAAGAAATATTGCACGACTAGAAGTTACTACTGCAAACGAACTTGATGCTGTTATGTTAATTGCTGCAGAAAATGTAATTGCTACCCCCGCAGCATTGAAAGCGATTGAGGCGCAGTTGTTATGAGTATAGAATTTAATCTTTCGAATGTAATAAAGGCACCAGTAATATCTGAAAAGAGTACTGTTGCGGCAGAAAATCAAAATAGATTTGTCTTTAAAGTGGCTAGCGAAGCAACTAAGTTGCAAGTAAAAAAATCTGTTGAATTAATGTTTAATGTTGAAGTGGAAAAGGTTCAATTATTAAATGTTAAAGGAAAAACTAAAAGATTTGGGCGCTTTATGGGTAAGAGATCTAACTGGAAAAAGGCTTATGTTAAGCTTAAGCCAGGTAATGATATTGATTTCTCAGCAGCATAATTGGAAAGTAAAAGAATATAATCGGTAGGGTAAATGGCTATTGTAAAATCAAAACCGACATCGCCAGGTTCTAGGTTTGTCGTAAGAGTAAAGCATGAAGGCTTACATAAAGGTAAACCTTTTGGGCCTTTGCTAAGTAAGAAAAGTAAAAGTGGTGGGCGTAATAATAATGGGCGAATTACAACTCGTCATATCGGTGGTGGTCATAAGCAATCCTACCGTGTTATAGACTTTAAACGTAACAAAACTGATATTCCAGGTATTGTTGAGCGTTTAGAGTATGATCCAAATAGAACCGCTAATATAGCTCTGGTCTTATATAAAGATGGAGAGCGTAAATATATAATTGCACCTAAAGGTGTTGTTGCTGGTCAGGAAATTATTGCTTCAGAGAATGCTCCAGTGAAAGTTGGTAATTGCATGTCTCTACGTAATATGCCAACGGGATCTGTTGTTCATTGTATTGAGCTTAAGCCAGGAAAAGGAGCGCAAATTGCTCGAAGCGCTGGTACATCGGCTCAATTAATTGCTAAAGATGGAGCCCATGTAACCTTGCGATTGCGTTCTGGCGAAATGCGTAAAGTATTAGCTGACTGTAAAGCGGTTATTGGTGAGGTTTCTAATTCAGAGCATAATCTTACTTCATTAGGTAAGGCTGGCGCGTCAAGGTGGCGTGGAGTTCGTCCTACTGTTCGAGGTGTTGTTATGAACCCAGTTGATCACCCACATGGTGGTGGTGAAGGAAGAACATCGGGTGGTAGACATCCAGTTTCTCCATGGGGTATGCCAACTAAAGGCTATAAAACTAGAAAGAACAAACGTACTGACAAAATGATTGTTAGGCGTCGTAACAAGCGTTAGAGAGGAATAATTAAGTGCCACGTTCAATTAAAAAAGGTCCTTTTATTGATCATCATTTGCAGAAAAAAATTGATGATGCAGTAAGTAGCAATAGCAGGAAACCAATTAAGACTTGGTCTAGACGATCAATGATAACGCCTGAAATGTTAGGGCTTACAATAGCTGTGCATAACGGTCGCCAGCACGTCCCTGTTTTAGTCTCGGAAAATATGGTAGGTCATAAGTTAGGCGAGTTTTCGCCAACTCGTACATATAAAGGCCATTTGGCTGACAAGAAATCAAGATAAGGGGGGGCAATGGAAGTTTTAGCTAAATTAAGCAATGCACCTTTATCTGCTCAAAAAGCACGATTAGTTGCAGACCAGATTAGAGGTTTAAAAGTCGAAGAAGCTTTAAATGTATTGAAATTCAGTACTAAGAAAGCTGCTGAGATTATGAAGAAAGTACTTGAATCAGCTGTTGCGAATGCGGAGCATAATGAAAGTGCAGATATTGATGAGTTAAAGGTTTCTAGTGTATTTGTAGATGAGGCGCCAACTCTAAAGAGATTTAGGGCAAGAGCTAAAGGTCGTGCAAATCACATTTTGAAGCGTACTTGTCATATCACCGTTAAAGTCGCAGAGTTCGAGTAGGGGCAGAGAAATGGGTCAAAAGGTACATCCAACAGGAATACGTCTAGGTATAGTTAAAGACTTTACTTCTAGATGGTATGCAAATAGCAAAGATTATCCGGTTTTCTTGCATCAAGATTTAACGGTTCGTGAGTATATTCAAAAGAAATTAGCTCATGCATCTGTAAGTCGGATTCAAATTAATCGTCCGGCAAATAATGCACACATAACAATTCATACAGCACGCCCTGGTATCGTAATCGGTAAAAAAGGCGAAGATATTGATGTGTTGCGTAAAGAAGTCTCTAAAATGATGGGTATTCCGGTACAAGTCAATGTAGAAGAGATTAGAAAACCTGAGTTAGATGCTAAATTAGTTGCGGAAAGTGTTGCGCAACAATTAGAGAAAAGAATTATGTATCGCCGCGCTATGAAGCGTGCGGTTACCAATTCTATGAGATTAGGCGCTGAAGGCATCAAGATTAATCTTGGTGGTCGTTTGAATGGCGCTGAAATTGCTCGTAGTGAGTGGTACAGAGAGGGGCGTGTTCCTCTGCATACCTTAAGGGCTGATATCGACTATGGTGTTGCTGAAGCAAATACTACGTACGGTATTATTGGTATCAAAGTTTGGATTTTTAAAGGTGAGGTTTTTAATATAGACCCTGCACAGCAAAATTCTGAAACTTCAAAATCTAAGAAATAGGTGAAGGGAAAATAATATGCTTCAACCTAAAAGAACGAAATTTCGTAAACAACATAAATTAAGAAATTCTGGTATTGCTGTTCGAGGTTCATCAGTTAGCTTTGGTGAATTTGGCCTTAAATCAATGGACAGAGGTAGGTTAACAGCCCGTCAAATTGAAGCGGCACGTAGAACAATCACAAGACATTGTAAACGTGATGGCAAGCTTTGGATTAGAGTATTCCCAGACAAGCCAATTACCAATAAGCCATTAGCAACTAGAATGGGTAAAGGTAAAGGTGGTGTGGAGTACTGGATTGCTCAAATTAAGCCAGGCACTATGCTGTATGAATTACAAGGCGTGCCGGAGACTTTGGCTAGAGAAGCTTTTGCATTGGCTGCAGCTAAACTGCCTATTAAAACTAAGTTTATTATTAGGACGGTAATGTAATGAAAGTTAGTGAATTACGTCAAAAAACTGTAACGGAGCTAAACTCAACATTAGTTGAATTAGGTCGTGAACAATTTAATTTACGTATGCAAAAAAATACGGGCCAATTATCTAAGTCTGACCAAGTAAAAAAAGTTAGAAGAAATATTGCGCGTGTTAAAACTGTCGTGAATGAAATGGCGAGACAAGCATAATGAGTAAAAATACAGATCAAGTACGCACCATTACAGGTCGCGTAGTTAGTAATAAAATGGATAAGACAGTTACAGTACTAGTAGAGCGCCTTATTAAGCACCCTGTGTACGGTAAATATATTAGACGATCTACTAAGTTATTTGCGCATGATGAAAATAACGTATGTAATGAAGGAGATGTAATAACAATTACATCTTGTCGTCCTTATTCAAAAAATAAATCTTTTATATTAGTTGATGTGCAGTCAAAAGCACGTTAATTAAATTACTACTTTAAGTAAATTAGGTAATAAAAATGATTCAGATGCAAACTAACCTTGACGTTGCTGATAATAGCGGCGCAAAAAAGGTCATGTGTATCAAAGTTCTCGGCGGATCGCACAGAAGGTATGCTGCGATTGGGGATATTATTAAGGTTAGTATTAAAGATGCTATCCCGCGCGGAAGAGTTAAGAAGGGCGAAGTTTATAATGCATTGGTTGTACGCACTAAAAAAGGTGTGCGTAGATCAGATGGTTCACTTATAAGATTTGATGGTAATGCTGCTGTAATTTTAAATGCTAATCATCAGCCACTTGGCACTCGAATTTTTGGTCCAGTGACACGTGAATTACGAAATGAGAAATTTATGAAAATTATTTCTCTAGCGCCAGAAGTATTGTAAGGAGCTAAAAATGCAAAAACTTAAACAAGGTGACGAAGTCATCGTTCTTATTGGAAAAGATAAGGGCAAACGAGGACGAATCAGTAAATTTATGCACGAGAAAGTTTTGGTTGAGGGTGTTAATAGAGTTAAAAAGCACCAAAAACCAAATCCAAATGCTGGTGTACAAGGTGGCATAATTGAAAAAGAAATGCCGATTCACAAGTCTAATATAGCTTTATATAATTCTGCTACTAAAAAAGCAGATAAAGTGGGCTTTAAGGCTTTAGATAATGGAAATAAAGTCCGTTATTTTAAGTCTAATAATGAAATTATTGATGTGTAGGTATAATCATGGCTAGATTACAAGAAGATTATAAAGAAAAAATATTACCTGCATTGATGGAACAATTTGGTTACACATCAGTAATGCAAGTACCGAAAATTACAAAAATCACACTAAACATGGGTTTAGGTGAAGCTGTTGCTGATAAAAAAGTTGTACAGTCAGCTGTTAGCGATATGGAAAAAATCAGTGGTCAAAAAGCTGTCATAACTCTTTCGCGTAAATCAATTGCGGGCTTTAAAATACGTGATGATATGCCGATTGGGTGTAAGGTTACGCTTAGGCAGGAAAGAATGTATGAATTTCTTGATCGGCTTATAAGTATTTCAATTCCTCGTATTCGTGATTTTAGAGGCTTGAGCCCTAAAAGTTTTGATGGACGTGGTAATTTTAGTATGGGCGTTACCGAGCAAATTATCTTTCCTGAAATCGATTATGATAAGATAGACACTTTGCGCGGCTTAGATATTTGTATCACTACTACCGCTAAAACTAATGAAGAAGGCCTAGCCTTGTTGAAGCAGTTTAATTTTCCATTTAAGAGCTAGAATTATGGCTAAAAAATCAATGATAGCTCGCGAAGCAAAGCGAGTTAAATTAGTAAGTAAATTTGAAGTAAAAAGAGCTTCTTTAAAAGAAATTATTAGAGATCCAAATGCTTCTATCCAGGATAAGGATGAGGCGCATCTTGCATTACAAAAATTACCGCGTGATTCGAGCGCGTCAAGAGTACGTAATAGATGTAACATAACAGGTCGTCCACATGGTTTTTATCGCAAATTTGGCTTGAGCAGAAATATGCTTAGACAAGCCACGATGCGCGGAGATGTTCCAGGCTTGACAAAAGCCAGTTGGTAATCGACTAGTTATATATTTGGAGAAAATAATATGAGCATGACAGATCCAGTAGCAGACATGCTTACGCGCATAAGAAATGGGCAGTCTGCAGGAAAAATAAACGTTAAAATGCCATCTTCTAAACTTAAAGTTGCAATTGCAAAAGTTTTGAAAGAAGAAGGTTATATTAGCAACTATTCAACAGAAACAAATGGTGCGCATGTATCTATGTCTGTTGAATTAAAATACTATAATGGAAAGCCTGTAATCGACAAGGTTAAACGTATAAGCAAGCCAGGCCTGCGTATATATAAGTCTAAAGATGAGTTGCCTAAGGTTTTAGGTGGCTTGGGTGTAGCTATTGTATCTACTTCAAAAGGTGTTATGACTGATCGTGCTGCACGCGCAATTGGTCATGGTGGCGAAGTACTATGTACAGTTTGTTAAGGATAGGGTGAATTTATGTCTAGAATCGCAAAAAACCCTATAGTTATACCTACAGGTGTTGAAATAAAGCTTGTTGACTCAGTTGTTTTGGTCAAAGGCTCTAAAGGTCAGTTGAGTATGCCTCTGCATGCCCAGGTTGAGCTTGATATGAGTGCCGAACAAATCAAAATGAAATGGGATCAAAGTAATCAAAAAGCGACGGCCTTGGCTGGTACCATGCGTGCACTTATTGCTAACATGATTACAGGTGTTACTACTGGCTTTGAAAAAAAATTAAATTTGGTTGGCGTAGGTTACAGAGCGCAGGTTAAGGGCCGTGTACTTAATCTAAGTCTTGGTTTTTCTCATCCTGTAGATTATGCAATACCTGAAGGGATTGATATCGAGGCACCATCGCAAACTGAAGTTGTTGTAAAAGGTATGAATAAACAACTTGTTGGTGCGGTATCTGCTGAAATTAGAGCCTACAGGCCACCTGAGCCTTATAAAGGCAAAGGTGTTAAGTATGCTGATGAGCAAATAGTCAGAAAAGACGCTAAGAAAAAATAGGCTATCAAAATGAATAAAAAAGCATCTCGAATGAAGAGAGCGTTAAAGCTTAGAGCAAATATTAGAAAGCTTGGAAGTAATCGTTTAACGGTACATAAAACCTCAAAACATATTTATGCCCAAGTTATTTCAGAAAATGGAACTGTTACAGTTGCAAGTGCATCTACTACTCAGGCTGAAATTAAATCTGCTGTAAAGAGTACTGGAAATGTAGAATCTGCAGTTTTAGTGGGTAAATTAGTTGCGGATAAAGCAATAGCTGCAGGAATTACTGAAGTTACTTTTGACCGTTCTGGTTTTAAATATCACGGTCGTGTGAAGGCATTAGCTGATGCTGCGCGCGAAGCCGGTTTAAAGTTCTAGGGGAAATATATGGCAAATGCACCTCAACAAGCGAGCACTGACGGTTTACAAGAAAAGCTAGTTTCTGTTAGACGAGTCGCAAAAGTTGTAAAGGGCGGTAGAGTTTTTGGTTTTACTGCATTAACTGTGGTTGGTGATGGAGATGGGAATGTAGGGTATGGCGTTAGTAAAGCTAAAGAAGTACCTATTGCAATTCAAAAGTCACTTGAGCAAGCTAGAAAAAATATGCATAAAGTAGCGCTTAAAGGCGATACTTTGCAGTATTCAATTATGTCAGAAGTCGGTGCTGCAAAAGTATTTATGCAGCCAGCTACTGAAGGTACAGGTATTATTGCTGGTGCTTCAATGAGGGCTGTTTTTGAGGCTGTTGGAGTACATAATGTGCTGGCAAAATGTATTGGTACAACCAATCCAATTAATGTAGTAAGAGCGACTATTGATGGGCTGGCTAATATGAATAATGCTGCACAAATTGCTGCTAAGCGTGGCTTGTCAGTTGAAGACATTACAGGGTAATTGAAATGGCAGATAAAAAATTACGCGTTACAATGATAAAAAGTAGTATTGGTCGCTTGAAGAGCCATAAGGCGTGTTTGATTGGCCTAGGTTTGAAACGTATCAGACATACTGTTGAAGTTATTGATACTGCTGAAAATAGAGGGATGATTAATAAAGTCTCCTATATGGTTACAGTAGAGGAAGTCTAATGTATTTAAATACAATCAAGCCTGCTGAAGGTTCGAAAAAAGTACGTAAAAGAGTTGGTCGTGGTATTGGATCTACTCTAGGTAAAACTTGTGGTCGTGGGCACAAAGGCCAAAAATCACGTAGTGGTGGTTTTCATAAAGTTGGTTTTGAAGGTGGTCAGATGCCTTTACAACGCCGTTTGCCTAAAGTTGGTTTTACGGCCAGAAAATCTAAATTTACTTCTGAAGTAAGACTTAATGAAATTGCAAAATTAAGCTTAGCTGTAGTTACGTTGGATGATTTAATCAAATCTAATATTGTTCCAGCTTTTACTAAAGTTGTGAAAGTAATAAAATCAGGTGAAATTACATCTGCCGTTACTTTGAAGGGGTTGAAAGTGACTGTTGGTGCTAAAGCTTTAATTGAAGCAGCTGGCGGAACTATAGAGGACTAATTGTGAGTAGATCAAGCACGCAAATGAAAGAGCAACTGGGCAATACTTCTGAGTTGTTTTCAAGATTAATGTTCGTTCTAGGTGCTTTTTTTGTTTACAGGGTTGGGGCTCATATACCTGTTCCAGGTATTGACCCCCAAGCTTTAGCTTTAATGTTTAAGCAGCAAGAAGGTTCTATCTTGGATATGTTCAACATGTTCTCAGGTGGAGCGTTGAAGAGGCTGAGTCTTTTTGCGCTTGGAATTATGCCATACATTTCTGCATCTATTATTATGCAGTTGATGACTATCGTAATTCCAGCATTGGAGCAGGTCAAAAAAGAAGGTGAAGCGGGTAGACGTAAAATTTCACAGTACACTAGGTATGGTACTGTGTTTTTGGCGACATTTCAGGCTATCGGTGTATCTATTGCGTTACAAAATCAAACCGCAGGCGGATTATCTGTTGTTATTAATCCTGGGATTCAATTTATAGTTATTACTGCTATAACTTTGGTGACGGGTACTGTTTTTCTTATGTGGTTAGGTGAGCAAATTACTGAGCGTGGTCTTGGTAATGGTATTTCATTGATTATTTTTGCTGGTATTGTTGCTGGTTTGCCTTCTGCAATAGGTGGTACGCTCGAGTTAGCGCGTACTGGTGAACTGAATGGTGCATTTATTGTGCTATTGTTTTTATTAAGTATGGCGGTTACTGCGCTTGTTGTGTTTGTTGAGCGTGGCCAGCGTCGGATTGTAATTAACTATCCGAAACGTCAGCAAGGTAAAAGGATGTATGCTGGACAAAGTAGTTTTTTACCGCTTAAGTTGAATATGGCAGGTGTTATTCCGCCTATTTTTGCTTCTAGTATAATTTTGTTTCCTGCTACTATAGCTGGTTGGTTCAGTAGTGCGGAGGGTTTCTCTTGGTTGCAGGATATTTCTACTACCTTGTCGCCTGGTCAGCCACTGTATGTAATGTTGTATACTGTTGCAATTGTATTCTTTTGTTTTTTCTATACAGCATTAGTATTCAACTCAAAAGAAACAGCTGAAAACTTAAAGAAGTCAGGTGCTTTTTTGCCGGGAATAAGACCGGGCGAGCAAACTGCAACTTATATTGATAAAGTTATGACGCGCTTGACGTTGATCGGTGCTTTTTATATAACGGCGGTTTGTCTGTTGCCAGAGTTCTTGATTGTTTACTGGAATGTACCTTTTTACTTTGGTGGAACATCGCTGCTTATTATTGTTGTGGTTGTTATGGATTTTGTTTCGCAAATGCAAACCCATTTGATGTCGCAAAAATATGAAGGGCTGATGGATAAAGCAAATTTAAAGAAAAATAAATAAATTACAAAATTAAGGGGTAAGCTGTGAAAGTACGAGCTTCTGTAAAGAAAATATGTCGTAACTGTAAGGTCATTAAAAGATCTGGAGTTATTAGAGTGATTTGTAAAGATGGGCGTCATAAGCAGCGCCAAGGGTAATTTTTTATTGCTTTGAAAGGTTTAAGTGCTATAATTAGCTGCTTAACTTTCGAGTAACGTATGGGGAGTAACTAGATGGCACGAATTGCCGGAATTAATGTACCAGATCATAAACATGCAGATATCGCTTTAACTGCAGTTTATGGCATAGGTAAGCCAACTGCAATTAATATCTGTAAAGAAGTTGGTATAGAACGGACAATTAAAATTAAAGAGTTGAGTGAAGAGCAGTTAGATGCTATTCGTGAAACAATTGGAAAGATTGTTGTTGAAGGTGATCTACGACGCGAAGTGTCAATGAACATTAAGCGTTTAATGGATCTTGGTTGCTATCGTGGTATTCGCCATAGACGTGGACTACCATTGCGCGGTCAGAGGACGAGAACAAATGCTCGTACTAGAAAAGGGCCTCGTAAACCTATTAGAAAATAATAAGTAGAGTTAATAAAAATGGCTAGTTCAAATCGTACTACAAAGAAAAAGATAAAAAAAGAAGTTGCTGACGGTATAGCACATATCCATGCAACTTTTAATAATACAATAGTAACAATTACTGATCGAAAAGGAAATGCTCTATCTTGGGCGACTTCTGGCGGTTCTGGTTTTAGAGGCTCTAGAAAAAGTACGCCTTTTGCTGCTCAAGTAGCAGCAGAGCGCGCAGGAAAAGTAGCTCAAGAATACGGAATGAAAAACTTAGATGTTATGATTAAAGGACCTGGTCCTGGTCGTGAGTCTGCAGTAAGATCATTTAATAACCTAGGGTTCAAAATTGGCAATATCGTTGATGTTACGCCTATCCCCCATAATGGTTGTCGTCCGCCTAAGAAACGTAGGGTATAGATAGGAGTATAAAATGGCAAGATATTTAGGACCAACTTGTAAGTTAAGTCGTCGTGAAGGTACTGATCTTTTTCTGAAAAGTAGAGGAAAGTCCCTAGAAGGTAAATGTAAGTTAGATCAGCGCCCTGGTCAGCATGGAACTAAGAGGGCTCGTGACTCTAACTATGCTTCGCAGCTTAGAGCTAAACAGCGTATCAGACGTATTTATGGTGTGCTTGAAAAACAATTTAGAAATTATTATAAAGCAGCAGAATTGCAGAAAGGAGCAACTGGTTTAAACCTGTTAAATCTTTTAGAATCTAGATTAGATAATGTTGTTTATAGAATGGGCTTTGCAGCTACTAGAGCGGAAGCAAGACAGCTTGTTAGTCATAAATCTATTTTATTAAATGATAGCATTTTGAATATCCCTTCTGCGCAGGTGAATGTTGGTGATAAGATTTCTATAAGAGAGAAATCTAAGAAACAGGTTCGTATTATTGATTCGCTTACTGTTGCTGATCAATATGGTTTTCCTGCGTGGCTAGAAGTAAATCCTAAGGAATTTACTGGTTCTTTTAATTCTTTACCTGATCGTGCTGATCTAGGTTCTGATATTAATGAGCAGTTAGTTGTTGAGTTATATTCTAAATAATATTGTTGGGGTTTTAAATGCATAGTGCTGTTACTGGTTTGTTAAAGCCTCAGCTTGTTGAGGTTGTTAGTAAATCACTGAATCATTCAAGAATAGTTATTGAACCATTAGAGCGTGGTTTTGGGCACTCTCTTGGGAATGCGTTAAGAAGAGTTTTATTGTCTTCTATTCCTGGCTGTGCTGTTGTTAGTGTTGAAATAGATAATGTAGAGCATGAATATTCTGTTATTGATGGTGCTCATGAAGATGTAATTGATATCTTGTTAAACTTAAAGCAGCTTGCTGTTGTTTTGCATTCAGGCAATGAAGTTACGCTAAGTTTAAGTAAAAGTGGTTCAGGTCCTATTACTGCTGCTGATATTCAGCTACCACATGATGTTGAAGTTATTAATCCTGATTTAGTTATTGCTAACTTAACTGAAGAAGGTGCCTTGTCTATGAAGATTAATATTCAGCGCGGTAGGGGCTATGAGCCTTCTAATACGCGTACTGAAGGGTTGGGTGTCGGTGTTGTCGGGGCTTTGCAGGTTGATGCTTCTTATACGCCTATTAATAAGGTCGCTTATAAAGTAGAGTCAACTCGTGTTGAGCAGCGAACTAATCTCGATAAACTTATTATTGAATTAGAAACTAACGGTACTGTTGATCCTGAATCTACTATTAAGTTAGCTGCAACAATTTTACATGATCAATTGTCAGTGTTTGTTGACTTTGAAAAAGTAAATGACCCAATTGATGAGCCAGTTGTAGAGCCAGTAGAGCATATAGATCCAACTCTTCTACGACCTGTAGATGACTTGGAACTTACAGTTCGATCTGCTAACTGTCTTAAAGCAGAAAATATATATTACATTGGTGATCTTATTCAACGAACTGAGTTTGAATTGTTGAAAACACCTAATCTAGGTAGAAAGTCGTTAACTGAGATAAAAGATGTGTTAGCTCTGAAAGGACTTTCTTTGGGAATGCGCTTAGAGAACTGGCCACCTGAAAATTTAGCTGAGCAATCTCAAGCGATTTTATAAAATAAAAGGTTTATTTGTATGAGACATCGTAAGTCTGGTAGACAATTAAATAGAAATAGTAGTCATAGAAAAGCTATGTTTAGCAATATGGCTACTTCTTTATTTAAAGAAGAATTAATTAGAACTACTTTACCTAAAGCAAAAGAATTACGTTCAATTGCTGAGCCACTTATTACTTTATCTAAAAACGATTCTGTTGCTAATCGTCGTTTAGCTTTTGCTAAATTAAGAGATCGTGATATGGTTACTAAATTATTCAATGAGCTTGGTCCACGTTACCAAGCGCGTCCTGGGGGATATTTACGTATCATGAAGTGTGGATTCCGTACTGGTGATAAAGCTCCTATGGCATATGTTGAATTAGTTGATCGCCCAGAATTGGGTGCAGCTGAAGATTAATAGCTTTTGGCTTATAAAGTTTAAAAAACCAGCTGCGGCTGGTTTTTTTGTGCTCGTTGTATTTTGTCTTTATTATTTCCTTGACTTAGATTTTGAGTTTATAGGTAATTGGAATATATGCATAACTAGAGGTTATGACTTTGCTTAGCATGTTTTTGCGTGATTGTTTGATCCTTGCTTTTCATTTTATTGTGCAGAATATCAGGTTTAATCACTATTTTCGAAAGCTGGGTTAAGTAACCGTTTAATGATTGGTTTTATACTACATTTATAGCGCATTCTCTGTATATAATCTGATAAATTTGGTCGTTTAGATGCATAATAAAGGTACAATATAACCTCGATAACTTTTATTTGGATAATGTAGTGACACAGCGAATTATTAAAATTGCAACTCGGCAAAGTGCCTTGGCCTTATGGCAAGCTGAATACGTTGCAACGAGACTAAAGCAAGCGTATCCCGATATTCAAACGGAATTAGTAAAAATGCTAACTAAAGGCGATAAAATTTTAGATGCGCCATTAGCAAAGGTTGGCGGTAAAGGGCTGTTTGTTAAAGAGCTAGAGCAGGGTATGCTTGATGGTGTAGCTGATATAGCTGTTCATTCTATGAAAGACGTGCCGATGGATTTTCCTGAGGGCTTACATTTGTCGGTTATTTTGCCTCGTGAGGATCCTTCTGATGCCTTTGTATCTAATAAATACAGTAGTCTTGAAGATTTACCTGCTAATGCAAAGATAGGGACTTCTAGCTTACGCAGGCAATGCCAGATATCAGCACGCTTTCCGGGTGCGCAAGTTTTATCTTTAAGAGGCAATGTGAATACACGTTTAGCAAAGCTAGATGCAGGTGATTATGATGCGATTATTCTTGCTACTGCTGGATTGATGCGTTTAGACTTTACTGATAGGATTACACAAAGACTTGATACTTCCGTGAGTTTGCCTGCGGTTGGACAAGGTGCTGTTGGCATAGAATGCCGTGTAGATGATGTTGAGATAAATCAATTGCTTGCAGTATTACAAGATAAAGATAGTTGTATTACTGTTGGGGCTGAGCGCGCTATGAATAATCGTCTAAATGGCGGGTGTCAGGTGCCTATTGCTGGTTTTGCTGAATTAAAAGGTGATCACTTATTTATGCGTGGCTTAGTCGGTAAGCCAGATGGTTCTCTTATCTATAGGTCGGAGAAAACGGGATCTGCATCTGAAGCCGAAGTAATAGGGCGTGCAGTAGCTGATGAGCTGCTTGCAAGTGGAGCTGGTGAAATCTTGCGTGAATTGTATGCATAAGTGTCTTAGTATTTTATTTTTCTAGTTGTTTCTGATGGGTAAACGAATATTAGTCACTAGACCTTATAAACAAAGCGCTAATTTATGTAACCTTATAGAGGGGCAGGGTTGGCAGGCGATAAAATTTCCAGTTATTGAGATTCGAAGTAAGGCTTTATCTGCAAAGGAATGCTTTTTTTTGCAGCATATTGAACAATATCAATATGTATTTTTTATTAGCGTTAATGCCGTAAATTTTGCATATGAAATATTAAATCAAGATTTTGAATACTTAAAACATGTAAAGTGCATTGCTGTTGGATTAGCGACATACAGTAAGTTAGTGCAGTTTGGTATTACTAATATACTGTTGCCTGATGCAGGGTTTAATTCTGAAGGTATTCTAGCTATTCCTGATTTACAAGATTTAGATGGTCAGTCTTGTTTAATCATCCGCGGGGTCGGTGGGCGTAAATTATTGGCAAATACTTTACGTGCAAGAGGAGCCCTAGTTGACTATATGGAAGTTTATACTAGAGAGCCTGTTTCTTATCCTAGAGAATCAGTTAACTTAGCTTTTGCTGATGGCAATTTGGATGTTGTGGTCATTTATAGTGTTGAAGCTTTACATAACCTTGTACAACTTGCTGTTGAGGGTAATAAAAAAAATAACTTATTGCTAATTCCATTGCTTGTAATTAGTCGGCGAGTCTATGCTGCGGCCAAAGATATTGGTTTTACGAAAGTTGTTATTGCCAATGAAGCGACTGATGCAGCAATGATAAATGCATTAAATAATGGGGAAAACTGTGGCGGAAGTAACTGAAAATATAGATCAGAAAGAAACATTGTCAAAACCTAAGGCTAAAGAATCTAAGAGTGGTGTTTGGTTTGATGTAGTCATTTTATTAATTGTCATTGGTCTCGCTGGGGCTGGATACCTTTTATTACAGCAGGTGCGTGATAAACAACAAGATTTGGTTGGCGAACTTGGTAAAGATACTCAGCAAATGTTTGAGTTGACTAAGCAGATTTCGGGGTATCAAGAACAGTTAGTTGCTATTCAAAATCAATTATCTAGTTTAAACGCTGAAGTAGGCAGTAAAGAGTCTAATTTTGAAGCTAAGCTAAATGAACTTAGCGCCTTGCATACAGAGCGTTTAGAGAATACCTCGGGACGTATCAATGAATCGATATTACGAATTCAAAGGCAACTAGGTAAAACACGTGGTGATTGGTTGGTCGCGGATGCAGAATATTTGCTAAGCGTCGCTAATCGTCGATTGCACTTGATGGGAGATGTAGATACAACTATTGAGGCATTAAAGGCCGCTGATCAGCGTTTACGTGAAAGCGGTGATACGGCAGCATTTAAAGTGCGAGGGCAAATTGCTAAAGAAATTGCAGCAGTCCAAAAGGTGCAATTAGCTGATGTAGTGGGTATTTATTCTACTTTAGAAATGTTAGAAGAAGATGTTGCCAAACTTAATGTATTTCTTCCTTATGCGGGAAAAGGCTTGTCTTCAGATGACAGTATAGCTAAAGCTAAGGCTAAATCTTCAGCTGAAAATGATATTAATGCTAAGCTTGATAATGCTTTGGTCGCTATAGAAGGAATTGTTACTATTAGACGCTTAGATAACCCAGTGACTTCAGTTATTACGCCAGAACAAAAAGCCTTCATTACCGAGCAATTGAGTACTAAGCTTGTTATTGTTAAGTTGGCTTTAGTGCAGCAGGATGACGCACTATACCAAGCGAGTATTAATGATGTTCTCCAATGGCTAAAGAGTAATTTCACCAAAAATGCAGCTTATAAGCAATTTGTACTTGAATTGGAACGATTAAAAGCTATTCAGATTCGTAGTAATTTTCCTGACATCAGTGGGTCACTTAAAATGTTGAGAGATATTACTAAATTAAGATTAGAAACAGATAAAGCATTACAACTGCCTGATGTACAAGCTGAATAATAAGAGGTTGGCTAAGTGAAGAATATATTGTTTTTTCTAGGGGCGTTAGTAACTGCGCTATTTTTTGCCTTTCTTGTTCATGAATGGTTGTCTCAATATGATGATCCTGGTTATGTATTGATTGGCATTGGGCATTGGGCATTAGAGACATCTTTAATTGTTTTTGCCGTGGCTTTAATTATTGGTTTTTTTATTTTTTATGTTTTTTTTAGGTGGTTAGGTTGGTTAATACGACTTCCTGGTAAAATTAGAATGCGTGGTAAATCGGTTAAATTTAATCGCTCACAAGATGCGTTGATTTCTGGTTTAGTTGACTCAGCAGAAGGTAACTGGGAGCGGGCAGAAAAAACTTTAATTAGACATGCTTCAAATAGTGGTGCCCCTTTAATTCATTATTTAACGGCTGCACGTGCTGCGCATTCTCGCGGCGCGCTTGAGAAACGTGATGAATATTTAACCCGAGCAACAAAAAATGCACCAGGGTCTGAGGTGGCTGTTGGCTTAACTCGTGCCGAACTGCACTTATCACAAAAACAGTTTGACCAAGCATTAGAAACACTGACTAAATTACATACTTTAGATTCTTCGCATGCTAGTGTTTTAAAAATGCTCCATGAAACTTATCGACAGCTAGGTGATTGGCAAGCGATCCGTAAGCTATTGCCGGCCTTTCATGAGAATAAAGTTTTTATGGAAGCAGAGATTAAACTGCTGGAAGTCGAGACATTTAGTCTTTTATTGAAAGAAGCGGCTGAGACAAGTAATGCCCAAGAAATACAGCAACTTTGGGAAAGTATTCCGAAATATGTTCAAGCTATGCCAGGGATTCTCGCTATTTATTTTGCCGCAATGATTGATTCTGGTGCTGGTGCTAAAATTGAGAAGGATTTAGTTCGCGCTTTAAATGATAAGTGGGATATGACCCTATTATCTCTATTTGGTAGCGTGCAATCCATTGATTTTCGAGCGCAGTTGGAAGTGGCTGAAAAGTGGTTGCTAGAGCATGGTAATGATCCTATTTTATTATGTGTATTGGGGAAAATTGCAATCAAGTGTGAGTTTGCAGATAAAGCCAAAAAATACTTAGCTAAAAGTATAGGTGTTGAACCTACGGTTGAGGCTTACCGGGTACTGGGTAATTACTTATTAGAAGAAGGTGATCAAGAGCGAGCAAGTGAATGTTTTAAGCTTGGTTTAGAGCTGGCATCGAATGAAGTTATAAAAAGCGTAAGTGCCTTGCATTAAGGTATTTCTCATCTTGATTTGAGTGCATAGGAATTTGTATAAGCCTTAAAGCCTTCCCCATAGGGAGAGGCCTTAAATTAATGGCATGAGATTGGGGACGCTTATTTTACCGTTGCAATAATCGTTGCCCGTATTGGTGCAGGGTGGCCTTCAATCGTTAGGTTTGAATTGTTAGGATCTAAAAAATCTTGCAGTGAATTGAATGTCATCCAAGGTGTTGAACGCTGTTCTTCGGTGCTAGTTTGATTTATATCAACCACTCGAATATCAATAAAACCACAGCGGGTCATCCAACTGACTAAGGTTGCACAGCTTGGTAAGAACCAAACATTACGCATTCGCGCATAGCGGCCCTCGGGTACTAATACTTCGCCTTTTTCTCCCTTAATGACTAGTGTTTCTAATACCAATTCTCCGCCACTGCGCAAGCGGTTACGTAAATCCATTAAATGGTCAATGGGAGAGCGGCGGTGATACAGAACGCCCATAGAAAATACGGTATCAAAGATATTGGTTTTTTCTGGAATTTCTTCTAGTGTTAAAGGTAATACATAGATGGGGACTTCCTTGCCATACAGGTGGCGTATTGCTTGAAACTGTAAAACATGTAATTGCACGGGGTCCACTCCCACTACCATTCTTGCTCCAGCACCTAAGATTCGCCAACAATGATAGCCATTGCCACAGCCCACATCTAAAACTAGTCGATTATTTAATAGACTAATATGATCTTTAATGCGTTCCCACTTCCAGTCTGAACGCCACTCTGTATTAAGATGTAAACCAAATAAATCATATGGACCTTTGCGCCAAGGAAATAAGTTTTTTAAGCCCTGTTCCATGAGCTTTCTTTCTGTCTCTAGCAATTGATCTTCTTGGCCTATGCTAAAGCTTTGACTGTCCAGTTGAATGCTATGATTTTGGGGAATAGGCAGTTGTTCAACAGCAGCATTCCACATGGAAAAATTGCCATGCGCTTCAGGATTGAGTGCCTGATGAATTTGTTCCGGTAGTACGGTTGCCCAATGCTCAGCATTTGCTTCAATGAGTGTGTCGTATAAAGGTTGATAGTTAATCATTTCAAAGCAAGCATAGAAGCAAAATTAAAATATTGGAACCAGACTTCAGTATTATTAAAACCAGAGTTTAGTAAGCGGTTTTTATGTTGAGCGAAGGTTTCGGGAATCAGCACGTTCTCTATTGATGCACGTTTTTGGCTAATTTCCATATCACTATAGCCGTTGGCCTTTTTAAAGGCATGATGCATTTCTGTTTGTAGTTCTTGTTGCCTTGGGTCAGTAAACATCAGCTTTTCTGACAAAATGAGTAAACCGCCAGGCTTTAATCCAGCATATATTTTTTTTATAAAGGCATCTCGATCGGTGACGGGGATAAATTGTAATGTAAAATTTAGCACGACAATAGAAGCGTTGCCGATATCCATTTCTTGAATGTCACGACAAATAAGTTCAACAGGGATAGTTGCTGTATCTCGATCTATTATTTTCTGGCAACGAGTCAGCATAGCAGGTGAGTTATCAACCGCAATAATAGCGCAATTTTTTGCGGTGATTTTATGGCGCATGGATAGTGTTGCCGCACCTAGCGAACAACCTAAATCATAACAAGTGCTATTATCTTGAGCAAAGCGACTAGCCAGCAAGCCTATGGCCGATATAATAGCACTGTAACCTGGAACGGAACGTTGTATCATATCAGGGAAAACATCGACTACGCTGTTGTCGAATTTAAAACAGTCAACATCACCCAGTGGGCTTGCGTATAAAGTATCTTTTTGTGAGTTCATTTAGGTAAATATAAAAATAGAAGGCTAATTTTACTCAAAATTAGCTTACTTGTACGCAGAAATACTGAATTAACCTATCTTTTTAAGGAGACGAGACGGTGGCAGAAATAAGTAATATTGAAATAGAGCGGGTCAAAGCCTTTTTACTGGGCTTACAGGATAGTATTTGCACAGGATTGCAAGATGAAGATGGTGGTGCAGTTTTTGTTGAAGACTCATGGGATAGGGTCGAAGGCGGCGGTGGCCGTTCTCGTATATTAACGAATGGTCATGTTTTTGAGCAGGCTGGGGTTAATTTTTCCCATGTTTTTGGGCATAAATTGCCGCCCTCGGCAACAGCTAAACGGCCTGAATTAGAAGGTCGAGACTTTCAAGCGATGGGCGTTTCTTTAGTGATTCATGCTAATAACCCTTATGTGCCTACATCACATGCTAATGTACGATTTTTTATTGCTGAAAAAGAGGGTGAAGAGCCAATCTGGTGGTTTGGTGGTGGTTTTGATTTAACGCCTTTTTATCCTTTCAAAGAGGACGTTATTAGTTGGCATCAAGTATCAAAAGCAGCTTGTGAGCCTTTTGGTGATGATGTCTATGCAAAGTACAAAAAATGGTGTGATGAGTATTTTTATTTAAAACATAGAGATGAAACGCGTGGTGTTGGCGGCTTATTTTTTGATGATTTAAATGAATGGGGCTTTGAAAAAAGCTTTGCTTTTATGCAAAGTGTCGGTGAACATTATTTACCAGCCTATTTACCGGTTGTCAGTAAACGTAAAGCGATGGAATTTGGTGAGCGGGAACGTGATTTTCAACTGTACCGCCGTGGTCGTTATGTGGAATTTAATTTAGTTTTTGATCGTGGTACTTTGTTTGGCTTGCAAACTGGCGGGCGTACGGAATCAATTTTAATGTCTATGCCGCCTGTTGTCCACTGGAAGTATAACTGGCATCCAGAGGCAGGAAGTCCGGAGGCAGTTTTGTATGATCATTATTTGCAAGCACATGACTGGTTGATGGAGTAACGGATAGCAATGACGGTGAGTGGCAATCGCCACTCACCCATTAAGGCTACAGGCTATTTTTTTCTTCTAACTTGGCAATAACCGCATCTAATGAGCCGTTATTTTTCATCATTTGGTTAAAGGTGTCTCGGTTACTGATGATGAGACTAATACCTTCTACTTTAAGGTCATAGATTAACCACTTACCTTTACGTAGAATCATGGAGTAATCAATTTTTGCATCAGCTTTTCCCGGTTGATGCACGATTGTTTTCACTGTGACAGATTTAGCATTGGCTGAGATGTTTAATGGTAAATACTCAATACTCCAATTTTGAAATTGCTCACTAAAGGTTGCAGAATAGGTGTTAATTAGCAGATCCTTGAATGCAGCAATAAATTTTATTTTTTGTGCTTTAGTTGCTTTACGCCAATGTTTTCCTAAAACCAATGCTGACATACGAACGGTATCGACATGAGGAAAAATTTTTTCATCCACAAAATGACGGATTTCAGTTTTATTTTTGGCAAAATCAGGATCTTTTAACTTTTCTTGTAGTGCGTGTGAAGTATTTTCAATAACGAGTTGAGGTGCTAGTAAATGACTTGTTGCAGCACTGGTGCCATTGCTTATAAATAAGCAAAAAGTAAGTAGTAAAGTGTGAGTTAATAGTCGAATTTTCATGGTTAGGCTGTTTTAGTAAAGGAATCAATTTTCTGTACAATACAGATTTGCAGTACTTATAAAATAGATTAAGTAAATATTAGCTTATTATAAATAAACGTTATGAATAATAGTATTAATTTCCCTAAAACACGTATGCGTCGTATGCGAGCGCATGATTTTTCCAGACGCTTGATGGCAGAAAGCCAGTTAAGTAGTGCTGATTTAATCTATCCTTTATTTGTTATTGAAGGTGAAAATAAGCGTGAGTCAGTTGCTTCTATGCCTGGGGTAGAACGCTTATCTATTGATTTATTAGTGCAAGAAGCACAAGCGAGTTATGACTTAGGTATTCCTATGGTTGCGCTATTTCCTGTGACACCTGAAAGTGCTAAGTCTGATGATGCTGCTGAAGCTTATAATTCAGATGGATTAGCGCAGCGAGCAGTACGAGCAATAAAAGCGGCATGCCCTGAATTAGGCGTGATGACAGATGTAGCGCTGGATCCATTTACCTTGCATGGCCAAGATGGCTTAATTAATAACCAAGGCTATGTGCTGAATGATGAAACAGTAGAAGTCTTAGTGAAGCAAGCACTATCACATGCACAAGCAGGTGCTGATGTTGTTGCGCCATCGGATATGATGGATGGTCGGATTGGTGATATTCGTGCAGCATTGGAATATGCTGGCTATGTGAATACTTTAATTTTAGCGTACTCTGCTAAATATGCATCTAGCTTTTATGGGCCTTTTAGAGATGCAGTTGGTTCTGCGAGCAATTTAGGTGGAGGCAATAAATATAGCTACCAAATGGACCCCGCTAATTCAGGTGAAGCCTTGCGCGAAGTAAAGCTAGATTTACAGGAAGGTGCGGATATGGTCATGGTTAAGCCGGGGATGCCTTACTTAGATATTATTCGCCGTGTCAAAAGTGAGTTTTCTGTGCCTGTTTTTGCTTATCAAGTCAGTGGTGAGTATGCGATGCTCAAAGCGGCAAGTCAGAATGGTTGGTTAGATGAGCGGCAAGTAGTGTTAGAGTCTCTGTTGTCATTTAAGCGTGCCGGTAGTGATGCTATTTTAACTTATTATGCTAAATCAGTTGCGCTATGGCTAAAGGAGCAGGGGTAATGACTGATAAAGATCATTATGCGGTCTTTGGTTCACCGATAGAGCATAGTAAATCGCCACGTATTCATCAGTTTTTTGCTGAGCAAACGCAACAATCTTTAGAATATCGTGCGGTATTAGTACCCGCTGAACAGTTTGAGGTAGCCGTAAAAGAGTTTTTTGCAAAAGGTGGGCGCGGACTTAATTGTACTGTACCGCTTAAAGAGTTGGCTTGGATGTATGCGAATAAGAAAACTGAGCGAGCTGAATTAAGCAAGGCAGTGAACACGCTCGCTTTGCAAGACGATGGTAGTATCTTAGGTGATAATACCGATGGTATAGGTTTAGTGACTGATCTAAAAAAGAATAATGCAGTTCAATTAAAAGATAAAAGAATTCTTATTTTAGGTGCTGGTGGTGCTAGTCGCGGCATTGTTGGGCCTATTCAAGATGAACTTCCTGAGTCGATTACTATTGCTAATCGTACGGTAGAAAAAGCACGGAATTTAGTGGCTGAATTTGCACATAAAGGACCTATTGTCGCCAGTGCTTATGAAGATTTAGCTGGGCTGTCATTTGATTTGATTATTAATGCGACCTCAGCGAGCTTAACAGACGACTTACCGCCATTAGCTGCCAATATATTAAAGGATCAAGGTTGTTGCTATGATTTAGCGTATGCCAATAAGCCAACCATCTTTGTGCGGTGGGCGCGTGAGCAAGGTGCGCTTAAAAGTTTAGATGGCTTGGGTATGCTAGTCGAACAAGCAGCAGAGGCTTTTTACCTTTGGCGTGGTGTACGCCCTGCCAGTGCGGAGCTAATTCAGTTATTGGAAGCTGAAAGAATAAGTTAAGGAGGGGGTAGAGTGTAATCTGGGTATTAGACGAGTACAGCAGTCTTGAAGTAAGCTATAAAACATTGAGAATAGTCATGCTTTAAAAGAAAGCACTAGCCTTTTATGTTTTAAATTTAAAGGGTTGCTGTACTAGCATATTTATATTTTTCTCCAGTAGTTTTTCTTGGTGTTCAGTAAATTTGCAATAAATAACTCTTTCACCTTGCCGCTCTTTTTACCCGTCTCCTGCGCAATATAGATAGCTTCTTATTGCGTGTTTCCTAAATAGAAAAATAGGCTTAATATGTTGTAGCAATCAAGATGAACCAAATGGAGGATAGTATGATTATTTTCTTAAGAAATATTCCAGAGAATACAAAGCATAGCAATATCATTGCCTTTGTTGAGCCGGCTATTAAAAAAAGATGGTTTCAGAAAAGAGGCGAAATTGTTGGTGTCAAAGTGATGCAATTAAAAGATCCACGTGCCGAAACTTCAGAATTTCACGGTGTAGTAGGAGTAGAGCCGGATAAAGTGGGGGCAAAAGCTATACTGGCACTGAATAGAAAGGTATTTTTAGGTAAGCATATCGCTGTGCATGAATATCATCGTCGAGACTGGCATAATGATCCACGCCTAGAGCATGTGAGTAATGCTCAAGAGCGCAGGAAGGGTGACCGAAGGCGTAAAGGCTTAGAAGAGGTTATTGATATTTCTAGGCAATTTACGAGTCATAAGACTTTTTCACGGCGGCACGGATAAGGCAAGTTTGAGCTTAAAGAAAAATCGACTATATTTAATTAATAGGAAATACTTATATTGTTAGGGGAGCAAGTGCATTTTATCAAAAGTTTTTATTTAAATAGCCTGGTCGCTTTAGCTTATTTTTTGGGCGGGGTTATTGGCTCTTTGTTAGCGCTTGAACCTAGTAACTCTTCGCCAGTCTGGCCTGCAGCAGGAATTGCTTTAGCTGTCGTGCTTATTTATGGGCGGCGTATATTACCCGGTTTATTTGTTGGTGTATTTGGCACGCAAATATACATTAGTTTTGGTCCGGATAGTGTTACTGCTGCCTCTTTTATTCTCACTCTCATTAAGTCTATTGCTTCATGCTTACAAGCAATGGTAGGAGCAATGCTGATTCGGCATTTTGTTGGTAAGCAAGATGTTTTGCTAGATTTGTCCGAGGTGTTACGCTTCTTTTTGTATGGTGCATTATTGAGTAGTTTGGTTGCGCCGACAATTTGCATTAGTGTTTTTTATCTGCAAAATATTTTAAGTGCGGGTGATTTCTTTTTTGCTTGGTTAACCTGGTGGGTTGGCGATGCTGTTGGTGTGTTTATTTTTACGCCTATAGTCCTTGCTTTTTTTGCTCAACCCGAGGCTATTTGGCGGCCGCGTCGATTTACAGTTGCACTTCCCCTAAGCCTATTGTTGTTGTGCTTAGTCTTTGTATTTTTTTATAGCCAGCAGCAAGAGAAAGAACGGATTAATCGCTTATTTGAGCATCGAGTGGAGCGTGTCCAACATATCTTGGAAGGTGAGGTTAATACCTATAAAAATATAGCTGAAAATGTGGTGGGGATTTTTAATGCAAGTTATGTCGTTACCGCTGCTGAATTTAGAGTGATGGCTCGATCCATTTTAAAGCAACATCCCGGCCTGATCGCGATAGAGTGGATCCCGCGCACTATAGAATATTCTGAATTGGGAGAAAGAAAAGTACGTTTTCCAATACAATATGTAGAGCCTTACGAGCCGAATAAGCGAGTAATTGGTTTTGATATTACACAGAATACTGTGGCTTTGAAGACTCTTAACAAAGCCATAAATACGGGGAAAGCACTGTCTACAGGTTTAATTCATTTATTTCAAGATAGTGAACATTATCGAGTGGCATCGGTGGTTTATGCACCTGTTTATCAGAAAAATATGCCAACCGAGAATGTCACGGTGAAAGCGGATTATATTTTGGGTATTGTTGCTGTTGTGTTTACTATTGAAGACTTGCGTACAAATACTTTATCTGCCTTGGTCGATAATCAGTTACGCATTAAAATCACTAGTAATGATGAGTTGTTTTATAGTAATTTTTCTGATCAGAGATTGGCGCCTATTTCTTTTGTTTCACTGCAAACAAGTAAAACGATGCATTCTGCGGGAAATACTTGGCAAGTAACTTATCGTCCCTCTGAACAGTTTTTCTCAAATCAAATCACTTGGCATGTTTGGTGGGTTATGTTAGGAGGATTTGTTTTTACTTGTTTTGCTACTGTGGGTTTGTTGGTTTTAACAGGAAGAACGGCGCATATAACTGAGCAGGTTAAACTTAAAACTCGAGATTTAACGCATGTTAATCAGCAGCTAAAGGAAGAAAGTATATTACGTCAGCAGTTGGAGTTAGAGCAGTTGACACGTAATCGTGTTTTAGAGAGGTTAGCCAAAGGTGAGGCATGTGCTGACATTTTAGCTGAAGTTATTCTCGGTGCGGAAAAACTATACCCTGAAAGCTTGTGTTCGATTTTATTGCTTGATGAATCAGGTAAGCATTTAATTCAAGGCGCTGCTAATCATTTACCTGATTTTTATAATGAGGCGGTTAATGGCTTGGCAATAGGCCAAGGAGTTGGCTCTTGCGGTACGGCAGCTTATATAGGGCAGCAGGTCATCGTTGAAGATATTATGACACATCCTTATTGGGCATCTTTTACTGGTCTTGCTAAGCGAGCCGGCCTGTATGCTTGCTGGTCGGAACCTATCATTTCATCTAAAGGCCAGGTACTTGGCGCATTTGCTATTTATTATCGAGAAGCTAAGAAACCAGACCAGAGTGATTTAGATTTTATTAAGCGTATGGCGAGCCTAACGGCTATTACGATAGAGCACAAACAAGCTGAAGATGAATTGCGTATTGCCGCCACCACCTTTCAATCGCATGATGCTGTCGTGATTACTGATGTGCAAGGTACAGTCATGCGAGTAAACCAAGCTTATACCAATATTACCGGTTATTCAGCTGCGGAAGTGATAGGTAAAAATTCAAGCTTATTAAGCTCTGGGCGACATGATAAAGACTTTTTTCGAGACATGTTTGCTAGTTTAACTGAAAAAGGCCTATGGGAAGGTGAAATTTGGAATCGACGTAAAAGTGGCGATATTTACCCTGAAAGAATGATTATTACGGCTGTTTATAATGGTGAGGAAATCTCTCATTATGTGGGGATTTTTTCGGATATTAGCGAGAAAAAAGCAAGTGAAGAAGAAATTGAGAGGCTTGCATTTTATGATCCATTAACGGGTTTACCTAATCGCAGATTATTGCTTGACCGACTAGAACAGGCAGTTATAAGCACAAAGCGCCATAATAATTTTGGTGCGGTTATCTATATGGACTTAGATTACTTTAAATCCTTAAACGATACTTTGGGGCACCAGATAGGAGATGAGCTGTTAATCCAAGTAGCGCAACGTCTTGAAGGTGCTATAAGAACAGAGGATACAGCTTGTCGTTTAGGTGGCGATGAGTTCGTTGTGCTAATAATCTCGAGATCTGATACCAGCTTGAATGAAATGATAGAGCATGCAGCTTTGATTGCTGAAAAAATACGCAATAAGATTAATCAGCCTTTTGAACTCTCAGGAGGTATGCGGTCATTTTCAACCAGTATTGGAGTTTCGGTCTTTCCTGATAAGGCAATTCTGCCGGAGGAGATATTAGAGCAAGCGGATACGGCCATGTATCGGTCTAAGCATATGGGGCGTAATAAAGTTAGCTTTTTTAGCGCACAAATGCAAGAGGAGCATAATAGAAAGTCTAGTTTAGAGCGTATGCTACACAGTGCTTTAAGTGAACAGCAGTTTGTTGTTTATTACCAAGGGCAAACTAATTCAGATGGAAAAATGTTAAGTGCTGAAGCTTTGTTGCGCTGGATTCATCCTGAGCAAGGCATGGTGTCACCTGCTGAGTTTATTCCGGTGGCTGAAGGCAGCGATCTTATTGTGGAGATAGGAAGTTGGGTTTTACATGAGGTGTGTCGACAAATTAAAGTGTGGCAGAATACGGGGTTTTATCTTGATCACGTAGCGGTTAATATTAGTCCGCGTCAGTTCAGACAGGATAATTTTGTCCAACAAGTAGCAGCGGCTATTGCTGACTCAGGTATTGATGCAAAGTATTTGATGGTTGAGTTAACGGAGGGGATCGTGATTGAAGACATTCAGGTCACGATTGATAAAATGCTGCAGTTACAAGCGATGGGCATTGCTATTTCTATTGATGATTTTGGCACAGGTTACTCCTCCTTGGCATATTTAAAAGAGTTACCGTTAAGCCAGCTTAAAATAGATCAAAGTTTTGTGCGTGATATTAATGTAGATGCCTCTGATGAGGTCATTGTTGAAGCTATTATTGCGCTCGCACACAAATTAGGTTTAGAGGTTATTGCTGAAGGGGTGGAAACCAAAGAGCAGATGCAATTTTTGTATGAGAAAGGCTGCGAGAGGTATCAGGGCTATTATTTTTATCGTCCTATGCCAGCTGAGGAGTTAGTGCAGTAATCTATAGTCTTATATGAATAAACTGAAGTATGGGGTTGAGGACTGAAATGCTATACTATACTGTTATAAGTTGCTGTGAAATGAGTTATTAAATGTAGTAGTCATCTAGGTTGTCAGTAGTTGAAAGTCATCAAATTTAAGCGGTATAAATCAAATGTCAAAAAATATAACACGCCGTAGCTTTTTACGCTGTGCAATGAGAGCAACTGCAGTCGCTTGTTTACCACAAGCAATTTATGCAGGCGTAAAAATGCCTGCCGTATCGGTTAAAGACTTAAGTCTATATAACTTACATACTGAAGAAAAAATAGCGCTTAGTTATTTTGAAAATGGTGCCTATGTCACTGAAGCTTTACGTGATATTAGTTATTTATTACGTGATTTTAGAACGGGTGATATTTTGGCGATGGATCCACATTTGATTGATTTTCTCTATGATTTAAAAGGCGTGCTAGGTACTGAGCGGCCTTTTCAGATTATTTCTGGTTATCGCTCCCCAAAAACAAATGCTTATTTGCGTAAGAGGGGGGGCGGGGTAGCCAAGAAAAGTTTTCATATGCAAGGTAAGGCCGTTGATATTCGTGTTGAGGGTATTGACTCTAAGGTAATCCGGTCGGCAGCACTGAGTTTAGGCCGCGGAGGGGTAGGGCATTACCCCCGCTCTAATTTTGTGCATATTGATACTGGTAGGGTTAGAAGTTGGTAGCAATGTGCTTGTGTAGCGCAAGGTTTTGACTACGTTCAGTTATTGCTAATTTTAAAGCGCTATCGTGAGCATAGATATCAGGGTAAAAAGAAACCCCTGATTGCGTGACTAATGCTGTGCTATAAAAAATAAGGACAGGAATCTTTTGTTTTAAATTTACAATGCTAGGTGTGTCAGAATACATAGCTTCAGCTATTTTTTGCTTAGTCCAGCCAGGGTTATTACTTAAAGCAAACAAGGCTAATGCGCTAGGGTTTTCAACTCGGATACAGCCATGACTAAGATCTCTTTTGCTCTGGCGAAATAGCGAGGTTGCAGGCGTGTCGTGTAGATAAATATTATAGTTATTAGGAAACATAAACTTAATATGACCTAGGGCATTTTTATGTCCGGGGCGTTGGCGTAAGTGCAATTGTTTACTATGCAGTTGTTTTATATTTTCTGGGGTATTGGGTAAAGGTGTCGCTTGGTGCGAGAAATTTGCGACGATTTCTAGGTCGTTACGCTCTAAGTAGTTTGGGTTGTGCTCAAGTAAGGGAAGAATTTCTTCTGTTAGGATGCTGTAAGGAATATTCCAGTAGGGCCTAAAGACCAGGTAGCTCATATTGCCAGAGAAAATGGGCGTTTGTAAGCTTAGTGTTTTATCTTTATTGATAGCATAAGATTTCCCGACGATGACTTTCATGCTTAAGTTGTCATTTGGTGTTTTGTCGGTGTTAAATGCCCATAATTGAAAAGCAGGAATATTGACTAGAACAAAAGGGCCAGGTGGTTGCTCAGGTAACCAACGCAGGCGCTCCATGGCTAGTTCTATTTGTTCAATGCGCTTGCTTAGCGGGGTATTTAATAATTCAAGGGTTTGCTTGCCAATGACCCCATCACTATTTAAGTTATAATTTGCTTGTAAGCCGCGTACCTGAGTCACAATTGAGCCGGTATAAGTATTGTTTATTTTGCTTTGTTTGTTGTTGGATTCAATTTTTGATGCTGAGTTAAGGCTGCTAAGTGCGTTTAAATAATTTTGTAGTTTTCCCATTTGAGTAGACCAATCTCCAGGGTACAAAGTGCGCTCAAAGTGGAAGTGTACCGGTTCTTTGAGTTGTGCGTTTAGGTGGCGATATTTTTTTAGGGCTATTTTAAGTTGTTGATAGGGGTGTGATTTAGGCTCTATGTTTTGCGCAAGTTTGAATACTGATTCTGTCTTTATTGCGGTATAGGTTCTAGTGGCAAAGTCGATAGCGCTTTTAGGTTTTAAGTAAAAATTTTGTTGTGGAGGTGGGATGCGGCCAACGTGTAGGTCATTTAGATAGCGCAAAAAAGTGAGACTAAGGGCAGTGTCAAATGCTAAGAACTGTTGTAAAGGTGGGTTACTGTGTTGCAATATGCGCCACTGTTTTTTTAGTTTAAGGTGAGCATAATCTGCGCTGATAAGTCCTTGCGTGGGGGCATCTGCATAGAGATCTAGCAGTTGGTTAATTGTTTTGACGGGATGTTTAACACTAAACCAGAGTAATTGATTCTCATTTAATTGGTAGAGTGATCGTAGCGCCTTCAGTTCTTTTAGGTTGTAAGTATTAACGAAATAAGGATGGCTATTTGCTTGTAGCAGGGCTTGTGTGGTTGTTATGCTATGTTTGCTGTCGGCATTCGCTAGATGCAGAGGGCTTAATAATAATACCCATAGGAATAGTTTGTTTGCATTAAGTCTCACTTTCTTCATCGTGATCTTCATCTTTATCATGCCCTAAATCTGAAATTTCTTTTAATCTAGAAATGACTTTAAAGTTTAAGCTGCCTTCTGGGTATTCGTTATGACTGTCTTTGTGGCCGACGGTTTCGCCAGTTAGCAGCTCTAAGGCTTCATTAACGCTAGATACGGTGTAAATAGCAAACATATTTTGGGCAACAGCATCAATAATTTCTTGTTTGAGCATTAAGTTGTGACTATTGGCTTTAGGGATAATGCAGCCTTGTTCGCCAGTTAACCCTCGAGCTTTGCATAGATTGAAGAAGCCTTCGATTTTTTCATTGACCCCACCGATAGCTTGGACTTCGCCATATTGGTTGATTGACCCAGTAACAGCAAAGCTTTGTTTGATCGGTGTTAGTGTTAGCGCGGAGATAAGGCAGCACAATTCAGCAAGAGAGGCGCTATCACCATCAATATGACCGTAGGATTGTTCCATAGCAATACTTGCTGAGATCGCTAGTGGGAATTCTTGAGCGTAGCAGCTACCTAAATAGCCAGTCAAGATCATAACCCCTTTTGAATGTATGGCAAGCCCTAATTCGGCTTCGCGCTCAATGTCGACGATGCCGCGTGAGCCAGGATAAACAGTGACGGTAATGCGTGAGGGTGCGCCAAAGCTAGTGCCTCCTACTTCAAGCACTGTTAAGCCATTGATTTTTCCTGTTGCGGTATTGGAGGTATTGATAAGTATGGTGCCATTGAGCATTTCTTCTAAAATGTTTTGCGCGAGTCTGCCATGCCGATATTCACGCGCATTTAGTGCCTGCTCTATATGGGTTTTCTCGATTTTTTTTGCAGTACATAGAAAATTTGCTTCACCTATAATATCTAAGGCATCATTAATATGGGCGGATAAACGATCTTGGTGTTCAGCAAGGCGACAACTATGTTCCATTAAGCTAGTGATAGCAGAGTCTGTTAATGGTTTTGCTCCAGAGTCGTATGCTTGTTGTCTCATTAATTGAGCAAAACTTTGCATATTAGATGGCGTGCGAGGGATGTCGTAGTCGAAGTCTGCAAGGATACGAAACATTTCATTAAACTCGTCATCTAAATCTTGTAATAGATAGTAAATCTCACGGGAGCCAACCAAAATTATTTTAATATTTAGCGGAATGACTTCGGGCTTTAAAGTGACCGTATTAATGCCTAGCTCTGAATAAGGGGATTCAATTTCAATGCAGCCTGCTTTTAAAGCGCGTTTGAGTCCTTCCCAAACCAGCGGGTAGTTGAGTAGTTTATCGGCATCAAGAATTAAATAGCCGCCATTTGCCTTGTGTAGGGAGCCTGCGCGGATAAGTTGGTAATTGGTTGTTAGTACGCCTTGGTCGCTATTATATTCAATGCGCCCAAAAAGATTTTGAAAGGTTGGGTTGGGTTCATAAATAACAGGCGCACCGGTTTTTTCTTTATAATTAATCAGTACGTTCGGTAGATATTGGTTTTTTAATAATTGTCTTTTGGTGTTGTCGCTAATATCTTCTAAAGTTCGTGAGGAGACAAAAAGGTCTTTAATTGTCTTGCTTAGGTCTTTTTTGATTTCACTGAGGTAAGTGATGACACTATCAATATTCTGGTAGCGCTCTGTTAATCCTTTAAATAAAGGCAATATAGCCATGCGGATGGTGGCGTTATCTAATTGACGGTTTTTATCGACTAAAGCACGCCGCCACTGTGGGAGTTCAATTAAAGCCTCGGCTAAGGCATCCTCTAAAAGTTCGGTTTCTTTGTGGAAAGTTTCGCGTTCGTCTTGGGGGAGTTGGTTGAATTGCTCTTCATCCAGAACTTTTTGTTCGCGTATAGGAGCAAAGCTGATTGAATCAGTGTCGCGGAATAGGGCGATATTTTTTTCTTTGGCGGCTTTTTCTATGGCATCAATTGCGCTGTTGTATCGTTGGGTGAAGTTGCGCTCAATGGCTGTTCTTTTTTGTTGGAAACTGGGGCTTTCAAATGCAGCGGGGAAGGTAGCAATTAAATTATCAATTAAGGTGGAGATGTCCTGGCAAAATATTTGCGCTTGTCCTGCGGGAAGCTCAATAGCAACCGGCTCTCTATTGTTTTCAAAATTCTCTACATAGGCGTAAGACGGTGGTGTATCGTGTTTGTGCGATAGCGGGGTGAGATGGTCGGTGATCATCGATAAGCGCCCAGTACCAGGCTCGCCCATAACATAAATGTTGTAGCCTGGGTTTTGCATAGCGACACCAAAATTTAACGCTGATTGCGCGCGTTCTTGGCCTAAAATATTGTTAGCCCGAGAGCCTTTGGGGTTGGCCGGTGCCTTGTAATCGAATGAATTAACTTGAAATTTGAGTGCTGCTGCTGGAAGTTTTAACAAGTCGCTCATATCCTAAAGGGCAATAAAGTGAGGGGGGAGTATTATTAAGGTTCTGGCTTTGATATTTTGTTGCTAGAAAAAAAGTGCTTATTGGTCTTAGCGGTTAGCTAGTACAGTAAACCTTTAACCGAGCTTTTGAAAGTAGTAATTAAATCTAATATTCTGCATAACAAATTGAAACGCAAGGGTTAAAAGTTATGCTAAGTAGTGCCATAATATCTATTTATAATTATATTTCAATTGCTTGCAAATTTAAATTCGCAAGCTGGAGAAAATTTGAAATAAAAAAATGGTTCTCATAGTTTAATGGCTTAATTAATTTTAGGGGCTGTATAAGCATTTTTTGCGACTTAATAATTGCGTTGTACGGAAAAACGCGCGAGTAATTCTAATGCGTTTTTGTATTTAGAGTCAGGTAGTATGCTTAATGCATCTATAGCTTTTTGGGCTTCTTCTTCTGCGCGTAGCTCCGTGTAGCTGATTGCGTTAGTTGCTTTCACTATTTCATAGACGGCATTAAATGATTCGCGACTGCCTGTTTTGATTGCTTCTATCACTATATTAGCTTGTTCTTCCGTGCCTTTTTCTATCGCATAAATTAATGGTAAAGTCGGCTTGCCTTCGGCGAGGTCGTCACCCAGATTTTTTCCTAGTTCATCTTTGCTTGATGTGTAGTCGAGAGCATCGTCGATTAACTGAAAGGCCATGCCAAGGTGTTGTCCGTAATCGGCGAGACTTTTTTCAATTTCTGGTGAGGCGTCGGAAATAACTGCGCCTAGTCGAGTTGCAGCACTAAATAAAATGGCGGTTTTACGCGAAATGACTTCAAGGTATTTGGCTTCGGTGGTTGCAGGGTTATTGCAGTTTAATAATTGTAGAACTTCGCCTTCAGCAATGGCGGTTGTGGTTTTTGATAAAATCTCCATAACACGCATATTATTGGTGCGCACCATCATTTCAAAAGCGCTGGAGTAGAGGTAATCTCCTACTAAAACGCTTGCTGCATTGCCCCATACTGCGTTCGCTGATTCTTTGCCGCGGCGTAGATCTGATTCATCGACAACATCGTCGTGTAGTAATGTTGCTGTGTGGATGAATTCAATAACCGCAGCGAGTAATAAATGCTTGTTCTCGCTATAGTTGAGCGCTTTTGCTGTCAGGATAAGTAGCATTGGGCGTA
This sequence comes from methanotrophic endosymbiont of Bathymodiolus puteoserpentis (Logatchev), assembly GCF_900128525.1. GTDB lineage: Bacteria > Pseudomonadota > Gammaproteobacteria > Methylococcales > Methylomonadaceae > Methyloprofundus. The sequence goes on from NZ_FQTQ01000064.1 coordinate 74,201, forward strand.
GGCGCTTGCCACCGCTATTGATGATGTAGTGCCCCAGTTGATTGATTAGTACTACGTCAGAGCTGAGTTCGTCTAAAATTAACTGATCAATTGCTTGAGCTTCGCTTTCTGTTAGGCTTTGAATCGATGCAAAATCAATAGGTTCGGGGGCTTTATTGTCAGTGTTTTTCGAAGCTGTCATTGACTCGTTCTTTAGTTATAATTAATAATGGAATGGTAAAAATTTGCTGTAAGCAGGTTATTCAGCAAGCTATATTAACAGAACATAGAATTTAAAAATACAGCTCTGGTGATATTTGTTTAATTGTGTTAATTTATGACAAGTTATTCATTACGTTTATTTGTAGGTTGACGGCAATGAATTTTATAAATATAATATTCTGTTCACTTTTAATAGAATTTTGCTTGATGGAGCTGACGCACATGTATGCGGTAATTCAAACTGGCGGTAAACAATACCGTGTAGAAGAAGGTACTACCTTAAAAATAGAAAAACTTGAGCTTGGTATGGGCGACAGTGTTGAATTCGATAACGTACTTATGGTGCAATCAGACAATGCTGTTAAAATAGGGCAACCTTATGTTGATGGCAGTAAAGTCACGGCAACGGTTGTTTCTCAAGGTCGACATAAGAAAGTTAAGATTATTAAATTTAGAAGACGTAAGCACCACATGAAACAAATGGGCCATCGTCAATATTACACAGAAATCCAGATTACTGGCATTTCTGCTTAACACACGAGGATTTATAATGGCTCATAAAAAAGCGGGTGGTAGTACTAGGAACGGTCGTGATTCTAATGCGAACCGATTAGGTGTTAAACGTTTTGGTGGCGAAACTGTTACTTCAGGTAGCATTATTGTTCGTCAACGTGGAACACGGTTTCACCCAGGAACAAACGTAGGTTGCGGTAAAGATCATACTTTATTTGCAACAACAGATGGACAGGTTGTTTTTGAGGTTAAAGGTCCTAAAAAACGTAAATTTGTTAGTATCTTAGCAGTATAATTATTTTACGGTGATGTCCATCTGATTAAGGTCGGGCTTTGGCGTAAAATAAATAAAACCTCGCCCATAAAGGCGGGGTTTTTTTTTGCCTATTTTTCGCAAAAGTTATTTACATGAGGTTTTTGGGTTATGAAATTTGTTGATGAAGCGGAGATTCGTGTCGAAGCAGGTGATGGTGGGAATGGTTGTGTCGGTTTTCGTCGAGAAAAATATATTCCTAAAGGCGGTCCTGATGGGGGGGATGCCGGAGATGGCGGTAGCGTATATTTGGTAGCAACGGAAAATGTTAATACCTTAGTGGATTTTCGATTTCACTCTGTGCACAGGGCAGAGCGTGGTCAAAATGGTATGGGGCAACAGCGTACCGGTAAAAAAGGGGATGATATTTATGTTCCCGTGCCACCAGGAACCGAAGTACATGATAAAAAAACGCAGGAAAAACTAGGTGAATTAACTAAAGTTGGTGAAACATTGCTGGTTGCTCAGGGTGGTTTTCATGGTTTAGGAAATACGCGTTATAAAAGTAGTATTAATCGTGCGCCACAAAAAGCATCGTCGGGTACCAAGGGTGAGCATCGTATATTACAGCTAGAGTTAACGTTAATTGCTGATGTTGGTTTGTTGGGTATGCCAAATGCAGGTAAATCAAGCTTAATACGCGCAGTATCATCAGCAAAGCCTCGTGTTGCGGACTATCCTTTTACTACTTTAGTGCCTAATTTAGGTGTAGTGAGTGTGGATGAGCGTCGCAGTTTTGTTATCGCTGATATTCCAGGAGTTATTGAAGGTGCGGCAGAAGGGGCGGGCTTAGGCCTGCAGTTTTTAAAGCACTTGGCACGGACTAAGTTGTTGATGCACTTAGTGGATGTTGCGCCTTATGATGAAATGGATTCACCGGTTGAGGCGGCTAGAAAAATTATTAATGAAGTTGAAAAATGGAGTGAGGACTTGGCGGGTAAGCCGCGCTGGCTTATTTTAAATAAAATCGATAAATTGGATAGTGCTGAGCAAGAAGTTCGTTGTCAGGCCATCATTGATGAGTTGCAGTGGCAGGCGCCGGTATATCAAATTTCAGCATTGAAATCTGAAGGAACGCGTGCATTAATGTTTGATATTATGGCATTTTTAGAAGAGCAAACAGCGCTGGCAAAGTTGGAAGCAGAAGATGAGCCGGAGTGAGTTCGCAACAGCAAAACGTGTTGTTATTAAAATTGGTAGTGCTTTATTGACGGATGGTGGGAAAGGTTTGAACCAGGCTGCTATTGCTGTTTGGGTAGAGCAAATGGCATTGCTTAAGCAGCAAGGGATTGAAGTCGTATTAGTTTCTTCCGGTTCTGTTGCAGAAGGAATGGCGCGGTTAGGTTTAAAAACTCGGCCTAAAGTGTTGCATGAATTGCAGGCTGCCGCATCGGTGGGGCAAATGGGGTTAGTTCGGGCGTTTGAAAGTAATTTTCAATTACATGATCAGCATACTGCGCAGGTTTTATTAACGCATGATGATTTGTCTGATCGTAGACGTTATTTGAATGCGCGTAGTACTTTATTGACTTTGTTAAGTTATGATGTTGTGCCGGTGGTTAATGAAAATGATGCCGTGGCAACAGAAGAAATTCGCTTTGGTGATAATGATACCTTGGGGGCGTTAGTTGCGAACCTGGTGGAAGCAGATTTATTAATTATTTTGACTGACCAGTTGGGTTTGTTTGACTCTGATCCAAGTGTCAACCCAAATGCGCAGTTTATTAGTGAGGTCAGTGCCGATGATTCTCGCTTAGCGACAATGGCGGGTGGCAGTCGTAGTGGCCTAGGTCGTGGCGGTATGGCAACTAAGGTAAGTGCGGCTAAATTAGCTTCGCGCTCGGGTGCCTCAACTGTGATTGCTTCAGGCTCTTTAGATGATGTGATCACTAAAGTAATCGCAGGTCAGCAGGTGGGTTCATATTTATATGCGAATATTGAACCTATTGTGGCACGGAAACGCTGGCTTGCAGGCCAATTGCAAGTGAAAGGGAGTGTGGTATTAGATGTGGGAGCAGTGAATGCACTTAAAACATCAGGTAAAAGTTTGTTGGCGGTGGGCATTAAGTCGGTAGCAGGCAGTTTTAGTCGTGGCGAGTTGGTTTCTTGTATGGACGAGAAGGGAAGGGAGATCGCGCGTGGTTTGGTGAATTATAAAGCAGAAGAAGTAGAGTTGATTAAAGGTCGCTCTAGTAGTCAGTTTGAAAATATTCTGGGTTATGCTGATGATGATGAGCTTATTCATCGGGATAATTTGGTTTTAATTTAAAGGTGCTTTGGTCATCAAGTACCGAAAGTCAGCTCTTGCTCGTTTAGGTGCGAATTAATTTTTAGGTAAGGTAAAGTGAAGCAAATAAAAGCGGTTTCGTTAATTTCTGGCGGTCTGGATTCTATGTTGGCAACTAAAGCCATAATGGAGCAAGGCATACATGTGGAAGGCATTAATTTTTTTACTGGTTTTTGTGTGGAAGGCCATACCCATGCCATTAGACAAAAAGATAAAGATAAGCCAAAGCGTAATAATTCTTTGTGGGTGGCTGAAACCTTAGGTATTAAGTTACATATTATTGACATCATTGAAGAGTATAAAGATGTTTTAATTAACCCTAAGCATGGCTATGGTGCAAATATGAACCCATGCCTAGACTGTAAGGTTTTTATGGTAAAAAAAGCTAAGCAGTGGATGGAAGAAAATGATTTTGATTTTATTATTACTGGTGAAGTGATGGGGCAGCGGCCCATGTCGCAGCGCCGTGAAACTATGCCTATTATTTCTGCAGAATCAGGTGCAGATGACCGCTTAGTGCGACCTTTATGTGGTCAGAATTTGCCGGCAACTCTGCCAGAGCGTGAGGGTTGGATTCAACGTGAGCAATTATTTGGTTTTAGTGGTCGAGGGCGTAAGCCACAAATGGCATTAGCAGAGCAGTATGGTTTAAGCGATTACTCACAACCGGCAGGTGGTTGTTGCTTTTTAACGGATGAAAGTTATTCTGCTAAGTTAGTGGATTTATGGAAGGCGCGCGGCACTAAAGATTATGAGTTGGATGATGTTATGTTGTTAAAGGTTGGGCGGCATATACGCCCGAACCAGAATTTTAAAGTGATCGTTGCACGTGAGGATGGGGAAGGACGCTTTTTGCAAGGCTATAAAAATAATTATATTAATATGAACTGCGCTAGTCATAGAGGCCCTTTAGCGCTAATTGATGGCGACCCAAGTGCGGAAGATTTATATTTGGCCGCACAAATTGTGGCTCGCTATGGTCAGGGAAGGGATGCTGAGCAAGTGGATGTTTTGGTAAGAGATTTAGCGGGCAATGAATCAACTTTAGAAGTTAAGCCATTGGCTAAAGATAAGTTACCTAAAGAGTGGTTTGTATGAGTCGGTATGAATTAGATGCGCGTCGCTTGTTGTGTCCTATGCCGGTGATTCGTACCCAAGATAGAGTGAAGCAATTACAGATAGGCGATGTACTAAGCGTGACCTGTACGGATCCTGGGGTGATGCAGGATATTCCTGCTTGGTGTCGAATTAATGGACATAAAGTGCTAGAAACTCAAGCTGATGATTATCAATATATTATTATGTTAGAGGTAGGTGAGTAATGGCTGAAACTTATGATGCGCAACAAATTGCTAAGTCAAAAAATAGAGCCACGATAGTTGGTGCGCTTGTTAATGTTTTTTTGACCATCATAAAAATTGGCTTTGGTATAGTCGGTCAGTCGGCCGCATTAATTGCTGACGGCGTGCATTCTTTATCTGATTTAGCCAGTGACATGCTGGTTTTAATTGCGGTTAAGTTAGGTGCACGCGAGGCGGATCATGATCATCCCTATGGGCATCGTCGTTTTGAAACGATAGCAACGGTTGTTTTAGGTTTGGGTTTGATTGCTATTGCGGCTGGAATTGTTTGGGATATATTTGAGCGAATGCAAAATCCAGAGCGAATGTTAATCCCTCAGGCTAGTGCTTTGGGTATTGCTGCAATTTCAATTTTAGCGAATGAGTGGCTGTATCAATATACTAAACGTGTTGCGATGGTAACCCGCTCAAAATTACTCATGGCGAATGCTTGGCATCACCGTAGTGATGCTATTTCATCAATTGTTGTACTAATCGGCGTGGCCGGCTCTTTGTTGGGCTATGTGTGGGCGGATGCGGTGGCGGCTGTTTTGGTGGCTATTATGGTTGCCAAGATTGGTACTAACCTAGTTTCAGATAGTATTAAAGAATTAGTGGATACAGGCTTGCCAGAAGGTTTGGTTGAGGATATTCGCTCTGAAATTATTGCTATTAATGGTGTCAAGGATATACATTTGCTACGCACTCGATTAATGGGTGAAGATGCTTTGGTTGATGCGCATATTGTTGTTGATTCACGAATTACAGTCTCGGAAGGGCATATGATTGCCGATGTAGTAAGAGATGTTTTGATTGAGGAGTTTGATGATGTGCAAGATGTTTTGGTGCATGTGGACCCTGAAAGTGAGGAAAATGAGCAGGTTTTTGCAAATAAATTGCTACGCCAAGATATCGATAATTATTTAAAAGAGTATTTAGCGGAAAACTACCCGTTGATTGATAGTTTTAGGATTCATTATTTAAAGGGTAAAGTTGAGCTTGAGGTAGTTTTGCCGCATACGATGTTCAGCTTATCGCAGCAAGTGGAAACTATTAAGAAGCGGTGTCAGATTTTGGCGCAAGATGTAGATAAAATTAGCAGTGTTGTTGTGTTTTTTAAGGCGTAGCAGATCATATTAAAGCAAATTGATAGGTGAGAAAAGTATGGCGGTTGGTAAGGTGAATTTTCCGCAAATGTATGCGGTGCCAGGAATTAAGTTGGGTACGACTTGTGCGGGTATTAAGCAAGCAGTGCACGATGATTTGCTGTTAATAAAAATGGCAGAAGGTGCGACTTGCGCTGCTGTTTTTACTCAAAATGCTTTTTGTGCTGCACCTGTTGTTGTTGCGCGCGCGCATTTACAAAAAAAAACTCGATGGCTGCTGGTTAATTCTGGCAATGCTAATGCCGGAACGGGGCAGCAAGGAATGTTTGATGCTCAAGCTAGTTGTGCTGCTGTTGCCAAGTTGAATGGTGTGACTGCGGAACAAGTATTGCCTTTTTCAACAGGCGTTATTGGTCAGCTGTTACCTATTGTAAAAATTGTTGAGGCGCTTCCAGGCGCGCAAGAAAATTTAACTGAAGATAATTGGAGTAAAGCAGCACAGGCTATTATGACAACGGATACGTTTGCTAAAGGGTATTCCAAAGTGGTTGAAATAAATGGCCAGAAAATCACCATAACGGGGATATCAAAAGGGGCTGGAATGATTCAGCCTAATATGGCCACGATGCTCGGTTTTATTGCTACAGATGCGAAGGTTTCACGGGGGGCATTACAAGAATGTCTGGCTAGTGCTGTTGAGCAATCCTTTAATAGAATAACAGTTGATGGGGATACTTCAACTAATGATGCCTGCGTGTTGATAGCGAGCGGTCAATCCACACTGCCTGAAATTATTACAGGTAGTGATGCAATGGTCGCTTTTCAAGCAGCTATTGACGAGGCTTGCATGCATTTGGCGGAATTAATTATCAGAGATGGTGAGGGTGCAACTAAGCTGATCAAAATTAATGTGCAACAAGCAGGAAATGAGGCGGAAGCAGTGCAAGTTGCTAAAACTATTGCTCATTCGCCGCTAGTTAAGACAGCCTTTTTTGCCAGCGACCCAAATTGGGGGCGTATTTTGGCCGCTGTTGGGCGTGCGGGGGTAGAGTGTCTAGATGTGGAGCGCATAAAAATTTATCTTGGTGATGTGTGTATCGTCGAAAATGGTGGCTGTGCTGCAGCATATACGGAAGAGGCGGGGCAGGAGGTTATGAATCAGGAAGAGATTACAGTTACTGTGGTGTTAGGGCGCGGTAAGTCGGAGCAGAGAGTACTGACATGTGATTTTTCCTATGATTATGTACGTATTAATGCAGAATATAGAACCTAAGGGTGGTGCGATTCGGGTTAATGTCGCTGTTGGCATAATTCAAGATGCTCAGAGTCGAATTCTTATTGCGCGGCGCAAGGCAGATGCTCATTTGGCTGGTTTGTGGGAGTTTCCTGGAGGGAAACTTGAGGTCGGCGAGAGTGCGGTCGAGGCTTTGAGTCGAGAGTTATTTGAAGAATTAAATATAAAGCCAATAAGCACATCCCCATTAATAGAGTTAAATTTTGATTATCAGGAAGTTAGTGTGCGCCTGCATGTTTATGAAGTAAGTCGTTTTTCTGGTGAGGTTATTGCTCAGGAAAGGCAGGATTTTAAGTGGATTAATGAAGGCGAGCTTGATCAATATAGATTTCCGGAGGCTAATAAAGCTATATTGTCAGCTATTAAACTGGGGCGGCAGTATGCCATTATAGGTAGCGATAATATCAAGCAAGATTTGCATGATATATCAGCGCAAGGCGTTGATTTGGTACAGATAAGGGCAAAGCATTTAAATCGACAGGATGCTAAGAATTTAATGAACACAGTAAAATCTGAGTGCGCTGTGCTGCGATTGAAGTACTTATTAAATTCACAGATTATGGGTGCACAAACAAGTGGTGTAGGACTGCATTTAACGTCATCAGATATGATGATATTAAAGCGTAGGCCTGAGGGCAAAAGGGTTGTTGCGGCATCTTGCCATAATTTACAGGAGTTGCGTCAAGCGGAACGATTGGGTTTAGATTTTGTTGTTTTGTCGCCAGTCAATAAAACAGTTTCACACTCTGAAGCAAATCCTTTGGGGTGGCAGCAATTTTCGCAATGGGTTGCGCAAATTAATCTGCCAGTATTTGCCTTGGGAGGCGTTGATAAACAAGATTATGATCTTGCACTGTCGTGTGGAGCGCAGGGAATAGCAGGGATAAGTCTGTTTAAAGTGAATAAATACAAAATAAATAAAATAAAGCCTTGACCTATCCGGCTAAAACGGTAGAATGGCCAGCTCTTCAACGCTCCGGTGCTGAAGAGCGAGGCGGGTTACTAAGTTGGCCGATTTTATAATGGCTTGTCTTATGGTTTAAGATAATTTAACCGCCTTAGTTTTAGAATTAAAATAAAAGACTTGACCGTTTATTTTTGCTGGTTATAATGGTCGGCTACTTAACGGATTTACGGTTGAGGGTGGGCTCTTCGGGGTTCAGTTAGTGTTTGTTTTAAAGTCGTTTGTTGTTCAGGTTTGGCTTTGATTGATTGTTGCCTGCCTTGAAAACTTCCTAAAAATAAAGATTGACACAATGAGTTGGCTCTGTATAATGGTCGGACTCAACAGGGCGGAATGATTGATTCCCTCCTTGCTCTTTAAAAACTTAATCGAAATAATTTGTTGTGGGTACTTGTAGAGATTATTGTGCATGATATAAATAATCGATATAAGAATCTATCATGTTAATCTTCGGATTAACAAACGTAAATTCTGACAATCGAAACAAAGATTGGTGGCACATCTGATGATGTCACAAAATGATTTAAAACTGAAGAGTTTGATCATGGCTCAGATTGAACGCTGGCGGTATGCTTAACACATGCAAGTCGAACGGTAACAGCAGGGGCTTGCTCCTGGCTGACGAGTGGCGGACGGGTGCGTAACGCGTAGGAATCTGCCTATTAGTGGGGGACAACATGGTGAAAACCATGCTAATACCGCATACGCCCTACGGGGGAAAGCGGGGGATCTTCGGACCTCGCGCTAATAGATGAGCCTGCGTTAGATTAGCTAGTTGGTGGGGTAAAGGCTCACCAAGGCGACGATCTATAGCTGGTCTGAGAGGACGATCAGCCACACTGGGACTGAGACACGGCCCAGACTCCTACGGGAGGCAGCAGTGGGGAATATTGGACAATGGGCGGAAGCCTGATCCAGCAATACCGCGTGTGTGAAGAAGGCCTGAGGGTTGTAAAGCACTTTCAATTGGGAGGAAAACAGGCAGGTTAATATCCTGTCTCTTGACATTACCTTTAGAAGAAGCACCGGCTAACTCCGTGCCAGCAGCCGCGGTAATACGGAGGGTGCGAGCGTTAATCGGAATTACTGGGCGTAAAGAGTTCGTAGGTGGTTTGTTAAGTTAGATGTGAAAGCCCCGGGCTCAACCTGGGAACTGCATTTAAAACTGGCAAACTCGAGTTTAGGAGAGGGAAGTGGAATTTCAGGTGTAGCAGTGAAATGCGTAGAGATCTGAAGGAACACCAGTGGCGAAGGCGACTTCCTGGACTAAAACTGACGCTGAGGAACGAAAGCGTGGGTAGCAAACGGGATTAGATACCCCGGTAGTCCACGCCGTAAACGATGTCAACTAGCCGTTGGGTCTATTTATAGGCTTAGTGGCGGAGCTAACGTATTAAGTTGACCGCCTGGGGAGTACGGCCGCAAGGTTAAAACTCAAATGAATTGACGGGGGCCCGCACAAGCGGTGGAGCATGTGGTTTAATTCGATGCAACGCGAAGAACCTTACCTACCCTTGACATCCAGAGAATCTGTTAGAGATAGTAGAGTGCCTTCGGGAACTCTGAGACAGGTGCTGCATGGCTGTCGTCAGCTCGTGTCGTGAGATGTTGGGTTAAGTCCCGTAACGAGCGCAACCCCTATCCTTAGTTGCTACCATTAAGTTGAGAACTCTAGGGAGACTGCCGGTGATAAACCGGAGGAAGGTGGGGACGACGTCAAGTCATCATGGCCCTTATGGGTAGGGCTACACACGTGCTACAATGGTCGGTACAGAGGGCCGCAAACTCGCGAGAGTAAGCTAATCCCAGAAAGCCGATCTTAGTCCGGATTGCAGTCTGCAACTCGACTGCATGAAGTTGGAATCGCTAGTAATCGCGAATCAGAATGTCGCGGTGAATACGTTCCCGGGCCTTGTACACACCGCCCGTCACACCATGGGAGTGGGTTGCAAAAGAAGTGGGTAGTCTAACCTTCGGGAGGGCGCTCACCACTTTGTGATTCATGACTGGGGTGAAGTCGTAACAAGGTAGCCCTAGGGGAACCTGGGGCTGGATCACCTCCTTACAAAGCATGTCAATGCTGTGCAAGTATCCACAACAAATTATTTTGATTAGAAAAACATCGAGTCTGATCCTATTTATGGGGTCTGTAGCTCAGTTGGTTAGAGCGCACCCCTGATAAGGGTGAGGTCGGTGGTTCGAATCCACCCAGACCCACCAAATTTTGCGTTACTCTTCGTTAAAATTCAACTCATGTGCTTATCGCACACTTCATTGAATTTTTCCTTGATTAACACAAAATTCTAGCTAGATATATAAAGAGGGAAAACAAGGAAAGAAAGAATAAAATAGATTTTATTTTTATTTCTGGAATAACGTGTTTCTCAATAGCTAGCTAGACTTAACAGGGGACGTAAAAGCCCGCAAACCAGTTATGGGGCCATAGCTCAGCTGGGAGAGCGCCTGCCTTGCACGCAGGAGGTCAGGAGTTCGATCCTCCTTGGCTCCACCATACTTGATGTAGAAAAGAAAAAAGTAAAAATAAGAAAAGCAAGAAAATAAGAAAGCACAAAACAAGTACAAAACAAGTAAAAAACAAAAGCGAGAAAAATTAATTCTATAAATTTTGTTCAAGACTTTAATGATTCATTATTAAAGTTAAAAAACAGAACTTATAGCATTAGTGATTTTAACTAATAAGCTCTTTAAAAATTTGGAAATCTGTAAAGTCAACAAACACCGAAAACGCGTTTGTTGATAGTAAAAAACGAGTTAACGTAACAAATGTCACACGCAAGTGTCACAAATGAAACGAAAATGAGTTCTCAAGCAGAAAAAAGCGAAAATGTCAGCGAAACCATAAACTCAAGACGTATTTGGGTTATATGGTCAAGTGAATAAGCGCATAGGGTGAATGCCTAGGCGATAAGAGGCGATGAAGGACGTTGTAGGATGCGATAAGTCGCGGGGAGTTTTCAAACAAACTTTGATCCGCGAATTTCCGAATGGGGAAACCCAATCTGCATAAGCAGATTATCTTGCTCTGAATACATAGGAGTAAGAAGCGAACCGGGGGAACTGAAACATCTAAGTACCCCGAGGAAAAGAAATCAAACGAGATTCCCTAAGTAGCGGCGAGCGAACGGGGAATAGCCGAGTCTTTTGCGATAGTGGAACAGTCTGGAAAGTCTGACGATACAGGGTGATAGTCCCGTACACGAAATCAAAAAGGAACGTATTAAGTAGGGCGATGCACGTGAAACGTTGTCTGAAGATAGGGGGACCATCCTCTAAGGCTAAATACTACTTATCGACCGATAGTGAACTAGTACCGTGAGGGAAAGGCGAAAAGAACCCCGGAGAGGGGAGTGAAATAGATCCTGAAACCCTATGCGTACAAGCAGTAGGAGCGGACTTGTTCCGTGACTGCGTACCTTTTGTATAATGGGTCAGCGACTTAATCTTAGTGGCAAGCTTAACCGAGAAGGGGAGGCGTAGCGAAAGCGAGTCTTAATAGGGCGTATAGTCGCTAGGATTAGACCCGAAACCGGGCGATCTATCCATGGCCAGGTTGAAGGTGGGGTAATACCTACTGGAGGACCGAACCCACGTATGTTGAAAAATGCGGGGATGAGCTGTGGATCGGAGTGAAAGGCTAATCAAGCCCGGAGATAGCTGGTTCTCCTCGAAATCTATTTAGGTAGAGCCTCGTGTATAACTGTTGGGGGTAGAGCACTGTTACGGCTAGGGGGTCATCCCGACTTACCAAACCGTTGCAAACTCCGAATACCAACAAGTTTTAGCACGGGAGACACACGGCGGGTGCTAAGGTCCGTCGTGAAAAGGGAAACAGCCCAGACCGTCAGCTAAGGTCCCAAAATCACTACTCAGTGGGAAACGATGTGAAAAGGCCCAGACAGCCAGGAGGTTGGCTTAGAAGCAGCCATCCTTTAAAGAAAGCGTAATAGCTCACTGGTCGAGTCGGTTTGCGCGGAAGATTTACCGGGGCTAAGTAGTGTACCGAAGCTACGGATCGACGTTAATTTATTAACGGAGGTGGTAGAGGAGCGTTCCGTAAGCCTGCGAAGGTCAATTGAGAAGTTGGCTGGAGGTATCGGAAGTGCGAATGCTGACATGAGTAACGATAAAGGGGGTGAAAAACCCCCTCGCCGAAAACCCAAGGTTTCCTGCGCAACGTTAATCGACGCAGGGTTAGTCGGGACCTAAGGCGAGGCCGAAAGGCGTAGTCGATGGAAAACAGGTTAATATTCCTGTACTTGTTATAACTGCGATGGGGTGACGGAGCAGGCTAGATCAGCTTACGGTTGGAAATGTAAGTTTAAGCGTGTAGGGAGAGAGTTTAGGTAAATCCGGACTCTTGTTAATTCTGAGACGTGATGACGAGTTTCTCCTCGTGAGAGACGAAGTGATTGATGCCATACTTCCAAGAAAAACCTCTAAGCTTCAGGTTATAACGACCCGTACCCCAAACCGACACAGGTGGGTGGGATGAGAATTCTAAGGCGCTTGAGAGAACTCGGCTGAAGGAACTAGGCAAAATTGTACCGTAACTTCGGGAGAAGGTACGCCTTTTGTAGGTGAAGCGACTTGCTCGTGGAGCTGAAGAAGGCAGCATTAAATTGGTGGCTGCGACTGTTTATCAAAAACACAGCACTCTGCAAACTCGCAAGAGGAAGTATAGGGTGTGACGCCTGCCCGGTGCCGGAAGGTTAATTGATGGGGTTATCTTCGGAGAAGCTCTTGATCGAAGCCCCGGTAAACGGCGGCCGTAACTATAACGGTCCTAAGGTAGCGAAATTCCTTGTCGGGTAAGTTCCGACCTGCACGAATGGCGTAACGATGGCCACACTGTCTCCAGCCGAGACTCAGTGAAATTGAAATTGCGGTGAAGATGCCGTATACCCGCGGCTAGACGGAAAGACCCCGTGAACCTTTACTATAGCTTTACACTGGACTTTGAACCTATTTGTGTAGGATAGGTGGGAGGCATTGAAACCATGACGCTAGTTGTGGTGGAGCCAACCTTGAAATACCACCCTGGTATGTTTGAAGTTCTAACCTAGACCCCTTATCGGGGTTGGGGACAGTGTATGGTGGGTAGTTTGACTGGGGCGGTCTCCTCCCAAAGAGTAACGGAGGAGCACGAAGGTGTGCTCAGCATGGTCGGAAATCATGCAATGAGTGTAATGGCAAAAGCACGCTTGACTGCGAGATAGACACATCGAGCAGGTACGAAAGTAGGTCATAGTGATCCGGTGGTTCTGAATGGAAGGGCCATCGCTCAACGGATAAAAGGTACTCCGGGGATAACAGGCTGATACCGCCCAAGAGTTCATATCGACGGCGGTGTTTGGCACCTCGATGTCGGCTCATCACATCCTGGGGCTGAAGCAGGTCCCAAGGGTATGGCTGTTCGCCATTTAAAGTGGTACGCGAGCTGGGTTCAGAACGTCGTGAGACAGTTCGGTCCCTATCTGCCGTGGGCGTTTGAGATTTGAGGGAAGCTGCTCCTAGTACGAGAGGACCGGAGTGGACGAACCCCTGGTGTTCGGGTTGTCATGCCAATGGCATTGCCCGGTAGCTACGTTCGGACAGGATAACCGCTGAAAGCATCTAAGCGGGAAGCCCCTCCCAAGATGAGATCTCACTGGAACTTAAAGTTCCCTGAAGGGCTGTTGAAGACTACAACGTTGATAGGCAAGATGTGGAAGCGCAGTAATGTGTGAAGCTAACTTGTACTAATTGCCCGTGAGGCTTGACCATATAACACCAAATGCGTTTCAAGTGTTGAGAAAATCAACACAAGAAAGGTCGTGTTATGTGAAGCTAACAATCGCTTTCACTGCGAGAGAACGAAACAAAGAAAGAGACTCGAAACACAACAGATTTCCAAACCTTTAGACAACAGGCCTAAAGCCGAACCCTAAAGGAGAGACGATTGATACCAAGACGAATCCAGCGAAAGCAAGAGGAAGAAAGTAACAATCAAACCAGTTTGCTTGGTGACCATAGCGAGCGTGAACCACCCGATCCCATCTCGAACTCGGAAGTGAAACCGTTTAGTGCCGATGATAGTGTGGATTTATCCATGCGAAAGTAGGGAATTGCCAAGCTCATATTCTAAAACCCAATCTAGTCATAGGTTGGGTTTTTTTTTACTTTTTATTTTGCTAGGAAAGGTAAAATGTCTAAATATCTTCTTAACTTATTAATAGGTAGCTCATGCTAAATGAAATAACTCTTAGTCATTTAGATTATGCTTTTGCTCGCTTCTTAACTCAGAAAAGTGGACTAAAAGATGAGCAAGGCAAACAGTTTGCAGCAATAGTGGCTAAGTTATCGTATGCTCAGAGCCAAGGGCATAGTTGTTTTCAGTTAAGTGAAGCTGAGCTAACTGTAGTGCTGAACTCAGGTATGGCTGATGAAACTGGTACGTTACCTTTGGTATTGGAAGACAAGCAACTATATCTACAGCGTTATTGGAGCTATGAGTGTCAACTAGCGGAGAAATTAGTTAGTTTGATGGGGGCAGATTCTTTACTGAGTGGTTCTTCTGAGGTATTTGATCGATATTTTCCTGTTATTGACAGTATTAATTGGCAAAAGGAAGCGGCGATTACAGCTATAAAGTATCCGTTCACTATTATAACAGGTGGGCCGGGCACAGGAAAAACAACAACAGTGGTTAAAATTCTAGCTTTGTTACAGGAATTTTCAGAAATTCCTTTAAATATCATGCTTGCAGCACCTACTGGAAAAGCTGCTATGAGGCTGCAAGAATCTATCGGGCAAAGTAAACATGATTTAGATTGTTCTGAGGCGTTAAAGGAAATGATTCCTGAACAGGTTGTCACGATTCATCGCTTACTTGGAGCAAGGCCGCCATCGCCCTATTTTAAATATAATGCTGATTTACCTCTAGCCTGTGACATTGTTGTGGTCGACGAAGTATCGATGATTGATTTACCTTTAATGACTAAATTGGTCAACGCTTTAAAAGTAAATGCACGGCTTATTTTATTAGGTGATAAAGATCAGCTAGCATCGGTGGAAACAGGAACGGTATTGGCTGACTTAACGAATGCTTTGCCTGAGTACACGCAGGAGCTGAAAGTTTCTTACCGTTTTTCTGGACATATAAAAACTTTCGCCGAAGCAATTAATCATCAGGAAGCTGATTTAGCTTGGGAATTATTAACAAAGAATTACGCAGAAGTTTGTTTTTTAAAAGAGGATCTAATTGACTATATCGCTAATAAGCAAGTCGCTTATTTACAGCTTATTTCTGAAAATGCCAGCTTTACAGAATGTTACGCAGCTTTTAGTGAGTTTCAAGTGCTATGTGCAACGCGGGAGGGCTTATATAGTGTCGATGATATTAATTTTCGAGTGGTTCAAGCGCTGATAGAGCAACGACTTATCAAAAGCTCGGGTGATTGGTATAGCGGTCGACCTATCATGATTACGCAAAATGATGCAGTTCTGCAGTTATATAATGGCGATATAGGTATTTGTATGCCTGATACTGAAAATAGCGGACAATTAATGGTCTTTTTCTTACATGCTGATGGTGCTGTTAGGAAGTATTTACCTGCTCGCTTGCCTTATTGTGAAACTGTTTTTGCTATGACCATACATAAAAGTCAAGGCTCAGAGTTTGATGAGGTGTTATTGGTATTACCAGAAGTGATTAACCCAATATTAACTAAAGAGCTTATTTATACAGGAATAACGCGCGCTAAAACCACGCTAAAAATGGTGACTAATAAAGAGGTATTCTTACAAACAATTAAACGTAAAGTTGAGCGTTTTAGTGGGCTTGCAGAGAGGATTAAGAAAATAGCTTGAGATGAAAGCTCAAGCTATTAGCTTGATGTTGAGGCTATTTTGAAATATGTTTTTCCATTTCAGCAACACGTTTTTCTAGATCTTCTAGCTTAGTGCGAGTTTTAGCTAAGACACCTTTTTGTACTTCAAATTCCTCGCGAGTCACTAAATCCATTTTACCCAAAGCACTTTGTAAAATAGCGCGAAAATTCTTCTCTAGGTCTTCTTTAAAGTTATTTAAGCCGGGAGGAATAGCATCGCTTAAACGGCTAGCGATATCATCAATTGATTTTGGATCAAACATAAAAAATTCCAGTAGTGTTGTAAATAAAGCTTAGCTTAAACTAAGCCAGAATTGGTAACAGAGACATATTCGCGACAAATCTTTTCAATATCTGCTTGGCTCAATGGCTGCTGCATTAATAAACAATAATAGTGATCATTTTCTTCACTGAAAGTAATACAGTTTTTGCATTGGCCAAAGCTACTGGTGCCATTGACATTTTGTAAGGCAACGAGCGCCTCATAAAGTGCGGCACTAATGGAGTCAAACTGTTTATTCTCAATAGCTTGCTCTGCTTTAGTAAAGACATCAAAAGGAGTAATGTTTTGTAAAAGCGCTTGTCCCTCAGGTAAGATCTTCAGGTGTACGATACGTTTATCAGCATCATCTTGTTTTTTTTCAATAAATCCTTTACGCACTAAAACTTGTAAAGTTTGTGAAACGGTACCTTTAGTTAAGCCTAAGTAATCTGTGACAGCGGCTGGAGAGTCACTGAACCGATTGCAACTGGCTAAATAGTCTAGCGTTTGCACATGGACGGGTTGTAGCCCTAACGCAGAATATTTTTTACGCTGCTCAGCTCTTAGTAGCGTGCTGATGCGCTCAATTAATTTTAAAGTGGTTAAATTATGCATGGCTGTATTTTAGCATCACTTAGAGTAGGTATAAACTAAAGCTGGTGTTTTTAAAGAATGCCTTTTATTTCTACTAGCGAGCTATCATTAAACTAAGTTAAATTGCTTGCAAACTACATCCAACCTTTAAAACTATGCGTATTTATGATATTTAGAAGCAGGTAAGTGGTGCTTAATTACAGGAGGAAGAGCAGCAAGGGTTGCCTCGGCCTGGTTCAAATTATGTGTAAAAATATCAGGTTATTGAGTGGGTGCAGGCTTCCTATTTTTAGAATAGAGAATGCAATAAAATATTGGTTAGTGTACTATAATTCTCGTAACTTCTCATTATGCACAGGTATTTGATATAGAGGATGCGCTTTATTCTTCAGCATATCCTATGACACTCTTTGTACCTGTTAAAAAGTATTTAATAAATTGTACCTTTACAAGCTATCCTTACCCCTAAAAATTCTTAGATTCATCATTTCATAATATAAATCAGTTAAAATATGAATTAAGAACTAAACCGGAATTGTAAAATCAAATGCTTAGAATATTGCAAGCGACTGAAGAGCAAGCGCTGATACCTAACCTTTTGATATCAATTATCTATAAATTTAGCTCTTAATTCGCATTAAAGTAATTAAATACCAAGGTCATAGCCAAAATTAACTGCAATTACTTTCCGAATGATTCATATCTTCCTTACTACAGCCTAAAGACAAATTTAAAACACGTCATTTGCCCCAAAATTTATGAGCTACCAGACATTTATCAATACCCTTATTACGCAACAATCATTGCGTGAAAGTGACTTAAATAAAGTCAATAAAATTCAGCAACAAATGCAAGAAACAGGGTTGCCTTTACTCTTGGTGAAATTAGGGTTATGTTCTGAAAAAGATGTCGCGGGGGCTTTAGCAAAAGTGTCTGACTTAAGTGTCCTAGAACCTGCTGATTATCCTGATAGTCCAGTATTGCCCGATGATATTTCTTTACGTTTCTTAAAGGAGTTCCATGTTGTTGGCATTTCAGCGGATGAGCATAAAATGGTTATTGCCGTTTTAGATCCTGAGAATAGCTTTATTAAACAGGCATTGAGCTTAAAATGCGAGTTACCGATAGAGCTAAAAATTGGCCTTTTATCTGACATAGATAAAGCTATAGAGCGCCAATATGGTGGCGGCAAGTCACAGATGGGACAAATTACTGATAATTTGGATGCCAGTGAATCCCTGGATGATATCGAGCATTTAAAGGATTTAGCCAGTGAAGCTCCGGTTATTCGTATGGTGAACTTAGTCTTTCAACGCGCACTAGAGAGTAAAGCATCGGATATTCATTTTGAACCCTTTGAAAATGCTTTAATCATTCGTTTGCGTATTGATGGCGTGTTACAACAAATAGAAGGTCCTTCGGTTAGTGCGACAGCGGCCATCATTTCCAGAATTAAATTGATGGCAAAGTTAAATATTGCAGAGCGCCGCTTGCCTCAAGATGGACGTATCAAAATACAAATGCAAGGCAAGGAAATTGATTTACGTGTATCGACCACGCCGACCATGTATGGTGAGAGTGTTGTGATACGCTTACTGGATAAAGAAAATGTGGTCTTTGATTTTGCATCATTAGGTTTTGAAGAGGCTAATGAAAAGCAGTTTATTCAGGTTTTAAATAAACCGCATGGCATTATATTAATTACTGGGCCAACAGGTAGTGGTAAATCAACGACTTTATATACCGCGTTAAGTTACTTAAATACGCCAGGACAAAAAATTATCACGGTTGAAGATCCTGTTGAATATCAGTTGCAAGGGGTTAACCAAATTCAGGCAAAACCTAAAATAGGCTTAACTTTTAGCAGCGCTTTACGCTCTATTGTTCGGCAAGATCCCGATATTATTATGATTGGTGAAATGCGTGATTTAGAAACGGCTAAAATTGCTGTACAGTCCGCATTAACGGGGCATATGGTTTTATCTACATTGCATACCAATGATGCCGCTGGCGGGCTGGCACGCTTATTAGATATGGGGTTGGATGACTATTTATTAACTTCGACAGTGAATGGTATTTTAGCGCAAAGGCTGGTTAGAAAACTGTGTATGCATTGTCGTGAGCCTTATCAGCCTCCTCCTGAAGTAATTAAAGAAAAAGGTTTGACGCGGTTCTTGAAAGAAGGGAAATTGACCTTATATCATGCTAAAGGCTGTAAAGAATGTGGTGATATTGGATATAGTGGACGTTTGGCGATTATTGAGTTTTTAGTGATGAATGATGCTTTAAGGAAAATGGTCATGGAACATAAAGAATCGGGATTGATTCAAGAAGAAGCGGTAAAAGGCGGCATGTTAAGTATTTATCAAGATGGCTTAGCAAAGGCAGCAAAAGGCATGACGACCTTAGAAGAGGTTTTACGCGTCACAACGGAAGTCTAAAATGACTTTATTTGTTTATAAGGCGGTAGCACATGACGGCACTGTTCAAGAAGGGACTAAAGAAGCAAAAGATGAAGCCCATCTTATTGATTATTTGCAGTCTGAAGGTTTAATTCCGCTCAAAATATCTTTGTCAGGCTCTAGTCTGTCACATTTGTTTTCTTTTAAACGGTCTCAGGAAGGGCTGTCACAAAAAGAAGTGAATCTATTTACTAAAGAATTGGCGACCTTATTGCAAGCAGGATTGCCTTTAGATAGGTCTTTAGTGGTATTAATGGAATTAATAGACCCTGATTCTAAAATACATGACTTAATTAAAAAAGTGCTGGAGCGCGTTAAAGGTGGGGTGAACTTGGCGGATGCTTTAGAGGCTGAATCGAGTGCTTTTTCACGCTTTTATATTAATATGCTGCGTGCAGGTGAGGCGGGTGGTAGCGTTGATATTGTTTTAGGCCAGTTATCTGAATATTTAGAGAAATCTAAGGAATTAAAAGATACTGTTAGCACAGCATTAATTTACCCCACCGTGCTTGTTGTTATGGCCTTAGGCTCGGTATTTTTATTACTGACTTTTGTGGTTCCACAATTTACGGAGATGTTTGAAAGTGCGGGTAAGGAGTTGCCAATATCTACCCAAATTGTCGTCGGCACAGCGGAGTGGCTACAAAGCTACTGGTGGATTTTATTAATCGGTGGGTTTGCTACCTTTTTTATCATGCGCTATGAATTAACAGTAGGCCCTAGAAAAGCACAATGGGACGGTATTATTTTATCGCTGCCCTTATTTGGGGAAATTATCCGTAATACCAGCACGACTAATTTTACCCGTACTTTAGGCACCTTATTATCTAATGGTGTTCCTATATTAACAGCACTAGGCATTGTTAAGGGGACATTGAGTAATTTGGTGTTAATTGATGCTTTGACGCTTGCTGAGGATAATTTAAAGCAAGGTAAAGATATGTCCAGCGCGTTAATAGAGTCTGGACAATTCCCAAAAATGGCGACCCAAATGATCAAAATGGGTGAAGAAACGGGAAAAATGGAAGAAATGTTAGCAAGGACAGCTGAGACTTATGATAAACAGCTTAAAATAACCATTGAACGTATGCTGGCGATGCTGGAGCCTATTTTAATTGTTACTTTAGGGCTGCTAATTGCGGGTATTATTATTTCTATTTTATCGGCTATTCTAAGTGTTAATGATTTAGCCTTTTAACACAAAATAACAAATCCTAAAACTGAGAGAGAAAATGAAACACTTTAAAAAACCAATGTCAGGATTCACTTTAATTGAATTATTAGTGGTACTTGCAATTATAGGTCTATTAGCTGGTTTGGTTGGACCGCAAGTAATGAAACATTTAGGTAGCTCAAAAACTAAAGCTGCTAAAGTACAAATTGAAGATTTAGCAGGTGCATTGGATATGTATCGTATGGATGTTGGCCGTTACCCTAGTACCGAAGAAGGCTTAAAATCATTAGTAGAAAAACCTGCAAATGCACGTTCTTGGAACGGTCCTTATTTACGCAAAAATAATGTGCCTCAAGATCCTTGGGTGTATGACTATCATTATGCGTCTCCTGGTGAGCACGGACGTTTTGATATTTATTCTTTGGGTGCTGATAATGCGCCTGGTGGTGAGGGTGAAGATCAAGATGTTAATAGCTGGGAGTAAAACTTAAGTATTGTGCGCACAAAAGGGTTTACTTTAATAGAGCTACTGTTGGTGATTGTGATTATTGCTATCAGTGCTGCAGTCGTGGCACCTAATATTGGCTCTGGAAATCAAACGGCTAAGTTGAAGAGTTCGATGCGGGATATTGCATCAGCGCTACGCTTTGCTCGTGGGCATGCGCTGAGCCAACATAAAGAAAGCCGCGTCTTATTTAATTTACAAGATAATACCTATCAGATTACCGGTAAAACAAAAACATACCGGATAGCGAAAGAAATAGAAGTGACCTTAGATTTAGCACAATCACAGATTATTGATGAGACACAGGGTAGTATTCGTTTTTTCCCTGATGGCTCATCAACGGGGGGCCGAGTTACTTTAGAGGTCGCGGGTAATAAACGACAACTAGATGTTAATTGGTTGACAGGGCATGTGGAAATAAATGACCAGTAAACGACAGTTACAAGCTGGGTTTTCTTTGCTGGAAATTTTAATTGCTTTTTCTATCTTGGCATTGTCTTTAGGTATTTTATTGAACATTTTTTCCGGTGGATTAAGGCGGACGATTGTTTCTGAAGAGTATCAACAAGCGGTGATAATTGCGCAAGCAAAGATGGCAGCAGCAGGTGTTGAATTACCCCTGAATGAAGGACAAAAACAAGGGCAGGTATTAGACAAATACAATTGGTCTCTTATTATGCAGCCCCTTAATACGGATGATGTTGCTGCCGCATCTGAAGCCATGGGGGTTCAGGTTTACGAAGTCATTTCTCGTGTACAGTGGATGGCCGGAGACAATGATCGGCTGGTTGAGTTGATTACGCTTAAGTTATCTAAAAAAGAATGATAAAAGCTCAATACAGGCATACAGGGTTTACTTTATTAGAAGTGTTGATTGGTATGAGCATTATGAGCGTTATGATGTTATTACTGTTCGCAAGTCTACGTGTTTGCGTGCAAAACTGGAATGCTGGTGAGAAAAAAATTGCCCAAGTCAGCCAAGCCGCGACTGTGCAGACTTTTTTGTACAATAAATTACAGACGGTGTTGCCTTTAGATGTTGACACGGAAGATGGCAAACAGTTTTCCTTTAGTGGTGATATAAATACACTGGAGTTTGTTGCCGCCATGCCCGCAAGTGCAGCACGGCTAGGATTGCAGATATTCAAACTCAGCCTTATACCGAGCAAAAACAATCAAGGTAAAGAGTTAATGGTTGATATTAAACCATTTTTTGGACAAAGTGATGAGACAAGCTGGAAAGAAGAGCAGGTGGTTATCTTAAAGAATGTGCAACGTCTTCATTTTGCCTATTTTAATGCTGACGATACTAAGGATGACGCGGGCTGGCAGAAGGAGTGGCTAGATAAGTTTGAGCTTCCTGACTTGATTAGTGTTGATATAGAGCTTATGAATGGTGAGCTGTGGCCACAAATAGTTGTTGAATTGAAGGTGGATGACGTTGCTGCGGGTGGGGCTGCGGTAGGAAAGAGAGGGCGTAACCCTTTTGGTATTGTGAATGGCAAATTTACCTCGCCATGAAGTCGAATAAAGGCTTAGCATTAATTGTCGTTTTGTGGGTGATTACCTTATTAACGATTATGGCCAGTAGTTTTGCGTTAACAATACAGCGAGAAAGTGCCATTATTTCTGGAATAAAGGAAAAGGCTGAAGCTCAAGCCTTGGCTGAAGCGGGTATAAATTATGCAGTTGTCATGCTATTTAATACTAATGCCGAGCAGCAATGGCAAAGTACTAATAGTTTATATGAGGTGAATTATGCAGGTAAAAATATTCGTATCCTGATCGCCGATGAATCGGGAAAAGTAAATATTAATTATGCAGATAAACAGCAATTATTAGACTTATTAAACTTTGCCCAAGTTGAGGAGGCACAGGCGGATAGTCTAAGTGATGCGATTATTGATTGGCGCGATAAAGATGATTTAATAGGGTTGAATGGGGCTGAAGAACAACAATATAAGGATGCAGGGCTTAAATATAGACCGCGTAATAATTTATTTAACAGCGTGGAAGAATTACAAATGGTGCTGGGCATGACCCCCAAGATATATCAACAAATAGAAGATATGATCAGCGTATACACTAAAAAAGCAGCTATTAACCCCGCAACTGCGTCACGCTCTGTATTACTCACATTGCCTGATGCGACCGAGGCATTAGTTGATGAATATATGCAACAAAGAGCAGAAAATCAGCGTAATAAGCAAGCAGTTGTAGCGCCTGATTGGTATAATTCTGCGACTGCTACTAGCAATGTTTATATGATTATTTCCGAGGCCATGATAGAGAGAGGTAGTACCGCAGCCACAATGGCTGTTATTAGAAAAGGACAAGCAAAAAATGGTTTGCCCTTTCAAATTTTAAAATGGGTTAAGGACTACTCTGTGCGTTCTTTATTTTTGCCTGAGAATGATCAATGGATTATAAATTCAGATGTTTAAACTTGATAGTGAAATTGATGTAACGCAATTTTTTAAATGGTGGGGGCAGGAGTTAGCATTTTTATTGCCGCAAAAAGTACGTGACGCTTTTAAAGCGAAAGGGTTGCTCGTCGTCAAGGTGAGCGGTCTCAGTGCGACGGTAAGTTATGAGTCTGGTGAGCAGCAAGAGCTACTGGGTAAATTTGAGTGTAATGCGCTAGCAAAAGAAGAGCTGCAGAATTTAATTCAAAGTAAAGCTCAATATAGAAATGCGCAAGTCGTCTTGCGTGTACCTGACAATTTATCCGTTATTCAAGATATTGTTTTACCTGCTGCGGCTGAATCAAACTTAGCCCAGGTCATCAGCTATGAATTAGATCGTTATACCCCCTTTACTAAGGAAGAAGTTTATTTTTCTTATATTAAGCAAGGCTCTAAAAAAAATAAGGTACAGCTACCTATTCGTTTAGTCTTGGTGAAAAAGGCAACATTAGATGCGATGTATGAGCAATGCCTTAATTTAGGTTTAAAACCTTCTTTTGCCGATTCAGAGATACTAAGAGTCAATTTGGCTGAGGCAAGTTCTGCTTATAATTTGCTACCTAAAGCATTATGTTTGAAGGCGGATAAAAAGCCTTTATTCATTATGCTAGGCTCTCTTTTTATTATGCTTGCTTTGTTTATTGCCTTACTGGTACTGCCTTTAAAAATGGGGAATGAAGGTTTAGATAAACTCAAAAAACATGCCCGGAGTGCGGAAAAAAGTGCATTAGACATTGAAGACTCTAAAAAGGCAATAGACTATCCTTATCAAGCCACTCAACAAGTGATTGATCATAAAAATAGCTCGCCATCCATGATTGAAGTGATTAATACGCTGAGTAAAGTATTAGGCGATGATACTTGGATATCGCAGCTACGTTATAGTAAAAAAACGTTACAATTAACCGGTCAATCAGGGAGTGCTTCAAGCCTAATCGCCTCGCTAGAAGGCGTTCCTTTTTTCCATAATGTTACCTTTATATCCCCCGTCACAAAAGATCGACGTAGTGGTTTAGAGCGCTTTCAAATTTCAACAGACGTTATTAAAAAACAAACGCATGCAAAAGTTGAACGATAAGCAACAAAGGTGGGTCGCGGCAGGGCTACTAATAAGTATTATTACGCTTATTGCGGCGACTATTTTTATTCCTTGGTATGGCGCTATTAATAAAACCATGGAAGATATTGATGACTTAGTCTTTCGTATTAAACGCTATGAGCGCGTTATATCCAGCCGAGATCAAGTTTTAAGCGCGATTGAGCAAGGGCGTACAGATATTCATGCCTTGGGCTATCTGTATACCCAAGAAACATTTCCACTAGCAGCAGCTGAATTACAAAAACGACTGAAAGAAATTGTTAATAATGCTGGCGGTGAACTCAGTAGCACTCAAGTTTTGCCTCAGAAAGAAGAAAATGGCCTCGTCTCTATTGCTGTGAAAGTCAAAGTGGTAGGAAACATGGAAATGCTACGCAGCCTTTTGTATGAAATTGATATTGAAAAGCCTTTGATGAGTATTGAACATATTAGGATAGTACCGAGTAGCAAGCGATTTGGGAGAAAAAGGCTAAGTGCCGATAAAAGCGGTACAGTCACGATTACACTTGATGTGGTGGGCTATATGATGAAGGAAACATTATAATGCGCTTAAAATGGGAATACATGTTAACAGCCGTGTTTTTGACTTTTGCAGTTATATTTCTGCTCTTAATCGCCTTACAAATTAATTTAGGAAAAAATTACCGCGCTCAAAAACTAGAGGAGTTACGCAATATCCCGAGCGCAGGCTTCAATGTCGAGGATATCCCCAGTTATCACTTTAACTACAAAGTGATAGGTGACTATACTGAGATTGTGCAACGTCCTTTATTTTTTAAAAGCCGAGAGCCTATTGTTATTGAAGAAATTGAGGCCGAGTCTGCTGAAGAAGCAAAGGCTAAGGCTGAGGCACTTGAGGATATTGGTATAGATTTAGTGGGTATTATCAAAACACCTGAAGGCGAATTCGCTTTATTCCAAAACCCTAAAGCTAAATCCCATGCAGAAAAATTTCAGCGGCTTGCTCAAGGTGATGAAATCAACGGCTGGCAGCTTAAAGAAATACAAAATGATCGCGTTATTATTATTGCGGGTGGGGAAGATAAAGTGCTTCTTTTATCTAAACCACGCCCCCATACGCCAGCAAAAAAAACAAAACGACGTAGAGCTAACCCTTTTAATAGACAAACTAAAAAGTAAGCATGAATTTCTCCTTAAAGCGCATAAATTTTCTCAGCCTATTAGTTATTGGTAGTGTCTCTTTAACAGCTTGTGAGACCTTAGATAAAATTCATTTAGGACCAAGATTAGGCATTAAAATACCCATTGAAGAAAAAACAGATCAAGAGCGCTCTAAATCTTCAAGTGCGACGGATAGCACTATAAAAAAAGAGGTGGTATTTGCGCAATTAGATAATAGCGACGACATCAAAACTGATGCACAGACAATTACCAAAAAGACCTTTATAGGTAGCGGTCGGTTTATAAAGCAAGGCTCTAAAAAAACCGCTATTCAAGCTGCAGGTAAAGGTAAGTACTCAATTAATTTTGATGCCGCTGATCTAAGTGAAGTTTGTAAAATCATTCTTAGCGATATGCTGCAAGAGAATTATCTGCTAAGTCCTAAAGTGAAAGGAACCGTCACCTTACAAACCACTAAGCCTTTGTTTAAAGAGGACCTTCTACCCACACTAGAAATGCTATTGCGAGTCAATGGTGCGGTGCTTATTAAACGTGATGGGCTCTATAGAATTGAGCCTGATGTTAGCGGGGTTCATGTAGCTGATAGCTCTTTGTTAGGGAGTGAAAAAATAGGTGCTGGTTTTCAAATAAAAATAATCCCGCTGAGATATGTCGGTGCCGTTGATATGGCTGAGATTATTACGCCTGTTCTGCCAAGTAAATCTATTATTAAAGTTGATCCCGCGCGTAATTTATTATTAGTCGCAGGAACACGCAGTGAATTAGAAAAAATAATTAATTTAGTCAATACATTCGATGTCAATTTTATAGCGGGAATGTCATTTGGTTTGTACCCCTTAGAAAATACAGAAGTTGAGAGTACCGTTGCCGATATAGAGAAAATTTTTAATGAAGGAGAAAAAAACCCGCTCTCTGGTATGTTGCGTTTTATTAGCATTAAGCATTTGAATGCAATTTTAGTTATAACCAAGCAAAAAGCGTATCTAAGAGAAGCTGAAAAATGGATTGATAGACTAGACAAGCAAAATGGTGTTATTGGTGAGGGCGGTATTATTGTTTACCGAGTACAGCATGTTGATGCAACTGAGTTGGCCACGACACTCACTTCGGTGATTAGTGGTATCGCACCAACCCAAAGTAAAGCAGTGTCCGTGGCTCCTGGCCAAAGAATTGGCTCTATTACGAATAAATCTTCAAAATCGAGGCAAGTAGCAAAAGTCACAAGGAGCAGTAGCAATGGCAATACCTCACTAGATGGCGTAACGATTATTGCAGACGAACCTAATAATGCTTTAATTATTATGGCTCAGCCACAGCAATATCGGATGTTACGAAAAGTAATTAAGCATTTAGATGTGATGCCTTTGCAGGTCTTATTGGACGCAACGATTGTTGCTGTGAATTTAACTGAAAATTTAGAATATGGAGTGAAGTGGCTATTTAAAAATAGTGGACCGGATGGGCTAGAAGGGATAGGTATTATAGGAACTGTTGCACAGGGAGCTACTGCAGCGGCTACGGGTGGTTTATCTTATGGTCTAACGCGGGGTACAGATGATATTCGTATGGTGTTTAATGCTTTAGCGGAAGATAATAAATTAAATGTTTTATCCGCACCTTCGATAATGGTGCTTAATAACCAGGAAGCAAGTATTAAGGTGGGAGACCAGATCCCTATTAGAACGTCTCAGTCTACGAATACCAATGGAGGGGGGGTAAATCCCATTCAAACTAGCCCAATTCAAATGGTCGATACAGGTGTTATTTTAAAAATAAAACCAAGAGTTAATGCAACAGGCGTCGTTATTTTAGAGATTGAACAAAGTGTGAATACGCCGAAAACAAATAGCGCTTCGAATATTGATTCCCCTGCTATTTTGAAGCGAGAGATAAAAAGTACTGTTGCCGTTGTTAATGGTGAAAGCGTAGTCTTAGGTGGGTTAATTTCTGAAACACACACCTTTTCTAATACAGGTGTGCCTTTCTTAAAAGATATTCCTTATATAGGCTGGCTATTTGGTACGCAAGGGAAAAAGATTGAGAAAAATGAATTAATTGTTGTTATCACTCCAAGGGTCGTCGTGAATGAGTTTGATGCCAGAAAAGTAACCGATGAATTTAAACGTAAACTGACGGGGATATATTATGATGAAGATGAGTTTACTCCTAGCGCGAGTCAATTATTAAGAGGTTACGATGGGCTTGAGATTCAAACAAAAGAAGAAAGAACAGAGCCTTTAGAGCATAGGATAAAGCCATGGGAAGAGGAGCCTAGTAAACAGCCTGTATCTTCATCGACAAATTGATAAGGTGTATTATTTATTCGCGTTTTAGAGTTGTTCTTTAAGTTTGCAAAGAAAAGTAGGCTAATTCTAAAGTATGGCTGATAGCCTACGTTTATTTCTAAGGGCCGGGGATGAAATAAAACCCGAAACGCGACAAAAAGACAAGTCAGTTTTTTTTGGGGGGATAAAATTCTCAGACCTTAAGTTACATACTTTCAGTTTTTCGGTAGAGCTGCTATCATTTTAGGGCCCGCACAAGGAGACTTAACTATCTAAGTTTTGTGTAAGGCCAGGGTTTGGCTGTATTTGATGTGTCGCTAGGGGGAGCCTCTATTTTAGTTCATCTGATGATGGTATAAGGGGTCACGGGTTGTGAAAAAATAAGGATAATTTTGCATTAGTAGGGCCTTATCTCTCTCAGGTAAAATTAGTTGGTAAGGTTCCATAGGTAAATATAATAAGGAAATTCCGCCATCAGCCACGAGTCGTAGCTGATGTGTTTTTAGTTCTAATGCCAGCCCTATCAACCAGGCTTGAATACTGGCATAGTGCTCAAGTTTTTCTAAATAGGGGCGTATTTTTTTTGCTTTAACTAAATTGATTAATGGCGAATTGATTGAGATATTTCTGGGTAATGCTCCATAAGCCCCCATACCATCTAGATCTTTGGGCCAGTCACGTAATGGGTAGCAGCATAAACTATGTTGGTAGGCCAAGCCACAGTGATCGACTTGGTTATTTTTGTGGCTAATTTTTGCGGTACTTAAGGCGACACCAGAAGGGATTAAGTTATTGCACAGGTTAAATAATTGTTTAGTCTCAGTAAACTGTACTAAAGGCGATAGCAGTAAAATATAATCTGATTGGCAGTGCTTAATCAGGCGATGTAATGCACACCCCGCCTTTTCGTTGGCGGGTAGGGATAGCTGTGATGTTATCGTCACTCCTTGTTGTAGCGCTAGATTATGTGAGGCATTTTCTTGTGTGGAGAGAAAAATAGTATCAATCTTAGGCTTCCCTATGGCTCTAATAATTTGGTAGCTACCTAGCCAAGAATGTTTAGGGTGGCTTGCTAGTCCATGTTCATCTCGTCTTACCAGTGCCGAGTTCAAGGCGCGTAAGGCAGCATCATAAGCATAAGTTTTATTTTCAGGATTTAGAGCGACCGAATCAGCTGATTGACGCCATGAATATAAGATACGTGGAATATGCCTGATGTTAGAGCTGAGTTCTGCTAAACGTAGGTATAAATCATGGTCTTGAGACCCTTCAAAACCCATTCGAAAACCTCCTGCTTGCTCTATTAAGCTGCGCCGAATCACTGATAAATGCAGGATATAATTATAAGTCAGCAGTAATTCAGGAGACCAAGCAGGCTTTGCATGTAGACAACAGCGCAAGCCAGAGCTATCAAGCTTGTCATTATCGGAGTAAACCCAGTCAGTGTCAGGCTGTTGATTGAGCAGTTTAACCACCTCATATAATGCTTCAGGTGCTAAATAGTCATCATGATCAAGTAAGGCGATATACTCGCCCTCACTTAGGGAAAATACTTCTTGACTCGTGGCAGTAATGCCTTGATTATCATCGCGTAAAATTAATTTAACTTGATCAGGAAAGCGATTTTTAAAGGCAGTGAGTGCTTCTTTGATAGCGGGCATCTCGCTACCATCTTCTACAATGCAAAGTTGCCAATGTGGGTATAATTGTCTTGCAACAGAGTCTAAACAAGCGTGCAGCTGTTCTATTTCCACTTTAAAAACAGTGAGCTGTATGCTTATTAAGGGTTTATATGACCAATATTTAATGCTTCGTTGTCGCTGGCGTTTTTCTATACAACTTAAAAAACTATGCTTCCATAGATAGCGCGTATAGTTGGGATCCGCACTTTGATAAGTCTGCACGGTATAAGCGCAGTCACAATACATTAATTTATTTAACCACGAGGGGCTAGTTGATCTGCCAGTACTTAGATTGTAGCCGCGATGCCAAAGGCATTGTTTTAATAATGGATCATTTAGGCGCAAAAAAAGTTTACGAAACAGGTTCATTATTCGCAGTTTAATAACTGTTGATACAAGGCAAGTAGCTCAGTATACGTTTGCTGGTGATGGTGATTTGTACGTATATAGTGACGCATATTTATGCCAGCTTGTAGCCTTTTCTCAGAATCAATAAGATAAGGCCAAATAGCATCGGCAAATTTTTGAGCAAGTGGCGCAGTATTGGGGATGAGAAACTCTGGGGGTAATAACTCATTTTGCGCTCCAACATCAGTAAAAAATATCGGAGTTTGCATGGCCATTGCTTCATAACTGACTAAGGCTAGCCCTTCATTAGCCGATGGCATCATAAGGACATCACAGTCTTGATAAATGGGGCGAGTATCATTCACCTGTGGATGTAATAGAATGCAGGTATCTGCTGCACGCTGGATAGCCTGCTTAATCTCTTGCTCTAATAAACCACTACCGGTCATGACAAAAATAAGAGCTTGAGTTTGTTGTGTTTCTTGCCAGCGTTGCTGTAACAGTTGCGCCGACTTAATAAATTCTAGAGGTTGTTTTTGCTCACTAAAACGGCCAATAAAACCGACAACGCAAGCATTATCAGGAATATTTAGGGCTTTCTTCATTTGACCTTTTTCGATTAATCCAGGATTAAAATAATCACTATCAACATTAAGGTAGGTCACCGAAATTTTTTTCTCAGGTATGCACCAGCGCTGCATTAGAAAGTTTTTTAAATAATAACTGATAATATGATGATGATTAATAAAGGCTTCAAAATTTCTAGCGGAAGCTTCAACATATCCCCCTTCATTAGGTGGTAGCTCAATAATATGTAATGAATCGAGTATTTGTAATTGTGGGTGGAATCGGCGAATATGATAAAGTGCTTCGTATGCTTGAGCTGCATGATGTAAATGCATAAGGCGAATCTGTCGACTACGAATTAAGTATTCATAAAAAATTGCCATCATTGATTGAGGTAAAAAACTTGGTAAGTGAAAAATAGCTTCAACTTGATCGGCAATCTCACTACTCCAATGATTAAACGAAGGAATATCCGTCGTAACATAGATTGCATAATGTTCTTTAGGAAGAGACTTAATCAAATCAATCGCAAATTTTTCCGCGCCTCCCAGTTCCAACCAGTGTGTCGCAATTAATATGGGAATGCGTTGCTTATGGTTAATCACCTCTGCATTTAAGTGAAGTTCTGGGCGTATAAATTTAGCAGGCCATGATCTTTTAAGGGCGAGAGCATTTTTATTTAAGGAGGCTTTATCTTTTTTCGGAAAAGTCGCTAACTCACGTAACGCATCGACTTTACGCTTTAAAAATAACTTTTGCTCTAAAGATAGCTTATTTTTTAGTGTGCGTAAGAAAGATAATGGGGGAGCGGTGTTAGCCGTCTCGCTCGTCAGTAGTGCGTGCGAAAAGCAGAGTGTTTTATAGGATAAATGTATTTCTGACTCTATGCCTGATTTACGGCTAAGACTAATAAACCCTTGTTGAATAGCCTCTGCCGGTGCATCAAGTGCTAATAATTGCAGGGGTGATTTTATATTAATAGACGTAAATAATGGCCAGATGATTGTGTTATATTCAGGGTGCGCCAATAATGCCCAAGTCATTTGTTCTAATAAATTGGGAGCCGCACAAGGTATGCGCTCATTCAAATGTGTAAAATTTAAAAAAAAACTATTATCTTTAGGTTCAGACCCAATACGCATAGATTGTTGGGCCAAAAAGTTGCGCCAGTTTAAAGGTAACTGACCTTGTTGTGCTAGACTCAATATACAATGTATAGGAAGGGCACTTTCAATTGTATGGTTAATCATTGCAAGTTCAGTCATAGTCTTTTGCGTAGAGCTAAGTAAAGGTTTGGAGTGAAAGCCTTACTAACAATATTGGCTCGAATTTTCTTTGTCAGCACCTGGGCATTATAAATGCAGTGTTAGTAATTGTAGTGTTTTAAAGTCAAGACTCTCAACAGGCGTACCTGTACTAAGAGTCGCAACATAGACATCAATATTTGTATTTCCTGAAATAGGTAAGCTGATTAATTCAGATATCTCACTACTATAAGAGGCATTTACTTGCCAAGCAGCAATACCAGAAACTGACGTTAGTTGACCTTGCGCATTTCTGACTAAAGAGAATGTTTCACCGTTCAGAATATACACAATATAAACATCAACAGCACCCGCTTTATCCATGTTTTCATAGGCCAAAGCAAGTACTTGTTGACCTTGATTGCGCCAAGTAATTAATCGTGTACTGTATAGCTCCGAGAATTTAATCATCCAATCGTCGTTAAAGTCTGGAATGGTAAAGTTACTGTCATTAGGTGTTGCTATATTTGCGGCCTTAGCCATAACAATATGCTGTGCCTGCGTTTGATTGGGCGCAGTACTCCAGAATTCAGCCTGTCTAGCAGCACCGCCTAATAAAGAACCAATATTGAGTTGAGCATTGCTAACGGTTGCGGTACTTTTATTGCGGTCTTGGTGAATATAAATTAAGCCCTGTTTAGCATCACTACTTCCCGTTACTATTAAAGGGGCGAGGCTATTGCTAACGAAAACTGATTTTTGTAAGTTCATACTAGTAAAGTTAGTAAAATCAATTCCGTGACTCACAAATGAGCTTATTGTACTGGCGGTACTAAACATAGTCTCTGATAAATGTAAGCCGAGCGCAGGGCCGCCACGAACACCACCAGGCATTCGAATGCCTGGGCCAGCTGCACCACTGGCTAACTCAGTAAACCAAAGTTTGCGGGTTAATAGTTCATCATCTTCTTGAGTGAAACCGAAAAAATAGCCCGGCTGGTTAGGGTTGGGCAACCAAGCATCAGAAGGCCCCCACTCACCATTCAAGACCGGCTTAGCGCTTGCCTGGTTACTTGTCCACCAAGAAAGGATATTTGCTTGCTCTGTTACCGTTGCAGTTCCTATGTCAGAGGCAGGATTATTCCAAGGCTCACGATTATTGGGCAGGTAAAGGTGCGGTAATACGGCATCAAAGGTAGGGCTATCATAAATAAAGCTACCTAAGGCCCCGCGTGGATCAAGAGCGGTGGAGCTAGAAACTAGCAAGTGCTCATCATCTAGGCTACGGACGTGTGCGGCTAACTCGGTAATGAACTTTTGACGAATTTGAGCATCTTTATTGGCATCGATATCTGGGCGAGTCCACTCAAATGAGTCCCATTCATTTAAAATTTCATAAGCAAAGACGGCATCGCCATAACCGCTATTATTGATCGTATTAATGACCCAGCTCCAGCGCGTTTTTGCCATAGTGAGTACATCAGGGTTAGTGTAGAAATTATTAATATCAGTGAGTGGTCCGCCTTGACTGGTATGCCAAGCCGTACGCGGTAAATAGTTGTCATAGAAAAAAGTATCAAAAGGGCTAATTAATACATAGATACCGTTTTCGGCACTAAGGCGTAAAATATCAATAATAAAATCAGCCATTTTAGCATTAAAGGTACCACGGGGACTTTCTAGCCAATAAGCACAATTAGCTTGATTAAACGGGGCATTATTGGGTACATTTAAGGAGAAATCTTCTAAAAAGAGGCGCATAACAGTAATGCCATTCGCTTTTAATTGAGCCATATAGTCGCTTACTTTTTGTCTAGCCTCTGGATTTTTTGTAAAATTATGACATTGCTTGCCTGTCCAGATATCGTCATTGTACAGATAGCGGATAGCATCGTCTTGATGTAAATATTGCGTACCAATAGGAATTAAGGCCTGACCATTTTCTTTAATAAAATAACGTCCGCCAGGGGCTATTGCGGCAAGTCCTTGATATTTATCAGCTGGAATTGCACTCTTTAAAGCGCTAATAGAGGTCGTAGATAAAGGCTTAGAATAAGCAATAGGTCCAAAATTATTGACTTCATCATAGGCGCGGACAGCAAAATAATACTGAGTACTTGGGAGTAAGCCCATGACGCGGATATTAGTCGTCGCATAAAAATCAAAGTTGGCTTGCTGATTAAAGGGCCACTGCCTAGCTTGTTGAAAGTTATCTTCAGTAATAGGCTGGGTTGAATAACGTATATCAAAACCAGAAGCCATGCCTGTGTTAAAACTATCGCCAGGGTTATTCCACTGTAGCCTAACAGAGTATGGGCGTGGGTGTGCGGCAATAAAGTTAGCAACCATACTTGGAGCTTGCACATCATTATTCGTTTGAAACAGCAATCGTGTATAGGCGGAAGGGCCGCTCAAGCCAGACTGAGAACTGCTTTGAGGGCTATGTTTTAATTCTACATACTCATCAATCAGGACAGGTAAAGTAAAGAGTAAAGCAGGGGGGCTAATATTTCTATTGTCAGAATAATCACGCGTACTGCCACTGTCATCAGAAACAATAATAGTATTAATACCAATGCTATCGCCGTCGTTATGGCTAGTATTGGGTAGTAATTCCCAAGGAATAGCAACCTCTATGCTATAGCCTTCATCAATATCTGATGGGGTATTTACGGTGCCTCGATAGGTTACGTGATAGCGAATGCCATCTAAAGTATGTGGGTCTAAAATACCGGATGCACCTCCATTACCTGTGCCGGCATTAAAACTCCGTCGCGATACAATGCCCTGGCCACTAATAGGGTAACGGTGTCCGACATTTTATTACAGATATGCCATCAAAACAGGTCGGAGCTTGCGCTCAAAGAGCCATGTGGCGCTTTTCTTTAGGAAATTGTTTTTTAAGAACCGCCAAGCTTGTTTGGTAATCTTAGATAGTTTTCTAAAAAAAGCACGATTATAATTGCCTTCCCAGTCAATACAGTATGCGGTTTCTTTTGCTTCATGGCGTTTTTGTTGTGTTTGATGGTCTTCTTCCAAGCCCATCTCCTGTCCCTTTTTATTTAGAAATAAGCGCATGAGTATATGTGTAACCAATGCCAATAAAGCTTGTTGCTCAATAGCAATAGGTGATTTCCCCCATGCTTTGGCATTAGCCATATCTGTTTTGTAATTATCAAAATATTTTTCTTCATCCCAGCGTCGGTGATAAAGAAAAGCAATCATACCAGGTGACAATGTAAAATCATTACTGAGATATTCATAAACTTTGCCGTCAGGCGATACGAATTGTATTAATCGCCAAACTTGTTTTGAGCTATTAAGTTGAATTTTCCTATCAGACACAATATTCTCATTAACTGCCGACTGTTCAACATGACTTTCCTCAAGAATTTGATATTTGAAAGTCGATTTCATTCGTGTAATCACTGTCACATCGTATTTTGTTTTACGTAAATCCCAATAACGCGCTTCAATAAAGGCGCGGTCAACCACAAAAAGTGCATTTTTTTTGCAAGTCCAGTGAGAACCTTCCCAGCTTTCTTTGATAAAGCGCATTTCATCAATAGAGCGAGTTTCTGTCTGACTATCAATGGCAATCCCTGCTCGCATATCATAGGTCGTCATATTCATGTGCCCTTTCTTATTATCAGTCCCACCCTGGCCTGGATAAATCGGTTGATAATGACTTGATTCATTTTGATAACTCGCATCTATGGCAAAAATAGAGCGCATCCCCAACTCTTCTTTTCCCGAAAACCTGTCGGGCAGTTCATTTCTTGCAGAAGTCACCAAGACTTGGACAGCCTGTTTCAATATTTTGCTGCGTGATGAATTGGCTAATGCATCTGACCATGTTGAGCGGGCTAAGGGGGCTTTTTCAGCGGTGTCATCAATGTCGAATAAAGATTGAATTTGTTCTCGTAGTATCTTTGTTCCCTGAAATTGACGTAAGCAGCCTAATAAAATAAAAAACTCAGCAGAGAGTACAGAATATTTTTGGCGTGAAAAGCGAACTTTATCTAGGGCTTTTTGCATGGGCAAGAACCATTCTCCCAAAACGGTGTTATCCATCAGTGTGGATTGCAAGCTATCTAATCTTTTTGACATTATTTAAGCGTAAGTGACTGATTATAAATGGTAATACGCAAACAAATCCTATTCGACCTGTCAAGCCTTTTTTTGCATTATTTTCAATCAATTAGAACGCCTGTCCTTCCCTCTGAGCGCCACTTTTTCGTGCAATTGAATTCCGTAAAAGTTGGTTTTTACACCTTAGGAAACTTATTATCACCCATAGATTTGATGTATGTCTACCATCTTATGTATTGTTGCGGACACCGTTA
>NZ_FQTQ01000064.1:111458-120794 GCF_900128525.1 methanotrophic endosymbiont of Bathymodiolus puteoserpentis (Logatchev)
TAACGGTGTCCGACATTTTATTACAGATATGCCATCAAAACAGGTCGGAGCTTGCGCTCAAAGAGCCATGTGGCGCTTTTCTTTAGGAAATTGTTTTTTAAGAACCGCCAAGCTTGTTTGGTAATCTTAGATAGTTTTCTAAAAAAAGCACGATTATAATTGCCTTCCCAGTCAATACAGTATGCGGTTTCTTTTGCTTCATGGCGTTTTTGTTGTGTTTGATGGTCTTCTTCCAAGCCCATCTCCTGTCCCTTTTTATTTAGAAATAAGCGCATGAGTATATGTGTAACCAATGCCAATAAAGCTTGTTGCTCAATAGCAATAGGTGATTTCCCCCATGCTTTGGCATTAGCCATATCTGTTTTGTAATTATCAAAATATTTTTCTTCATCCCAGCGTCGGTGATAAAGAAAAGCAATCATACCAGGTGACAATGTAAAATCATTACTGAGATATTCATAAACTTTGCCGTCAGGCGATACGAATTGTATTAATCGCCAAACTTGTTTTGAGCTATTAAGTTGAATTTTCCTATCAGACACAATATTCTCATTAACTGC
This sequence comes from methanotrophic endosymbiont of Bathymodiolus puteoserpentis (Logatchev), assembly GCF_900128525.1. GTDB lineage: Bacteria > Pseudomonadota > Gammaproteobacteria > Methylococcales > Methylomonadaceae > Methyloprofundus. The sequence goes on from NZ_FQTQ01000064.1 coordinate 112,019, forward strand.
CGACTGTTCAACATGACTTTCCTCAAGAATTTGATATTTGAAAGTCGATTTCATTCGTGTAATCACTGTCACATCGTATTTTGTTTTACGTAAATCCCAATAACGCGCTTCAATAAAGGCGCGGTCAACCACAAAAAGTGCATTTTTTTTGCAAGTCCAGTGAGAACCTTCCCAGCTTTCTTTGATAAAGCGCATTTCATCAATAGAGCGAGTTTCTGTCTGACTATCAATGGCAATCCCTGCTCGCATATCATAGGTCGTCATATTCATGTGCCCTTTCTTATTATCAGTCCCACCCTGGCCTGGATAAATCGGTTGATAATGACTTGATTCATTTTGATAACTCGCATCTATGGCAAAAATAGAGCGCATCCCCAACTCTTCTTTTCCCGAAAACCTGTCGGGCAGTTCATTTCTTGCAGAAGTCACCAAGACTTGGACAGCCTGTTTCAATATTTTGCTGCGTGATGAATTGGCTAATGCATCTGACCATGTTGAGCGGGCTAAGGGGGCTTTTTCAGCGGTGTCATCAATGTCGAATAAAGATTGAATTTGTTCTCGTAGTATCTTTGTTCCCTGAAATTGACGTAAGCAGCCTAATAAAATAAAAAACTCAGCAGAGAGTACAGAATATTTTTGGCGTGAAAAGCGAACTTTATCTAGGGCTTTTTGCATGGGCAAGAACCATTCTCCCAAAACGGTGTTATCCATCAGTGTGGATTGCAAGCTATCTAATCTTTTTGACATTATTTAAGCGTAAGTGACTGATTATAAATGGTAATACGCAAACAAATCCTATTCGACCTGTCAAGCCTTTTTTTGCATTATTTTCAATCAATTAGAACGCCTGTCCTTCCCTCTGAGCGCCACTTTTTCGTGCAATTGAATTCCGTAAAAGTTGGTTTTTACACCTTAGGAAACTTATTATCACCCATAGATTTGATGTATGTCTACCATCTTATGTATTGTTGCGGACACCGTTACTAATAGGGTTGGCAAAATTACCGATATTTAAAGCAAGGAAGCGATCTGTGCTTTGTAAATGAGTCTCTTTAGATAGGTTTAAATCAAAATACCACTCAATAGAATCATCATCAAAAGTGTCCCAAATATTTCCTGTGCCATTACCTGAGCCATCGGCCCAAAGCTGTTGGTCTTCAACATCAGCGGCAAGATAGAGATACTTAGCATCGTGAGCATAATAAAGTTTAATGCCACGTTTACCATGGAAGGCGCGGCTTAGGTTGGCGGCTTGTTTTCCAGGCCACTCTTGTTCATTGATTATGCCATCAATAGTAGGGCTTGCTTGTAAGGCATGGACACTATGAGGAGCAGAAAATGCAGGAGTTAGAACGACAGTTAGCAGTGTGCCTATCAGAAGTTGTCTATGCATAAATCATGTCCTTTTAATTGATGGGCTTGTAAGATGGTATTTTTTACTGGAATTTAGCAATTAAAGCATTGCCATAATAGTTGGGAGCTTAAATTATCATAGGCTTCAAAGAAACCTAAGCTTTTACATTCTAATTCATAGGGGCTAATAAAACTGATGGATTCATCATAAATTGTTAAATTAGGATGGTAAAAAGGATCGGGCTGATCAAGTATATTTTTCCAAAATAGCCATAACCGTTTAAAATCTTGCTCAAGCCAAGCTGCGTGCTGATGAGGGCAAGGGAAAGGAAATTTTGCTTGCGCTAGGGGAGATACTAAATGAGTTAGTGTTTTATGATTTGCTAATTGCAGTGCTAAATGAACGTCAAAGCCTTGTGTGATATAGCCACAATCAAATAATCCCGCCTGCATAAATAAATCTTTTTTGACTGCCATTAATTGCCATGGGACCGCAGTAACTTCATGGGTAATGCCCATCCACCCGCCATAACCTAAATCATTGGCATGGCAAGCATAATGCCAACGCCCAGCACAGCCACGCAGCCCTAAAGTTAGCCCACAACTGTATAATTTATGATCACTATAGCGAAGCTTCCCTGTGACTAAACCTATATGCTCACGGACGCAATGACCTAATAATTCAGTAATACATTCAGGCTCTGGTTGTAGCTGGCCATCAGCAAAAATTAATATATCGCCGCGTGCTTTAATGGCTAAGGTATTAAGCCGTTCGGGAATTGAATGATGGCTATTATGACAGATTAAAATTTCGTCATTTTTATGTTGCTGCCACAGCGCTTCAATATCACCTTGAGATGTCTCTGCTTCGGCCAAAAGAAGTATAGACGTTTTAGGGCGCTGTACTAATGGGTAGCTTAAATTATGATAACCTTCAAAGGGTGTGACTTTGATAATGGCTGGTGATTTGTGACGTTGTAAGTAATCTTGAACAGCAGCAATGCCTTTACCATGTGCATCGGGTTTTGCTGCCGCACCTGCAGCTAAGGAGTTAGAGTGTAAGCGCATATGATACAGTACATCAGGAATATGCTGTATCTGTGATGTTTGCTCAGTCGCTCTTAATAATAAGTCATAATCTTGAGAGCCATCATAGTGGCTTCTTAACCCGTCTAGCCGATTAAAGAGTGAGCGACGCATCACGACAGGGTGGTGTATATAATTAGTACAAAGTAACTTTTCTAAAGAAAAATCAGGTTTAAAGCCTGGGTGTATGCGTTGGTAATCCGCATTAAAACGATCTTCATCGGCATAAATAATATCAGTTGCAGTCTTTTTTTGTAGTCGCTGAGCAAAGGCAGATAAGGCATAAGGATTTAAAAGGTCATCATGATCTAGAAAGACTAGAAATTCTCCAGCAGCTATACTCGCAGCACGGTTGGTTGCAGTAGAAATCCCCGACTGTTGGCTTGCTAAGCTGATCTTGATTCGCTCATCTAACGCCTGGTTTTTATGTAATAAGGCAATAGTCGCAGGCGCAGAGGCATCGTCAGCTAAGATAAGTTCCCAATCGGCAAAAAACTGACTGCGCACCGAGTTAATACATTCTTGCAACCATTGATCTGGCGGATTGTGCACAGGAACAACAACAGAAAACAATAAGTGTTTATGATGACGTACAGGATAGTGGCTAGGTGCGTGTTTCTCACGTTCTAAGCACCATGCTCGATAGCCACCACTTAGTTCACCCTCTCCTAAATGTACGGGTGCAACAGGTGGATAATAAATGTCAGTCATCCGGTTTTAACCTAGCATAAGGCTGCCCTACTTCAGGGTTTATCCCGATAGTTTTTAATAACTCGCCGGCTTCCGTTGGTGGGGTACCTGCTGGAAACGGTTTGCGGAAATGATGCAGTGTGAATGATGCTGCTAATAGACCAATAGGTAACGAAATTAAATGTGCAACCGCCGCAATATAAGGGTGGCTGGCTGCTAAATAGAGCGCATCATTATGGAAAATTGCGGCTTGTTTGCCGCACATAGCACTAGGTCGCCTCGCTTCCATCGTTGCATCTGTAATAACGAGATCATATTTTTGTTGTAATAAGCGGGGCAAAATACACAAGGGCTTAATAAATCCTACTTTTCGGGTAAAGACTTGGGTGTAGCTTGGATTATCTTGATGCGAAGATGCACGGTGTTCATCACATAATATATCCACAGTTGCAGAGCTATGTAAGGTTTTGAGAGATCGTAAAATGTCTGCTTCAAAGTCTTCAATAGAAATATCAATTAAAATTCGTTTTACTGCATGCTGTTTAAAAAAATGAGCATTTAATTGCGTACGATTTTTGGCAAATGTAATCCATGAGTCCCAGTTGCCAAACTTCCCTTGCCAAGCATCTTTAAAGGCGCACACCAAAGTCTGTTTGATTTCAACATCGCCCACTAAAGCACTATAAAAAATGCGTCGGCTCAAACGCATTAAAGCAATAAAGAGAGATTTTAACTCTCCTTTTGCGCGATGATTAGCAATCAAACGTAAGCCATTGCGCTGGAAAAAATATAAACGCATGGGGGCAAAAGGCTTTGCCCAAGGGAAATCATGAAAAGCTTTAGCATTAGTCAGGCAAGCCCCTTTTTTATGAAAGGTTTTACGCAACCGCAAGCAAAGATCGACATCATCACTAAAGATAAAATAAGCCCAATCCAATACACCCATTGTGCGTAACGCATCCGCACGTACCATAAGGCAACAAGCACTTGCATAATCAATATCTAAGATAGGGGGTAAGTCAGGGTTTACCTGAAAGCGATACCAAGCTTCAACGGGGTTGGTACGGTTAAAATTAACACCGCCTCCAGCTTCTTGGAGTGTATCGGGCTGAGAGGAAATATAAATGCTTGGAGCAGCAAAAATATACTCAGGATGAGTATCTAAAAAATCAGTTAATTGAGCAATGCAATCCGCCTCTGGAAAAGCGTCATCATCAATAAATATTAAGTGCTCGCAGCCGCTGGATAACGCAGCCAGCGCAGCACAATTAAACCCCCCGCAGCCTCCTAAATTAGCAGGGCTTTCTAATAAAGATACCTGAGGGAATTGCTTGCGAATTGCTTCAGCGGCTCCGTCTGCTCCATTGTTTTCTGTAACAAAAGTAGGGATATTTTGTTGTTCTAGTGAGGCAATAAGTTTTAACACAGGAACGCGATGGTTGTACGTAACAATAGCGGCCGCTACCTTAGGAAAGTTTAATGAAAGTGAAGTCATAAGCAATAAAAATTAAAAGGGTTGGGTGCTATAAAAAACGGTATGTAATTTACAGTTTTTTTAATAATTGATGGAATAAGCTATTTTGTCGAAAGAAAGATTTCCCTTGCTGCTGGAGGGGGTAAGGTAATATCGTTTTTTGTATAGGCGAGCATAATCCCGCTTTTAGTGCTCTGCAATAATGCCTTACCTCATGAAAAGAAATTGCACGTACCAAGCCAATGATAATACGCGAGCCAAGCATATACGTAGCTAGAGGCTGAGGATAATAACGACGTATCAGCCACAAAGTATTGCGTGTCGGAAAAAAGACTCTACGCCAACCTGGTCGTTGGCTTGGGGAGCCGCGGTGAATAACGACAAAGTCAGGGTCATAAAAAATCTCATAGCCCTGCAGGCGCACTTGAAAGCAAACATCAATTTCATTTTGATAAAGAAAGAAATCATCAGGATACCAGCCGATTTTAGCAAATAAATCACGCCGGATGATAAAGCCGCAACCAATGAAAAAAGGTGAAACACCAGGGGCTGCATTTTTAGGTAAATGCCAGCTCCATTGTGGACTGCCATCTGGCATTTGGATATGCGCAGCAATAACGCCTATGTCTTTACGTCGCTCTAATAGCGCTAGCGCATGATCTATACCGGCAAGGTTCGCAGGGCAAGAATCATCATCTAGGACTAATATATATTGACCGCGAGCACGATTAAAGCCAATGTTATATCCAGCAATACCCGTATTATCGGGTAAGGAAATGCTGATTATATGGGTTTGAGCCTGTAAATATTCATTAGTCCCATCCTTCGATCCGTTATCGACCGCTATCAGCTCAATATCAGGGCGTTCAGAACATAATTTCTGTAGTGCTAGGCAGGTAAACTGAGTCTCTATTAACTTATTAAAGTTAAGGAAAACAATACTTAATTTAATAGGGGAACTCATGTAGTAAAAAATGCCTAATAGTGGTGTTTAAGGGGTGAAATAATAGGGATGGTTAAATGCTCAAATCTTATTGTTCTAACATAGGATATATTGATAACTGTAGGGCGTGGCTTTAGCCCGCCTAAATTCGAGCCAATAGTATTGGCGGGCTAAAGCCACGCCCTACGATACAAACAAGCTACAAGCCTAAGGAATAACAAAATGCTCAATATTTGAATAGTCACTCAAGCAATTATTGTTGTAGCTCGTAATGGCAACATAATAAGCACTGCCTGAAACTAAGTCAGCATTAAAATGAGTGAGTAAGTTCATATCCATGCTAGCAATATACTGGGCACCGGGATAAGGCGCATAATTTAAACGATAGCTAGCCACACCACTCCCACTATTCCAATCAAGGCCGACCATATTAGCATTAATATCGAGTCTTAGCGATGGGCTGGCTGGGATTTCTTGGACACTACAGATTTGACTGGAAATAAATTCTGCATAGTTTTTTGTCCGCGTATAGACACCATAAGTTCCCAGTTCTGCGCAGCCATTGCCCCAGCTAGTGATGCCAGCTTGTCGCCAAGTATGGCTTTCAGAATCGAAAACAATGAGAGGGCCGCCACTATCCCCCGAGCAGGTATCTCTCAACCCTAGGCCATCTCCAGCGCACAGCATATCGTCACTAATATCCTCGTTCATGCTGAATGAACAAGTAGTATTGCTCACTAGAGGTAATACAACCTGACGTAAATCCAACGGAAACAAATCTCCAGAACTAATGACAGCTCCCCAACCTAGGGCAAAGGCTGATTTTCCAGGTGCATCTTGATTAGAATAAGGCGAAACTAGCTGAATAGGTTGAATCTGCGAAGCAGACTTTAATTTGATTAAAGCCAAATCATTATCTAAGGTAATACTATTATACTGTGGGTGAAGCACGATACGCTCTACGGCAATACGTTCGCCAGTATCAGCATCTAATTGAGCTTGATTAATAATGACATCAAAATCAGCGGGAGACTGACCAACAACACAATGGCCCGCGGTCAGCACCCAGTCTTTAGCAATAAGGCTGGCACCACAAAATACCGCTGCAGCCGAAGCATTTTTAGGGGTTAAGCCAGCCATCCAAGGCCACAAATCTGCCTGAGAGGTCGTGCCACCTATAATGCGTGGCATTATTTGACTTGGGCTTCCAGTGACTAAGCTGGAAAATACTAGGGTGGTAAGAAAGAAAAATTTAATGAATAAGTGATACTTCATAGTAACTCCTTGAAGCTGCTTATATTTAAAGTGGTGGTCGAGAGCCAAAAAAATAATGGACAAAGACAGATGAATATGTTCTTTTAACTGAGGGGTGAGCTAGGTTCTAGGGTTCTAGGAATCTCATAAAAATTCTCATACCCAATCATTATAATTTGGCTATAAAGAATGAACTTATCGGGGCGCAGCGCTTTAGCCTGCTATTTTAGGCTACGAAGGCAGGTTAAAGCACTGCGCCCTACAGCTATTATTCTTAACTTAATAGCTGCTGTGCTCTAAAGCCGCTAAGTTCATTTTTTTAAGGTTCCCTACTCGAACTTATCAGCAAATACAGCCAAAGCCCGCGCCACGATATCATCCATATCATAATAGCGGTTCTCAGCTAAACGTCCCACCAAAGTCACGTGCTCAAATTTTTCTGAAAAATTCAAATAGCGATCTAGGATAGCCTTATTCTCTTCAGTAAAAACCGGATAGTAAGGGATATTCTTTAGTGGATTATTGCGCTCAAAGTCTTGTGGAAACTCTTTAACTATAGTTGTTCCTGCAATAGTCTGCTGACTAATATGCTTAAACTCCGTAATCCGAGTAAAATCATAATCATTTGGATAGTTAATTGTCGTTTTAGCTTGATACTGATCACAAGGCAAATGTTCAAACTGAAAATTCAGCGAACGATAAGGTAATTCGCCAAAGCGGCCCTTAAAGAGTTCATCAATTAAGCCTGTAAAAATTAATTCACCTTTAAATTCACTGCCTAATAATTGCATAGCACCCGAATCTAAATCAAGACGAAAGACATCGCTAAAATCAGTATTAAGCATGACGCTAATATTTGCATGATTTAGCATATTTTCAAAAATACGGGTATAGCCGTGTGTAGGAATGGCTTGATACTTATCCTGAAAATAGCGATTATCACGGGAAATAAAGACAGGCACACGGCCCGTTACCTCAGGGCTAATATCCTCAGGTTTTTTGCCCCATTGCTTAGCCGTATAATTAACGAAAATTTTCTCGTAAATAAAATCAGCCAAAAATTTAAGCTCGGCATCATCAATTTCACGTAACTCTAAAATAGGAACTTTCGTACCATAGCCAAAACGCGTAATTAATTTTTTCTCTAATGAAGTCGCCAAAGAGGCCGGTAATAAAGCATGCAAACTATTAAGATTAAATGGTACCGGCACTTGTTGGCCATCAATAAAACCCAGCACCTCATGCTGATACGGTCGCCACTGAGTAAATTGGCTAAGATAATCAAACACGGCTTTATTATCTGTATGAAATAAATGCGGGCCATACTGGTGTATTAAAACACCGTGATCATCGAAGCGATCATAGCAATTACCGCCTATATGTTGGCGTTTATCAATAACCAGCACGCGCTGTTTTTTTTGTGTTGCCAAGCGTTCAGCTAAGACAGAGCCAGCAAAGCCAGCGCCTATTATAATGGTGTCAAACATAGTGCAAGAAAGGTCAATTGAAAAGTTTAAGTTGGCGTAAGGCTTAGCTGTTTTTGAAGGTCACAAGCTATAAATTAATTAAAGTATGCGCAAGGCAAGCTTACTTCCTAGTCATTCATCAAAGCTCTTGGCTTCTGAATAAGAAATCGTCAGTATTATATACAAAATTAAGCTAAGTTGCTTTTTAGGGGGGACATGAATCGAGCCAAGGTGTAGTGAACCCAACTCAGAACATAGGGTTAATCGCTTGTGCGGCGTATTTTAATGAAACGCAAATAGGAACAATGCAGGTACTAAAATCAAGAAGATGCAAACAACTATAGTAACTTCTCATTATCCACAGGCAAATATTAAAAAATTGCTTTACAATATATTCTATGAACTCGCCTAAACCGAAACTGCCAGAGATAAATGAAGAAGATCGCACGCCGCTAGTGGATGTGCTGTTGGAAGTGCTTGCCTGGCAACAAAAGCAGATTGATAAGTTAG
>NZ_FQTQ01000065.1 GCF_900128525.1 methanotrophic endosymbiont of Bathymodiolus puteoserpentis (Logatchev)
AGTGGTGAAATAAGGAACTGGGATAAAGTAGAGGAAGTCTACTTAAACCCAGAAAATCAAAAAACTGAAAACGAGCAAAAAGAGCAGGCATAGATTTACAACTTTAGGCGACAACTAGTTTGACAATCACCGCCTGTGCGGCAGTGAACCAGGACAAGAAGAAATAGACGGGGGTTTTTTTTTCTAAGCTGCCTGTGCGGCAGTGAACACTGTTCAAGGAAAGAATCATGTATTTAATATTTTCTAAGCTGCCTGTGCGGCAGTGAACAATCATCTTTCGCAGGACTCTTTACCCCCACATTTCTAAGCTGCCTGTGCGGCAGTGAACCATTTGAAAGAGAGCTAGTATCAAAATCAAGATTTCTAAGCTGCCTGTGCGGCAGTGAACTTGCAGTCGAGATCGAGGGTGGGACGTGGTCATTTCTAAGCTGCCTGTGCGGCAGTGAACAAAATTGGTTCTAATCTTTCAAGTCTTGTGATTTTCTAAGCTGCCTGTGCGGCAGTGAACTCACGATCACTTCTATCAATAACAGAGTTAGATTTCTAAGCTGCCTGTGCGGCAGTGAACTACGGAAGATGCTGAGTTAATGATCGAAGCAGTTTCTAAGCTGCCTGTGCGGCAGTGAACTGTTGGTAATGATGATGTAAAAATTATCTCATTTTCTAAGCTGCCTGTGCGGCAGTGAACTTCAGATAACGGTGGTTCAGGCTCAGGCGGTGTTTCTAAGCTGCCTGTGCGGCAGTGAACATGCAGTTTTACCAGCGTATTCTATGGATGACTTTCTAAGCTGCCTGTGCGGCAGTGAACTTGTGGATAGTCATGTGATTGAGTTATTGAATTTTCTAAGCTGCCTGTGCGGCAGTGAACTACCACCGATAGACTCCCAAAATAAGCCTAGCTTTCTAAGCTGCCTGTGCGGCAGTGAACATCTATCTTCATAATAAACGCGAGCAGTTCAGTTTCTAAGCTGCCTGTGCGGCAGTGAACACAATCTTTTTGCCGTACTACAGCCGATACTCTTTCTAAGCTGCCTGTGCGGCAGTGAACTAGCCAACAAGTAGGATGTGCCTAACGAGCTATTTCTAAGCTGCCTGTGCGGCAGTGAACTGGATCTGTATTGCGTGATGGCTCTATTAATATTTCTAAGCTGCCTGTGCGGCAGTGAACTGATAGGTAAACACATAACATTGTTAATAGGTTTTCTAAGCTGCCTGTGCGGCAGTGAACGTCCCATTGACTCAACACGCCCGTATTGATTATTTCTAAGCTGCCTGTGCGGCAGTGAACCCATCTTGCTCGGTTAGTGATATTGCGATTCATTTCTAAGCTGCCTGTGCGGCAGTAACGGTGTCCGACATTTTATTACAGATATGCCATCAAAACAGGTCGGAGCTTGCGCTCAAAGAGCCATGTGGCGCTTTTCTTTAGGAAATTGTTTTTTAAGA
>NZ_FQTQ01000066.1 GCF_900128525.1 methanotrophic endosymbiont of Bathymodiolus puteoserpentis (Logatchev)
ATAGCAAACCCCTATTTAATTCCCATTAGGCGAAAGCATTTGAAACGAATGAAAAGACTGTTTTTTTCATATAGTTGCGGCATGGTTTCAATTTTACCATAAATAATTATTGGGAAACTTCAGATAAGCAATTTATGGCTTTAGCAGGATAGTTATGCCTGAAGAGCAGACGTGCTGCGTTTTCAATAATACTTGCGACAGAACCAAGAGATCTCTAATATACAACAACTACATTTAATGAGGCAATAAAATGAAAAAACTAAAATTACTACCAGTACTATTTTTAATACTACTGTCCGGGCAAGTACAGGCGGAGACGTGGGAGGAGTCCATGACCACCTGGGCTGGGATTTGGAAGAAAGTCTATAGTGCTGACAATGATGTAAGTGAGCAAGGGCGTAATGAGATGACAGAGCAATACAAAGATAGGACTCGTTTTGACCCTAATTACACTTATGAGCAGCGTAAATACAGATTAATAGAATATGCTAAAAAGCATATTAATACTCATTATCCAGATATGACCACATCGACAACCAGCGATGTTATTAACTGGATTGCAAAGTGGTATAGGGCAATAATTAAGCACCCGATGGCTTCTGAGAATCCTTCCGAAGCCATGTTGTTAGACGACGAATCTTGGCTTATTTATAAGTATCCAACTGAAATAGCAAACATTGTTGCTAGACAAGCTAAAAAAGCCAAACAAGCTGAACAAGCTAGGAGAGAAGAAGTAGAAAGACGTGCTAAGTTAGCAATACCAGAACTAGAGGTTAAAGCCCCTGTTGCTGGCGTTGAGTGGGTAAGTAAGCACAAAACATTCGATTACCTTTTACCGTGTAGTACAGGAATACCTTACGCTGCAATTGTCACACATGGCGCAAACCGTATGGACTCGTTAACAGACAATGGCGAGGGGGAGCTTACTCATGAACGTGATATGGCCATCGGTTATCCTAGAATGGTTGACTTTTGTGTTGCAATCGCTGTCCCTAAGAGTGGCTTATCAACAACCTACAATGAATATGATGAAGCTCAGGAATGGCGTACTTGGTGGATGACTGAGGGCGTGGAAGATGAAAACGGAGTTCCGGTTAGAGATGAAGAGGAGGAAATGCAAGCAACTATCAAGCTGATTAAATCAGCTAAAGGTGCACTAAGAGGGACTCCAGTCTATCTAGTTATAGGCAATGACTTAGGAAAATCGGCTGTAAAGATTTTTAATAAGCTGGGTGAGGATGGCGAAATTGATGCCATTGACGGTTTTATTTACGTGAACCGTGAAACTGGTGAATTCAGCCGATACGACAGTGACGGGACAGTGTGGAAATCTGAGGACAACACTACTCCAGAATAACCACCATGTTAGTGAACAGGGACGTTACTAACACTACCAACAACGATGATGTACTGTTATTACAAAATAAAATTAAAGCCACAACGGAGAAAATAAAATGAAAAAACTAAAATTAATACCCTTAATGTTCTTAATACGGTTCTGTCGCAAGTATTATTGAAAACGCAGCACGTCTGCTCTTCAGGCATAACTATCCTGCTAAAGCCATAAATTGCTTATAAGCAGGCATATTTTCCTCGGACAA
>NZ_FQTQ01000067.1 GCF_900128525.1 methanotrophic endosymbiont of Bathymodiolus puteoserpentis (Logatchev)
TGTCATTGGACTGCTAATCAATAAAGTTGAATTTGGGCTAGATATTCACGCTTAATAACAGATTTCACCCACTACCCCAAATCGTTAGCTAAAGAAATACTATTATACTGTGGATGCAACACGATACGCTCTACGGCAATACGCTCGCCAGTATCAGCATCTAATTGAGCTTGATTAATAATGATATCAAAGTTAGCTGGCGACTGGTCAACAACGCAATGGCCCGCGGTCAGTACCCAATCTTTAGCAATCAGACTGGCACCACAAAATACCGCGGCAGCCGAGGCATTTTTAGGGACCAAGCCAGCCATCCACGGCCACAAGTCTGCCTGAGAGGTCGTGCCGCCTATAATGCGTAGCATTTTTTGACTTGGACTAGCGAGTGTTAGACTAGAACCGACAAGGGTTGTAAGGAAAAATAGTTTAATCAATAAGAGAATTTTCATAATAAATCCTTAACGTGTAGCGGTGACTTCCCATCGTGAATAGCAGAAATGTTTAGTCCGCTGCTTCTACAAAAAAACACTAAGCAAACTTATCTGCAAATACAGCCAAAGCCCGTGCCACAATATCATCCATATCATAATAGCGGTTCTCAGCTAAACGTCCCACTAAGGTCACGCGCTCAAATTTTTTCGAAAAATTCAAATAGCGATCCAGAATAGCCTTATTCTCTTCAGTAAAAACAGGATAGTAAGGAATATTCTTGAGTGGGTTATTACGCTCAAAATCTTGTGGGAACTCTTTAACGATAGTTGTGCCGGCAATAGTTTGCTGGCTGATATGCTTAAACTCCGTAATCCGAGTAAAATCATAATCATTTGGATAATTGATTGTTGTTTTAGCTTGATACTGATCGCAAGGCAAATGTTCAAATTGAAAATTTAGCGAACGATAAGGTAGCTCGCCAAATCGCCCCTGAAACAGTTCATCAATCAAGCCAGTAAAAATCAATTCACCTTTAAATTCACTGCCTAATAATTGCATAGCCCCCGAATCTAAATCAAGATGAAAGACATCTTTAAAATCAGTATTAAGCATGACACTAATATTTGAGTGATTTAGCATGTTCTCAAAGATTCGTGTATAGCCATGTGTAGGAATAGCTTGATATTTATCCTGAAAATAACGATTATCGCGTGAAACAAAGACAGGCACGCGGCCCGTTACCTCAGGGTCAATATCCTCAGGTTTTTTGCCCCATTGCTTAGCCGTGTAATGAACAAATATTTTTTCATAAATAAAATCAGCCAAAAATTTAAGTTCCGCATCATCAATTTTACGTAACTCTAAAATAGGCACTTTTTTACCATAGCCGAAACGCTCAATCAATTTCAATTCTAATGACTTAGCAAGCGAATCGGGTAATAAGGCATGCAGACTATTGAGATTAAAAGGCACCGGTACTTGCTGGCCATCAATAAAGCCAAGCACCTCATGTTGATACGGTCGCCACTGGGTAAATTGGCTAAGATAGTCAAATACGGCTTTATGATTGGTATGAAATAAATGCGGGCCATACTGGTGTATTAAAACACCGTGATCATCGAAGCGATCATAGCAATTACCACCTATATGTTGGCGTTTATCAATAACCAGCACGCGCTGTTTTTTTTGTGTTGCCAAGCATTCAGCTAAGACAGAGCCAGCAAAGCCAGCACCTATTATAATAGTGTCAAACATAGTACAAGAAAGGGAAAAAAAATTTAAGTGGCGTAAGGCTCAGCTGTTTTTGAGGGTCATAAGTCATAGAGTATATAAGTATACCGAAGGCACGCTTATTTTCTAGTGATTCACGTAAGTTCTTGGCATCTAAATAAGAAAATACCAGTATTATATAGTGGCCCCCAATATTTAGACCAATACTTAAGGAGCGATTTAGCTCAAAATATAGGTTGATTATAGCGGGTTATTACTATGAGCACAAAACGAAAATCACACAGTGCAAGATTTAAGGCGAGGTTGCC
>NZ_FQTQ01000068.1 GCF_900128525.1 methanotrophic endosymbiont of Bathymodiolus puteoserpentis (Logatchev)
AAAGTTGCAGAGGGTTTTAAAGAGTCAATGCGAATTGTATTTGATGAGCACCTGAGGCAATGGAATTATACTGCCATTCCTGACGCAACAACTTTATAAGTTGCCTAAGTTATTTCATGCACATTCCTTATCCAAATGCTGAAATACGCACCGAACGCCTGGTTTTTGGCGCAAGTGTTGCCGCTAAAATTGAAGCGCGTTTTTCAGGTTCTGATCCTACTATCTTGCGTCAACTAGGGTCTCAAGCCACTGCCATTATGGCAGCAGAAGAGGCACTGATTGATGTACGTACTAATTGGCGACAAAAAGAATTGGTATTAGCGCCCGTCTTTAATGCTGAGCGAGCAAGGATAGCGGGAGTTGGTCTGGATGAAGTGGCGCTCAGTTTACGATTTGCTACGACGGGTGTACAAGCCAGTACCTACCGCGAAAATGACAAGCTCATTCCGATTGTTGCTAGACCGCCCGATGTGGAACGACATGACCCCAGTCGTTTAAATGATCGGCTAGTCTATAGTGCAGCAACTCAGACGTTTATCCCCCTCACACAGGTGATAGATCGTGTTGATACGATCAGTGAAGATGTTTTGATTCATCGCCGCAATCGAGTGCGCACTCTAGCTGCGCAGGCTGAACCTGCGCCTGGATTAACTGCCGATACAGCCAATAAACGTATTATAGAGCAGATTGAAGCAATAGAGCTGCCAGCGGGATATACGATGGAGTGGGGAGGGGAATATGAAAGTTCACGCGATGCACAAACTGCACTGAATTCTAAACTACCCATCAGTATGCTCATTATGTTGCTTATTAGTATTTTGTTATTTGGTAAAGTTCGTCAGCCGTTAATTATCTGGCTAGTGGTGCCAATGTCTGTTTGTGGTGTCGTGATCGGTTTGTTGACCACGGGAAAACCGTTTAGTTTTATGGCGTTATTGGGGCTTTTAAGTCTATCAGGGATGTTAATGAAAAATGCGATTGTGCTAGTCGATGAAATTGACACGCAAATTGCCGAAGATAAAGATCATTATGACGCTATTATTCATGCTAGTGTCAGTCGTATCCGCCCTGTATTTTTAGCGGCTGTGACCACTATTCTAGGTATGTTGCCTTTATTGAATGATGCTTTTTTTGCCAGTATGGCGGTCACTATTATGGGGGGACTGGCTTTCGCAACATTATTGACATTAATTGCAGTACCCGTGCTTTATGCATTATTTTTTAATATAAAACCCACACATGACATAGAATAAGGTCGAGCTGATGGGGGTAGCAATGAT
Organism: methanotrophic endosymbiont of Bathymodiolus puteoserpentis (Logatchev); assembly: GCF_900128525.1. Lineage (GTDB taxonomy): Bacteria > Pseudomonadota > Gammaproteobacteria > Methylococcales > Methylomonadaceae > Methyloprofundus. The sequence continues at coordinate 1,281 of NZ_FQTQ01000068.1, forward strand.
AAACTCAGTTAGTTTGTTTTATTAGAACTAATGCATAAAGATAGAGATTTTCATTGCTTATTTATAGCAAGAGTTATTGTTTGCCAATGAAACAAGACTTAAATAATTGACTGATGGCGTGTTTTTAAAAAAGCATTTAATGAATTATTAAAGCACAACTATTTCCGCAATAATTACTCTGTTTATGAGCATATAAGGACACTGTTATGAGTTTAAAATTAATTAAAGGTTTTTCAGATAGTGATATGTCTATTGACATTGAAGGTGCTGTTGTCATTTTTAGATTAAAAAGCAATGCGTTCAATTTAATGACTGATATAGATAAAAAAGAGCGCTATCAAAAGCTTTTTTCAGTTATAGAAGAAACTCCAGAAATTAAGGTCATTTTGTCTATATTTGCAGCCGGTGCACTGGATGAAAATTCTTATGCCCAATATATCTCTCATTTGTGTGGAGAACAACTAGCACTTAGAGACCTAGATAGTAACTGGGATTTTAAACAGCGACTCCCGCGCTTACGACAAATGGTTTTTCACCAAGACACAATCAAGCAGCGTAGTGCTTCAAAAAAGATAATTATCGATTGTTTACAAGGAGGTGTTGTTACCCCTTTTTTTGGCGAAACCTTATCAGCAGACTTCCGCTTTGCTACAGAACATATGCATTTTAAATTGGCGCACAGGCAGTATGGGCTTCATCCTTCTGGTGGACTTGCTTTTTTTCTGCCTAGATATGTTGGTGAGAGTAAAGCGATAGATATACTATTAAATATTGATACGATAACAGCAAAAGAAGCCTTGGAATTAGGCATCATTAATCGGATTGTTAGTACCAATAATTTTGAATTGGAATGTATTCAGCTGGCAAAAAAAATGTGTCAATCTAGTATAACTGTCATTGCAACGACAAAGCAGTTAACGTGCAGATTTAAAGATGAGTTAGAGGATTATTTTAATAGTGAAACAAAAATGATGCGCATAGGATAATAACCATCAGTGTTCATATTGTGTCTTAAAATTTTACTCAATGATTTTTTGCTTAAAAAACTGAATTCAAGTCATTTGTGGAGAAAGTCTTGAGCTTGTTTAAGCTAATAGAAAAAGCGTTACCCACTGTTTGTTTTCACTTTAAGGGGCTGGCCGATCAGCTTTTGCTCCTAATAATTTGACTACCTCGGTGCGGATTGCCTCAGAGAGGCGGAAAAAGTCAGCTTGTGTCACTGTTCTCTGATTCATCGTGAGTAGCGGGAAGCCATTATTGATAAGCTTGTCGTTGATGTCTATTTTAATCGTAACCAGATTGTCGAAGCGTATTCCTGCGATTCCTGAAGCATAGTATAAGTCGAGTCTGGGTTTGGCGTTAATACAGCTATCCAACATTGCATTAGCCATTATGATAGGCCAGGGTTTGATTTTTTCTTTTGTCAGAAAGTGGCGGCTTTGTGTAATCTGCCAGTCCGGCAAGCGTCGTTGCGAGTCCCACCATATACCGTCTACTCTATTTATCGCCTGTATGCCCTCATCTTTAGATACAGCTTGTAATCGGTCGAAGACACGCTTTATTCAAAGATCCATATTTCGGTTATAGGTATGATCATCAGTCATTTGTAAGTTAGTGATAATGCTACCAGCGATCTTGGTTCCGAGCAAATTCGAGTATAGGTCTTCTGGGGAGAAGGATGATAGTTTCTCTGGCCAGCCTATTAGCGATGCGAAGCCATACCAGGTAGCAATCTCGTGCCAGATTGATAGTTGGAATGCAGTCCATTGGCCAATACGGGAAACTAGAAGAAGGCGTCCATATTCATTTAAAAGTTCTTTGGGAATAGGATGAAAAATAATATGAATTTCACCACCTTGATCAGGTAATTTTATAATACCGCCTTTATCCATATTGCGGCCAGCTTGTGCAGCGAGAAAAATTGTCATATCTGCATTATCGCGCACATGCGCGACATCAATAAACCCCCCGCGACAGGTATAGACGAGACCGTTATTCTCGTCGTCGATCCAGCCACGATTGTCAGCAAGGTCGAACGAGATTAATCCATTATCATATTTGTGTGGCCCAAGGTCGCTAGGAGCGCGTATATTGTCTAGTTTAAACCCAACTAACGGTATCTCGCCAAGCTTAACCATCAGCCCATTTCCAAATGCGCAACAGGGTCGTAGTGCTTTAGGAGCTGGGATATCTGGAATGACATCTGACTCAAAATCATTAGTGTAGCTTCCGCCTTCGAGGTCATTTAAGGCTAAAGTAATCGCCTGCTCTGTTACTAAAACTTCTCCGGGGGCTTGCCAAATTGGAGCATTAGCACACCCTGTAGTAAGGAGGAAGATAAGGGACAAGGCACCGTGGAGTGAAATATTGCGTTGCTCATTTAGCGCAGAGTAGAAAGCTCGGTAGATGAGTTTTAAATAGAGTGTTGCAATCGGTTTGATATTGGACTCCCTATGTAAAATATCTTAGTTGTTTGTGAGGACGATTTGAAAAGTGTGACTATACGGAGTATATCAAAATACTCAATAGATGATTTTTACTCCTCAGAATATACATGAAATAACCTCGGCTGTTGAAAGCTAGGGAAATGGAGTGATAACGAAGTAATGATTTTTAGTCTGTAGTCGGAGACTGGATTGTTACCAATCCGAAGTGCACTGCGGTAGCAGTGCGCGAGGAAGGGAGATTAGTCGTTACCTCAGTAGTCTTCAATTCGTTGAGGTAACTTTAATGTAGCGACTTTTTTACGTTGTGAAGCGGGCGCAAGGCACCCCTAGGGTCACTTTAATTACTGGTGATCACTGACAAAAATGGGGGCTGGTATAAGCAAAGACGAAAGCAGTTTTTGTTAAAGAGGAAGTTGATGTCCATGCTGTCATTGTTTGCATTGCTTCAAAAACTTGCGCAGCACGATTAACTACATTCTCTGAATAATTTTCATTCTTATCTTTATATTTAAATGAAATTTCAGCGACTAAGGGGGATGTTGACGTGTCATTGTCATACCATAATGTGAGTGAGAATTTTGCGTTTAAATTGCCTAAATCGACAAGAGCTCCTTTATAAACCAGCTCAGTTATTGTTAAATTGCTGACAAGCTTAATAGGGTCGTTTAGGTTAAAATTATAAGCTGCTAATCCGCTATACAGGCCGACGGGGTCATTCATTTTATTAAGATTTTTAGTTGCGCCAATCTCCTGTGTCGTTGAGTGTGAATATTTGGCCGTAAAAGGCGTGCTAATATCTTCTTCAAACTTAGTGACAGGGTTGCGATGCGCTTCACCTTGCATATCTTTATGGCCTGCAATAAAACGGTCGTAATCACGATATTTCAAGGTGACTTCACGCTGACCATTCTCTTCGCGTTCACGAAAAATATAACCTTTTGCATTTAATTTGCAGGTTAAAGGTGTATCGTAAAACTTGATCCAACGTTGTTTGTCTAAAGTGAATGTACCAGTCGTATTCCGATTAATTTCTCCGCCTTCAATTAAGGGTCTCAAAGCACTCCAATAATTATTGACTGTAATATGGGGGGCTGCTCCCACAAATAAGCTAGGATTTAACATTAGTTTGTATTCTCGCGAACCTATTGCAGGTGTCGCATAACTATTGATACAGAATGCGGTGGTGAAAATACTTAATAAAAATTTAATTTTCTTCATCGTATAACTTTTTATAAAAGTATGGCATAGACAAGAAAAGCCTAGCAGTGGCTAGGCTTTTCAAGTGGATTAAGTTATGTCGCTAGCGATCAGTGCTATTTACGAGTCTCATATACCGTTGTTGTACCGCTCTGCCTCATGAAATACTTGGGACTTTTATCAACAAATATTCATTCAGATACAGGGCGAATTGGATAAGCCTCCAGTATGCCTCATTGCCATTAAATTAAGGAATTAGCTCATTGGGGCGCAGTGCTTTAGCCTGCTTTCATAGCTGAAAATAGCAGGCTAAAGCACTGCGCCCCATATTCTATTGCTCTTAACTTAATGACAGTGCAGTATTCCTGTATTCACTTTATAACGTACAAAAACTGCTACGTTAAAGCTCCCAAAGGCTGCTGGGAAACTATTAGCCTCTCTCGTGCACTACTACTGTAGTGCACGAGGATTAGCGAAAACTCTGTCACCTATTACGGACTAAAAATGATCACTTCGTTATCGCACCGTTTCCCTGATTTTCAGAGTTAGCGGATGGTTTCGCTTAAGTTAAGATCTTTAATGATATATAACTTGTTCCCATCAACCTGTGTTTTTTCAGCATCAATATATTTTTGTTCTAACACGCCACCAGTAGACCAGGTAGCGAAGTCATCATCATTCAAAACACCGATTGTATTTGCATCAATTAGCCAAAGACCTTCCATTTTGTCATGTGGATAACCCACTTCTGCAACCATATCCACTATCATTGATTTTTGTACTGGATAAATCCCTTGTTGCGCCAAAGCCTCCCAGCCTTCTGCCAAAACTAGCTCTTCTAAGGTTTTACCAGCAACGGTTAAACCTAGTGCGTCATCCTGCAATAAATCACCATTAATAGTGACTGTTTCCAAGTTAGTGGCATTGTTTAAATTAATTTTATAAATCAACTTTTGTGCGTTCGGTGATGCTGCTTTTGCGCCTCCGTTTAAAAAGCCACCATCTCGCTCAATGACCAAAAATTCAGTTGCACTTAGCGCAACAATTTCAGAATTTGAGTTTTGCGTTTTATCTTGCTTGTAGAGATACTGGCCTATTTCCCCTGTTTCCAGATTAACGGTAACAATACGTGTTATATCAAGATTTTTAACCGCTTTGCTTGGGTTATACATCGTTGATTGCATAATACCTACCAAAGTTTTTTGATCAGGTGTTATCGTTAAACCTTCCATTCCTCGGTTGGCACGGCGATTAGCAAATTCGGCAGGTAAATTTAAAATCGTACGAGGGTCTTCAGTGAAAGCATTAATACGTCCAATTTCTTTACCCGTTGCATCAAAATGTACCATGTGCGGACCATATTCATCACTGATCCAGAAAGTGCCATCTTGAAGTGCTGCTAAACCTTCACTATCTAAACCAAAATCATCCAGCTTAACATTACCCGCTGCATCTTTAATGACGTTACCCTTTGCATCATAAGGCGTTTCGCCTGTGCCACCTAGTGCGCTGGGGTTTGGTAAACCTGTAATCGGCTTACCTGAGGTATCTTTCAGAATGATATCTTTGATTAAAGTGACTTGCCCTGCTGAATTTAGTTCAAATAGACCGATGCGTGGCGCATAGTCAGGTGTGGGGAACATTTTTCCTTTACCTTCAGCACCTGTAAAAGTTGCATTGGGGCCACGATCAGTTAAGGCATAAAATTGATTGCTCTGCGAGGGGTGAGCCGTTGCTGCTGAACCATAACCCCCATTTCTGATTTCTACCCCTTCAATATCATCGCGTAATACCGTGTAAGGAAGATTTGTTCCAGATTGTGTAACGCTATCAGCATGACTTGCATCATCACTCACTTTAGATAAAGCTTCTTGTACTGAAAAGACATGTTGTGGTTTTTCGGGGTTTGCAGTAAAAGAGTGCCCCGCAACATAGACTTCGTTATTTAAAATACCGACATAGTTATCTGTTGGAGCGTAGTAACGATATAGCCATCCAGGCTCAGCTGTTAGTGTTTTGGTATTTGATGGAAAAGCGGTGATATTATTTGGAAAAAATGGTGCATAGTGCTGCTCAGCCCAATTTAAAATAAGGTTGGCATTATGCAGGGTATCCTCATTAACGGGCTGGTTTTGGGCGGTTGCTGTGCCATTTACACAAAGTAATGCGCCAGCAATAATCGAATAATGGATTTTTTTCATTAGAGATTCTCTATTGATTGGAAATAATTGATTATAGAAAATCTAAATGACGAAGATATGACGAAGATATGACGAAGACATGACAGGCAATATACTTGCAGGTTTTCTTTAGGATCTTATCTCTAAGGGCGGCTGGGAAGAGCCTGTCTTATGAATAATTAAGGTGTCATTGACGTGCAAAATACCTTGTTGATCATGCAACGCATTTTGACCAAAATAGACTTGGTTATGCCATTTTCGTGTGCGGGATAAAGTGCGCAAGGGTTCTTTATCGCTTATGGCTGTTTCAGGATTGATTTGCGGAATTGAGCAGCGTGCGCAAGGTTTAGGTAAGCGAAAATTGATATGGCCTATACTAATTTTTCGCCAAGTATCTTCCGCGTAACTAGCGCAGCCAGAAATGACTAAATTAGGTCGAAATCGTTGCATAGACAGGTTTAAGTTCATCTGTTGATTAAGCAAAGCAAGGGATGCTTCAGAGGTGATTAGAAAGGGAAAGCCATCGCTAAAAGAGGTTTGGTCACTGGCGAGAGCATAATTTTGATCTACGCTGCGTATACTGTTTTTGGCTTGATAGACTAAACGACAGGGCATTTGCAAATAATCACTAAACCATTGATCTGCTTCAGCGCTGATTAATTGTGCAGAGCATTGGTCATGCCAAACTGTAGCGAGTACCGTTGATGAGCTTTGTGCGGGTTCTAGGAATAAAATTAAATCTTCTTGCTCAGGTGCTGAGACGATCAGTTGCTGATTATTAATTTGGGTTTTTATCAGTGCCATTTTAGGTGCATGACGCTGTGATAAAAACTGTTGTTTATCATTAATGAGCATCCATTGTCTATCATATTTTAGCCCCGTCTCCGTAACGTCCCATGCGTTAACCTGAATGCCGCTAACAGATTTTATGGGATAAATAAAAATAGCATTGAGACGGGGCATAAAAGCTTATCCTAACAAGCCTTTAACTACTGTATCAGTTACTTTTCCCGCTTGAGCAAAAATTGCTTGGCTAGGGTCTTGAGCTATATTATTTTGTAGCTGATTTATTTGTTGCTGCGTATCTATATCTGTTTCTGGGCCAATTTCAGTACTTTCGTTATCAGTGCTGGATAGTGCTATTGCAGCAGCAGAAAAGCTAACGGTGTCAGTACTTGGTGGCGTCGGTGTTCGGCTATTTTCTGTCGCTACAGCTGATGTAGTACTTGGTTCTACTGTTTTAGCCGTTTCGATATTAAGTGTATTATTTAGGTTGGAAGTATTGATTTCCATAGTACCTCTCCTTATCAAGGTTTATTACTAGCATGTAATGGTAAAATCTGCTTTATCAGAAATGATGTGGTCGATAGCTGTGTTGTATTTTATCAAAGACCAAAGCTTATTATTTGTACTGTAAAATTAGGCATTTACTCTAGTTGTAGGGCGGAGAAAAAATATTATCGGACATATTTTAAAGAGTCGTTATAAAACCTATATTTACAATAATAGCGTTTATTAATATAGAATACCAATAACTATTTTTATGAACTTAATGTAATATCAAGAAAGTTCTGCTATTTTACTATAACTAGGCTATATTTTTATGTGTACTGATTCATATTTAAAGAGATGATATTTAATTTATTACGTTTATTTTTGCTACCCATGCTGTTGTTTGTTGCCTTATTTAGTGGGCAAGGGCTTGCAGGGACTAAGCAAGAGATAAAAATTGCTTATTTAACTCAGGAAAAGCAAGTCCCCGCTGCCTTGTCTAATCTTGAGCCATTTATTGCTGATAAAGGCTTGCAAGGCGCGCTATTAGGTATAGAAGATAATAATACGACAGGGCAGTTTACGGGGCAGAACTATTTTTTAAGACCAGAAATAGTGCCTTTAGGCGCAAATGTTCAGTTGGCATTTAGTGCTTTATTAAAAGAAGGGTATCGATTAATTATAGTTAATTTACCTGCTGCTCAGCTAGTACAAGTTCAGCAGCTCAATAATAATCAGGCTTTGCTTTTTGATGTCGCAACACGGACTGATGCTTTTCGACAGGCTCAGTGTTTACAAGATGTGTTACATATTTTGCCTAGCCGAGCAATGCGCGCTGATGCCTTAGCGCAATATATGTTGAAAAAACGTTGGCGTCATTGGTTTTTAGTTATTGGTGCAACACCTGAAGATGTGCTTTATGCGCAGGCAATAAGGCGTTCAGCTAAGCGTTTTGGCATGAAAATTATTGCCGAAAAGAAATGGTTGCATAGTTATGATGCGCGGCGTACTGCGCAGTCGGATATTCCAGTGTTTACTCAGGTTGATGAGTATGATGTCTTAGTGGTCGCTGATGAGCAAGGTTTGTTTGGTGAGTATATTAGCTACCGAACGTGGTTGCCACGTCCTGTGATAGGTACTCAGGGTTTAGTAGCAACAGCTTGGCACCGAACTCATGAGCAGTGGGGAGCGGTGCAAATTCAGAATCGGTTTAAAGCGTTAGCAGGGCGCAGTATGGAAGAGGAGGATTATGCTACTTATTTAGCTGTGCGCTCAATTGGTGAAGCGGTAACGCGTACTAAAGAAGTCGATGCTAGCTTAATAAAAGCTTATTTATTGAGTGAGCGCTTTAAATTACAAGGTTATAAAGGTAAGCCACTAAGTTTTAGGCCATGGAATGGTCAATTACGCCAGCCTGTATTATTGGCTGCACCAACTTCATTGGTCGCTGTGCCGCCTTTAGATGGCTTTTTACACCCTAAAAGTGAACTCGATACTTTAGGCTATGATCGACTTGAAACGCAATGCCAATAACTAGGAATTAGTATGAAAATTAAAGTTATTTTACTCAGTAGTTTGTTGCTGTCTACTTCGTTTGCAACCGCAGAAACCGTATTTGTTACGCTAGAAAAAGATAATGCCATTGCAGTCGTTGACCCTATTGCAGGAAAATTGCTGAAGACGGTTAATGTAGGGCAAAGGCCGCGCGGTATCGCGCTAAGTAAGGATCAGCAGACTTTATATATAGCAACGAGCGATGATGATGCGGTAATTGAGGTGGATGCCAATACTTTGCAGGTTAAAGGTAAATTGCCATCTGGTGAAGATCCAGAAACATTTGCTATTGATAGTCAAGGGACGCGCATGTATGTGTCTAATGAAGATGATAACCAGGTGACTGTGATTGATTTATCCAGTAAACAGGCGATTCAACAAGTCGCTGTTGGTGTTGAACCGGAAGGGATTGCAGTCAGTCCTGATAGTAAGTGGGTGGTAAGCGCTTCGGAAACAACCAATATGGTACATTGGATTGATGCAGCAAGTAATGAGATTAAAGCGAATACTTTGGTTGATCCACGGCCTAGAGCGTTAAGTTTTACAGCTGATGGGCAGCAACTATGGGTAACTTCAGAAATTGATGGGACTTTGATGATTATTGATGTCGTTAGCAAAGAAATTGTGCAGCGTGTGCATTTTTCTGTGCCGGGCTTAGGGCAAGAGAAGATTCAACCCGTGGGGGTGGTCATTGATAATAAAAGGCGGTGGGGCTATGTTGCTTTAGGACCTGCTAATCGCGTTGCTGTCGTTAATGCGCAAACTTTTGAAGTGGAAAAATACTTATTAGTTGGTGCTCGTGTTTGGAACTTGGCATTTTCTCCAGCACAAGAGCGTTTATATACCACTAATGGCGCTAGTCATGATATTTCTATTATTGATTTGCAAGAACACAAGGTTATCAAATCTATCGCAGTCGGGCGTTACCCGTGGGGAGTTGCCGTAAAGCCATGAGTGATATTGCATTAGAGGTAGTGAACTTAAGTTTTGCTTACGGTAAAAAGCAAGTTTTGCATGACTTGAGTTTTCAGGTTAAAAGGGGGCAATGCTGTATTTTGTTAGGCCCGAATGGGGCAGGGAAAAGTACTTTATTTTCGTTGATCACTCGGTTATATGCTTACAGACAAGGTGAGATTAATTTAGCCGGCTTTAATATCAAAAAAAAGCCATTAAAAGCGTTGGGGAAGCTGGGTGTGGTGTTTCAGCAAACGACCTTAGATTTGGATTTGACTGTGCAGCAAAATTTGCGCTATCACGCGGCTTTGCAAGGCATAGGGAGAAAAAAAGCTAATGCGAATATTCAAGAGCAATTAGAGCGGCTAGGCATGTATGAGCGTCGGGCTGAATTAGTGCGTCAGTTAAATGGCGGCCATAGACGGCGAGTGGAAATTGCTCGGGCTTTATTGCATAAGCCAAGTGTCTTATTGTTAGATGAGCCTACTGTGGGCTTGGATGTGCCGAGTAGAGAATCAATAGTGCAGCATGTGCATCAATTAGTGCAAGAAACTGATTTAGCGGTACTTTGGGCAACGCATCTTTTGGATGAAGTATATAGCACTGATAAATTGGTCGTTATTCATCAGGGGCGACTACAGGCTCAAGGGACAAGGGAAGATATTATGTGTAAGGCAGGGGTTGATAATCTTAATGATGCATTTTTTAACTTAACTCAAGGTAAAAGCTAATGCGTATTTTTCATTACTGGTATGCATTGTGGGGGATAGTTTTCCGTGAGTTATTGCGTTTTGTAAAGCAAAAGGAGCGTTTTTTGTCGGCTTTAGTCAGACCTTTGGTGTGGCTATTTGTTTTTGCTGCCGGCTTTAGAGCCGCTTTAGGCATTGCTATTATTCCTCCCTATGAAACTTATATTTTGTATGAAGTCTATATTACCCCTGGATTAATTGGCATGATCCAGTTATTTAATGGTATGCAAAGCTCATTGTCAATGGTTTATGATCGTGAGATGGGCAGTATGCGTATCTTATTAGTCAGTCCTTTACCGCGCTGGTTTCTGTTGGCATCTAAATTATTAGCAGGTGTTTTTGTTTCAATTTTACAGGTTTATGTGTTCCTTGGTGTTGCCTGGTTTTATGAAATACAAGCGCCTTTAGAGGGCTATTTATGGCTGTTGCCTGCCTTATTGTTGACAGGATTAATGTTAGGTGCTTTGGGTTTGTTGTTATCGTCATTTATTAAACAATTAGAAAATTTTGCGGGGGTAATGAATTTTGTTATCTTTCCGATGTTTTTTATGTCCACTGCACTGTATCCTTTATGGAAATTACAAGAATCTAGTGAGTGGCTATATAAATTAGCGGAATATAATCCTTTTTCCCAAGCAGTCGAATTTTTAAGGTTTGCCTTGTATGGGCAATTTAATCAAATGGCCTTTTGTTATACAGCGGTCGCATTTGTGTTATTTTTTCTCCTTGCTATTATTGGCTATAATCCTTCAAAAGGAATGATGCAGCGAAAGGGGCGGTGACAAGCTTTTTTGTGCAAATAATTAAATGAGGAATATGTGAGAAACTCTTTTTTTCTGGTCATCCCTGCGCAACAGGAAGATCCAGTCCGCTTAGAATTGTATACAGAAGTGGCGTTGAAACAGTGGATAGATGAACTCCCAAGAGCTAATCTCTCACTATCGACGCGTCTTTTGTATGATTTTATGCAAGAGAGTAATAAATTGCTTATGACAGCACAGCAGCGGCTTGATTATCTGGAGTTACTGCGCCCTTGTTATCTTGCTGTAGAGGAGGATTTACGTTCGCGTTTAACGAAAACAGGGTTTCCGAAAAGCGCGAATGAGCACAAAATTTATATGATTTTAGCTGCTATTGAGCGGGAGCTGTCGATTGGCTATTGGACGATTGTAAAAGAGCAGACACGTCGAGAGATAGGCTGGTTTCAAGGTAAGGATGTTGCGTTAGCTATTCAGCGAGTGATTAAGGGGTTAACAAGTATTATTGTTAGTCAGTATATTATGAGCCTGCCTATTCCTGAGTGGGTTTGGATTGACTTGCATTCTTTGTATAAACTGGCAGTGAAGTTAAAAAAAGAAACGACTAAAGTGCCTGATCCGTCGTGCTTGGTGAATCATAGTAGCACAATCCAAGATAGTTATAAGCAGTGCATCTTGCTTAGGAATGAGCACAAATTAATTTAGGCAAGTTCAATTTAAGAATTATAATGATGCAACTCATAAACTTTATT